>JANLYQ010000118.1:0-45487 GCA_031365725.1 Sporichthyaceae bacterium | reverse complement strand
GGAGCGCTTCAAGGCGGTCACCATGGCCTACGAGGTGCTCTCCGACCCGCAGAAGCGTGAGATGCACGACCTGGGTGGTGACCCGTTCTCCACCGGTGGCGGCTTCGGCTCCGGGTTCGGCTTCTCCGACATCATGGACGCCTTCTTCGGTGGGGCCGGTGCCGCCGGTCGCGGTCCGCGGTCACGTCAGCGACGGGGTCAGGATGCGTTGATCCGGGTCGAGGTCGACCTGTCCGAAGCGACCTTCGGCGTGACCCGCGAGCTGCAGGTGGACACCGCGGTCACCTGTCCGACGTGCAGCGGTGCAGGTGCCCGACCGGGCACGTCGGCCCGGGTGTGCGAGGTCTGTCGTGGCCGGGGCGAGGTGCAGCATGTCACGCGCAGCTTTCTCGGTCAGGTGATGACGTCGCGGGCGTGTGCGGCCTGCCAGGGCTTCGGATCCGTCATCCCCGACCCGTGCCACGACTGCGGCGGCGACGGGCGCACCCGCACGCGTCGTTCGCTGAAGGTCAAGATCCCGCCGGGTGTCGACACCGGCACCCGGATCCAGCTCACTGGTGAGGGCGAGGCAGGTCCCGGTGGTGGTCCCGCCGGCGACCTCTACGTCGAGATCGTCGAGCGCGAGCACCCGTTGTTCCAGCGCCGCGGCGACGACCTGCACTGCACCGTGTCGGTCCCGATGACGGCAGCGGCACTGGGCACCTCAGTGACGTTGGAGACCCTCGACGGGCCGCGCACGATCGAGGTCAAGCCGGGCACCCAGTCGGGGCAGGCCGTGACGTTGGCCGAGCTGGGGGTCAAGCACCTGCGGGCCGCCGGCCGTGGTCAGCTGGTGGCTCACATCGACGTCGTCACGCCGTTGCGCCTCGATGCTGAGCAAGAGTCGTTGCTGCGCAAGCTCGCCGAGCTGCGCGGCGAGGATGGGCCGGACGTCGGTCATGTCACCGGCCACCAGAACGGCTTCTTCAACCGGCTGCGCGACGCGTTCAGCCAGCGCTGAGCCAGGGCCTGCAGTGAGCGGGGGGCGGCGGTGAGCGCGCCGGTGTTCCTCGTCGAGTCCGCCGCGTTGGTCGCCGGGGTGGTGCGGCTCTCGGGAGCCGAGGGCCGGCATGCGGCCACCGTCGTGCGCCTCGCCGTCGGTGAGCCGGTGGTCCTCGTCGACGGCTCCGGGCGACGCGGGGTCGGAGCCGTGGCGGCGGTGGTCGGCAAGGACGTCGTCGACATCGCAGTCTCGTCGGTGGCTGCCGAACCGTCTGCGGCACCCCGGCTGGTCGTCGTACAGGCGCTGCCCAAGGGTGACCGCGGCGAGGTTGCCGTCGAGACGATGACCGAGGTCGGCGTCGACGAGGTCGTGCCGTGGGCGGCCACCCGGTGCGTGACTCGTTGGCGCGAGGGGCGCGGGGACAAGGCGTTGGCCAAGTGGCGTACGACGGCAGCCGCGGCGGCCAAGCAGTCCCGCCGCGCGCGGTGGCCGGTGGTGGCCGACCTTGCGTCGACGGCTGCGGTGGCGGAGCGGATCGCTGCTGCCTCGGCTGCCGTCGTGCTGCACGAGGAGGCCACCGTGCCGTTGGCCGGGTGGTCATGGTCGCCGGTGCTGTCGGGTGCTGGTCTCGGCGAGGTGGTGGTCGTGGTGGGGCCCGAAGGTGGGCTCAGCCCGGAGGAGCTCGAGGCGTTCGTGCGGGCCGGGGCGACGACGTACCACCTCGGTCCCACGGTTCTGCGCACCTCGACGGCAGGTACCGTCGCTCTCGCCGTGCTGCTGGCGCGGACCCCGCGCTGGCACTGACAGCCCGGGTTCCCAGCCACTCCGCATTCGATGGGTCCGATCGCCATCTCCGAGTGGCGGAAAATGGTGGCCGCGGCTGCCGTCGGTCGACCAGATTCCGCCACCCGCCGAGGCGAAGCAGCCAGATTCCGCCACTCGAGGGGGCGAAGCAGCCGGATTCCGCCACTTGAGGGGGCTGCGGGGGCTGCGGGGCTACTTCACGGTGAAGGTCTTGGTGTCGACGTGCAGCGCGGAGCCGTCCTTGGCGGAAGCCTCGAAGGCCCGGATCTTATAGGTGCCGGGCGCGAGATCGGCCGTCGTGTGGAACTCGGCCAGTTCGCCGTTGGCGCCGCCCATGGTGGTGCCCCCGGCTCCGGAGCCGGTCGCCGCGCTAGCAGGCAGCGAGGTGATCTCCCAGCTGATGGTGCCCTCGAACGCCGTACCGGTGCCGCTGATGTCGACCGGTGAGGTCACCGTGGCACCCTCCGCGGGCGACGTCAGCTGGATCAGCGCGAGTACGTCGGTCGCCGGTGCGGGGACGGCTCCGTCGGCCGGCGTGACGACCTCCGAGCCGATCAGGACGCGGACCTTCGTGATGTGCACGTCGTTGGCGGTCACGGTGTAGACGATCTGCTGCACGGCGGTTGACGACACCGGCCTGGCCGAGATGGTCCTGGCCCCACCACCGAGCCGGACGGTGCCGGTCGTGCCGTCGACGGTGTAGGCCGTCACCGTGGTGCCGGTCGGCCAGGAGGAGACATAGTCCGGGTCCACCGGAGGGCCGTCGAACAGGGCCGAAAGGGCCGCCGCCACAGGTTCGGTCCCCGGGTTGGGACGGGACTCGCGGTACAGCCGCCGACCCGCCGTCGCATCGTCGCGCACGTAGTAGACGACAACGTCGCCTTCGATCGGAATCGGTGGGGAGGAGGACGGCGGTACCGTGCTCGGGAGGGGAGAGGCAGCGGCCGAGCCGTCCGAGCTGCTCGTGGTGGGTGCGGGGGAGATGCCTCTGCTGGGACCACCGCCGTTTCCCGCGGTCACACCGTCGCCAGCCTGAGAACCGTTGCCGTGCAACGCGATCGCCACCCCACCGGTCATCAGCAGCAGTACGGCGGCAGCGGCCAGAGCAGGCGCGCCGGGGAACTGCCACCACCGGCGACCGGCCGGCTGACGGCCGAGCGCGATGCCGTTGCGGATCTCGTCGAGGCCGTCGCCGGCCGGCTCGACCGACGCAGCCTCGGCAACCAGGGCGTCGCGCAGCCGTCGCTCGACCGGGTCCAGGCCATCGGAGGGTCCGTCGGGGGGAGTGGTCATCGGGAGGCCTCCAGGGCAGTGCGCAGCGAGGCCATCCCGCGCGACGCGTGGCTCTTGACCGCACCGCGGCTGATGCCGAGGGTGTCGGCGATGTCGGCCTCGGTGAGGTCGACGTAGTAACGCAGCACCAGCACCTCGCGCTGCCGGGCGGGCAGCGAGGCCATGACGCGCAGCACCTCCTGGTGCTCGAGCGCGACCATGGCACTGTGCTCGGCCGACGGGATGTCGGTGGCGTCCGGCACGACAGCTGGCGCGTGGCGTTCCACCACCCCGCGGTGCCGCAGCGCCGACCGGGCGGCGTTGACGACAGTGCGCCGCAGGTAGGCAAGCGCCCGCTCGGGGTCATCGATGCGCCGCCACGCTCCGTGCATAGCGACGAAGGAGTCTTGCACGACCTCCTCCGCCAGCGACCGGTCGCGCACCAGCAGCGCAGCCAGCCTCACGAGGGAGCGGTAGTGCACGGCGTACAGGTGTGTGACCGCGTCCCCAGCGCCCCACGACTCCTCGGGAGCGTCGGTGCTCATCGGGCTGCTCGCGCTCCTCGTCCTGGTTGTGCTCGGCAGTGTGACCACACCGGTACGACGTCCTGCCGGCGCCTCCGGTTTACACGGCCGACCCGTCTGGCCGCAGCCCGCCGCGCCGGACGGTAGCTGGATGCGCCCCGGCAGCACCGCGAGCAGCGTAGGTAAGGTCACGCGCATGGTCGATGACTGTCTGTTCTGCCGCGTGGTCGCGGGCGAGATCCCGGCCGAGGTGGTCTACCGCGGCGACCGGGTGATGGCCTTCCGCGACATCGATCCGCAGGCCCCGACACACGTGCTGGTGGTGCCGCACCACCACCACCCCGATGTCGCCACCCTGGCTGCTGCCGACCCGCAGGCACTCGCCGAGCTGGCCTCGGTCGGGGCGCAGATCGCGACGGCCGAGGGCAAAGACGGCGACGACAGCTTCCGTCTCGTTTTCAACACCGGGGCCCGTGCCGGGCAGTCGGTGTTCCACGTGCACGGCCACGTCCTCGCCGGCCGCGACCTGATGTGGCCACCCGGGTGACGCGGCCCCTACCTGAGGCGACTGCTGCGGCACTCGGTCGTGACCTCGCCGCCAAGCAGGCCGAGTGGCGCGCGGCCGGCGTGGCGGCGGTCGTCGTACGGCGTGGGCGCGAGGTGTGGCACGGAGCGGCCGGCACCACCGACGCCGCGGACATCGGGGCCCTTCCCACGCCCGACACGCAGTTCCGGATGGGCTCGATCACGAAGACGTTCACCGCGGTCTTGGTCATGCAGTGCCGCGACGAGGGGCTGATCGGGCTCGACGACCGGCTCGAGACACACCTGCCCGGCACCAGGCACGGCGACCTCACGATCCGCCGGATGCTG
Source organism: Sporichthyaceae bacterium (assembly GCA_031365725.1). GTDB lineage: Bacteria > Actinomycetota > Actinomycetes > JACCUZ01 > JACCUZ01 > JANLYQ01. The sequence continues at coordinate 41,032 of JANLYQ010000118.1, read as the reverse complement.
TCGCACCTGTCGGGTCTGCAACGCGAACCCGCCGGCGACGTCTGGGAGCAGCTCGAGGGTCCGGACCGGGAGGCGCTGATCTCCGGTCTGGCCGAGGCCGAAGCGGTGCTGCCGCCGGGTCGGCGGCACCACTACTCCAACCTTGCGTTTGCGCTGCTCGGTGAGGTGGTCTCGCGGCTGCGGCACCAGAGCTGGGACGAGGCCCTGCGCGAGCGGGTGCTCACGCCGCTGGGTATGACCCGCACGACCCCTCGCCGCACGGCGCCCTACGCGCAGGGCTACCTCACCGACCCCTATGCCGACCGGCTGCTGCCTGAGCCGGAGTTCCCCGGCAACGCGTTCGCTCCGGCAGCCGAGCTCTGGTCGACGACGGGCGACCTCGGCCGGTGGGCCATCTTTCTTGCCGACCCGGACGCCTCGCCCGGTGTCCTCGCCGCTGAGACCGTCGAGGAGATGTGCCACCCGCAGGTGGTCTACGACCTTGACGCCTGGACCTTGGCGTGGGGGCTCGGCCTGATGCTGCACCGCCGCGGCGAGCGGGTCCTGGCCGGGCACGACGGCGCGATGCCGGGGTTCCTCGCCGGGCTGGTCGTGCGCCGTCCCGAGAAGGTCGGCGCCGTGGTCCTGGCCAACACCTCGGCGGCTGCCGATCCGGGTGGCCTCGCCATCGACCTGCTGCTGCGGGTGCTCGACGACGACCCGGACCCGGCCGAACCGTGGCGTCCCGGGCCGCCGGTGCCGGCCCACGTCGAGGAGCTGCTCGGCATCTGGTGGACGGAGGGCAACGCGTTCGTCTTCGCCGCGGTCCAGGGGGCGCTGACCGCCAGGCCACAGGGTGCACCGATGACCCGTCCGCCCGCAGTTTTCGCCGAGGAGGGGCCAGACCTGTTCCGGGTCGTGTCCGGTCGCGAGCAGGGCGAACGGCTCCGGGTCGTACGCCGCCCCGATGGCAGCGTCGACCGCCTCTACTGGGCCACCTACCCGGTCACCCGCGAGCCGTTGCCCTTCGGCGGCAAGCCAGAGCAGCCCCCCATCGCCTAGCATGTTGTCGCCAGCCGGTGCGGCCCACGCACCGACCGAGACGGAGAGCAGGGCGAGCAGGCCGACCCCGGCCGCACCATGACCGAGTCACCCGAGACCCGGACGACGATCGTCGTCCCTGCCAGCCAGCCCATGGTCAGCGTGCTCGGCACCAGGGACGAGCTCCTGCGAGTCGTCGAGCGGTCCTTCTCCGAGGTGGATATCTCGGTGAGGGGCAACGAGATCTCACTTCGCGGAGAACCCGCCGAAGTCGCTCTGGTCGAGCGGTTCTTCGACGAGCTGGTCGCGGTGCTGCGCACCGGTCAGGGCGTGACCGCCGAGTCGGTCAGCCGCATGGTGGGCATGCTGCACGCCGAGGGCACCGACGGCACCGGCGGGCCGGCCGAGGTGCTGACGCTGAGCATCTTGTCCAACCGCGGTCGCACGATCCGTCCCAAGACGGTCAACCAGAAGCGCTACGTCGACGCGATCGACCGCAACACCATCACCTTCGGCATCGGTCCGGCGGGCACCGGCAAGACCTACCTCGCGGTCGCCAAGGCCGTGCAGGCCCTGCAGGGCAAGCAGGTCAACCGCATCATCCTGACCCGGCCCGCGGTCGAGGCCGGCGAACGTCTCGGCTTCCTGCCCGGCACGTTGTTCGACAAGATCGACCCCTATCTCCGACCGCTGTACGACGCCCTGCACGACATGATCGACCCCGAGTCGATCCCTCGGCTGATGACCGCCGGCACCATCGAGGTCGCCCCGCTGGCCTACATGCGTGGGCGCTCGCTCAACGACGCGTTCATCATCCTCGACGAGGCGCAGAACACCTCGGCCGAGCAGATGAAGATGTTCCTCACCCGCCTCGGGTTCGGCTCCAGGATGGTCGTCACCGGTGACGTCACCCAGGTCGACCTGCCCGGCGGCACGACCAGTGGTCTGCGCGTCGTGCAGGAGATCCTGGAAGGGACTCACGACGTGGAGTTCTGCCGGCTCTCCTCGCAGGACGTCGTCCGGCACAAGCTGGTCAGCGACATCGTCGAGGCCTACGGGCGATGGGACGCTGAGCAGGGCGACGACGTGCGTCGGCACGGCTCGGGCTCGGGCTCGGGCGGCTCGAGCCGCCGCCGACGATGAGCATCGACGTCGCCGACGAGTCGGGCATCCCCGCGTCGTCGCCGGACGCCCTTGACCCGGAGCGGATCTCGACCCTCGCGCGGTTCGTGCTCGACCGCATGCGGGTGCACCCGCAAGCAGAGCTGTCGGTGATCGCGCTCGACGGCGACGCGATGGCGGCGCTGCACGTGAAGTACCTGGACCTCGAGGGACCCACCGATGTGCTGTCCTTCGAGATGGACGAGCTTCGACCCGGCAGAGACGACGTCGAGCCCGAACCCGGCCTGCTCGGCGACGTCGTGCTCTGCCCGGCGGTTGCTATCGAGCAGGCGAAGGCGGCCGGTCACTCGACCGCCGAGGAGCTGGATCTGCTGACCACGCACGGGATCCTGCACCTGCTCGGCTTCGACCACGAGGAGCCCGACGAGCACCGGGAGATGTTCGGGCTGCAGGGCGAGCTGCTCACGGCGTGGGCGCTGCGACGAGCCGGCGCACCTGATCCTGGCTCCGCATGAGCATCCAGCTGATCATCATCGCCGGGCTGCTCGTCTTGCTCGCAGGTGTGACCGCAGGCGCCGAGTCCGCGCTCTCCCGGGTGTCGCGGGTGGCGGCCGACGAGCTGGCGCGGGAGGGTCGGCGCGGGGCCGAGCGCCTGCAGCAGGTGCTGACCGACCCGGCTCGATATCTCAACCTGCTCACCCTCGTGCGGGTCTCGGCCGAGCTCGTCGCCACCGTGCTCGTGACCGTGGCGACGCTCGACCTCGTCGACCGGCGCTGGCTCGCGCTGCTGATCGCCTCGGTGACGATGGTCGTCGTCTCCTACATCGCGGTCGGTGTCTCACCTCGGACTCTCGGCCGCCAGCACCCGGCACCGATCTCGTTGGTGGCAGCCAGGTTCGTGCATCCGCTGGCACGGGTCCTGGGTCCGTTGCCGCAGCTGCTGATCCTGGTCGGCAACGCGCTCACCCCGGGCAAGGGGCTGCGCGACGGACCCTTCGCGTCCGAGGCCGAGCTGCGGGACCTCGTCGACCTGGCGCAGGAGAACCAGGTGATCGAGGACAACGAGCGGATGATGATCCACTCGGTGTTCGAGCTGGGCGACACCATCGTGCGTGAGGTCATGGTGCCGCGCACCGACGTCGTGTTCATCGAACGCACCAAGACGCTGCGCCAGGCTCTGTCGCTCGCGCTGCGCAGTGGCTTCAGCCGCATCCCCGTCATCGGCGAGGGCACCGACGACGTGGTAGGCGTGACCTACCTCAAGGACCTCGTGCGCCGCACCTACGTGCACCGCGACGGGGAGTCAGTCGAACGTGTCGACACCGTGATGCGCCCGGCCATCTTCGTCCCCGAGAGCAAGCCGGTCGACGAGCTGCTGCGCGAGATGCAGGCTCAGCAGACCCACATCGCGATCGTCGTCGACGAGTACGGCGGAACCGCGGGCCTGGTCACCATCGAGGACGTGCTCGAGGAGATCGTCGGCGAGATCACCGACGAGTACGACGTCGAGACCCCGGCCGTCGAGGACCTCGGTGGCGGGACGCTCCGGGTGAGCACCCGTCTGCACCTCGGCGAGCTGTCCGAGCGCCTGGACCTCCAGCTCGAGGACGACGACGTCGACACCGTGGGCGGCCTGCTGGCCAAGCACCTGGGCCGGGTGCCGATCCCCGGTGCGCAGGTCTGGCTGCACGGCCTCGAGCTCACCGCCGAGAGCAGCCAGGGCCGGCGAAACCGCATCGGCACCGTGCTCGTCCGGCACGTCGCCGCCGAGCCTGATCCCACCGCGCTGGAGGACACCGATGCCCGCGAGTCCTGACGCGGTTCCAGCGGACCCTCCGCCGCCGGACCTCGCGCCCGCCGTCGATGCCCCCTCCGCCGAGGACCTCAAGCTCGTGACCCTGGCCCGCGCAGCGCGTGCGCGCGCCGGAGGCGGCGCAAGCGCCCAAGGTGCCGCCGTACGCGATGACATCGGCCGCACCTACGCCGCCGCGGCGGTGTCCCTGCCCTCGCTGCAGCTGTCGGCCCTGCAAGCCGCGGCGGCGGCTGCGGTGTCCAGCGGGTCGGACTCCCTCGAGGCCGCCGTGGTCCTCGGCGGTGACGGGCTCGCAGCCGCCGACCGGTCTCTGGTCGCGGAGCTCGGCATCGGCACCGTCTGGCTCGCCGCCGCCGACGGCACCATCACCGGCCGCGGCTGACCCCCACTGCCGCCACCTGAGCCTCGAGCTCGGTCGTCAGCTCGCGACGCAGATCGTCGTGCCGCTCGGACAACGCGTCGACCGCCGGATCGACCCGGCCGGTCCAGGCGTGCAAGGCGCCCGGCCAGCCCACGAGGTCCGCGGGCTCCCAGGTGTAGGGGGGTGTGACGTGCGCGTGCAGGAACGCGTCGGTGTTGCCCTGGATCTCCAGGTTGACCCGGCGGAACTGCGGGTCGCGCCGGCGGCACACTGTCGCGACCGCGCGGCCCAACAACGCCATGTCCTCGAGGAACACGTGCTGTGTCGGCACCGGAAGGGTCGTCGTCGGTGTTGTCCGTCACGAAGCCATCCAACCCGATCCACTCCGGGTGCCGTTGGGGAGGACAACCGCCGCTGTCGTTTCCCGCGGCTCGGAACGGTTACCGTCATCGCATGATCCGCCGCCCCTCGCGCAGGCTTTCGCACGCGACCGCTGCGCCGCAGCAGTCGGCCCAGCCGAGCCATCCCGACCCGCACCCGACCGATGCGGTGGAGACCCCGTACGTGCTGCGCTTCGCGGCGGCCTGGTCGTGGCGGCTGCTGCTCGTGGTGGCTGCGCTGTACGTCTTCCTCAAGGTGTTCTCTCTGCTGTCCCTGGTGCTGATCCCGGTGATCATCGGGCTGCTCTTCGCGGCGGTGCTCTCGCCGCTGGCGGACCGGCTGGTGAGCTGGAGAGTGCCACGCGGGTTGGCCACGGTGATCGTGGTGATCGGGGGCATCGCCTTGATCGCGGCTCTGCTGAGCCTGGTGGCACAGCAGTTCACCTCCGGGTTCGGCGACCTGCAGAGCCGGTTCGACGACAGCCTCAAGACGCTGCAGACCTACCTCGGCCACCTCAACATCAGCCAGTCCGACCTCGACAACATCCGTACGCGCATCACGGACACGGTGAAGAAGGGCTCGTCGGGCAACCTCAGCGGCACGGTGCTGTCGGCCACGACGACGTTCGGACACGTGCTTGCGGGGTTGTTCATCACCCTGTTCGCCACGATCTTCCTGACCTATGACGGACGGGGCATCTGGCGCTGGTTCGTGAGTCTGTTCCCTGCGTCCGCGCAGGAGCGCGTGCACACCAGTGGCGAGAAGGCATGGGCGGTGCTCACGGCCTACGTCCGTACCACGTTCATCATCGCCGCGACCGACGCCCTCGGAGTGGCGCTCGTCGCGCTGCTGCTCGGTCTGCCCCTGGTGGTGCCGCTAGGTGTGCTCGTCTTCATCGGCGCTTTCATCCCGGTCGTAGGTGCCGCGATCTCGGGCATCGCCGCGATCGCGGTCGCCCTGGTCGACAAGGGGCCGGTGCAGGCGCTCGTGATGCTGGCCGGCGTGGTTGCTGTGCAACAGATCGAGGGACATGTGCTGCAGCCCTTCCTCATGGGTCGCCTGGTGCGGGTCCACCCGCTGGCCGTGGTCCTGGTCATCGCGATCGGGGCCGAGGTGGCCGGCATCTTCGGCGCGCTGATCGCCGTGCCACTGGCCGCCATCATCAACACGGTCTCCTCCCACCTGGCCAGCACGCGGCAAGAGCGGCGTGACGGCGACATCGGCGTCATGGCTGACCCTGCAGTGACCTCATGACCGACGCCGGTCCGACCCCGGGCGACAGCACGGCGCACCGGGCCGGCTTCGTCGCGTTCGTCGGCAGACCCAACGCGGGGAAGTCGACACTGACCAACGCCCTCGTGGGTGAGAAGGTCGTCATCACCTCCAGCAAGCCGCAGACCACCCGTCGGGTGGTGCGGGGCATCGTGCACCGGCCCGACGCCCAGCTGGTCGTGCTCGACACCCCCGGACTGCACCGCCCGCGCACGTTGCTCGGCGAGCGGCTCAACGAGGAGGTCCGCGCTGCCTGGTCCCAGGTCGACGTGGTGGGCTTCTGCCTGCCGGCCGACGAGAAGATAGGTCCCGGCGACACGTTCATCGCCCGTGAGCTGGCCGCGCTCAGCCGAGTCCCCAAGGTGGCCGTCGTCACCAAGACCGACCGGGTCAGCCGCGACCGGGTCGCCGGGGCACTCTCCGCAGTCGGGGACCTGGGACGCGCCGTGGGCATCGACTGGGCCGAGGTCGTGCCGGTGTCCGCGGTCAAGGGTGACCAGGTGGCACTGCTGGCCGACCTGCTGGCCGCGCAGATGCCCGAGTCGCCGCCGCTGTATCTCGACGGCGAGCTCACCGACGAGCCCGAGGCGATCCTGGTCGCCGAGCTGGTGCGCGAGGCGGCGCTCGAGGGCGTGCGCGACGAGCTGCCGCACTCGATCGCGGTGGTCGTCGAGGAGATGATCCCGCGCGAGGGCCGACCGGCCGACCGGCCGTTGCTGGACGTGCACGCCTTCCTCTACGTCGAGCGCGACAGCCAGAAGGGCATCATCATCGGTCCGCAGGGCACCCGCCTGCGCGACATCGGCATCAAGGCCCGCGCGGGCATCGAGGCGCTGCTGGGGACACCCGTGCACCTCGACCTGCATGTCACGGTGGCCAAGGACTGGCAGCGCGACCCGAGGCAGCTGCGAAAGCTCGGGTTCTGACAGGTGTAGAACCAGCACAAAGGGGGAAATTCGACAGGTCGGGTTCAGCAGCGAGCCCGGACGGGAGGCAAGGGCGTGTGCCGTGTCATCACCTGGGAGCTCGACAACGGCATTGGGGCGGTCTCCCGCGCGCGGCACGGCGTGGCCGAGGCCCTGCAGCAGTGGGCGCTGCCTGATGTGGTCGATGACGCGTCGCTTCTGACCAGCGAGCTCGTGACCAACGCGGTCCAGCACGGCGGTGAGCCGGTGCGAGTGACTGTGGCGGTGCGTGCCGGCTCGGTCGAGGTCGCGGTCTCGGACAGCTCCCGGTCGCTGCCCCAGCCCCGCGAGGCCGGGGTCACCGCGGAGGGCGGCCGCGGACTCGCCCTTGTCGACGCCGTTGCGGCCGAGTGGGGCATCGCAGCGGCCGCCAGCGGCAAGCAGGTGTGGTTCCGTCTGGCCCTCGACGAGGGGTGGCCCTACACCGACGGCTGCCCGTGCAGCGGCGCCAGGGACGCGACACCGTTGCCATCGGGCCAGCAGGTGGTGCGCCAGACCCCCCGTGGGATCAGCTGACGCACGCGCAGGCCGGTCCGGTGGAGGGCGCGCAGCGGGGTGGCGCCTCTAGCGCGGCAGGTCGATGCGCCAGATGCTCTCGACGACGGCGAGGCGGAACCCGAGGCGGGCGTTGATGTCGATCATCGGGAAGTTCTCGAGCGCGTTCCACGAGTGCACCCAGCGCGTGGCCGGTGCCCCCACGGCCAGCCGCGCGAGGTTGGCGGCTTTGACCAGCAGGCCGAGTCGGTGGCCACGGTGCTCGCGTAGTACCAGCGTGTTCCACTGGTAGGCGTTGTCCGGGTCGTGCGTGGTGGTGACCAGCCCGGTGGCGGGCCACGTCCCACACCTCGGCCTCGACGTCGACGCCGCCCGTGGGTGCGTCGGTGTTCATCCGCGCCTTCAGGTCCCCGTAGTCCGCCAGCAGGTGCTCGGGGCACGGGCCGGTCCAGGTGACGAGCTCGTAGCCCACAGCCGCCGCCGACGCCTCAGCGGCCGGTGCGGACAGCAGCCCGCTGTCCAAGGCCGCCACGTCCAGGGTGCGGCGGGCCTCGCCCAGCGCATGCTCGAGCAGCCGGCGCCCGTGGCCGTGTCTCTGGCAGGCCGGCAGCACCGTGACGTCGACCTCGGCCAGGTCGAGGTTGTCCAGCAGCGGCAGGTCGACCTGGCTGACCCCGACGGGTCGATCGCCGACGGTGAGGACCCACAGCTCGCTGAGCATGCTGGGGCGCTCCGCACGGGCGCGGGCAATGACTTCGGGTGTCGTCGGCAGCGGGTCGGTCGGGTCCTCTGCGAGGTGCCCCGCCCGCCAGATGCGGTCCCACGTCTGCATGGCAGCGTCGTCCCGCACGTCGATCGGACTGATCTCCACGACGACAGCGTGGGCCTCGCGCGCCGCCGTCCGCCAGCGCGTTTTCGGGACCGTCCGCCGCGCAGCGAGACGGACGCGTACTGATCGGCGTACGCTTCGCTCATGCGGTTGCGCCTGCTCCTTCTCGGTCGCCGCGGCGGGGCACTCTCCTAGAGGCCGGTCCCCTCGCCGCGGAGTGCTCGCCTGTTTCCGGCCGCAGCCCGCGACGACCCAGAGAGTGAACGAGTGGACCCCATGAGCAGCACGCACCCCCAGCAGCCTTCGGGCATGCCGATCAATCGCTATCCCGCCTTCAGCCCCGTCGACCTCGCCGACCGCACCTGGCCGGGCCGGGTCGCGACCGAGGCCCCGCGCTGGTGCGCGGTCGACCTCCGCGACGGCAACCAGGCCCTGATCGACCCGATGAGCCCAGGGCGCAAGCGCCGGATGTTCGACCTCCTGGTCACGATGGGCTACAAGGAGATCGAGGTCGGCTTCCCGTCCGCCAGCCAGACCGACTTCGACTTCGTGCGCCAGCTCGTCGAGGACGACCTGATCCCCGACGACGTCACGATCCAGGTGCTGACCCAGGCGCGCGATGCACTGATCGAGCGGACCTTCGAGTCGATCCGAGGAGCCAAGCAGGCGATCGTGCACCTCTACAACTCGACGTCGACCCTGCAGCGTCGGGTCGTCTTCGGACTGCCGGAAGACGGCATCGTCGACATCGCGGTGCAGGGTGCCCGGCTATGCCGGAAACTCACCGAGACCGTTGCTGCTACCGACGTCTTCTTCGAGTACTCCCCGGAGTCCTATACGGGCACCGAGCTGGAGTTCGCGCTGCGGGTGTGCGACGCGGTCAACGACGTCTGGGCGCCGAGCCCGGACCACAAAGTGGTCGTCAACCTGCCGGCCACCGTCGAGATGGCGACCCCCAACGTCTACGCCGACTCGATCGAGTGGATGCACCGCAACCTCGCCCACCGCGACTCACTGGTGCTCTCCCTGCACCCCCACAACGACCGCGGCACGGCAGTCGCGGCGGCCGAGCTGGGCTACCTCGCCGGTGCCGATCGCATCGAGGGCTGCCTGTTCGGCAACGGCGAGCGCACCGGCAACGTCTGCCTGGTGACCCTCGGGCTGAACCTGTTCTCCCAGGGCGTCGACCCGCAGATCGACTTCTCCGACATCGACGACGTACGCCGGACCGTGGAGTACTGCAACCAGCTGCCGGTCCACGAGCGGCACCCCTACGGGGGTGACCTCGTCTACACCGCCTTCTCCGGCTCGCACCAGGACGCGATCAAGAAGGGCCTGGACTGGATGGAGCGCGACGCGGCCGAGGCCGGGGTGCCGGTCGCAGACTTCCGCTGGGCAGTGCCTTACCTACCGATCGACCCCAAGGACGTGGGCCGGTCCTACGAGGCCGTGATCCGGGTCAACTCCCAGTCGGGCAAGGGCGGCGTCGCCTACATCATGCGCACCGAGCACCACCTCGACCTGCCGCGACGTCTGCAGATCGAGTTCAGCCAGGTCATCCAGGCCCGCACCGATGCCGATGGTGGCGAGGTCTCCCCGGCGGCGATGTGGGAGGCGTTCGACGCCGAGTACCTGTCCCGGCGTACGCCGGTGTGGTTGGACACCCACCACACGTCCGCCGCGATCGACACCGACGACGAGCTCGACGTGACGTTGATCGTCGAGGGCGACAAGCGGTCGGTGAAGGGCCGTGGCAACGGCCCGATCGCGGCGTTCGTCGACGCGCTCGCATCCGTGGGCCACGAGGTGCGGGTGCTCGACTATGCCGAGCATGCGTTGTCCTCCGGCGGCGACGCGCGCGCGGCAGCCTACGTCGAGTGCGCTATCGGCGAGCGCATCGTGTGGGGGGTCGGCATCGACGCCAACATCGTCACTGCGTCGTTGCGCGCCGTCGTCTCGGCGCTCAACAGGGCGGTCGGCTAGAGCGGGCGCCGAGCGGGCTAGCGGGGCGCGGTCAGGCGGAGCAGGGCGAAGCGGTCGAGGCGGGAGCCTTCGGCGTTCGCCAGCTCGTCGAACCGTACGACCGCCTGCCCGGCGGCCTCGTCGACCCGGGCCACCTGGCCGCCGGCGAGCACCGTGGCGCCGTCCTCGAGGTGGACCTCGACGGTGACGCGCTCGCCCGCGGTCAGCTCGGCGGGCTCCTGCAGCGACACGCGGACACCGCCACGGCCGAGGTCGACGGCCCGAAGGTCGTGGGTGCGCAGCGACGGGGTCGTCACCATCACGCGTGTGGTCGCGGCGGCCCGGGGAGCAGTGCGGCGAGCCTCGCGCACCAGGGGAGCAACGCCGGTGACGTCGAGCGAGTCGTCGCCAGCTGCGTGCGCGATGCCGCCGAAGACCGTGAAGCCCGGCGCATCGTGGGTCAGCGACACCCACACCCTGTGGTCGGCGAGCCGGGCCACCACGGCTGCGCCGACGGTGAGCCGGGCCGAGATGACCAGGCCCTCGTCGCCCGCTGACCAGGTCTGCACCGTCGCGGCGACCGGTTGGCCGTCGGCATGGCTCAGCACGGTCACGATGGTCCCCGCCGGCACCGCCGCCGGGCCACAGTCGCCCGTGCTGCCGATGCCGCTCGCAGCGGCTGGTCCGGCTGCACTCGTGCTGTCCGCCATGGTGCTCACTGAGGTCCCCTCGTGCGCGGTCGACGGCCCCGCATGCTCGCGGTGACCTGATGAACACGCTACGTCGCGAAGCGCTCGGGGGCGTGAGCCTTCTGCACCCTTTGTGCTGACCGTCCGGTCGTCGCCGAGTCGGCCGTCCGGCCGACCCGGGCGTCGACTACGGTCCCTCGGGTGGCAGCGCAGGCGTGGGCGGTCGCGCGCAGGGCCTCCTGGGCGGCCGGCGCGACCGTCGCCCACCGCGAGGCGCGGCACCTGGCTCCTGCCCTGGCGCTCGGAGGGGTGCTGGCCGAGCCGCTCGTGGCAGCCACCGACCTGCCGGTCGCGGCCACCTCGGCGATGGACGGCTGGGCGGTGGCCGGGGTCGGTCCGTGGCGGCTGGCCAGCGGCTGGGTCGGCCCTGGCGTGCAGGGTTCCGCCCTCGCCGAGGGTCACGCTCTGCCGATCGCGACCGGCGGCGTGCTCCCTGCTGGTGCGCGGGCGGTGCTGCGCCGCGAGCGGGGGACGCTGGCGGGCGACGTGCTCGCGGGGGTGGTGGCTGACGGGACCGACGTGCGTCCACGAGGTCAGGAGTGCAAGGCGGGCGACGAGGTGCTCCCCGCGGGCAGTGTCGTCACACCTGCGGTGGTCGGGCTGGCCGCAGCTGCAGGACGTGCGTCGCTGACCGTGGTGGCCCGGCCGCGCTGCGAGGTGCTGGTGCTGGGGGGTGAGTTTCTGGGTGGACCGGCAGCCGAGCCGGACGCGTTAGGTCCGCTGCTGACGGCGTGGCTGCCCGGACTGGGAGCCGAGCTGATCGGCGTACAGCACCCGGGGGACGACCCGGCCGTGCTGGCCGATGCCTTGCGCGCCAGCACTGCCGACGTCGTGATCACCACCGGCGGCACTGCCGCAGGGCCTACCGACCACCTGCGCCCGGTGCTGGCGGGGGCCGGCGCCGACCTGCTCGTGGACGGGGTGGCGGTGCGCCCTGGGCGCCCGATGCTGCTGGCCCGGCTGTCGACCGGGGTGCTGGTCGTCGGGCTGCCCGGCAACCCGCTGGCCGCGGCGTCGGGCGTGGCCACGCTGGTCATGCCGTTGCTGGACAGGCTGTCCGGTCGACGGTCGGAGCCCCCGGTTACCCGAGAGGTCGCCGGACCGGTGACGACCCACCCGAGCGACACCCGGCTGGTGCCGGTGCTGGGTCGTGAGCTGCTGCACTTTGCGGGGCCGGCCATGCTGCGCGGGCTCGCCGCAGCTGACGGGTTGGCCGTCGTACCCCCTGGTAGTGACACGGAGCCGCCGGCAGCCACGACGACGCGCCGGCTCGAGGTGCTCAGCCTGCGGTGGTGAAGGCGTCCGTCGGCGACAATGGCCAGGTGCCTCTCTACCGCGACGAGGGTGTGGTCCTACGCACCCAGAAGCTGGGTGAGGCCGACCGCATCGTGACCCTGCTGACGCGCGCCCACGGTCGGGTCCGCGCGGTCGGCAAGGGGGTGCGCCGGACCCGGTCGAAGTTCGGGGCGCGGCTCGAGCCGTTCAGCCACGTCGACCTGCAGTTCTACGAGGGCCGGTCGCTGGACGTGGTCGAGCAAGCCGAGAGCATCTCCTCCTACGGCGACCGCATCTCGGCCGACTACGGCCGCTACACCTCCGGCACCGCGATGCTGGAGACGGCCGAGCGGTTGACGGCAGAGGAGAAGGAACCGGCGACCCAGCAGTTCCTGTTGCTGGTCGGGGGTTTGCGCACCCTCGCTGAGGGCGCGCACGCACCGGGGCTGGTGCTCGATGCGTTCTTGCTGCGGTCGCTGGCGGTCGCCGGCTATGCCGCGTCCTTCGACGACTGTGCGCGGTGCGCAGCGCCGGGACCGCACCCGTTCTTCAACGTGCCGTCGGGTGGCGCCGTGTGCGGATCGTGCCGGCCACCCGGCTCGGTATCCCCGGCGCGCGCGACGTTGGACCTGCTCTCGGCGTTGCTCACCGGTGACTGGCCGCTGGCCGACGCCAGCGAGGCGCGGCACCGCAACGAAGGCAGCGGTCTGGTCGCGGCCTACCTCCAGTGGCACCTCGAGCGTGGGCTGCGTTCGCTGCCGCTGGTCGAACGCACCTGAGTCGCGGTGGCTAGGGTCGGTGCCGTGCGGCGGGCGAGGACGACACCGGCAGATCGGGTACGCCGGTCAGCTGGTCGGGTCGTCGAGCCGCCGCGGCCGCACCACTCCGGTGCTCGACCGCCGCTGCTGCCGCCCGAGCTGGTGCCGGCGCACGTGGCGATCGTCATGGACGGCAACGGCCGCTGGGCCAAGGAGCGCGGCCTGCCCCGGACCGAGGGTCACGAGGCCGGCGAGGCCGCGCTGCTCGATGTCATCCATGGCGCGGTGGAGATCGGGGTGCGGCACCTGTCGGCCTACGCCTTCTCGACCGAGAACTGGAAACGGTCGCCGGACGAGGTGCGCTTCCTCATGGGGTTCAACCGTGACGTGATCCATCGCCGACGGGACGAGCTCGATGCCATCGGGGTGCGGGTGCGTTGGGCCGGGCGGCACCGACGACTGTGGCGCAGCGTCATCAACGAGCTGCAGGAGGCCGAGGAGCGCACGAAGGGCAACGACGTCATCACGTTGCAGTTCTGCGTCAACTACGGCGGCCGGGCCGAGATCGCCGACGCAGTGAGCGCCATCGCTCGCGAGGTGGCGGCCGGTCGACTCGACCCCGAGCGCATCGACGAGCGCACGATCGCGCGGCACCTCGACGAGCCGGACATCCCTGACGTCGATCTGTTCGTGCGCTCGTCGGGGGAGCAGCGCACCTCCAACTTCCTGCTCTGGCAGTCGGCGTACGCGGAGATGGTGTTCCTCGACACGCTGTGGCCCGACTTCGACCGCACCCATCTGTGGCAGGCGATCGAGACCTATGCGCGTCGGGACCGTCGCTACGGCGGGGCGGTGCCCAACGTCGCGCCGCTGGCCCAGCGCCCCTAGGTCAACGGCAGTAGGAACGCGCCCAGGCGAGGTAGGCCGTCGGCCTGTCGGTGATGGTGGCGGTCGCGTGGTCGTAGGCCATCCGCTTCCAGCCGCTCACCGAGTCGACCACCCACGGCCGCACCGCAATGCCGGCGTCGGCCCACGCCTGGACCCGTGACCGGGTGACAGCTGCCTGGTTGACGATGTAGGTCGTGCCGAACCGCAGCACCGAGCCCGGGTCGCGGAAACCCTTGTAGTCGATGAGGGCAGTGGCGATGTCGGGAGCCGCGGCTCGTACGTCGAGCACGGTCTGCTGGTCGAAGCTGTTGACCACGACGGAAGGCCCCATCGACACCTGACGCAGCTGCCCCAGGAACGTGGCGAGCTGCTCGGTTGTCGGTCGCACCTTGAGCTCGAGCTGCACCCTGGCGTGGTGGCCGTACGCGAGAGCGAGCATGGCCGCCATCGTCGGCACCCGGGTGCCGGCCCAACGTCGGTGGAACCAGCTGCCTGCGTCGAGCCCGCGCACCTGGGCGAGCGTCAGGGCCGACACAGGTCCGGTGCCGTCGGTGGTGCGGTCGATGATGGGGTCGTGCATGAGAACCGGCACGCCGTCGGCGGTGAACTGCACGTCGGTCTCGATGGTGCCGGCGCCGACGCGCAGCGCCGAGCGGAACGCGGGCATGGTGTTCTCCGGCGCGCGCGACGAGTCGCCGCGATGGGCGATCACGGTCGGCGCGCAGGCAGTGCCGGCGGCAGCGGGGGCGGCCCCGGCGACGAGGCCGATGGCCGCCGCGGTTGCGACGGCGAACGCCTGGGTGCGTAGCCCGAGCGCGCGATGTGGACTGTTCACGATCAATCCCCCGAGGCGCAGGTCCGGCAGGTGCCGAACACCTCCACAGTGTGCTCGACGTCAACGAAGTTGTGGGCCTGCGCCACGCGTTCGGCCCAGGACTCGACCGCCCGGCCGGCGACCTCCACGGTCACCCCGCAGCGGCGGCAGACCAGGTGGTGGTGGTGACCGGCGGAGCAGGCGCGATAGGTCGCCTCGCCGTCGTCGGTGCGCAGCACGTCGATCTCGGCGGACTCCACCAGACCTTGCAGCGCGCGGTAGACGGTGGTCAGGCCGATCCGGTGCCCGCCCGTGCGCAGGCTGGCGTGGATGTCCTGCGCGCTGCGGAAGGCGTCCTCCCGGGCGAGCTCGGCGGCGACAGCGGCTCGTTGACGGCTCATCGTTGCCTTAGCCGGCTGACGCGGCGACGACGAACCACATCAGCCCGACGCCGCCGAGGGTGCTGAGCAGGGTCAGCCGGGACGGGTGGTGGGCGTGCGCCTCGGGAAGGATGTCCGCGGTCGCGAGGTAGAGCAGGAAGCCGGCGAATCCGCCGAGGTAGAGCGCGAGCACCGTGTCGCCGACGGTGAAGAACAGCGTGGACAGCGCTCCCAGCACCGGCGCCAGGGCGTCGGCGATCAGCATGGCCACCTGGCGGGTCCGGGAGTTGCCGTGTGCCCTCATCACCGTGACCGCGTTGAGACCGTCGGCGAAGTCGTGGGCGATGACAGCCAGCGCCACGGCGTACCCCACGGTGTTGCCCACCTGGAAGGCGAGGCCGATGCCGACGCCGTCGAGGAAGGAGTGTGCGGCCAGGGCGAGTCCGGAGGCGATGCCGACCTCGGGGTTGTGGTGGTCGTGCGAGCTGTACTCGCCCTCGTGGGCTGCGTGCATGGCCACCGAGCGCTCGACGACGTGCAGCAGCAGGAAGCCGGCGGCGAAGGCCACCATCACCGCCGGCACGCCCGCCAGCGTCGCGTCGGACAGCGAGAACAGCTCGGGCAGCAGGTCGAAAGCCACCAACCCGAGCATCACCCCGGCGGCGAAGCCGAGGATCAGGTGCAGATGGTCCCGGCTGCGCAGCGCGACGATGCCGCCGAGCGCGGTGGACAGCACCGCGGCGAGGGCGAAGACGACAGGCATGGGGTCGACGGTAGCACGCAAACGACAACCGTTTTCATTCCCATGCGGCCGCGGCCCACCCCCGTCTCCTCCTCCAACTGAAACGTAAGGCGAGTGTGTCGCGCCTTTCTGCTCGCCCGTGGTGTCACGTGACAGGTGGGGGGCGGCTAGGGTCGACAGGTGATCGTCGCCACCCGCCTGCGCGTGCCGGAACCGGGGGCCGATGCATGGCGCACCTGCGCCGAGGACCTGATGACGCTGTTCGCCACGCTGCCTGGCTTCGTCGGCGGCCACCTGTGTCGGGCGCCGGACGAGCCGGAGCTGTGGCTGCTCGTGACGCACTGGGCGGGCGTCGGTGCCTATCGCCGTGCCTTGTCGTCGTACGACGTGAAGATGACGGCCCCTGCGGTGATGGCACATGCGGTCCCCGAGCCGAGTGCCTTCGAGGTGCTCGCGACCGCCACCGGTGTGGGCGCGGGCGCCGCGCACCGATAGCCTCGTTGACTCACCGCCAAGCCCGCCGACAACCAGCCGGATGGAGGCCACCGTGGCCAAGGGCAGCTCCGACGCACGCGCCGCCCAGCGCAACGACGCGATCGTCAGCCTTAGCAAGAGGCGCGGCTTCGTCTATCCCAGCAGCGAGATCTACGGCGGCACCCGCTCCGCGTGGGACTACGGCCCCCTGGGCGTCGAGCTGAAGGAGAACGTCCGCCGTCAGTGGTGGAAGGCGATGGTGCAGTCCCGCGACGACGTCGTCGGGCTTGACTCCGCGGTGATCCTGGCCCGCGACGTGTGGGTGGCCTCGGGTCACGTCGACACCTTCACCGACCCGCTGGCCGAGTGCCAGTCGTGCCACAAGCGCTTTCGCGCCGACCATCTCGAAGAGGCCTATGAGGCGAAGAAGGGCCGGCCGCCGGCCGCGGGCCTCGCGGACATCAACTGCCCCAACTGCGGCACCAAGGGCTCGTTCACCGAGCCGCGGCAGTTCTCCGGCCTGCTCAAGACCTACCTCGGTCCGGTGGAGAGCGAGGAGGGCCTGCACTACCTGCGGCCCGAGACCGCGCAGGGCATCTTCGTCAACTTCCTCAACGTGATGACCTCGGCGCGCTAGAAGCCGCCCTTCGGCATCGCGCAGACCGGCAAGTCGTTCCGCAACGAGATCACCCCGGGCAACTTCATCTTCCGCACCCGGGAGTTCGAGCAGATGGAGATGGAGTTCTTCGTCGAGCCCGGGACCGACGAGCAGTGGCACGACTACTGGCTGAAGACCCGCTGGGACTGGTACGTCGGTCTCGGGCTGAAGGAGGACAACCTCCGGATGTTCGAGCACCCGAAGGAAAAGCTGTCGCACTACTCCAAGCGCACGGTCGACATCGAGTACCGCTTCGGCTTCGGCGGCAAGGACTTCGACGAGCTCGAGGGCATCGCCAACCGCACGGACTTCGACCTCGGCGCGCACAGCAAGGCCTCGGGCACCGATCTGTCGTTCTTCGACCAGGAGAAGGGCGAGCGCTGGACTCCGTACGTCATCGAGCCGGCCGCCGGCCTGACCCGCGCCACCTTGGCCTTCATGCTGGACGCCTTCACCGAGGACGAGGCGCCCAACGCCAAGGGCCTGCTCGAGAAGCGCACCGTGATGCGGTTCGACCCGCGGCTCGCGCCGGTCAAGGTGGCGGTGCTGCCGTTGTCGCGCAACGCTGACCTCACCCCCAAGGCCCGTGACCTCGCTGCGGCCCTGCGGCAGAACTGGAACGTCGAGTTCGACGATGCGGGTGCGATCGGTCGGCGCTACCGCCGTCAGGACGAGATCGGTACGCCGTTCTGTGTGACTGTCGACTTCGACACCCTGGAGGACCAGGCCGTGACCGTGCGAGAACGCGACACCATGGCTCAGGAGCGCATCGGGCTGGACGCGGTGCAGGGCTGGTTGGCGGCGCGGCTGCTCGGCTGCTGACGACGTTCCTGACGACCCGGCTGCTGGGGCTCCTGTCGTGACGGACTACCCGCCGCGGCACGTGACGTTGGTCCTGTGCGACCAATTGGGGTCCGTTCTCGGTGCCCTGCCACCGTTCGAGGTGCTGCTGCCCTGGAGGCAGGAGGTGCGCGACGTCGTGGTGGGGGCCCGGACGGCGTACGGCGTCGAGGTGACCGTCCTGCGCCTGCTGTCGGCCGCCGACGGCTGGGGTGTCGCAGGCGGCGCTGTGACCTACCTGGCTGAGGTGGCTTTGGCGCCCTCGGCGGCGGACCTGGTGCCGTGGCGTGGCGCCGATCCCGTTGCGGAACAACCCTTCCGCCTTCCGTACGCCCGACCTGGCGGTCCCGCAGCCGACCTTGCGTGGGCCGACACTGCCCTGGGGCTCATCGGCCGTGAGCGGGTCGGCCCGGCCGAGCAGCTGCGCACCTGGAACCTCTCCAGCATCTGGCGGCTGCCTGTCGTCGACGGACTGGTGTGGCTCAAGGTCGTGCCGCCGTTCTTCGCCCACGAGGGCAGGATGCTGCAGCTGCTCGACCCCTCGGTCGTCCCGCCTCTGGTCGCAGCCGGGGGGCCAAGGGTGCTGCTGGACGACGTGCCGGGGGAGGACCACTGGGGTGCTGCGCTTCCGGTGCTGCAACGACTGGTCGGGATGCTCGTGCGGCTGCAGGTCGAGTGGGTAGACCGGGTCGGGGAGCTCGAGGGACTGGGCGCGCCGGACTGGCGGGTGGAGTCGTTCGTGCCTGCGGCGCAGCGACTGGTGGACGTCTGTGCCGACCAGCTGGACGTCGAGGTCGTCCGCCGGCTGCGTGTGCTGGTCGCCGGGCTGCCGGGACGGTTCGCCGCCGTCGCGGCTTGCGGGCTCCCGGACACCCTGGTCCACGGCGACTTCCACCCCGGCAACGCGTGCGGCTCACCGGCTGCCGACGGGCACAGCGTGCTGCTCGACTGGGGTGACTGCGGCATCGGCCATCCGTTGCTGGACCAGGCGGCGACCATCGGCAGTATCGCGCCCGGGCAGCGCGAGCCGTTGCTCGCGCACTGGGAGGGGTTGTGGCGCGAAGCTCTGCCGGGGTCCGACCCATCGCGGGCCGCTGCCTTGCTCGAGCCGGTGCGGGCGCTGCGGCAGGCCATGGTCTATCGGATGTTTCTCGACAACATCGAGCCCGACGAGCACGTCTACCACTCCGGTGACCCCGGGCTGTGGCTCGCCCGGGCTGCCGCAGCGGTCTGACGACCCCTACCCCGCCCAGGCCGACGCTGCGACCAGCTCCGCCACCAGCACCTCGGTGAGCAGCCGCACGTCGTCGGATTCGTGGGCTGGGTCGGCGCCACCTCTGTCACCGGAGTACCGGATGCAGAGGGCGGCTCCGGGCACCTCTGCGCCGACGGCCACCACCGTCGAGCCGCGCTCGGCGGTCCAGCGCAGCAGCTCGTCCTCCCACCTCGAGCCGGCCAGAAGCAGCATGCGGTAGTCGATGCTCCGGGTGAGGTAGACGTCGACGTGGCTCCAGTCGCCCGTCTCGCAGGGGTACGCCGGCAACCGCGGCCCCTCACGCAGCATCAGCGCCGACTGCTGCGCCGAGGACAGTCGGCGAGCCGGCGCCACGACGTGCGTGCCGTGCGGACCGAGCAGCAGCCGCGATGTCTCGGGCAACCAGTCGGCCAGGCGGTCGAGCAGGTCGGCGGTGGCGACGGCTGACCGTCGTACAAGATCGGCGATGGACGGGCGTGGCGTCGACGAGGCAAGCGCCGTGGCCAGCCGAGCGAGCAGGTGGGTCTCCAACGCCATCAGCAGCGCCGTGGTGTGCTGGAACGATCGGCAGGCGACGCCACCGCGCTCCTCGCCGGCCAGCATGGGCACGACCGCATCGACGTCGGCAGCAAGGGGAGACGTCGCGGTGTTGGTGAGCAGCACGATGGGGCACCGGCCGCGATAGTGCGCCACGGCGGCATCGGTCTCACGGGACCCGCCGCCGGCCGAGATCGCCACGACGAGGGTGTCGTGCCGCGGCGCGGGGAGCAGGTCGCTGCTGGCGAGCTCCGCCACCGCGTGGACACTGTGCGCGCGGAGTCGAGCGGCACACACGGCGGCTGCGGAGAACGACGAGCCCATGCCGAGCAGGACCACGTGCGGCTCGCTGACGTCCCGCTCGAGGGGGAGGTGGCCCAGCACCTCCCACGGGTCGCGCCGGTCGAGCGCGTCGGCCAGCGTGCCGAGCGTGTCCGGCTTGGCCTCGAGGTCGGCAAGAAACAGTGCCGGGTCCATCACCCCTCCTCGGGCAGCAGCGCCTGCAACGCACCGTCGGGCACATAGCGCCAGTGCGGCAGGTGCCGCACGGCATACAGCAGCTCGCGACACTCCTGCTGCAGCCGCATCGGTGTCACCAGTCGTTCGTCGAGCAGGTGGCCGTGTCCGGCAGCGGCCAGCTCACGGCGATAGGTCTCGAGAAACGCTTGCTGGGCCTGTAGAATCCAGTCCGTGACGAGCGCGTGGCCGGGCGACCCGAGGTTGTCGGTGCGGTGCAGCACCACCCGGCCGACGTGGTCGAGCGAGGCGAGCATCCCGGCCACATCCCGGGCTGCCGCCGCCGAGCGGGCACGCTCGGAGGGTGTCAGCACCGGGTTGCCGTCGAAGTCCACGACGCTGTACGACGCCGGGTCGCCGTGCCGCAGCACCTGCCCGACGTGCAGGTCGCCGTGCACGTCGAGGACGAGCGTGCCCGCTGCGTCGGCCAACGGAGCCAGCCCGGTGGTGATGCGCGCGGCGCGGGCCGCGAGGCGCTCACCCTCGGCCCCCTCGACCAGCGCGAGCGCCGCCGCGAGGTCGTCGAGTGCCTGCTGGTGCCAGTCGCGTGCGTCGTCGGCCGATGCGGTGCCGACACCGCCGGCGGCCAGGGCGACGTGCATGCCGGCGATGAGCCGGGCGATCTCGTGGACGGGCTCCAAGGCGGTCGGCATCGGCGACGACCCGCGGGCAACGGCACGGACGTCGTCGACCGCCCAGTCCCAGCCGTCACGAGCGTCGGGGATGTAGTCGCTCACCGTGGCGAGCAGTCGGGTGCGGTCGCCGTCGTGCCAGATCAGCATCGACCAGAGCCTCGGCACTCCCGGGAACTGTTGCCCGGAAAGGGTGTCCAGCCGTCGGATGGCGGGGTGGTCGGCGTCGTCGAGCATCAACGGTAGCGCCAGCTGCCACTTCACGACCACGCTCTCGCCGACCGCTATCGACTCGTTGGTCTGGTCCACGACGATGGCTCGCTCTGCGTGGCGGTCGACCGACGCTGCTGACATCACCGATCGGCTCGGCTGCCTTGACTGCGGGGGCTCCCCGGGCCGCAACTCGAACGCCTCCTCGAGCGCCTGCGACCCGGCAGCCACCAGGGCGGCAGCGACGCCGTCACCGGCGACCGCCCGGCGGAGGGTGCCGTCGACGACCACCAACGGCACCGTCCACCGCGACCCGGAAGCGTCGGACACCACGGCGACGTACGCAGTACCGCCGAGGGCGCAGGCGTCGACCAGCGACAGCGGCAGCAGGACATCACCAGGTGCAGATCGCGGCCGCTTTGGCGCCACGAGTACGGCGCCGGCCGCGGCGACCAGCACCGCCAGGTCGCGCGGTGCCAGCAGGCCGGCGGCAGCGCTCACCCGTCGGCATGGCGACGTGCGACCGCCTCGATGAGGTCGACGCCGCGGGTCAGCCCGTCCCGGGCCCGGATCCGAGCGCCCACCTCGGCCAGCTTGTCGCGCATCGCCGGCGCCAGCACGGTGTCGAGCGCAGCCGTCATGTCGTCGTCGGTGAAGGTGTAGGTCGACAGGCGCACGCCGTGGCCTGTCTCGTGCATGCGCTGCGCGTTGTCGTACTGGTCCCAGAACAACGGCAGCAGCACCATCGGCTTGCCGAAGTGCAGCGACTCGGTGGTGGTGTTGTTGCCGCCGTGGGTGATGACCGCGTCGACCTGCGGGATCACCGAGGTCTGCGGCAGGAACTCGGCCCCCGCCATGGTCGGTGGCAGCTCGATCTCGGCGTGCTGCGGTCCGAGGCTGACGATGTACCGATGCGGGGTCCGACCGAGGACCTCGACCAACCGCTGCATCAGCGCGACGTCGGCACTGCCGAGCGAGCCGAGCGAGAGGTAGATCAGCGCGCTGCCGGGGGATCGGTCGCGGACCCCCTCCGGCAGGTCGTACGCCGTGTCCGTGCCACGCACGCTGGAGTCCATCCGGTGCCAGGTGTCAGCCAGTGGCCGGGCGTCGACGTAGTCGACTTCCTCGGGAAAGACATAGAGGTTGGCCTCGGTCGAGGTGTGCACGAACTCGAGGTCCGGCAACGGTGGCGCGCCCTGCTCGACCACCCAGGCGTTGAACGACTGCCAGAGCGGGCGGTGGGTGCGGTCGTGCTCGGCGCGGAACGCCGCCCAGCCGCGGTCGTCGTCGGCGGGCAGCCCCGAGAACACCGGCGGCACTGTGCCGGCCGGCCGCACGGAGGACGGCCCCCGGATTTCCAGCGGCCCGCGGATCTCCAATGGATTGCAGGACACGATCCGGATGTAGGGGGCCCCGTAGGTCAGCAGCGCCGGGAACGCGACCACGTTGTCGAGCACGACGATGTCGGGGGACACCCGGGCGAGCATGGTGCGCAGCGCCGGCTCGCAGAACATCGCACCGTCGACCAGCGCCTGCCAGGTGGGACGCAGGAAGCCCTGGAGCTGGTCGATGGTCGGCTTGCGAAACTCCGGCGCCGTCTCGCGGATGAAGTCTTTCCAGAACGCGCCCGCGTCCTGCTCGACACCCGTATCGGCCGTCCCCGTCCCGTCGACACCTGAACCGTCGTCAGTTGGTGCTGCAGCAAGGTCGACGAGCTCCTCCTCGAAACCCAGCGGCGCGAGACGTCCGCGCCACGACGCCTCGGCCGCGAACACCACCCGGTGCCCGCGGGCATGCAACACGTGGCCGAGGCCGACGCACTGGTTGGTCGGGCCGTAGGCGGACTCGGGCATGAACAGCACGGTCAGCTCTCGGGTGCTCGCGGGCGCCATGGTCGCGGACGCTACCGGAACGACCGCCAGCTCGGCCGCCGCCACGTGTCCGCCCGACGTCACCGGTCCGCCCGACGTCACCGGGCCGCCCGCCACTCCGACACGGTCCGAGGTAGTCGGGCATTACGTACCAAACAGACTTCTCAGGGCTAGCCTCCGACCTGCCGAGAGACAGGGGGTGAGGTGCACGTGAGATCCCGGGTCGTTGCCGCGGTCGTCGCGCTCGTGCTGGCGTGTCTCTCGGTCGCGCTGTCGTCCCCGGCGCAGGCCGCCGACGACGGTGGCCGCATCGAGGCGCGCTACCAGGCGTTGGGCGGGGCCGCCGGTGTGCTCGGCGCACCCACCTCGGAGCCCTACGACACCGGCGCCGACGGCCGGGCCCGCGACTTCACCGGCGGCCGGATCGTCTGGTCGCCTGCAACCGACGCGTGGGACGTGCCCGGCCCCATCGCCGACCGGTACGTCGCGCTAGGCGGACCCAGCGGCCCACTCGGGTTCCCTGTTGCCGCACCAGCCGCGCTGACCGATCCCGCGGGGCACCCGACAGGCTCCGAGCAGGTATTCGCCGGCGGCCGGTTCTACGTCTCCGCGGCGACCGGCGTACACGTCGTGACCGGTGCTGTCCTCACTCGCTACCTGCAGATCGACGCCACCCGTTCGTCGCTGGGCTATCCGAGCGTCGACACCGCCAGCACCCCGGATGGTGCGTCGACCACCTTCACCGGCGGGCGCATCGACCAGGTTGCGGCGACCGGCGTGCTCACCGTGACCGGCACCTGGTCGACCGCCGTACGCCGGGTCACTGCTGCCGAGATCCCCTACACCTACCGGTCCGGCTGCCCCGTTGCGCCAGCAGCGTTGCGATGGATCGTGCTGCCGTACTACGACTGGGCCGGCGTGCCGCGTCGCGGTGTGCTGGTCGCACGCGCGACGGTCGTCGCTGACCTGCAGGCGGTCTTCCACGCTGCGTTCGACGCGCGCTTCCCGATCCGGAAGATGACCCCGGTCGATGCCTATCGCGGCAACGACATCGTCTCGATGGCTGCGGACAACACCTCGACCTTCAACTGCCGCAAGGTGACCGGCAACCCCTACCGTGTCTCCCAGCACTCTTACGGCAATGCCATCGACATCAACACCTTGGAGAACCCTTACGTGACGCCGAGCCGGGTCTATCCCAGCGCCGGTCGCACGTTCCTCGACCGCGCAAGCGTGCGGGTCGGCATGATCATGCCGGGCGGCGTGGTTGCGCGCGCGATGGCGGCACGGGGCTGGCGGTGGGGCGCCCGCTGGTCGCACCCGGACTACCAGCACTTCTCCGCCAACGGCGGCTGAGGTGCGGCGACGAGTCGTCGTCACCGCCGGTGTGGTGGTCGGATCTTTCGTACTGGTCGGTTGTGGTGCGGGCTCGGATGGACGTACGCCGGTCAGTGTCGGGTCGTGGGGCGGGTCGGTGGCCGGGTCGAGGACCGGCTCCCCAGCTGAGTTGTCGGCATCCGGGTCGGCGACACCTGCCGCGAGCGCTGCGCGCGAGTCGACCTCGGGGTCTCCCTCGGTGTCCGCATCCCATCGCGCTGCGTCCGTCTCTTCGGTGCCCGCTCGCTCCTCGGGGGCACTCAGTGCCGCGGACCTGCCGCCACCGGCGGCTCTCGGCGCGGGCTGGGCCCGCTGGGTCGACCCAGGCAGCTCCGAGGACGGCAACGTGGGCAACGGTGCGTGGGTGCGGGCGCGACCGGGCGCCGAGGTGGTGGCGGGGTTGCTGCCGCTGGGCTGCACCGGGCCGCTCATCCTGCCGCGGTTGCCGGTGCCTGCGCACGCGCTGGAGGCGACCTACCGCGGGCCGCACGCCGCGCCGGCCGTGGCCCTGGTACTGAGTCTTTCCTCGTCCGCCTCGGCGGCTGCGCTGGTGGCCGACCTCACCGCTGTCGGTCGCGGCTGCGTGGCGCCGACCGGAGTCGTCCGGCGCTCGGACCCGCTGGTTGCGGTGGTGTCCGAGCAGCGGGCAGGCCCAGGCACGGTGGTGCGCCGCCGCCGCGAGCTCGGTGCCGGTGCCGACCCGTGGGTCTGGTCCGAGGCTGTCGTCCGCCGCGGGTCCCGGGTCGGTCTGCTGACGGTGGGCGTTCGGCCCGGCGACCCCCCGCCGTCGCTGGGTCGGCTGCTGACCGCCGTACAGGCGTCGCTCGGTGGTCCGCCGTCCCTGGGACAATGATCGGGTGACTGTCACTGCTGACGCGCCGACGGAGGCGCTCGTCCCTGCTCGGCCGCTGCGCATCGGGCCGCATGTCGTGTCGCCGCCGGTCGTGCTGGCGCCGATGGCCGGTATCACCAACCAGCCGTTCCGGACGTTGTGCCGCGGTTACGGCGGCGGGCTGTACGTCAGCGAGATGATCACGACCCGCGCCCTGGTCGAGCGGGACGCCGAGACGATGCGGCTGATCGAGTTCGGGCCGAGCGAGACCCCGCGCAGCCTGCAGCTGTACGGCGTGGACCCGGCGGTCGTGCGCGAGGCCGTCACGATGATCGTGGCCGAGGACCGCGCCGATCACATCGACCTCAACTACGGCTGTCCGGTGCCCAAGGTGACGCGCAAGGGCGGCGGTGCTGCCCTGCCGTGGAAGCGCGACCTGCTGCGTGCCGTGCTGCGCGCCGCTGTCCGCGCGGCCGGCGACATCCCGGTGACGATGAAGATTCGCCGCGGCATCGACGAGGACCACCTGACCTTCCTCGACGCCGGGCGCGCCGCCGAGGACGAGGGTGTCGCGGCGATCGCGCTGCACGCACGCACTGCCGCGCAGGCCTACTCCGGGGTCGCGGACCGCGCGTCGATCGCGGCGCTGAAGCGGCACGTCACGAGCATCCCGGTGCTGGGCAACGGTGACATCTGGGAGGCCGCGGACGCGGTGTCGATGATGGCCGAGACCGGGTGCGACGGCGTGGTCGTGGGCCGTGGCTGCCTCGGTCGGCCCTGGCTGTTCCGCTCGCTGGACCGGGCGTTCGCCGGACTGCCGGACGAGCCGCACCCGACTCTCGGTGAGGTGGCCGCGGTCATGCGCCGCCATGCCGGGCTGATGGTGGACTGGCAGGGCGAGGACAAGGGCGCCCGCGACTTTCGCAAGCATGTGTCGTGGTATCTCAAGGGCTTCGGCGTCGGCGGCGAGACCCGGCACCGGCTGGCTCTCGTGTCCACCCTGGGCGAGCTCGACGACCTGCTCGCGACGCTGGACCCTGCCGAGCCGTTCCCGGCGGTGTCGGTGGGAGCCTCGCGCGGTCGGGCCGGGTCGCCGCGCCGGGTGGTGCTCCCCGAGGGCTGGCTCGCCGGGCGGGACGGGGGAGTCGTCGACCCCGACGCTGAGCTGGACGTGTCCGGCGGCTGACTGGAGGCGCTAGGTCAGGTGGTCGAGAGTCACCGAGTGCAGGAACGCCTCGTGCGCCCAGGCGTCATAGCGCCCCGCGGGGCCGGTGTGTGCACCCGCGCCGAGTGCTGTCCGCAGCAGCAGCGCTGCACCACGCGACGACGGCTCGACCTCCTCCTCGGCCCGCATCCGGGCGACCCACTTCGCCGGCTCGTGCACCGAGACCCGCGGGTCGTGCCGGCTGGCAGTGACGAGGAGGGCGGGTCGGCGAGGGCCGGGCGTGTTGTCGTACGGCGAGTAGCTCCGCAGGTAGTCGCGTTCCACGGGGTCGCGCGGGTCGCCCCACTCCTCCCACTCGGCGACGGTGAGCGGCAGCGAGTCGTCGAGCATCGTGGTGACCACATCGACGAACGGCACCTCCGCAACGATCAGCGCGAAGTCCTCGGGCGCCAGGTGAGCGACGGCCCCCATCAGCAACCCACCGGCCGACATGCCACGCGCCGCCAGGCGTCCCGGGGCCGCGACCCCGGAGTCGACCAGGTGCCGCGCGCACGCCACGAAGTCGGTGAACGTTGTGCGCTTGCTCATCAACCGCCCCTGCTGCCACCAGTCGCGCCCGAGCTCGCCGCCGCCGCGCACGTGCGCGACAGCCAGCACGACACCGCGGTCCAGCAACGGCAGCATGTCCGGCCAGAAGTCGGGGTCGAGGCTCGACTCGTAGGCGCCGTAGCCGTAGAGCAAGCACGGTGCCGGACCGGTCGCGCCACCCGTCGAAGCAACCACCCGCCGCACCACCGTCACCGGCACGGCCACCCCGTCGTCGGCGATCGCGTGCACGACCTCGCACGACAGCCCGTCCAACGACCGCAGCACCTGCTGCTCGTGCACGACCACCTCGGCGCCACTGGCCAGGTCGTGGTCGACGGTGACCGGTGGGCGCACCCACCCCTCCCGCACGAGTCGTACGGCGGTCACCGCAGGATCCTCGTTGCGGGCGAGACGGACCTGCTCACCGACGGTGTCGGGTGCCACCAGGCGCAACGTCGCGCCCGCACGGTCGAGCACCCGCACTCGTGGCACCCCACCACAACGCTCCTCGACCACGACGTGCTCGCCGAACACCTCCGCCGACTCGACCCGCACCAACGGGTCGTGCGGCACCAGCTCGATCCAGTGCTCCACCCCGGGCGAGGCGACCGGTGCCGTCATCACCCGCGACTGCGGTGCGTCCAGGTCGGTGACGATGACAAGCTCGCCACCGCTGGAGCCTGGCCGATGGTCGACGGAGTACTCCACCGCGGGCATCCGCGGCGCCACCACCACCGGTGCGGCAGCAAGGTCAGCCGTCGGCGCCAGCCGCACCTCGGTCGTGTCGCGGCTGCGTGCCGTCAGCAACAGCAGCTCGCCACTGCGCGTCGCCTCTACCGTGAGCTCGAACCGCCGGTCCGGCTCGAACCACACGACCGTGTCGTCGCTGACCGGCGTGCCGAGGACGTGGCGCCGCACGGTGTCGGGCCGATAGGCGTCGTCGAGTGTCGTGTACAGCACGCTGCCGTTGTCCGCGGCCCAGCCGAGGCCGTAGTAGGTGTCGGGCACCTCGTCTGGCAGGTCGGCGCCGCTCGCGACATCGCGGAATCGCAACGAGTAGACTTCGCCGCCGTCGTGGTCCACCGAGTAGGCCACCAGCTGCCCGTCGGGGCTGGGCTCGCTCACGCCCAGCTCGAGGAAGTCGTGCCCGGCCGCCAGCGCGTTCTCGTCGAGCAGCACCTGCTCCGCCGCTGACGTGTCGTCGAGCGCGCGTCTCACGTGCACGGCGTACTGCGTGCCGGCCGGGCGCCTGGTGCGGTGCTCCCATCGCCCTCGCCGCCAGGGGGCCGACACGTCGTCGTCGGGCAGGGCAGCCGCGAGCTCTGCCTCGATCTCGGCCCTCAGCCCCTCGAGGTGCCCGGTCGCCTCGGCGCACCAGTCGTTCTCGGCGGAGAGATAGGCCAGCAGCTCGGGGTCGTCGGTCCGCCGCATCCAGGCGAAGTCATCAGTCTGCAGGGCACCCACCGCGCCGGGGGTCCGCGGCGGCGGCCGACGTGGCGCCTGTGGAGGTCGGCGGGAGGGCATGTCGTCGGAGGGCACGCCGTCACGCTAGTCGGGCCCATCGGACTGCGTGTTACTGACTCGTGACTCAGCAGAACGCGTGACATTGCGACTGCCACCCACGAAGATGCGAGGAAACGACGTGCGAGCCCTGATCTTGCGAGCACACGACATCGGTGGAGGTCTGATGCGCGGTCGACGCGTCCTCGTGGCGGTGGCAGCGGCGGCCTCCCTGGCGTTGGCGGCGTTGCCTGGAGCAGCTCTCACCTCGGCACGTGCGACGACATCGACCACGTTCACAGTCGGCCTCACGCAGGACGTCGACTCGCTCAACCCCTTCACCGGCATCGCGTCTGCGGCCTACGAGATCTACCAGCTGCAGTACGAGACGCTCACCGACTACGCGCAGAAGGACTTCAGCACCACCCCGGGACTGGCCGAGAGCTGGGACACCTCGGCCGATGGACTCACCTGGACCTACCACCTCAAGGCCGGGCTCACCTGGTCCGACGGCGTGCCGCTGACGGCCAAGGATGTGGCCTACACCTTCAACCGCGTGCGGGCCGGCAAGTACGAGCAGACCAACTACGGCAACTACGTCAGCGGCCTGACCTCGGTCGTGGCGACCGACGACCAGACGGTCGTGATGAAGGTCAAGAAGCCGACGCCGATCATGCTGCACCTCTACGTCTACATCCTGCCGGAGCACATCTGGAAGGCGATCGACGAGAAAAAGGTCAAGAGCTTCGCCAACGAGCCGGTGGCCGGCGTCAGCGTCGGGTCCGGCCCCTATCTCGTCACTGAGCACAAGAAAGGTCAGTTCATCCGGCTCAAGGCCAATCCGGCGTACTTCCGTGGCAAGCCGGCTGTCGACGAGCTGGTCTTCCGGGTGTTCCAGAACCAGGACAGCCTCGCCCAGGCGCTGCGTCGCGGCGAGATCGACTTTGCCGACAACCTCGGCACCAACGTCTTTTCCAGCCTCAAGGACGCCCCGGGTGTGACCAGCGTGTCGGCGACCTACTCCGGCTTCGACGAGATCGCCTTCAACACCGGGGCTGCCCTCGACGACGGTACGCCGATCGGTGACGGCCACCCCGCTCTCAAGGACCCCAAGCTCCGTCAGGCACTGGCCTACGCCATCGACACCAAGGCGTTGGTCGACAAGGTGTTCGGCGGCCATGGGACTCCTGGCACCAGCGTGATCCCCAGCATCTACAAGGCCTTGCACTACGACCCGGGTGCGAGCGCCTACACGTTCGACCCGGCCAAGGCCAACGCGATGCTCGATGCCGCAGGCTACGCCAAGGGCGCGGACGGGATCCGCCGGATGCCGGGCAACGGTAAGCCGCTGGCCTTCCGGCTCTTCGGACGCAGCAGCTCGCAGACGAGCCAGCAGTCGGTGCAGTTCGTCGCCGGCTGGCTGCAGGACGTCGGCATCAAGATGACGACGAAGATCATCTCGGAGGACTCACTCACCGAGATCATCGGCCAGGGCAAGTTCGACCTGTTCGAGTGGGGCTGGGTGGTCGAGCCCGACCCCAACTACCAGCTCTCGACCTTCACCTGCGCCAGTCGGTCGTACAAGGACGCCGGCAGCATCTACGCGAACCTGTCCGACTCGTTCTTCTGCGACAAGTCCTATGACGCACTTTTCGCCCAGCAGGCGCAGCAGATCGACCCGGCCCAACGGGCCGAGACGGTCAAGGCGATGCAGAAGATCCTCTACGAGCAGACGCCCTACCTCGTCACCTGCTACTACGACGATCTCGAGGCCTACCGGTCGGACCGCTTCACCGGTCTGCTGCCGCAGCCGGAACCCGACGGTGCGCTGCTGTACCAGTACGGCACGGCCAGCTATCGCAGCCTGCGCCCGGTGAGTGCCGCCAGTCATTCGGCCGGCACCGGCACCGGTGGCAAGAAGAGTTCAGCCGGACCGGCCAGCACGTCCCGCGGCTCGTCGAGCAGCACCGGCATGGTGATCGGGTCGGTGGCGGCCGGTGGTCTGGTGCTGGCTGGCTTGTTCGTCGTCCTCCGGCGTCGGCGGGTGTCCGACCACGATGTCGAGTAGGCCCGGCCGCTCCGGTCTGTCGTCGTACGCCGGAAGGCGCATCGCCACCGGCTCCGGCACCATCTGCTTCGTCCTCGTCTTCAACTTCATGCTGTTCCGCCTGCTGCCGGGCGACCCCATCTCGCTGTACACCCGCGGTCGCAACATGGACCGCAGCCAGCTGCGCGCCCTGCGCCACGAGCTCAACCTGCCGCTCGGCACCCAGTTCCTGCACTACGTGCGCAACCCGTTCTCCTCGACCATCGACTCGATCCAGTTCTCCCGACCGGTGTGGTCGGTGATCGGTGACTCGGTGTGGCCCACGCTGGTGCTGCTGAGCACCTCGACGGTGCTGTCGGCGGTCATCGGCATCGCCATCGGCATCAAGGGCGGCTGGAAGCGCGGCAGCACCTTCGACCGGGTCAGCACCGGCATCACCTTGACGCTGTACGCGATGCCGGAGTTCTGGCTCGGCATGGTGCTGCTCATCCTCTTCAGCACCGGGCTCGGATTTTTCCCCGGCATCTTCCCCAGCGGGGGCACCATCACCCCGGGCCTCGACCCGTGGTCGCTGGACGGGGTCCTCGACCAGGCGTGGCACCTCGCACTGCCTGCCGCAACCCTCACGTTGGCCTATCTCGCGGAGTACTCCCTAGTCATGCGGTCCTCGCTGGTCGACGAGCTGTCGCAGGACTACCTGACCACCGCGCGCGCCAAGGGACTGATGGACCGGTTCGTGCGGCGTCGCCACGCCGTACCCAACGCGCTGCTGCCCACCATCACACTGGTGTTCCTCAACATCGGTTTCGTGGTGTCGGGCGCCATCACCGTCGAGACCGTCTTCTCCTGGCCCGGTCTCGGCCTGCTCAGCTATCAGGCCATCCGCGGTCCCGACATCCCGTTGCTGCAGGCCATCTTTCTGCTGTTCTCGCTGTCAGTCGTCGTGTTCAACGTGCTTGCTGACGTCGTGGTTGCGACCGTCGACCCGCGGGTGCGCACATGAGCAACCCCACTCAGACTCCGGGCAAAGTCACGGCGGGACGACGTACGGCGGCACTGGGCAGGTTCTGGGCGCAGTTCCGGCGGCAACGGGCCGGCCTGGTGGGGCTTGGCGTCCTCGCTGCGTTCGTGGTGCTGGCGCTCGCCGCACCGCTGCTCTTCGACTCCGACCAGCTCAAGGTGACGGCCGCGACGGGCACACCGCTGACCGGGCCGAGCGCGCACTACTGGCTGGGCACCGACGAGTCCGGCCGCTCGGTGCTGGCGCTCGTGGTGTGGGGCGCGCGGGTGTCGCTGCTGGTCGGGCTCTCAGCCACGGTGATCTCGGTCGCTATCGGCACGCTGGTCGGCATCGCTTCGGGCCACTTCCGCGGCGTCGCCGGTGCGCTGCTCGAGCGGGTCACCGACTGGTTCCTCGTCATCCCGTTCCTGCCGCTGGCCATTGCACTCGCCTCGGTTCTCGGGTCGTCGCTGCTCAACGTGGTCATCGTCATCGGCGTCACTTCCTGGCCCGGCACCGCTCGGCTGGTCCGCGCACAGACCCTGTCCGTCGAGGCCCGTCCCTATCTCGAGCGCGCGCGGGTGCTCGGTGGCGGCCACTGGCACCAGATGTCACGGCACGTGCTGCCCAACGTCATGCCGCTGGTGCTCGCCAACACGACTCTCACCGTGGCCATCGCGATCCTGTCCGAGACGACGTTGTCGTTCCTCGGTCTCGGCGATCCCTTCCGGGTGTCATGGGGCACGATGCTCGACAGCGCTTTCTCCAACGGGGCTATCAGTTCCGGCGCCTGGTGGTACCTCATGCCGCCCGGCCTCGCGGTCGTCGTCGTCGTGCTCGCCTTCACCCTGGTCGGCCGGGCGCTGGAGAACGTGCTCGACCCGCAGGGGCGCTGACATGGCGGTGCTGACCCTCGAGGACGTGAGTGTCACCTATCGCACCGCCGAAGGTCCGGTGCCCGCCGTGCGTGGTGTCACGATCCAGGTCGACGCCGGTACGTCGCTCGGCGTGGCGGGCGAGTCCGGCTCCGGCAAGTCGACGTTGGCCGCCACCGTGCTGCGACTCACCCCGGCGAGCGCGAAGGTCACCGGTCGGGTGCTGCTCGACGACGAGGACGTGCTGGCCATGTCCTTCGGCCGGTTGCGGGCGGTGCGCTGGGCCACCGCCGCCATCGTCTTCCAGGGGGCGTTGCACTCGCTCAACCCCTTGCAGCGCGTGGGTCGCCAGATCGCCGAGCCCGTGTCGCTGCACGACTGCACCGTCAGCCGCGGCGACCTCGACGCGCGGGTCCACCGGCTGCTCGGCCAGGTCGGGCTGCCGGGCCGGCTCGCCTCGTCGTACCCGCACGAGCTCTCCGGTGGGCAGAAGCAGCGGGTGATGATCGCCATGGCGCTGGCGTGCTCGCCGCGGCTGATCATCGCCGACGAGCCGACCACGGCTTTGGACGTGATGGTGCAGGCGCAGGTGCTCGACCTGCTCACCGGCCTGGTCGCTGAGCTAGGTCTGGGTTTGGTCGTCATCAGCCACGACCTGTCGGTGCTCGCGTCCACCTGCGACCGGCTCGCGGTCATGTATGCCGGGCG
Organism: Sporichthyaceae bacterium; assembly: GCA_031365725.1. GTDB lineage: Bacteria > Actinomycetota > Actinomycetes > JACCUZ01 > JACCUZ01 > JANLYQ01. Next base: position 8,121 of record JANLYQ010000118.1, on the reverse strand, counting down.
CGTCGTCGAGGAAGGCCCGTCCGGCGACGTGCTCGACCGCGCGAGGCACCCCTATACCCGCGCGCTGTCCGCGGCCTTCCCCACGATCGGCGACCCGTCGGCCCGCTTCGCGCCGCGCGGTCTGCCCGGCGACCCCCCGTGGCCCGGCGACCTGCCACCCGGGTGTCCGTTCCACCTGCGCTGCGCCGAGGCAGTTGCGGCCTGCCGGCAGGACGACGTGCGGCTGCGGGTTGCTGCCCCTGACCACCTGGCTGCGTGCGTGCACGTCGGGCGACCGTCGGTCGCGACCGAGGCGGGGGCGCCGTGAGCCCACCGGTGCTCGAGGCAGCAGGGTTGTCCACGATGTTCCGCGGCCGTCGGGGTCGCCCGGCTCGAGCCGTCGACGGTGTCGACCTCGAGCTCGGTCGCGGCGAGATCGTCGCGCTGGTGGGGGAGTCGGGCTGTGGCAAGACGACGCTGGCGCGCACGCTCCTCGGTCTCGCGCGGCCGTCCGCCGGGCAGGTGCTCGTCGACGGCAAGCCGCTGCGCTACGACGGCCGGTCACTGAAGGACTACCGGCGCACCGTGCAGATGGTGCTGCAGGACCCGACCGGATCGCTGAACCCGCGCCACACCGTGTACGACGCCGTGGCCGAGGGGCTGCGCGTGCACAAGCTGCCCGGCGACGAGGGCGCCCGGGTGGCGGACGCCTTGTCGCGGGTAGGGCTGCGGCCGGCCGAGCGGTACTTCCTGCGCTATCCGCACGAACTGTCGGGCGGCCAACGGCAACGGGTGGTCATCGCCGGCGCGCTGGTGCTCGAGCCCCGGGTGCTGGTCGCCGACGAACCGGTCTCGTCGCTGGACGCCTCGGTCCGAGGTGAGATCCTGGCGCTGCTGCTGGACCTGCGGCGCGAGCTCGGGCTCTCGGTGCTGGTCGTCACCCACGACCTAGGCCTCGCGTGGAACATCGCCGACCGCATCGCGGTGATGTATCTCGGGCGCATCGTCGAGAGCGGCCCCACCGAGGAGGTGCTGGCGCGTCCGAGGCATCCCTACACCCAGGCGCTGCTCTCGGTCGTCCCCGAGAGCCGGCGCCTCGAGCCCATCGTGCTTGCCGGCGAGCCGCCGGACCCGACCCGGGTGCCGCCCGGTTGCCGGTTCCACCCGCGCTGCCCCGCCCTGGCGTCCGGTGCGGCGGCGGCTGCCGGAGTCGCCGACCGGTGCCGCGGCGAGGCGCTCCCGGTGCTGCCCGCCACCGAGAACCACACCGCCGCCTGCTTCCTCTCGGCGGCTCGACAAGGCATGCTTACTGACTGACGAGTCAGTATCGGCAGCGATGCCGGCGTCAGGAGCAGCAGGCCCGGACGGACAGCAGGAGGCGCAGCGGTGAGCCAGGACTACGACGTCGTAGTGGTCGGCGGCGGGCACAACGGCCTGGTGGCCGCTGCCTACCTTGCCCGCGCTGGGCTGCGCACGGTGGTCTGCGAGGCGCGCGAGATCGTCGGTGGCGCCGCGGTGACCGAGCAGCCGTTCGGCCCGGACTACAAGGTCACCAGCCTGTCCTACGTCGTCAGCCTGCTGCCCCCCTCCCTCGTGCGCGACCTGTCGCTGGACAAGCACGGCTATCACGTCTTCCCGCAAGGCCCCTACTTCGCGCCGCATGTCGACGGCCGGCACCTCTCTCTGCCCGACGACAAGGTTGCCCGGCGTGCGTCGATCGCTGCGTTCTCCGACAAGGACGCGCACGCCATCGAGGGCTGGGACGACTGGCTGGGCGACCTCGCCGGCATCCTCGCGCCGATGCTCGACGTGGTGCCACCCAAGGTCGGCTCGAAGCGGCCCGCCGACCTGCTCGCCCAGGCCGGTCTGCTCAAGCACCTGCGCGGGCTCGACGCCCGGCGTGCCGTGGAGGCCACCCGGCTGTTCTCGATGTCGATCGCGGACCTGCTCGACGACTGGTTCGAGTCCGACGCGGTCAAGGCACTCCTCTCGGTCAGCGGCATCATCGGCACCTGGGCCGGGCCACGCTCCGCGGGCACGGCGTACGTCATGGCTCATCACCACATCGGCGACCTCGAGGACGACGGGGCCACGCCGACGGGCAAGTGGGGCTTCCCGCGGGGCGGCATGGGTGGGGTGACCCAGGCGATGGCGTCCGCGGCCCGGTCCTTCGGCGTCGAGATCCGGACGTCGGCACCAGTGGCGCGCATCACCACCCACAACGGCGCGGTGACCGGTGTCGTGCTGGAGAGCGATGAGGAGCTGCACGCGCCGACCGTCGTCACCACCGCGCACCCGGTCATCTCCTTCCTGCGGCTGCTCGACCGCGCCGTCCTGCCGAGCGACTTCGTCACCGATATCGAGCGGTGGCGCTCTCGCAGCGGCGTCGTCAAGGTCAACCTCGCGGTCGACCGACTGCCGGAGTTCACTGCGAGTCCGGGCTTCGACCCCGACGTGCACGGCGGCACCATCGTGCTGGCCGAGTCGGTCGACGAGCTCGAAGGCGGCTTCCAGGATGCAGTGACCGGCCGCGCGTCCCGGCGGCCGTTCGCCGACATCGCGATCCCCTCGGTGTTCGACGACTCGCTTGCGCCAGAGGGTCATCACGTCGTGTCGATGTTCACCCAGTGGGTGCCGCACGAGTGGTCGCAGGCGCCGCACCGCGCCGAGGTCGAGGCGCACGCCGACGCGGTCGTCGCGCGGGTCGAGGAGGTGGCGCCCGGGTTCACCGCGTCAGTTCTGCACCGGCAGGCAATTGGTCCGCACGAGATGGAGACCGACTACGGCCTCATCGGCGGCAACATCTTTCACGGCGAGCTCTCGACGTCGCAGCTGTTCCACGCGCGTCCTGCCGCGGGCTACGCCGACCTGCGTACGCCGGTCCGCGGTCTCTACCAAGCCGGCTCTGCCACCCATGGCGGTGGCGGGGTCACCGGCATCCCCGGGCGCAACGTGGTCCGTCAGGTGCAGCACGACCTGCGCATGGACCGCCTGGGCCGGCTGGCTCGGCTGCGTCCCCGCCGCAGCGGGCCGCGATGAGCCGTCCGCGATGAGCACCCTGCAGGCGGCGCTTCCCGCGGCCTACTACGTCGACGGCGCGCACTGGTCCAGGGAGCGCGAGCGTGTGCTGCACCGCACCTGGTTCTGCGCGGGGCGGCTCTCGACTCTCGGGCTGGTCGCCGAGAAGGATGACGCGCCCCCTCAGCGCCGGGTCGTTGTCGACGTCGCCGGTGAGAGTGTGGTCGTCACCCGCGACGACGAAGGTCGGCTGCACGCGTTCTACAACGTCTGCCGGCATCGTGGGTCTCAGGTGGTGCCGGTCGAGCCGGAGACGTTCGGCGCGGAGACCGGCGAGGAGTGGTCGCCGACACCCACGGGCGCCGCACCGTGCCGGGCCTACTCGCTGCGCTGCGGCTACCACTCGTGGACCTATGACCTCACCGGCAGGTTGCTGCGCGCGCCGCACACCGAGGACGTCGCTGACTTCGACCCCGCCGCGTTCTCGCTGCACCCGGTTGCCGCCGACGTGTGGGGTGGTTTCCTCTTTCTGCACCTCACTCCTGCGCAAGCGCCGCCCTTGGCCGAGGCGCTCGGTGGTGTGCCCCTACGCCTTGTCCGCTATCCGTTGTCTGACCTCGTCGTCGGCGCCCGACTGACGTATGACGTCGCGGCCAACTACAAGGTCGTCCTCGAGAACTACAACGAGTGCTACCACTGTGCCGGCGTCCACCCCGAGCTGACCCGGCTGGTGCCCTCGTTCGGCCGCGGCGGCACCGACCTCGACTGGGAGGCCGGCATCCCGCACCGTGAGGGCGCCTGGACGTTCACCGCGTCCGGCACCTCCGGCCGCGCACCGTTCCCCGGTCTCGACGAGCACGAGAAGGTGCGGCACAAGGGTGAGCTGCTCTACCCCAACCTCATGATCAGCCTCTCCGCCGATCACGTGGCCGCCTTCACCGTGCTGCCCCTGTCGGCCGGCCGCACGCGCATTGTGTGCGATCTGCTGTTCGCGCCCGACGAGGTCGTCCGCGACGCCTTCGATCCCGCCGACGCGGTGGGTTTCTGGGACCTCGTCAACCGCCAGGACTGGGCGGTCTGCGCATCCGTGCAGCGCGGCATGTCCTCTCGCGCCTACACCCAAGGCTGGTTCGCCCCGATGGAGGACGCCAGCCTCGACATCCGCCGCTGGTTGCTGCCGCTGATGGGGGAGTCATGAGCGCGGCGTCGTCGGTCAGCCCATCGTCGCCCGTCAGCCCATCGTCGTACGACGGGACGGTGACGGTGGAGCGCGTCGACACGGTGGTCGTCGGGCTGGGCGGTCTCGGGTCGGCCACCGTCTGGCAGCTCGCGCGGCGCGGCGTCGACGTGGTCGGGCTCGAACGCTTCGAGCTCGGGCACGTGCGCGGTGCCTCGCACGACACCTCGCGCATCTTGCGGCGCAGCTATCACACGCCGGCCTACGTGCGTCTCGCCAACGAGGCGTACGACGACTGGGCGCAGCTGTCCGCGGCCTGCGGTGAGCAGCTCGTCACGACGGTCGGCGGGGTCGACCTTTTCCCGCCGGACGCGGCGATCCCGATGGCGGACTACGTCGACAGCCTCACTGCGGTCGGCGTGCCGTTCTCGGTCCTGGCGGCCGACGAGGCGCGGCACCGGTGGCCGGCGCTGCAGGTGCCTGACGGTGTCATGGCCCTGGCGCAGGACGACACGTCGATGGTGCCGGCCGGGCGGGCGACCGCCACCATGGCCGGGGTTGCGCGCACGTGCGGAGCCCGGCTGCACGACCTGTCACCGGTCACCGCGATCGAGCCGCAGGACGATGGGACGGTCGTGGTGCGCACCGGCGGCCCGACGCCGCTGGCGTTCCGAGCCCGCCGGGTGGTGCTCGCTGCCGACGCGTGGACCAACGAGCTGCTCGCGCACCTGGGCGCGTCGATGCCGTTGACCGTCACCCGCGAACAGGCCACCTACTTCGCGCCGAGCGACCCGGCCGCTTTCGGGCCGGACCGGCTGCCGGTGTGGATCTGGATGGACGACCCGTCCTTCTACGGCTTCCCGACCTACGCCGAGGGCGGCCACGGTGCTCTGGTCAAAGCGGCGCAGGACTGCGGGGGAGCGGTGACGACCGGCGACAGTCGTTCGTTCGGCGTTGATCCTGTCGCGCTGCAACGACTTTCCGGTTTTGCCGCCGGGCTGCTTCCGGGGGTCGGCACGGCTCACCACAGCATCACGTGTCTCTACACGCTGACCCCGGACCGCGACTTCGTGGTGGGTGCACTGCCCGGCTGTCCGTCGGTCCTGGTGGGGCTGGGGGCGGGTCACGCCTTCAAGTTCGCGCCCACGTTCGGCCGGCTGCTGGCAGACCTCGTTGTCGACGGCGGCACCAGCAGCGACATCTCGGCGTTCGCGCCGGACCGTCCCGCGCTGGTCGACGCCGACCACCCGGTCAGCTGGCTGGTGTGAGGTGAGCGAGTCGATGTTGGTCAGCCACCCGGGGACACAGCGCCCCGCGCGCCATGCCGTCCGTGCGGTCCACCAAGAGTCAGGGGCGCAGCGCGGCCGGGTCGATGCCGAGCTCGGCCGCCGTTGCTGCCCGCACCCACGTCGTCACCTGACGGCGCGACACGACACCTACGTGCACTGTCGACTGCACCGCGAGCCCATCGAGCATCGCAGTGATGCGCCATGCCGCACCGCTGGGGTCGGCGCAGGTCATCTCGCCGCCCGCGACACCTTGGGCGATGACTGCGGCCACGGTGTCCTTCCACCGCACGTCGAGCTGCTGGGACACCTCGGCCATCTCTGTGCTGCGCATCGAGGTGGCCCACGCGTCGATCCACAACGACCAGCCGGCACCGCTGTCCTCAGGCCCGTACATCCCCAAGATCCGCGCCAGCCTGCGGGCCGCGCTGCCCGTCCCGTGCGCGGCCTTGTCGAGGCGTTCGAGGTCGCGTTCCGCGGCATAGGCGAAGGCCGCCGACAGCAACGCGTCCTTGGACTCGAAGTGGTAGAACACCAATCCGGTGCTGATGCCCAGCGCCTGCGCCACGTCTGCGACGCGGGTCTGCGCGAAGCCGAGTCGGCTGACCTCGTCGACGGTGGCCCGCAGGATCTCCTCCCGCCGCACCTCGACCTGCCGCCGCGACATGTCCGGACCCTATGTGCTGCCGACCTCGGAGGTGAGTCATGACGTCGCCCCTGGTGCCCGAGTCGCCGGTGGCCGCGTTGCCGCTGGACGCCTTGCCGCTGGACGCGGGGTCACTGGCTGATGCGCTCAAGCCGTTCGGTGAGAGCACGATGCTGCCGGCGGCCGCCTACACCTCACCCGAGGTGTTCGCCTGGGAGCAGCGGCACTTCTTCGCCGGCTCATGGACCTGCCTCGGCCGGATCGAGTCGGTGCTCAGTGAAGGCGTCACCCAGCGGGCCGTGATGGTCGGTGACATCTCCGTGCTGCTGACCGCCGGGTCGGCCGCTGCAGGTCCGGCGGCGTACGCGAACACCTGCCGGCACCGCGGTCACGAGCTGCTGCCCGACGGCGGCGTGTCGACGCGGCGCGCCGTTGTGTGCCCGTATCACGCATGGAGCTATGACCTGTCCGGTTCGCTGATCGCTGCGCCCGGCTTCCGTGAGGTCGCGACCTTCGAGGCCGCCGAGCACGGACTGGTGCGGTTGCCGCTCGAGGTGTGGCACGGCTGGGTGTTCGTCAACGCGACGGCCGATGCGGTTCCCTTTGCCGAGCACGCGGGTGCCCTGGGCGAGCTGGTGGCGCCGTACGCGCCGGAGCGGTTGGTGCTCGGTGCCACCCACGACTACGTGGTGGCGGCCAACTGGAAGGTGATCACCGAGAACTACCACGAGTGCTACCACTGCCCCCTGATCCACCCCGAGCTGTGCGAGGTCAGTCCGCCGAACAGCGGCGACAACTACGACCTGCCGGGGGCGTGGGTCGGTGGGTCGATGGACCTCCGCGACGGCGCCGAGACCATGTCGCTCACTGGTCGCAGCAACGGCGTCATGCTGGCCGGCGTCGACCCGCGGCAGGTGCTCTATCTCGGGCTGCTGCCCAACCTGCTGATGTCGATGCATCCGGACTATGTGATGACGCATCGCATGACGCCGCTCTCGCCGGGCCGCACGAAGGTCGAGTGCTCGTGGTACGTCGCCACACCAGACGTTGACCCGGCGTACGCCGTGGAGTTCTGGGACACCACGAACCGGCAGGACTGGGGGGCCTGCGAGTCGGTGCAGCGCGGGCTCGCCTCGCCGCATTTCCGTCCCGGACCGTTGGCCAGCAACGAGGATGCCGTGCACCAGTTCGTTGCCACCGTTGCCCGGGGCTATCTGGCGGGCAGCCTCGCCGGTTGACGGGTGGCTGGCCACGGACGCTCGGTTCACTGCCGAGGTGGCGGGTCCGGGCGTCTGAGCTCGCTGAGGTCGGGAGGTCGCCAGGCGGGTCGGGAAACGTGTGCTGGGTCGATCCAGGGTGGTGGGGTGAACCGGGGGTGGCCGTCGCGGCCACCCGGCCACCCGGCCACCCGGCCACGACACGAGGCGAACAGTCACCTCAACGGGCCCGCATGCCTGTTGTCGCGACTGTTTACCTACCTCACGTGGTCAACTGCGGGGCGGCGTCGACGGGCTGGCCACGCGTCACCCCAGCGGGTAGGTGAGCCCGATCTGGCGGCGTACCTCGTCCATCGTGGCCATGATCGCCACCGTCTCGTCCAGCGGCATGGACGGCGACTCGAGGCGGCCTTCGCGCAGGCAGCGGCCGACCTCGGCGATCTCATAGCGGAGGCCCTTGCCGACCATCGGTTCCTCCGACACCTCGTCGGCTCCGTCGCGCCGGGTCAGACGGAACGACGGGGCGGCGTAGAACGCGCCGGGGATCTCGATCAGGCCCTCGGTGCCGACAATCGCACCTCGGGTCGGGGCGACGGCAGTCGACGTGCAGGTGAGCACCGCGTGGGCGCCACCGGTATGGGTCAGCAGGATCGAGGTGGTCGCGTCGACACCGGTGAAGGCCGGCTCGCTGATCGCAGTCACCGACGTCGGGGTGCCGAGGACCATGGAGGCGAACGACACCGGATAGACCCCGAGGTCGAGCAGCGCCCCACCACCGAGGGCGGGGTCGAAGAGCCG
>JANLYQ010000090.1:0-8814 GCA_031365725.1 Sporichthyaceae bacterium | reverse complement strand
GCCGATCTCGCCCACCGCCACGTCGACCGGGGTGACGGGGGTGGCCAGCACAGCGTCGTACAGCTTGTTGTACTTCAGCTTGAAGAACAGGTTGAAGGTGGCGTCGTAGAGCGCGCCGTTCATCGCCGAGGAGGCGAGCATCGCGGGCGCCACGAACGCGGTGTAGGTCACCAGCCGACCGTCGGGCAGAGCCACCTGTCCGACCAGCTTGGACACCCCGACACCGAGGGAGAACAGGTAGAAGATCGGCTCGAAGATGCCCGACACCAACAAGGTCCAGCCGGCGCGGTAGACGCGCACGTTGCGCTCGACGAGATAACGCGCGCCGCCGGTGCCGAAGAGCCGACGACCGAGCCCGAGGCCGAGCCCCGGCGGGGCGACCCGGGTGAGCAGCGTCGTGCCACTCATCGGACCAGCACCCGCTCGAAGGTGCGTCGGGCGATCACGAGGCCGACGACGGTCCAGAGCAGCAGGTAGCCGACGTGCACCGCGGCACTGCCCCACGACGACCCACCGAGCGCGAGGTCGCGGGAGAGGTCCACGCCGTGCCAGAGCGGCACCAGCCACGCCACCCACTGCAGCACGTGCGGCAGCTGCGAAATGGGGAAGAACGTGCCGGAGAACAGGAACATCGGCGTGATGCCGAAGCGGAACAGCATGGCGAAGCCGCTGTCGTTCTCCCGCGTCGCGGCGAAGGCGAAGGTGGCCGGGGCAAAGGCGAAACCGGTGAGCACGCCGACCGGCACGCAGAGCAGCGCGAGCGGCGAGGTGATGACGCCGAACATCGCCATGATGAGCAGGAACACGGTGGCCGACAGCGCGAGCCGCATCGCCACGAAGAGCAGGTGGCCCGCGAGCAGGTCCCCCGACCGCAACGGTGAGGCGAGCTGCGCGTGGTACTGCTTCTGCCACTTGACGGCGCCGAGCACGGGGTAGGTCGCTTCGAAGGACATCATCTGCATCGCGTTGGCGGCGAGCAGGCCCGGCGCGATGAACTTCAGGTACGGCACGCCATCGAGAGCATTGGTGCTCGACGTCTTGTCGACCAGCACCCCGAGCCCGAGTCCCAGCGCGGCGAGGAAGCCGAGCGGCTCGAGCACCGTGGAGATCGCCGTCCCGCGATAGGTACGGCGGTACTGCGCGAGCCAGTAGCGAAAGGCACGACCGATCAGGACGTACGACGACGGCATCGGCGGAAGCGGGCCGAGGGCACTCGAGGTGGACGACTCGACATCGGCCGGAGCGGTCGCGCTCATCAGTCGACCAGCGTGCGGCCGGTGAGGCGGAGGAAGACGTCCTCCAGCGTGCTGCGTCGCACCAGGACCGACAGCGGGGCGATCCCGTCGCGGTGGATCTGGGCGGCTGTCTCGTCACCGTTGTCGGCGTACAGCAGGACCCGGTCGGGCAGGACCTCCACCCGGCTGACGAGGGCGTGCAACGGATGTCCGGCCTCGGCCACCAGAGCCTCGACCTGCGTGCCCGCGGTCGCGTTGCCGTCGGGTGCGAAGCGCAGCTCGACCACCTCGCGCGTCGACCAGTCGCGGATCAAGGCGGCCGGCGACCCCTCGGCGGCGATCCGTCCGCCGTCCATGACGACCAGCCGGTCGCACAGCTGCTCGGCCTCGTCCATGTAGTGCGTGGTCAGCACCAGGGTCACGCCCTGCTGCTTGAGCCGGAACAGCCGGTCCCAGAGCACGTGCCGAGCCTGCGGGTCGAGGCCGGTGGTCGGCTCGTCCAGCAACAGAAGGTCGGGCTCGTTGATCAGCGACCGGGCGATGGTCAGCCGTCGCTTCATGCCCCCGGACAGCGGCTCGACCTTGCTGCCCGCTCGTTCGGTCAGCTGCACGAAGTCCAGCAGCCGGTCGGCCCGTTCGCGCAGCACCGCACGGCTCAGGCCGAAGTAGCGCCCGTAGACGATGAGGTTCTCCTTGACGGTCAGCTCGGTGTCCAGGGTGTCGTCCTGCGGCACGACGCCGAGGCGGGCCCGGATGCGTGGCCCGTCGACCGCGGGGTCGTGCCCCAGCACCCGCAGCGTGCCGCCGGAGATCGGGGAGACGCAGCCGATCATGCGCATCGTCGAGGACTTGCCGGCGCCGTTGGGCCCGAGGAAGCCGAAGGCCTCGCCGCGGGCCACGGCCACGTCGATGCCATCGACAGCGGTGAAGTCCCCGAACCGCTTCACCAAGCCCTTGGCCTCGATCATGGGCTCCGTCGTGCGGGCCGCAGGGCGGGTCGTCAGGCTGTCGGTGGACACGTCGACCGACACTAGACGCCGGGACCGACAGCGGACGACCGGGTTTCGGAGCACACTGGACACATGACGAACACCGACCCGGCGCCAGTCCCCGACAAGGCACCGTCTCCCGGCCGGTTCGAGGTCCTCCCGCCGCGGGTAGCCGTCGAGGACATGGTGGAGGAGCAGCCGGCGAGCACTCCGGGGGCAGACACCACGCCGGACGCCAACACGGAGATCGCCTGGCGATACGGACTCTCCGGCGGAGCCTGAGGCCGGAGACCTGACGGGCGACCCTGGCCCCCGGGTGTCGGTGCCGTCGGCGAGGATGGCCGGGTGAGCAGAGCATGACCCGCTTCACCCGGGCGACGCAGGCGTGGTTCGACGCCTCCTTCAGCGCACCGACGGCAGCCCAGGAAGGTGCCTGGGATGCGATCGGGGCGGGCCACCATGCCCTGGTGGTGGCACCGACCGGCTCGGGCAAGACGCTCGCCGCGTTCCTCTGGTCGATCGACCGGCTGGCGAGCGAGCCGCCGCCTGCCGAGGCCCGCCGCCGGTGCCGGGTGCTCTACATCAGCCCGATGAAGGCGCTGGCGGTCGACGTCGAACGCAACCTGAGGGCACCCCTTGCCGGCATCCGGCACGCCGCCACCCGACTCGGTCTGCCCGAGCCGGACCTCACCGTCGGCGTCCGCTCCGGCGACACCCCGGCCGACGAGCGGCGCCGCTTCGCCCGCACTCCCCCCGACATCCTCATCACCACCCCCGAGTCGCTCTTCCTGCTGCTGACCTCGGCCGCGCGCGAGTCGTTGCTGGGCATCGAGACCGTCATCGTGGACGAGGTGCATGCCGTCGCCGGCACCAAGCGCGGTGCCCATCTCGCGCTCTCCCTCGAACGCCTCGACCACCTGCTCGAGCGCCCGGCCCAGCGGATCGGCCTGTCGGCGACCGTACGCCCGGTCGAGGAGGTCGCGCAGTTCCTCGGCGGCGCCCACGACGTCGAGATCGTGCAGCCGCCGTCGAGCAAGACCGTCGAGCTGCAGGTGGTCGTCCCCGTCGAGGACCTCGCCGAGCTCGGCCAGTCCACCGGTGAGGTGAGCGGGTCGGCCGCCGGCGACGAACGACGTACGTCGATCTGGCCGCACGTCGAGGAACGCATCGTGGACCTCATCGAGGCCCACCGGTCGACCATCGTCTTCGCCAACTCACGGCGACTGGCCGAACGTCTCTGCGCGCGCCTCAACGAGATCCACGAGGAACGCGTCACCGGTGCGGAGCTGCCCGACGCCGGTGGCCTGCAGCCGGCCCAGGTCATGGCGCAGTCCGGGGCCACCCGGGGCTCTGACCAGCAGGTACCCGAGCTGGCCCGCGCCCATCACGGCTCGGTGTCCAAGGAGCAGCGCGGCCAGATCGAGGAGGCGCTGAAGGCCGGTCGGCTCCCGGCGGTCGTCGCGACATCGTCCCTCGAGCTTGGCATCGACATGGGTGCAGTCGACCTCGTCATCCAGGTCGAGTCGCCGCCGTCGGTGGCCAGCGGTCTTCAGCGGGTCGGACGCGCCGGGCACCAGGTCGGCGCGGTCTCCAAGGGCGTCATCTTCCCCAAGTACCGCGGCGACCTCGTGCAGACGGCCGTCGTCGCCGAACGCATGCGGGCCGGGCAGATCGAGTCGACCCGCTATCCCCGCAACCCCCTTGACGTGCTCGCCCAGCAGGTGGTCGCGATGGTCAGTCTCGACGAGTGGGAGGTCGAGGTGCTGTACGACGTGGTGCGCCGGGCCGCGCCCTACAGCACCCTGCCCCGCTCAGCCTTCGAGTCCGTGCTCGACATGCTCGCCGGTCGCTACCCCTCCGACGAGTTCGCCGAACTGCGGCCGCGACTGGTGTGGGACCGCGTGGGCGGGACGTTGACCGGCCGGCCGGGCGCGCAACGTCTGGCGGTCACCAGTGGCGGCACCATCCCCGACCGCGGCCTGTTCGGGGTGTTCCTCGTCGGAGAGAAGCAGTCCCGGGTCGGTGAGCTGGACGAGGAGATGGTCTACGAGTCGCGGGTCGGCGACGTGTTCACCCTCGGCTCGACCTCGTGGCGGATCGAGGACATCACCCACGACCGGGTCCTCGTCACGCCCGCGCCGGGCCAGCCCGGACGGCTGCCGTTCTGGAAGGGCGACACCCTCGGCCGGCCGGTCGAGCTCGGTCGGGCGCTCGGCGCTTTCGTCCGCGAGCTCGGGGCGCTGTCCCCGGCCAAGGCGCGCATCCGGGTGATGGCCGCCGGACTCGACGAGTGGGCTGCCGACAACCTGTTGGCCTACCTCGAGGAACAGCGCGCCGCCACCGGCCACCTGCCCGACGACCGCACCATCGTGGTCGAGCGGTTCCGGGACGAGCTGGGTGACTGGCGGGTCGCGATCCACTCACCGTTCGGCTCGCAGGTGCACGCCCCGTGGGCGCTGATCGTGTCGGCCCGGCTCCGTGAACGCCACGGTGTCGACGTCCAAGCGATGCATGCTGATGACGGCATCGTGCTGCGCCTGCCCGATGTCGAGTGGGACGAGGACGAGGGTGGCGCGGCGGCGCGGGCCGGCACTGAGACGGCCGTCGTCGCCCCGGACGAGGTCGAGCCGCTGGTGACGGCCGAGGTGGGCGGATCTGCCTTGTTCGCCTCACGTTTTCGTGAGTGCGCGGCCCGTGCCCTGTTGCTGCCACGGCGCAACCCTGGCCGTCGTACACCGCTCTGGCAGCAACGACAGCGGTCGGCCCAGCTGCTGTCGGTCGCCAGTGACTACGGTTCGTTCCCCGTCGTGCTCGAGACGATGCGCGAGTGCCTGCAGGACGTGTTCGACGTGCCGGGTCTCGTCGGGCTGATGCGCGACGTCGAGGAGCGCACGGTGCGCATGATCGAGGTGGAGACCCAGCAGCCGTCGCCGTTCGCCCGGTCGCTGATGTTCGGCTACGTCGCTCAGTTCCTCTACGAGGGTGACTCGCCGCTGGCCGAGCGACGCGCACAGGCGTTGTCCCTGGACGCGACACTGCTGGCCGAGCTGCTCGGTCAGCAGGGCTACGGCGGTCTGCGCGAGCTGCTCGATCCCGACGCCGTCGCCACCCTCGCCCGCGACCTGCAGCGACTGTCCGAGGACCGCCGGGCGCGCGACGGCGAGGGGGTGGCCGACCTGCTGCGGGTGCTGGGGCCGGTCAGCACGGCCGAGGCGGTCGAGCGCGGCGCCGAACCGGCGTGGCTCGGCGCGCTCGAGGATGCCCGGCGGGCGGTGCGGGTGCGGGTCGCCGGCGAGGAGCGGTGGGCCGCCATCGAGGACGCCGGGCGGCTGCGCGACGCCCTCGGGGCACCGCTGCCAGTCGGCATCCCGGATGCGTTCCTCGAACCGCTGCGGGACCCGATCGGTGACCTCGTCGCTCGCTACGCCCGCACCCACGTGCCGTTCACCGTCTCCGATGTCGCTCTGCGCCTCGGCCTCGGGCCGGCAGTCGTCGAAGGTGCTCTGGCTCGGCTGAAGGGCACAGGACGGGTGGTGTCGGGAGAATTCCTGCCCGGCGGCAGCGGCACCGAGTGGTGCGACGCGGAGGTGCTGCGCACGCTGCGGCGCCGATCGCTGGCCACCTTGCGCAAGGAGGTCGAGCCGGTCCCCGCCGAGGCGCTGTCGTCCTTCCTGCCGCAGTGGCAGCAGGTGCAGGCGGCCGGTCAGCGCCTGCGCGGGGTCGAGGGCGTCCTCCGGGTCGTCGAGCAGCTGCAGGGCGCCCAGGTGCCGGCGTCGTCGCTGGAGACGCTCGTGCTGCCGGTGCGGGTCCACGACTACGCCCCCGCGCTGCTCGACGAGCTGTGCGCCGCCGGCGAGGTGCTCTGGCGCGGGCACGGGTCGCTCGGCGCCGGCGACGGCTGGGTGTCGCTGCACCTGGCCGACTCGGCGCACCTGACGATGCCCGCACCTGACCACGTGGCGGTCGCGACCCCACTGCACGAGGAGGTGCTCGCGGCGCTCGAGGCTGGCGGGGCGTTCTTCTTCCGCCGGCTCGCGGACGTGTGTGAGTCCACCGACGACGACGCCTTGGTGGCTGCGCTGTGGGACCTCGTGTGGTCGGGCCATGTCAGCAACGACACTCTCGCTCCGCTGCGTACCCTCGTCGGCTCGGGACGCCCCGGCCGCAGCCCGACCCGTGGTGCGCACCGACCGGGCCGGGCCGCCCGGGCGGCGCCGCGTGCCCGCTACGGCCGCGCTCGCCCGACGATGCCGCTGCGCACCGGGCCGCCACTGGCCGCCGGCCGCTGGTCCCTGCTGCCCGAGGTCGAGCAGGACCCGACCCGGCGGGCCGCGTCGCTGGCCGAGGTGCTGCTGGACCGGCACGGCGTCGTCACCCGCGGCTCGGTCGCGGCCGAGCGAGTGCCGGGCGGCTTTGCGGCGGTCTACCGGGTGCTCGCCACCTTCGAGGAGACCGGCCGGGCCCGTCGCGGCTACTTCGTCGAGGGTCTGGGTGCCGCGCAGTTCGCCCTCCCCGGTGCCGTCGACCGCCTGCGAGCGGTCGCTGCCGCGCTCGAGCGCAGCCACGAGGACCTCGGCCCCACGCCGATGGGCCGCGAGACCGCGCCGCAACGCGCCCTCGTCCTCGCCGCCACCGACCCGGCCAACCCCTTCGGCGCCGCAGTCCCGTGGCCGGAGCAGAAGTCCGGCCACCGCCCCGGGCGCAAAGCCGGCGCGCTCGTCGTGCTGGTCGACGGGCGACTCATGCTGTACGTCGAGCGCGGTGGGCGCACGCTGCTGACCTGGGCCGAGGAGCCCGGCCTGCTCCAGCCGGCCGTCGACGCGCTGGCGCTGTCGATCCGCGAAGGGCACCTCGGGCGACTGACCGTGGAACGGGCCGATGGCGAAGGCGTGCTCGACTCGGCGCTGGGCCGGGCGTTGGAGGAGGCGGGTTTCCACGCCACGCCGCGCGGCCTCAGACTGCGCGCATGACGAGTCCGGACTCCAGCGGTACCGGCGCAAGCGACTCAGACGACTGGTCCGACCGTCGGCGCGACGCGGCGAGCGAGCATGCCGCTCACATGGCGCGGGCCAAGGAAGCCGAGACCGAGCAGGCGCAGGTCGTGCTGGAAGGCTTCGTCGCGGCCGCCCGCCAGCAGGGGTTGCCGACCGTGGAGCTCAAGGCCCGCGCGCACAACGGCCGCAGCCTCTATCGCACCGGCCTGCGCGGCTGGTATCTCCGGCGCAGCGGCAACCTCGCCGTCGACGAAGCCGGCAACTTCTACGTGATGTCGACGCCGACCAGCCTCACCGCAAGACTTCGGGGGGTCACGTTGGTGCCGAGCGATCCCCCGCTGATCGTGGGGGTCGGCGGCCGGGACGGCGAGTCGATGCCGTTGACCGAGCTCACCGCTCAGCGACTGAGCACTGACGAGACGTGGGAGCGATGACCCTCACCAACTGGGCCGGCAACATCACCTTCGAGCCGGCGGCCTTCCACCGTCCGACCGGTGTCGAGGCCGTGCAGGTGATCGTCGCCGGGAGCACCCGCCTGCGGACCCTGGGCAGCGCGCACTCGTTCTCCCCGGTGGCCTGCACACCCGGTGACCTGATCTCGGTGGCCGACCTGCCGCCGCGCATCGAGGTCGCCGCCGATCGCCAGTGGGTGACTGTGGCCGCCGGGCTGCGCTACGGCGCGGTCGCCAGTTCTTTGCACGCGCAAGGTCTGGCGCTGCACAACCTCGGCTCGTTGCCGCACATCTCGATCGGCGGCGCGGTGTCCACTGGCACACACGGCTCGGGCGACACCCTCGGTTGTCTTGCCACGGCGGTGACCGGGCTCGACGTCGTCACCGCCGACGGTTCGCTGTTGCACCTCGACGAGACAGACGCGCGCTTCCCCGGCGCGGTCGTCTCCCTCGGCTGCCTGGGTGTCGTCACTGCTCTCACGTTGCGCGTCCAGCCCACCTACGACGTGGAGCAAAGGGTGCACGAAGGTCTCGCACTCGCGACATTGCTCACCCATCTCGACGAGGTGTTCGCGGCCGGGACCAGCGTGAGTGTGTTCACCACCTGGGCGCCCCGGGACGGTGACGTCCGCGGGCAGGTCTGGGTCAAGCGGCGGCTCGACGCGGGGTTCCGCGCGGTCGAGTCGGGCTGGCTCGGCACGACTCCGGCGGCCGGCCCGGTGCATCCGTTGCCTGGCGTCGCGGCTGAGGCCTGCACGACCCAGCTCGGCGTGCCCGGGCCGTGGCACGAGCGGCTGCCGCACTTTCGGCTCGACCACACGCCCAGTGCCGGTGACGAGCTGCAGACCGAGTACCTCGTGCCGCGCGAGCATGCCGTCGACGCGCTGCGCGAGGTCGCCGCGATGGCTCCCCGCATCGCCCCCGTCCTGCAGGTGAGCGAGCTGCGCACCGTGGCCGCTGACGACCTGTGGCTCTCGCCGGCGCAGGGCCGCGACTGCCTTGCGGTGCACTTCACCTGGGTGCACGACACTGTGGCTGTGGCACCAGTGGTGGGCGAGGTCGAGGCGCGACTCACCCCGTTGGGTGCGCGACCGCACTGGGGCAAAGTGTTCTCCACGCCCTCCGACGCGGTGGCCGAGCTCTA
>JANLYQ010000101.1:0-10213 GCA_031365725.1 Sporichthyaceae bacterium | reverse complement strand
ATCAGACACACCGACCACATCACCCCCCACGCCCAAGGCGGTGCCACCAGCGCCGCCAACGGCCAAGGACTCTGCGCCGCCTGCAACTACGCCAAACAAGCCCCCGGCTGGAAAGCCACCACCGGCGCGGACGGCGCCGACAGCGCCGACGGTGCCGGCCACCGCGTCGACCTCACCACCCCCACCGGACACACCTACACCAGCCACCCACCCCCACTCCCCGGCACCCGACCACCCCGCGCGGACGATCAACCCGACGCACCACAGGCACCGGAGGCACCCAACCCGCCGAAGGCACTGTCTGCTCGGCACGCATTCCACACCGGCCGGATGCACGAAGTGTTCCTGACGACCAGGACGAGACATCTGCCCGAGACCCTGCGCGCGCCCGACAGGTCCACTCGCACCAGCCCCATCGAGCTGGGCCTCCGACGCCTGCTCGACGCCGCCTGAGGGCTCGGGAAGCTCGGATGACGTCGGCGCCGTGGACGGGACACGACCGCGTGACGTCGCCCCCGCACGGGCGGCGAACCGCGTACGCCGCGCGGCGCGTTTGCCAATGCCGGCTTCCGGACATCGGATGAGCACCATGAGCGACTACACGGCGCAGCCGACCCCCGACCCCGACCACCTTGTCGAGACGCCGCAGACGCTGCGCGACGACGACACCGAGGCCCCCCGCGACGACCGCGGCAGCGGCGCCGAGGACCACCCGCTGGGGGTGGAGAAGTTCGGTACCACCCACGCCGAGGCCGAGCAGGGTGAGTCGCTGGACATGCGGCTGGCCGAGGAGGAGCCGGAGCTCGGGGCGCACGACCCGCTCGACGACATCATCGCCGACCAGAGTGAGGAGACCGACGACGACGTCCTGGGCGATGCCTACCGGGGCAGCTCGGGTGGCACGCCCTTCGAGGGTGACGACGGGGAGGGTGCCACCGGCTACGACGAGGGCAGCCGTCTGGTCGCCCCTGACGAGGGCGCCCACGAAGACGAGGAGAAGGACGAGATCGGCACCGCCCTCGGCACCGACAGCAGCGAACTGTCGGCCGAAGAGGCGGCCGTGCACCTCGACCCGGACTCCTGATCCGGGCTGGTCCTCGGCCGCCCGCGGCTAGTGTCGGCTGAGGACCACGCCGTCGACCTGCACCAGACGGCTGCGGGTGGTGGTCCGCACCGTGATCGTGTGGTGGCCGAGTGCGAACGCCGGCAGCATCAGGACCTGGTGTCGATGCCGGACGGCCGCGACCAGGCGCAGCCGACCGATGCGCTTGCCGTCGACCAGGACCTCCAGCGAGCCGCACGTCTTGCACAGGGTGGCCACCACGCCCACCCGCCGCACGCGGGCACCAGCGCGAGTGACAGAGACTCCCTTCGTGGTGGTGCTCAACGTCGATCCACCGAAGAAGGCTGGCCCGCGACGTCGCGTCCATCCGCCTGATGCCGCAAGGCTGCGGTCGTCCAAGGCGCGCGCCGTACAGCCATCGCTACTCCACCCGGATGTCTGCCCGGCGCGATTGGTCGCCCGCACCGAGACACACGATGTCTCACCGGCGCGCAGCCCCAGGGGTACGTCGCTCACCGGGGTGGCGCGCCAGGAGACGGGATAGGTCCAGGGGCCGAAGGTGCCGTCCCAACGGGACTTGCGCCAGCGGACGTCATAGGACCGGATGGCACTGGACGTGTAGCCACCGAACCAGGTGAAGCTCGCCTTTGACGCGATGGTGCCGGGGGTCACCGGTCCGGTCGTGCGCGGCGCCACCGGTGTGCCGCTGGAAAGCAGGTTCCAGAAGCCGCCGGTGCCCGCATTGTCCAAGGCTGCTTGGTCGACCACGATGCTCGGTTGGGGTCCGCCGTACGGGGCCCAGTCGGGCACATAGGTCGCGACGCCCTTGACGACGCGCCAGACGCGGCCCGTGTTGCCGCTCTGCAGGAACGTCCCCTCAGCGGGGCGGTCGGGCAGTGAGTCGAACTGGCTCTGTGACAGCGTCGCGACCGGTTGCTGGCCCCCGACAACGGCCCAGTCGGTGACGGCAAGCGGCGCGCCGCCGGCGATGCGGAACACTGCCGGCACGCCGCTGATCTGCACGAAGGCGCCGTCGGCCGCCAGCTGCGACGGTGCGACAGCCGCGTCCAGCGAGTCGTTGTCGATCGTGACGGTGACGCCACCCCAGGTCTCAGGGTGGCCTCCGCGGTACTGGTGGATGCGTTGGTGGTTGCCCCAGTAGGTGTCCGGGATCAGCGGGTCGGTCAACGTCGGATCACCGGGCTGGGTAGCGCTGCTCGCCGGCCACCGGGCGAACCAGATGTCGTCCGGCTGGTGAAAGCTGGCGTCGCCCTGACGGGAGACCAGCAGCGGTGCTAGCGAGCTGACGCTGGAATAGACCCCTGAGACATAGCCACGCTCGTGCAACCGGGCAGTCCACTGGTCGACGAAGGCCTGCGTGGTGGCCAGGCAAGCCGCGTTCGAGGTCGAGAAGGCCTCCATGTCGAGATAGACCGGGTTGCCGATCCGCAGCCCGAGCGCGTCCAACTGGGCAATCGCGTCGTCGGCGGAAGCAGTGGCCTGGGCGACCGGCTGCGCCGGGTCGATGCGGTTGGGGAAGTTCGTGCAAGGGGCCTGCAGCCCGACGTACGTCGGGATCAGTGTCCAGCCCTGCGCGACGGTCTGGGCGACCCAGTCGGCGGTGAGGTTGGGCTGGGCGCACGAGCGGCTCGCCCCGCCGATGTAGATGTTGGCCGACTTGTACGGCGATGCCGCGAACCAGGTGGCCATCGTGGTGAGGGGCTGGGCGGCGCAGGCGTCGAATCCCAAGCCGGCGTAGGTGGTGTCGCGCGGGCCGACGGCCGCGCGACGGCTGGTTCGGCTCTCGGCGGTGCTGCCGTCGCTGGTCAAGGCACGCGCCCGACCGCGGTGCACGGCACCGGCCGTGGGGATGGCGGTCGTCACCCGGCGCAGGAACGACTGGGGATTGCGGACGACGGGTCGGGCACCCTGGAAACGGACCGAGGTGGCGATGCGACGCACCACGGTCGAGGAGGCTCCCGCGGACACCACGACGGCCAGCCGCCTCGATCTGCCCGCGGGCACAACGACACGGTCCTTAGCCGTCAGACCGACAACGCCGCCGGCGGTCACGTGGACAGCGCTGGTGCGGCCGACCAGGTGCGGGCTGCAGGTGCTGCGGGCCGGGTCGCCCAGATAGACCGCGTGGCGGTCGAACCGGACACAGCCCGCGCGACCGGCGAGGCGCAGCACCGGCCAGGTGCGCGGGACCGCGAACGAGACACCGGCGTAGCGAACCGTGCGCATCGTCGGAGGTACGCGGCCCTGGTCCGACGCGGCGCCAGCGGGTGCGGCCAACACGGCGCCCGACGCCGTCGTCCCGAGAACCGCAAGGAGCATGACTGCCTTCTGCCACGTGGTGGACATGCGTGCGACCCCTCGCTTGATGTGCCGTCCCCCGTGGACGTGTTCCGGCGGCCCGACGACGGACGTCGAGACGTCGAGACTACGTAACGGAGTGCGGATCAGTCGCGCGCACGCGCCGAGGCAGCGCCGGCAGGTCGACGCGTCGTCGTCCACGCCTCTCGGGTGTCTCGAGCCTCGATCAACGCGCCAAGTGAGACAAGGTCTGATCCTTGTCCGAGGCGAGTCAAGGGTGGCCGGGGTGCTCGGGTCCGGGCGGCTCGTGCGACCCACCGGCAAGAGCCACCGGTGGCGACGGTTCAGTGGCATCGGCGGTCGTCGGACCGTCGGGCGACGTACCGCCGAGAAGGGTCTCCAGCGAACTCCCTGTGATGCGGCGGAACTTGCGGCGCGGTCGGCCACGGTCCAGCACAGCGACCTCGAGCTGCTGGCTGGTCAGGGCGCGCTTCTCGCCCGAGGCCGGGTCGGTGCCGAGCAGGCTGACTGCGAGTTGGAGCGCATCGGCCAGCGGGAGGCCATCGCGATGTCGCTCGGCCAGGGCCTGGCTGATGGCATCGGCCGACCCGCCCATCGCGACGTAGCCCTGCTCGTCGGCCACGGACCCGTCATAGGTGAGGCGGTAGATCTGGTCGTCTTCCGGGGTCTCCCCCACCTCGGCGATGACGATCTCGACCTCGTAGGGCTTGGACTCGACGGTGAAGATGGTGCCCAAGGTCTGGGCGAAGACGTTGGCGAGGCCGCGGCCGGTGACGTCCTGGCGATCGTAGGAATAGCCGCGCAGGTCGGCGTAGCGGACGCCGGCCATGCGGAGGTTCTCGAACTCGTTGTACTTGCCGACCGCCGCGAAGCCGATGCGGTCATAGATCTCGGAGACCTTGTGCAACGCACGAGAGAGGTTCTCGGCGACGAACAGGATGCCGTCGGCGTAGGTCAGGACTATGACGCTGCGGCCCCGGGCGATGCCCTTGCGCGCGTAGTCGGCCCGGTCCTTCATCAGCTGCTCGGGCGAGACATATCCGAACGGCATTGTCACGACGGCTCCTCGGTGTCGAGCATCTGGCCTGCGGGTGCCGACGTGGCGGCGAGTGTGGCGACGGTCATCGCAGGGGCGCCTGCGGGCCGCCAGGGTTCTCCATCCGCCCGGCGACGACGTTCTCGACAACGGCGCCGACCTCGTCGTCGGCCAATCGTCGGTAGCCCTCGACGGTGACGACCGAGACAACCGGGAAGATGCGCCGGGTCAGATCGGGTCCCCCGGTGGCAGAGTCCTCGTCCGCGGCGTCGTACAACGATTGGACGGCGCAGAGCACGGACTCCTCGGCAGTGAGGCCGTCGCGCCACAGCTTCTTCAGTGCGCCGCGGGCAAAGACCGAGCCGGATCCGACGGAGTGAAACTTGTGTTCTTCGTAGCGGCCGCCGGTGACGTCGTAGGAGAACAGTCGTCCGGCGGCGACAGGGTCGTCCGCGTCGAGGTCGTAACC
This sequence comes from Sporichthyaceae bacterium, assembly GCA_031365725.1. Classification (GTDB taxonomy): domain Bacteria; phylum Actinomycetota; class Actinomycetes; order JACCUZ01; family JACCUZ01; genus JANLYQ01. Next base: position 5,305 of record JANLYQ010000101.1, on the reverse strand, counting down.
CGCGAACAGGGGTACGACGGCAAGTCCCTGCATCGCCATCGCGAGGTTGCCGCGGATCATCTGGGCCAGCCGGTTGGCCTTGCCCTCGAGCGACAGCGTGGCGCCCTCGATCTTCTCGTAGTGCTCGAGCTCCACCTGGAAGAGCCGCACCATCTCGATGGCAATGCCGGCGGCACCCGCGATGCCGACACACGAGTGGTCGTCGGCGTGGAAGACCTTCTCGATATCGCGCTGGGCGATGTAGTTGCCCATGGTCGCGCGCCGGTCGCCGGCCATGACGATGCCGCCGGGGAACGTCAGCGCCACGATCGTGGTGCCGTGCGGAGCTTCGGTCGTCATCACGGTGCCGGGCAGCGGACGACGCCCCGGCAGGAGGTCCGGTGCGTGGTCGGACAGGAAGTCGGCAAACGACGAGCTGCCTGGCGTGAGATAGGCAGCGGGCAGTCGCCCGGTGCCCAGGTTGTCGGTTGCCAACGAAGCCTCATCTCAGGTGACCGCTCGGACCTCGCCGACCCTACTGTGCCCGGCGTGCCGTCGGCCCTTTCGATGTCGATGTCAGCGGCGCTGACTCGCGTACCTCGGCGAGGCGTGACATCCGCTCGATGTAGGCGGCGGCCCGGCGGATGACCGCGGGGTCGTCGCCGAGCTGGCCCAGTGCGGCATTGCAGCGGAAGCAGAGCAGGCCGCGAACCGAACCGGTGCTGTGATCGTGATCCACGTGGGCTGCAGGCCCAGAAGTGCACACGGCGCACACCCCTCCCGGGTCGGCCCGCATCTGCTCGACCTGGGCGATGGTGAGGCCGTATGACCTGGCGAGATGCTTGGCTTTGTCTGCTGCGGACATGCACTCGCTACACCTCCAAGCGACTCCGTCGGCGGTTGACCTCCGTGGAGACCAAGCGGAGAGCTCGAGCACGCGCTGGCACCCGCGGCAGAACTTCCACCCCGGCGGGATGTTGGCGGGTCGCACGAGATGACCCTGCCGCTCCCGCTTCTCGCGATAGATCTGCGCAAAGCACTCCTTGCAGTACGTCTGCTTGCGGTCAGCGGTAGTCGCGTGGACCCCGAAGTCAGTCGCCGACTTCACGGTCTTACAGCGACGACACCACGTGTCCTCAGGACCAGTTTCTGGCGCAGCCACCAGCTTTCGCTGCAACGCTTCACTTTTCAGTTCTTTGAAATCGCTCTATTGGACATATGCCTCACTGGCCCCCCTTTTGCACGAAGCCCCTTACAAAGTCCTCCGAATTCGACTCGAGGACGGCATCGATATCGTCCAGAATCGCGTCGATATCCTGGTCGATCTTGTCCTTGCGCTCGGCGACGTCTGCGCTGGTGTCGACCGAGGTGTCGACCTCGTCGACCTCCTCCGAGGTCCTGCTCGTGCGCTTCTGACCGCCCGTGTCCTTGCTGGCCATCGCCCTGCCCTCCGCCGTGCCGACGTGATCTGTCTCGACAGTAGTCGGCACCCCGGACACATCACCGGAGGTGTGCGAGGCCATCCAGTCGTGCGCCCCACGGGCTGTCGGGCAGGGCGAGCGCGACCGACTGGCGCAGCCAGTCACGCGCGTCGAGGTCCAGCCTGTGCCAGGTGACGGCAAGGTCGTGCCGGTCCTTCTCCCGGTCCAGGAATGCTTTGAACAGCAACGTCACCTCCGGCGCCTGGTACGGGATGCCGTGGTGATCCCGGCGCAGGACCTCCGCCAGCGGTCGACGTACCCGGTGGTCTTTCTTGAACAGCCAGTCAGCACCGTCGGTCGGTGTGTGCAACAGGTCGAGGACCCAGGGCGACCACGCATCCCGTCGCAGCCACCACTGCTCGCAGGCGCTCCTCGGCTCGTCCACCGGCAGCAGCGGTCGGATGCCGCGGTCGGCCTCCCAGATGTGCCACGTGCTCAACCAGGCGCGCACGGCCGGCAGATCACTGACTGCGAAGGCGACGTCCAGGTCCTCGTGCTGCCGCGACGGTGCAGGCGAGCCGCCGTCGAGCTCGAGTGACCAGCCACCGGCGATCCACCACGTGAACGGGGCGCCGCCGAACAGGTCCCGGGCACCCTCGGGCGTCAACGGGTCCCAGGTGCCGAACCGCCGCCGGAACTCCCACTCGCTCAGGTCATTGACCGTGTTGCGCTGCGCGGCAGTCCCCGGATCGGTCACCGACAGATCAGCTGCCGGTCAGTGCGGCCACGAGGTCGGCAGCACGGTCACACCGGTCGAGCAGGTCACCGACGTGCTCCTTGGTCCCCCGCAAGGGCTCCATCGTCGGCACCCGTTGCAGCGAACCGTGCCCGGGAAGGTCGAAGATGACCGAGTCCCAGGACGCGGCCGCGATCTCGTCGGGGTACTTCGCCAGGCATCGGCCGCGGAAGTAGGCGCGGGTGTCCTCCGGCGGCAGCGAGACGGCACGGTCGATCTCGACATCGGTGACGACGCGGTCGAAGCGACCGGTCGCCTCGAGGCGCAGGTAGAGCCCTTTCTCCGGCCGGACGTCGGCCCACTGCAGGTCGATCGCCTCCAGCCGGGACGAGTCCCACTCGAGGCCGTCGCGGTTGCGGTAGCCCTCGAGCACCTGCAGCTTGGCGACCCAGTCCAGCTCGCGGGCCAATGACATCGGGTCGGACTCGAGCCGGTCCAGCACCGACTCCCACCGGTCGAGCACATCGCGCGTCACGGCATCGGTGTCCGAGCCGAAGCGATCCTCGACATACTTGCGAGCCTGCTCGGCATACTCCATCTGCAGCTGTACCGCCGTCAGCGTGCGCCCGGAGCGCAGCGTCACGAGCTGGCGCAGCGACGGGTCGTGCGACACCGCGTGCAGGGTCGCGACCGGTCGGTCGACGGACAGGTCGGCGGACAGGAAGTTGTCCTCGATCATCGCGAGGACCAGCGCGGTCGTGCCGACCTTGAGGTACGACGACACCTCGGCCAGGTTGGCGTCGCCGATGATGACGTGCAGCCGGCGATACTTGTCCGCCACGGCGTGCGGCTCGTCACGGGTGTTGATGATCGGCCGCTTGAGCGTGGTCTCGAGTCCGACCTCGACCTCGAAGAAGTCGGCCCGCTGCGAGATCTGGAAGCCGGTCCCCCGCCCGTCCTGCCCGATGCCGACCCGGCCGGCGCCGGCGACGACCTGGCGGCTGACGAAGAACGGCGTCAGGTGGGTCACGATGTCGGCGAACGGCGTCGCGCGCGGCATCAGGTAGTTCTCGTGGGTGCCGTAGGACGCACCCTTGTTGTCGGTGTTGTTCTTGTACAGCGTGATGGCCGGGCTGTTGGGCACCAGCGCCGCGCGACGGCTCGCCTCGGCCATGATGCGCTCGCCGGCACGGTCCCAGATCAAGACGTCGCGCGGGTTGGTGCACTCAGGCCCGGAGTACTCCGGGTGGGCGTGGTCGACGTAGAACCGCGCGCCGTTGGTCAATATGATGTTGGCCAGGCCGACGTCCTCGTCGGTGAGCTGGCTGGCGTCAGCGATCTCGCGACCGAGGTCGAAACCGCGCGCGTCGCGCAGCGGGTTCTCTTCCTCGTAGTCCCAGCGGGTCCGCCGGTTGCGTGCGGCAGGTTGTGCGTAGGCGTTGACGATCTGGGACGAGATCAGCATGGCATTGGCCGACGGGTTGCCGGGCACGCTGATGCCGTACTCGGTCTCGGTGCCCATCACCCGCCACACGCTCACGCGCGCAACCCTACGCGTCGCTGCGCGGGCAAGGGCAGGTCAGAGGTACTGACCGGTGTTGGCGACGGTGTCGATGGACCTTCCGGCCTCGGTGCCCTGCTTGCCCTGGATCAGGGTGCGGATGTAGACGATGCGCTCGCCCTTCTTGCCCGAGATGCGCGCCCAGTCGTCGGGGTTGGTGGTGTTGGGCAGGTCCTCGTTCTCCTTGAACTCGTCGACGCACGCGGCGAGCAGGTGGGAGATCCGGATGCCCTTCTGGCCGAGGTCGAGGAAGTCCTTGATGGCCATCTTCTTCGCCCGGTCGACAATGTTCTGGATCATGGCGCCGGAGTTGAAGTCCTTGAAGTAGAGGACCTCCTTGTCGCCGTTGGCATAGGTGACCTCGAGGAACCTGTTCTCCTCCGACTCTGTGTACATCCGCTCGACGGTGCGCTGGATCATCGCCGCGACGGTCGCCTCGCGGTTCCCGCCGTTCTCCGCCAGGTCCTCAGCATGCAGCGGCAGCTCGGCGAGGATGTACTTGGAGAAGATGTCCTTGGCCGCCTCCGCGTCAGGCCGCTCGACCTTGATCTTCACATCGAGTCGGCCGGGGCGCAGGATCGCTGGGTCGATCATGTCCTCGCGGTTGGACGCGCCGATGACCAGCACGTTCTCGAGTCCCTCGACACCGTCAAGCTCACTGAGCAGCTGCGGCACGATCGTGTTCTCCACGTCAGAAGAGACACCTGAGCCACGAGTACGGAAGAGCGAGTCCATCTCGTCGAAGAACACGATGACTGGCGTGCCCTCGGACGCCTTCTCCCGTGCCCGCTGGAACACGAGGCGGATGTGCCGCTCGGTCTCGCCGACATACTTGTTGAGCAGCTCGGGACCTTTGATGTTGAGGAAGAAGCTCTTGCCCTCCGGCTTGCCCGTGACCTCAGCGACCTTCTTGGCCAGTGAGTTCGCTACTGCCTTCGCGATCAGCGTCTTGCCGCATCCAGGCGGTCCGTAGAGCAGCACGCCCTTGGGCGGCCGCAACTGGTGCTCCCTGAACAGGTCCGCGTGCAGATAAGGCAGCTCGACGGCGTCGCGGATCGACTCGATCTGCGCGGCCAGGCCGCCGATCTGCGAGTAGTCGATGTCGGGAACCTCTTCGAGGACGAGCTCCTCGACCTCGCTCTTGGGGATCCGCTCATAGACGTATCCCGATCGTGAGTCGAGCAGCAGCGAGTCACCCGCACGCAGCGGCTGGTCCATCAGCGAGTCGGCGAGATAGACCACGCGCTCCTCGTCGGTGTGACCGATGACCAGCGCCCGCTCCCCGTCGGCGAGCAGCTCTTTGAGCATCACGACGTCGCCGCGCTTTTCGAACTCGAGCGCCTTCACGACGTTCTGCGCCTCGTTGAGCATAAGCTCCTGGCCCTTGCGCAACTCGGCGATGTCAACCGTCGGTGCCACCGTCACCCGGAGCTTGCGGCCGCCGGTGAAAAGGTCGACAGTGCCGTCTTCGTAGGCGCCAACAAAGATGCCGTAGGTGGACGGCGGCTGAGCCAGCCGGTCGACCTCTTCCTTGAGCGCGAGGATCTGATCGCGCGCCTCCTTGAGGGTGGAGACGAGCTTCTCGTTCTGTCCAGTCAGCCCGGCGAC
>JANLYQ010000041.1:0-5032 GCA_031365725.1 Sporichthyaceae bacterium | reverse complement strand
ACCAGCGCTAGGTGAGGCACCTGTCGAACCGCTTTGTCACGGCGACAACGACAAGCGCTTGCGCAGCCAGATACATCACAGGAGGGTGTCCTGGAGTGCGCGCGACGCCCGGTGAGCCTCGTGTGCCAATGTCTCAGCTTCCGCGTCCGTGTCAACTCGGAGGAATCACGTGACCGTCCAACCAGAGCCCGTCGATGGCCAGCACATCGAGGTCACCACCCAAGGGCCGTACGTCGTCAGTGGCTCGGTGCCGCTGCGCCGGCGACGCATCATCCGATCCGAGCGCGACGAAGCCATCACCTGGGAGACCACCGAGCATCTGCCGGGCGGCGAGAGCTACGCGCTGTGCCGATGCGGGGGCTCAGCCAACAAGCCGTTCTGCGACGGAACTCACAAGACGCGCGACTGGGACGGCACCCAGACTGCTGACCCGGACACCTACGACCAGCGGTCCACCACCTATCCGGGTGAGCATGTCGTCGTTCGCGACGACCGGACCGTCTGTGCGCACGCCGGTTTCTGCGGCAACAAGGCGACCAACGTCTGGAAGATGGTAGGAGCGACGAACGACACGCAGCAGCGGTCACACATGATGGCCATGATCGAGCGATGCCCGTCCGGGGCACTGACCTACCGGATCGACCCGGGCGGACCGGACCTCGAGCCGGATGTGCCACCGGCCGTGAGCGTCATCGACGACGGCCCGCTGGAGGTCACCGGCGGGATCGCGGTCGCCCGCTCGGACGGCGTCATGTTCGAGACGCGCAACCGGATGACCCTCTGCCGCTGCGGGGCCTCGAAGTCCAAGCCGTTGTGCGACGGGAGCCACGCCCAGGTTGGCTTCTCGGACCGGCGGGCCCGCCCATCGGAGTCAGCTCCGGAGAGGACGCCAGCACCGCACGCACCGTGATCAGGTCAGGCGCAGCGTGCCCGCATCGGCATCGAGGACGGCAGCAGCACCCAACGGCACCGACAGCTGGGGAGCACTGTGGCCGAACCGGAGCCCGGTGACCAGCGGCACGCCCAACGGCTCCAGCCGCTCCACCACCGTCTCGAGCGCGCCCACGCCACATCCCGTCCAGGTGCCGAGAGCGAGGCCGGCGACATCGTCGAACCAGCCGACCCGCAGCAGCTGGGTGAGCATCGAGTCGAGCCGGTACGCCGACTCCCCCACATCCTCGAGCAGGGCGATGCCACCGGCGGCGGGACGATGCTCAGGCGTGCCGACCGTGTTGGCCAGCAGCGCCAAGGTGCCACCGACCAGCACTCCCCTCGCCGTACCAGCAACGACACTCGCCAGAGTGTCGGCGAGCGGGCCAGGGCCGACCGGCGCGAACAATGCGCGGCGCAGCAACCGCTGCGACTCCTCGTCGGGCTCGTCGCCGGCAAAGATCGCGGTCGCCACCATCGGCCCCCACATCGTCATGAGCCCGAGCCGGTTGGCCACGGCCTGGTGCAGCACCGTCACGTCGCTGAAGCCGACCAGCCACCTCGGCCCGGCCGCAGCCATCGCCCACCAGTCGAGCAGGTCCACGATGCGGGCCGCGCCGGAGCCACCGCGCCCGATGATCACCGCGCGCACGAGCGGGTCGCACCACGCCCGCTGCAGGTCGGCGGCCCGCTGCTGGTCGCTGCCGGCGTGGTGGCGACCGGTCGCCAGTGCGTGCTCGCCGATGACGACGTCGAGCCCCCACGACTGCAGGACCTCGACGCCGCGGTGCAGCCGCTCGGGCAGCAACGGCCCGCTGGTGGCCACGACGGCGACCCGGTCGCCGGGCACCAGGCGCGGCGGCTGGGTAAGCGGCTGGAGCCGACCAGCCGGACCGCCTACCGCTCCCGCAGCGCCCACAGCACTCACGCCTTGACCGGCACGTCGACCGCGATCTCGCCGCCGAGCTGCGCACCTCCGGCCAGCAGCAGGTCGTCGCCGCTCCAGAAGCTGCCGGGGTCGTACCAGCTGGCTCGGCGACCCGAGGGCAGCAGACCCATCGCCTCGTAGGTGAGGGCCACGACCTCCGCGCAGTACGCCGTCTCCAGCGCGACCTCGCGAGATCCGCCACCGAGGCGCGGCACCCGACCACCGAGCCACCGCCCCGCCAGCCGCGCAGTCGACGGGAACGGTGTGCCGTCCAGCCGGGCCACCGTGGTCAACAGACCGTCCTCCATCTCGGTAGTAACCGGGCGATCAAGCTGCCGCAGCCAGGCGCGCTGGCCATAGCGCTGTCCCCACTGGGTGACGGCGGCCGACAGGTCGTGCAGCTGCACGCCGCGTTGGTGGTTGCCCGACCACACATCCTGCAGCGAGCGACCCAGCTCGGCGTGCCACATCAGCGGCGGCAGGTCGTCGAGCACCACGGCCATGCCCACATGGTTGACGGGGCTGTTGGTCGTCAGCTGGATCGCGCGGTCGGCCGCCGCCGTGCCACGGAACAGCCACAGGTCGCCGGTGCGGGTGAGGTCGACTGCCTCAGCCAGCGAGAGCCGCGGCCCGTCGCCCGGTCGGGTGCTCGGCATGCTGGCTAGCCTAGGCAGATGCGCTGGTGGAAGATCCTGGGACTCGCAGGGCTGGTCGGGGTCGCTGCCACCGGGGCCGTCGTCGCGCGCAGCACCCGCGCGCGGGCGGCGTACACCCCGGCCGAGGTTCGCGACCGACTCCGCGAGCGCCACGCCGAAGCCGTCGCCCGGACCCACGTGGACCCGCCGGCGGACACGTAGCCAACGGATCAGGCGGCCGCCGCCGCCCCCACCCGCCGGACACCCAGCGCCGGCCCCAGCAGCCGCGTCACCACGACCACCGCCACCGACTGCGCCGCCATCAGCCCGACCAGCACCAGCAGCTGCAGGCGTCCAGCGTCGAGCGGCGTCGCGCCGCCGAGCAGCAGACCGACGTAGGCGCCGGGCAGCACGACCAGCCCCACGTTGCGCGTCTGGTCCAGCACCGGCACCAGCGCCCGGGCAGCCGCCACCCGACCCTGCTCGCGCACCGCCACCGGCGGAGTCGCGCCAAGCGCCAGCCACCCCTCGACCTCCGCCCATGAGCTCGATACCTGGTCGACAAACCGTTGCCCCGCAAGGGATGTTGCCGTCATCGCGCCGCCGATCACCTGAGCCGCCAACGGCACCACGTGCCGAGCGTCGAACGTCACCGCGCGGCTCACGACCAGCACCAGCACCGTGGTCACCGACGCCGAGACGATGGCGACGGCGGCCGCCCGTGGACCACGACCGGGCACCGCGATCCGCCGGGCCGAGGTCACCGAGGCAGCAGTCAGCATCACCGCGAGATAGACCGGTGCCAGCGCCGGTGAACGCAGCACCGCGGCGATCACGAGCCCGACCACGGTCATCTGGACGATCGCCCGCACGACGACGACCAGCACCTCACGGCTGCGTCCCAGACCACCGATCCGGAACATCACCAGCGTCACGCCGGTGAGCAGCACGACCCCCAGCGCGGAGAAGCTCAGGTCGCGGGGCACGGCCCATGGTCCCCCATCGACCCCTCTGGACCGGGCAAGATGACTGGTCATGGACCTCGGACTGCAGGATCGCGTGTACGTCGTCACCGGAGCCAGCCGCGGGCTGGGCCTCGCCACCGCGACCGCCTTGGTCGCTGATGGCGCCAAGGTGTTGCTCTGCAGCCGGGACGAGGGCGGTCTTCACGCCGTTGTCGAGCAGCTGGGCGCCAACGCGCTCGGCGTGCCGGGCGACCTCGGCGACCCCGGCCTCGGCACCCGCCTGGCGGCTGCCGCGGTCGGCCGGTTCGGCCAGCTCGACGGGGCGCTGATCAGCGTCGGCGGCCCCGCGCCCGGCGGTGCGCTCGACCTCGACGACGAGGCCTGGAAGGTCGCCTTCGACACCGTCTTCCTCGGAGCCGTCCGGGTCTGTCGCGCGGTGGCCTCGGCGCTGGCCGAGCGAGGTGGGTCGATCGCTCTGGTGCTGTCGTCCTCGGCCAAGCAGCCGGTCGCCGGCCTCGCCGCCTCCAACGGCCTACGGCCCGGTCTCGCCATGCTCGCCAAGTCGATGGCCGACGAGCTCGGCCCCCGCAACATCCGCGTCAACGGTCTGCTGCCCGGCCGCATCGACACCGACCGGGTCCGTCAGCTCGACGGCGACGGCGCCAAGGGCCGCAAGGCGAAAGCCGCGTCCGAGGCCACGATCCCGCTCGGCCGCTACGGCGAGCCCGCCGAGTTCGGCCGGGTCGCGGCGTTCCTGCTCTCGCCCGCGGCGTCGTACCTATCCGGCATCATGCTGCCCGTCGACGGCGGTATGATGCGCACCCTGTGACTCGCAAGGTCTGGTCCGCGGGCCGGTGAACGTCTGGGACGCCGAGCACGTGGTCGACGAAGCGCACGCCCGCGACCTGCTCGCCACCCAGCTCCCGGACCGCTTTGCCAACCTGCGGGTGGACGAGGTCGTGCACCTGGCCGACGGGTGGGACAACACCGTCCATCTCGTACGCCAGCAGTGGGCGGTGCGCTTTCCCCGCCGGCAGATCGCGGTGGCGTTCTTCGACCGTGAGGTCGCGATCCTGCCCGTGCTCGCCCCGCGACTGCCCACCCCCATCCCCGTCCCCGAGCTGATCGGTGGACCCAGCGAGACGTTCCCGTGGCCGTTCTGGGGCGCTCGGCTGCTCGTCGGCACTGAGCTGCCCGAGGCGGGGCTGACTGCTGACCGCAGCACCCTCGGCGCGCAGGTCGGAACTTTCCTGCGCGTCCTGCACGACCCGGTGCTTCCCCGGCAGCTCGACGCCGCCCTGGCCGATGGAGACCCCGCCGCTCCCGTCAGCCTCACCGACCTGCTCCCCCACGACCCGATGCGCCGCGCCCAGCCGGCCGTGCGCGGGGCGATGTCGCGGAAGTGTCTCGAGCACCTGGTCGCCCGAGGCACCTGGCGCCAGGGCAGCCCCGACGACCGCGCCGTCGACGCGCTGCTGACAGCCGGCGCAGCGCTGGGACCCCCTGACGACAAGGAGGTGCTCGTGCACGGGGACCTCAACCTGCGCCACCTGCTGGTCGACCCCGACGGTGCA
>JANLYQ010000021.1:0-77341 GCA_031365725.1 Sporichthyaceae bacterium | reverse complement strand
CCCTGTTCGGAGCGGGGTGTTACTTCGCCGCGGACCACTTCCGTCCAGATCTGATCGCGGCCGTATCCGCGTGGTGGGCCGGGACTCCGCTCGATCACTCCTTCGCGTGGCACCGCGTCGCGGCCGTCGCAACGTGGGTCGGTGGGTCTTTCATCTTCGCCGGGCCCTCGGGTGTCGGCAAGACCGAGCTGTCCAAGACGCTGGCCGAGTTCCTGTTCGGCGACGAGGACTCCCTGATCCAGCTCGACATGTCGGAGTACTCCGAGAAGCACACGGTGTCGCGGCTGTTCGGTTCGCCCCCCGGCTACGTCGGCTACGAGGAGGGTGGCCAGCTCACCGAGAAGGTGCGCCGCAAGCCGTTCTCGGTCGTGCTGTTCGACGAGGTCGAGAAGGCCCACCCGGACATCTTCAACTCGCTGCTCCAGATCCTGGAGGACGGTCGCCTGACCGACTCCCAGGGTCGGGTCATCGACTTCAAGAACACCGTCATCATCATGACGACCAACCTCGGTACCCGTGACATCAGCAAGGGCTTCAACCTCGGCTTCGCCGCCAGCGACGACATCAAGTCCAGCTATGAGCGGATGAAGTCCAAGGTGCAGGACGAGCTCAAGCAGCACTTCCGGCCCGAGTTCCTCAACCGCATCGACGACATCGTCGTGTTCCACCAGCTGACCCAGGTCGAGATCATCACGATCGTCGACCTGATGCTGGCCAAGCTCGACGAGCGGTTGCGCGACAAGGACATGGGTCTCGAGATGACCCAGCCGGCCAAGGACCTGCTCGCGAAGAAGGGCTACGACCCCGTGATGGGCGCGCGTCCGCTGAGGCGCACGATCCAGCGCGAGATCGAGGACGTCCTCTCCGAGAAGATCCTGTTCGGTGACGTGCGCCCCGGCCAGATCGTGCTCGTCGGCACCACCGGCGAGGGCGACGAGGAGACGTTCACCTTCGTCGGGGAGCAGAAGGCAGCCCTGCCCGACGTGCCCCTCGTCGAGGAGCCCGCAGTCAGCACGGAGTAGCCCGGGCGTAGCGTCGGCTCGTGACTGTTTCGACGAGCACGCTCCGGTCTGTTGTCGACGATGCCTTCGCCCGGCGTGCTGCGCCGGTCGCGGGCCTCGCCGACGACGCCGACGGTTTGTCCGTGGCCTGCCGGGAGATGGCGGACCGGTTCAGTCGCGGGGGTCGGCTGCTGGTCTTCGGCAACGGCGCTGGTGCCACCGACGCCCAGCATGTCGCCGTCGAGTTCGTGCACCCGGTGATCGTGGGCAAACGGGCGCTGCCGGCCTTGTCGCTGGTCAGCGATGCCGCGACTCTCATGGGCGTCGCTGCGAGGACCGGGCTGGACGGGGTCTACGCCCACCAGGTCAGGGTCCTCGGGCGACCCGCCGACATCGCCCTGGGCATCTCCAGCGACGGTCGATGCGCCAACGTGCGGGCCGGTCTTCGCGCGGCCCGCGCTGCGGGCCTGCTGACGGTTGCCCTCGTGGGCGGTGACGGCGGGGACGTTCTCGCGGCCGAGGAAGCCGACCACGTCCTGGTGGTGAGCTCGACGGACCCCCTGGTGGTCAAGGAGGGTCACGTCACCGTCTACCACCTGCTCTGGGAGCTGGTGCATGTCTTCTTCGACTCACCGGACGCGGAATCGAGCTCTGAGGGTGGCGTCGAGGGGCTCTACCCGTTCCTGTACGGCGGCGGCAGCTCGGCATCGATGGTGCTCGGTGCCGTAGCCGAGTCGGTCCGGCAGAAGGTGGCCGAGATCGTCGATCTGCGTCGGGCGGTGGGGGTCGAGCAGGGCGGCGCCTTGGCCGACTGCGCCGCCCGCCTCGCCGAGGCGTTCAGCGCCGGAGCCACCTTGTTGGCATTCGGCAACGGGGGCAGCAGCACGGACGCGCAGGACGTCGTGCACACCTTCGTGGACCCTGCTCCGCCCGCCGAACCGTTGCCGGCCCTGGGCTTGACCAACGATGTGGCCGTCGTGACGGCGCTGTCCAACGATGTCAGCTTCGACGTCGTTTTCGCCCGGCAGGTCCAGGCGTTCGGTCGCGGCGGGGACATCGCGCTCGCCCTGTCCACCAGCGGGGGGTCGCGCAACGTCCTGGCGGCGCTCGAGGCCGCGGCCGCCCTTGGCATGGTGACGGTCGGGATGGCCGGCTACGGCGGCGGCCGGATGGCCGAGATCCCGACGCTTCAGCACATGTTCGCCGTCCCATCGTCCTCGGTGCACCGGGTGCAGGAGGTGCAGACGACGCTGTACCACGTGCTCTGGGCGGCTACGAGCGCAACCCTGTCGCTGCCACCGCTGCCTGCCCGAGGCTGACCCCACCGTCGTTGCAGGGCACGTCGCGGTGGGTCAACACCCGAAAACCGTTCCCCTCCAACAGGTCCAGGCACCGGCCGAGTAGGAGCGCGTTCTGCCAGACGCCACCGGAGAGCGCGACTGTCTCGAGGCTGTGCTCCTCCCGGAGCCGGCGGCAGACGTCCAAGACGGCTTCGGCGAGGGCGTTGTGGAAGCGGGCGGCGACAACCGCGACGCCTGACCCGGTCAGCAGGTCCTCGGTGACCGCACGCACGAGTCCGTCGACCCCCACCACGGCGGGCGCGCCGCCGGAGATCGACATCGGATAGCTGCCCGTCTCGTGTGGATCGGCGGCGTGCTCGAGCTCGACTGCGGCCTGACCCTCGTAGGTGACGACGTCGCGGATGCCGAGCAGAGCCGAGACAGCATCGAAGAGCCGGCCCGCGCTCGTGGTGGCCGGTGAGTTCACGCCGGCCCGCATCGCCGACCGGACCTGGTCCCACCGTCGCGACTGGCGCGCCGCCACCGCCAACCCGGCTGGCGGGTCGCCTGTATAGGCGGCGTCGAGGTGCGCGAGCGCCATCCGCCACGGTTGCCGCGTCGCGGTGTCGCCGCCGGGCATCGAGACGGGTGACAGGTGAGCGGCCCGGACGAAGCCAGCGAGGTCGGCCACCAGGAACTCCCCGCCCCACGCGGTGCCGTCGGTGCCCAGGCCGAGTCCGTCGAAGGCGACCCCGATGACACGGTCGGTGACGCCGTTGTCGACGAGGCAGGACGCGATGTGCGCGTGATGGTGCTGTACGCCGACCAGCCGCACCCCCGCAAGCTCCTGGGCGTAACGCGTCGACGGGTAGTCCGGGTGGAGATCGTGGGCCACCAGTCGGGGCCGGACATCGAGCAGTGCCGTGAGGTGCTCGATGCCGTCCTGGAAGGAACGGAAAGTGCTGTAGTCGCCCAGATCCCCGATGTGCTGCGAGACGAACACCTGCCTCCCGCGAGCGATGCTGAAGGTGTTCTTCAGGGCAGCTCCACACGCCAGGATCGGCTCGGTCGCCTCGTGGGTCAGAAGCAGGGGTCGGGGCACCTGACCCCGTGAGCGACGCATCGGCACGACCCGATCACGCACCACGCGGGTGAGGCTGTCGTCGACCCGCGTGCGGATCGCCCGGTCGTGGGTCAGGAACGCGTCTGCGAGCCTGGCCAGGCGGACAACCGCGTCATCGTCAGCGAACGCGATCGGCTCGTCGGAGGCGTTCCCGCTGGTCATGACGAGCGGGCCACCGAACGCGTCGAGCAGGAGCACGTGCATCGGCGTGTAGGGAAGCATCACTCCGACTGTTGATGAGCCGGGTGCGACGGACGGGGCGAGCGGTCCCCCGTCGAGCCGTCGGAGCACCACGATCGGGCGGTCCGCTCCGGTGAGCAGCCGGTGCTCGTGCTCGCCGACCTCGCACACGGACCGGGCAGCGGTGACGTCGGTGACCATGACGGCAAACGGTCTGTCCTCGCGGTGCTTTCTCCCGCGCAGTCGCGCGACCGCCCGTTCGTCGAGCGCGTCCACGGCGAGGTGATAGCCGCCGAGGCCCTTGACGGCGATCACGCGACCCGCGCGGAGCAGCGTCACGGTGTTGGCAACGGTGTCACCGGGTTGTTCGGCTCCGCTCGCATCAAGCAGTCGGAGCGTCGGTCCGCAACCGGGGCAGCACACCGGCTCGGCGTGGAACCGCCGATCCAGGGGATCGTCGTACTCGGCCCGGCAGAGCGGGCACATCGAAAACGGGGCCATGGTCGTCCGGGCACGGTCGTACGGGACGGAGACGACGATGGTGAAGCGCGGTCCGCAGTTGGTGCAGTTGACGAACGGGTAGCCGTGCCGCCGGTCCGCCGGATCGCGCAGCTCTCGCAGGCAGTCGTCGCAGGTGGCGGTGTCGGCGGGGACCAACGCGTGTCGCGGTCCGCCATCGGGGCTTGCCCGGACGGCGAAACCGGTGCCGCCGACGTTGGGGACATCGTGGACGACAACGCTGTCAACTCGCGCCAAGGGTGGTGGGCGACGCAGTGCGTCCAGCATCGACGTGAGCGCGGCCCGGCTTCCCTCCGCCTCGAGGACTACTCCGGCAGCGTCGTTGAACACCCAGCCGGACAGGCCGCGCGCCGTCGCCTCGCGCCAGACGAAGGGCCGAAATCCCACTCCCTGCACGAGTCCCGACACCCGTATGTGTACACGTACCGTCACGAGGGGCCCCGACTCAGTCACCCCGATGCCCTTGGTGTCATGACGATCCCTCGCATTCCTTGACAATCGCGTGCACACGGGCATAAGACAAGATCTGCGTCGCACAGACCGGCACCGCTGGCCGTCTACGACGTGACGGGGTCCTCACTCGCAGAGCCCCGACAGGAGGCTCGATGCTCTCCGCCGAGGCCCTTGCGGCCGAAGACACTCTCGTTCACGTGCTGTGGATCAACGCCGGGCTCAGTTGCGACGGCGACTCCGTGGCGTTGACGGGCGCGACCCAGCCGAGCATCGAGGAGATCGCCCTCGGTGCCCTGCCGGGCTTGCCGAAGGTCGCCGTGCACTGGCCCCTGATCGACTTCGAGTGTGGGCCGGCGGGGGGCGCCGACGACTTCCTGGAATGGTTCTGGAAGGCCGATCGCGGCGAGCTGGAACCCTTCGTCCTCGTCGTCGAGGGTTCGATCCCGAACGAGAAGCTCGCGGGGGATGGCTACTGGTCCGGCTTCGGCAACAACCCGTTGACGGGGCAGCCGGTAACTACCAGCGAGTGGCTCGATCGGCTTGCACCCAAGGCGCTGGCGATCCTCGCTGCCGGCACCTGCGCGACGTACGGCGGCATCCACGCCATGGCCGGTAACCCGACCGGCGCCATGGGGGTTCCCGACTACCTCGGCTGGGACTGGAAGAGCAAGGCCGGTCTGCCCATCGTGTGCGTGCCTGGCTGCCCGGTGCAGGGCGACAACCTCTCGGAGACCATCACCTACCTGCTCTACCAGGCCACCGGGCAGGCGCCGATGATCCCGCTGGACGAGCAGCTGCGGCCGACCTGGTTGTTCGGCCAGACCGTGCATGAGGGCTGCGACCGGGCCGGCTACTACGAGCAGGGTGACTTCGCGACCGAGTACGGCTCGCCGAAGTGCATCGTGAAGCTTGGCTGCTGGGGACCGGTGGTGAAGTGCAACGTGCCGAAGCGCGGCTGGATCAACGGTGTCGGCGGCTGTCCCAACGTCGGCGGCATCTGCATCGGCTGCACCATGCCGGGCTTCCCCGACAAGTTCATGCCGTTCATGGACGAGCCACCGGGCGGCAAGCTGTCCACGACTGCCGTGTCCGGCTACGGCAGGACGATCCGCGCGCTGCGGGCCCAGACGACCAAGACGTTGGACAAAGAGCCGAAGTGGCGCAAGCCCGGCAGCCGGCTGCTCACCGGAGCCACTCGCACCTGGTGACGTCTCGGCCGACTGCTCCAGACCGAGCCCGAGCCCGCCCCCGTCGTCCTGCCGGATCGACGGGTCCTCCCTCCCTGCACCCTTTCCAGGACGGATGACGATGACCACGACAGTTCCGAGGACCGAGACCACGAGCAGCAAGGATCGCGAGCTCGTCGAGATGGCGTGGGACCCGATCACCCGCATCGTGGGGAGCCTGGGCATCTACACGAAGATCGACTTCAACAACATGACGGTCGCCGAGTGCCACAGCACCTCGTCGATCTTCCGTGGCTACAGCATCTTCATGAAGGGCAAGGACCCGCGGGACGCACACTTCATCACCAGCCGGATCTGCGGCATCTGCGGCGACAACCACGCCACCTGCTCGTGCTACGCCCAGAACATGGCGTACGGCGTCAAGCCGCCGCCGTTGGCCGAGTGGATCGTCAACCTCGGTGAGGCCGCCGAGTACATGTTCGACCACAACATCTTCCAGGAGAACCTGGTCGGGGTCGACTACTGCGAGCGGATGGTCAAGGAGACCAACCCCGGCGTGCTGGCCAAGGCGGAGAACACCCGGTCCCCGCACGAGGGCGACCACGGGTACCGGACCATCGCCGACATCATGCGGGCACTCAACCCGTTCACCGGGGAGTTCTACCGCGAGGCGTTGCAGGTCAGTCGCTCTACGCGGGAGATGTTCTGCCTGATGGAGGGCCGACACGTCCACCCGTCGACGCTCTACCCCGGTGGCGTCGGCACGGTGGCGACGGTCCAGCTGATGACCGACTACATCACCCGGCTGATGCGCTACGTCGAGTTCATGAAGAAGGTCGTCCCGATGCATGACGACCTGTTCGACTTCTTCTACGAAGCTCTCCCCGGCTATGAGCAGGTCGGCCTGCGCAGAACGTTGCTGGGTTGCTGGGGCTCGTTCCAGGACCCCGACCACTGCAACTTCTCCTACAAGGACATGGAGAACTGGGGTCAGAAGATGTTCGTCACCCCGGGGGTCGTCGTCGACGGAAAGCTCGTCACGACGAGCCTGGTCGACATCAACCTCGGCATCCGCATCCTGCTCGGCAGCTCGTACTACGACGACTGGGACGACCAGGAGATGTTCGTCACCCACGACCCGCTCGGCAACCCGGTCGACCGGCGGCACCCGTGGAACCAGCACACCAACCCCAAGCCGCAGAAGCGCGACCTCGACGACAAGTACAGCTGGGTCATGTCGCCCCGCTGGTACGACGGCAAGGACCACCTCGCCCTCGACACCGGCGGCGGCCCGCTCGCCCGCCTCTGGTCGACGGCGCTCGCCGGCCTGGTCGACATCGGCTACGTGAAGTCGACCGGGACCAGCGTGCAGATCAACCTGCCGAAGACCGCGCTCAAGGGCCCGGTGTCCTTCGAGTGGAAGATCCCGCAGTGGTCCAACACGATCGAGCGCAACCGGGCGCGCACCTACTTCCAGGCCTACGCAGCGGCCGCAGCCCTGCACTTCGCCGAGAAGGCGCTGATCGAGATCAGGGCCGGGCGCACCAAGACCTGGGAACCCTTCGAGGTGCCCGACGAGGCCATCGGCTGTGGCTTCACCGAGGCGGTACGGGGCGTGCTGTCCCACCACATGGTCATCCGTGACGGCAAGATCGCGAACTACCACCCCTACCCGCCGACGCCCTGGAATGCGAACCCCCGCGACATCTACGGCACCCCGGGCCCGTACGAGGACGCTGTGCAGGACCAGCCGCTGTTCGAGGAGAACTCCCGGGACAACTTCAAGGGCATCGACATCATGCGCACCGTCCGTAGCTTCGACCCCTGCCTGCCGTGCGGGGTCCACATGTACCTCGGCGAGGGGAAGACGCTGAAGAAGGTGCACTCCCCGACCGCAGCGGTCTCGGGTGAGGAGTGATCCCGGCACCTGACCCGACCGTCGTCGGAGAGCGGATCGAGCACCTGCTGGAGGCCAGCTCGGCGGCTGGTCCGGTGGCGCGCGAGCGGGCTGAGGAGCTCGTCCGGCTCGTGGTCGAGCTGTACGGCGCCGGGCTCGAGCGGGTCCTCGAGATCGCCTACGACGCCGGCGCGCTCGGGGACGAGGTCCTGGCCGGGCTCGCGTCGGACGAGCTGGTCGCCAGCCTCCTGCTGGTCCACGGGCTGCACCCCTACGGCGTCGAGGAGCGGGTCGAACGTGCACTGGAGGGGGTGCGGCCCTACCTGGGCTCGCACGGTGGCGACGTCCGGCTGCTGGGGGTGTCGCCGGACGGCGTCGTCCGGCTCCAGCTGCTCGGCAGCTGCGACGGCTGTGCCTCCTCGGCGGTGACGTTGGAGCTCGCGGTCGGCGACGCCATCCGCGCCGCTGCCCCGGAGATCCAGCGGATCGACGTCGAGGAGGCTCCGCGCGAGTCCGGTGTCATCTCGGTCGAGTCGTTGGGCGCCCGGATCCGGCCGGTCGCGCTGGTGCAACCTGCCGAGCCAGGCGCATCGGGCACGACCTGGACCCCGGCTGGACGGGTGGAGGACCTTGCTGTCGGCGGGCTGCGCCGAGCCACGGTGGGTGGGCTCGACCTGCTGCTCTGCCGGCTGCTGTCGGGTGTCTACGCCTACCGCGACTCCTGTGCGGCGTGCTCTGCGCCCTTCGAGGGCGCGGTGCTCCAGCGCGCGCCCGCGACGCCGGGGAGTGCGGTCCTGACCTGCCACGGCTGCGGAGCACACTTCGACGTGCGCCGCGCCGGAGCGGACGTGGATGTGCCGTCACGTCATCTCGAGCCGGTGCCCCTTCTGGAGAGGGACGGCTTCGTCGAGGTCGCGGTCCGGGTCCCGGTCTCGGCATGAGCTCGAACGTCGGGACTCGGACGGCTGCGTTGGACGTGCTTGCGCGGATCCGTTCCAGTCGTCCCGAGCCCACGCCGTACGAGCGCTGTGAGATGTGCGGCGCACCGATGGCTGATGTGCACCAGCACGTGGTCAACGTCGGCACGAGGTCGCTGCTGTGCACCTGCCGTCCCTGCTACCTGCTCTTCACCCATGACGATGCCGCGCTGGCCTTTCGCGCCGTGCCCGAGCGCTATCTCTCGTTCCCCGATCTGGCCCGGCCGGTGTGGGACGAGCTCGAGCTGCCGGTGGGCACCGCGTTCCTGTTCGTCAACTCCGCACTCGGGCATGTCGTCGCGTTCTACCCGGGCCCGGCCGGAGCCACCGAGTCGGAGCTGCCACTGGCCGCATGGGGCCGGGTCCTCGGCGCCGCCCCGGGGCTCGGCACCCTCAAGCCTGACGTCGAGGCGCTCCTTGTCCGCGCCGAGGACCAGCAGGTCGAGGCGTTCCTGGTGCCGATCGACACCTGCTACGAGCTGGTCGGACACCTGCGCACGCTCTGGCGAGGGTTCGACGGTGGTCAGGACGTGCGGCGGGCGCTCACCGAGTTCTTCGATGATGTGCGCCGGCAGAGCAGGCCCGCGGTGCCGTCATGACCGCACTGACGATCCAGGTCCTCGACGTCGTGGCGCAGGAGCACGCGGCCGCGCCGCACCTGCTGTTCCGGCTGCGCATCGAGGAGACCAGCGGAGCCGTCGTGCACGCGATCGCACTGAAAGCTCAGCTGCGTATCGAGCCGCAACGTCGTCCGTACGACGCCGCGGAAGCCGCCGGGTTGACCGACCTGTTCGGTAGTCCCGACCGCTATGCCAGCACTCTCAAGCCATTTCTCTGGACGCACGCCTCGACGATGGTGCAGGGCTTTGTCGGCAGTCGTGAGGTGGACCTTCCGGTGGCCTGCACGTACGACTTCGACGTGAGCGGCACGAAATATCTGCATGCCCTGCGCGGCGGCGACGTGCCCCTGCTGCTGCTGTTCAGCGGCACCATCTTCACCCGTGGGCAGACGGGCTTCGCTGCCGAGCAGCTGTCCTGGTCGCTCGAGGCGTCCTGCCGGATGCCGGCAACGACCTGGCCCCGGTTGATGGACCTCTACTTCCCGGGCTCGGGCTGGATCCGGCTGGAGCGTGAGTCGATCGCCGCCCTGGCTCGGCACCGCTCGGCCCAGGGCCTCACCTCCTGGGAGGACACCATCGCGGACCTGCTGCCCGTCGAGGTGGTCGCGCCGTGACCACCGGCCTCTCCTCCTTGACCGCGGCCCGCCAGGTCGCGGACGCCGTGCTCTACGAGGGCTACCTGCTCTACCCCTATCGTGCGTCCTCGGCCAAGAACCAGGTGCGCTGGCAGTTCGGTGTCCTCGGCCCGGTGGGAGCTGCCGCGGCCGGGGTGGGTGAAGAGCCGTCGATGGCCACCGAGGTGGTGGTCCTCGCTCGGGCCGGCGCCTCCGTGGACCTCTGGCTGCGCTTCCTGCAGGTTCAGTCCCGGGAGGTGCAACGCCTCGTCGGCAGCGACTGGCTCCCCGTCGACGAGCTCACTGTCGGCGGGACGCGTTGGCTGACCTTCCATGAGGCGGTGTCCAGCGAGCTGCCGCTGATCGACTGGCCCCTCGCAGAGCCGGTCATGACCCGGGTCGTCGACATCCCTGGCGGCGAGGACATCGAGGCGCTGTACGACGCCGGGCAGCTCGTCGGTCGGCTGGTGCGCACCCGCTGGCCGCTGCGCGCCACGGTGTCGCTCGCGTGTCGCTCCGGCTCCGAGGAGCGACTGCAGGTCGTCACCGTCGAGGTGGCGAACTCCACGTGCTGGTCTACCCCGGCACCATCTACCCCGGCACCCGCTCCCGCGTCCGCGCCGACGCCGGCGACGTCACGCGACGAGGCTGCCCGCTACTCCTTCGTCGGCACGCACCTGCTGATGACGGTCCGGGGCACGAGCTTAGTCTCGCTGCTGGACGGCCCTGCCTGGGCGAGCACCGACACGGCCTCCTGTGCACAGCATCGCTGCTGGCCGGTGATGATCGCGGCCGACGACGGGTCCGATGCCGTGCTGGTGTCGCCGATCGTGCTCGGCGACTACCCGGCGATCGCCCCCGAGAGTGCGGGCGACCTCTTCGACGCCACCGAGATCGACGAGATCCTCACCTTGCGGGTGATGACCATGACTGAGGGCGAGAAGGCCGAGGCGAGGGGAACCGACCCTCGTGCCGCGGCGATCCTGGCCCGCTGCGACAGCATGAGCGACGACGCGATGGGCCGGCTCCACGGCGCGCGCCGGGACGTCGATCCGGATTCCGACGAGAGACTGGGACCGGTCTACGACGACGTGCCGTGGTGGGACGAGGGCCAGGACGCACGCGCCGAGCCGGAGCAGGACCACGTCATGGTCGGCGAGGTGGCCGTGCGCAAGGGCAGCAGGGTGCGGCTCCGACCGTCCCGTCGGGCCGACGCCCAGGACATGTTCCTGGCCGGCCGCCCCGCCCTCGTCACCCGGGTCTACTTCGACGTCGACGGGGACACCCATGTCGCCGTGACTCTCGAAGACGACCCGGCCGGCGACCTCTACGGCGCCACCGGACGGTTCTACTACTTCGCCCCCGACGAGCTCGATCCGTTGCCGGCGCGGCAGGTGAGCCGATGACCCACCATGTGACCACGCACGTCCCTGCCGGTGCCGTGCTCGTCGCCGGGATCGGCAACCTCTTCCTCACCGACGACGGCTTCGGCAGCGAGGTCGCGCGGCGCCTGGCCGGCGCGGCGCTGCCGCCCGAGGTGAAGGTCGTCGACTACGGCATCCGTGGGATGCACCTCGCCTACGACCTGCTCGAGGGCTATCGCGCGTTGGTCGTCGTGGACGCACTGCCCGGCACCGGCGTCCCCGGCGACCTGACCGTCCTGGAGGTGGGCCCGGAGGACCTGGGCGCGGGCGAGCTCGACGCGCACGGCATGGCTCCCGTCGCCGTGCTGTCGAGCCTTGGCCAGCTCGGCGGGTCCCTGCCCCCGACGTACGTCGTGGGCTGCCAGCCGGCCGACGTCGGCGAGGGCATCGGCTTGACCCCCGCCGTGGAGGCAGCCGTCGACCCCGCCGTGCGGCTCGTGCTCGAGGTGCTCGAGCAGCGCGTCGGCCTGACCCGGACCGCAGCACCGGAGGAGCGCAGTCCCGCGCCCACCGCCGTACGTCTAGGAGAGGACCACCAATGAGAACCCTCGGAGTGATCACGACAGGCGTGATCGTGGCGTCGGCGCTGCTCGGAGCCGCCGTCGGCCTGCGGTCGATCCCGGACCTCAAGCGCTACCTCCGTATGCGATCGATGTAGAGGACGACGCTGCCGTGCACGAGATGAGCTACTGCGAAGGTGTCCTGGAGGCAGTCGAGCGCCGGGCCGCCGGTCGCCCCGTGGCGCGCATCGGCGTCCGGATCGGGGCGATCCATCGCGTGGTCGCGACCGCGTTCGACCAGTCGTTCCGGATGGCCGCTACCGGCGGACCGGCCGAAGGTGCCGAGACCGAGCTCGTCGTCGTGCCGGTGCACGGCCACTGCATGGACTGCCGCCACGACTTCGAGTCCGACGACCCGTCACCGGCGTGCCCGGGGTGCGGCTCGCTGGACGTCGCCGTCGAAGGTGGCGACGAGGTGGTGCTCGAGTGGCTCCAGTACGTCGGTACGAGTACGGGTGACCCGATCGCCCAGCTCGTGCCCGAGCACAGTCATGCCGGCCCCCGCCCCGGTGATCACGCAGCCGACAGATCTGAGGAGGTCTGACCATGTGCCTGGCCATCCCGGGGCAGCTCGTGGAGTTCTTGCCCGGCAACAACGACCAGCTCGCGCTGGTCGATGTGGTCGGCGTCAAGCGCAAGATCAACATCGGGTTGATGGAGGACGCCGAGCTGAAGGTAGGCGACTACGTCCTGATCCACGTCGGGTTCGCGATGTCGAAGATCGACGAGAAAGAGGCGGCTGAGGCGCTGTCGATGCTCGAGCTGATGGGCCAGGCCTTCAGCGACGAGCTGCAGGCCGTGGCCGAGTCGAGCATCGAGTGAGCAGCGTCGAGGTGGGTGCGACCTGTTCGGCCGAGCCAGGCTGCATCACCTGCGGGGACGTGGCCGTGGCGCTGACGGTCATCTCTTCGGCCGGCGCTGACGCCCAGTGCCAGGACGACGAGGGCCGGCCCGAGCTGGTGGCAACCGAGCTGGTGGGCGCGGTTGTCCCAGGCGATCGGTTGCTGGTGCACGCCGGCGTGGCGATCGAACGCCTGAGGGCGTTCACGAGGACAGGGACGGGAGAGCAGCGATGAAGTTCGTCGACGAGTTCCGCAGCCCCGAGCTGGCGGAGGTGCTGGCGCGGGAGATCGCCACGCTCTGCGAGCCCGGCCGGCACTACAAGATCATGGAGGTGTGCGGAGGGCACACGCACACGATCTACCGCTACGGCGTGCAAGACCATCTGCCCGAGGACATCGAGCTGGTGCACGGACCGGGTTGTCCCGTCTGTGTGATCCCGATGGGGCGGGTCGACGACGGCATCGCGATCGCGGAGCGCGACGGCGTGATCCTCACCTGCTTCGGGGACATGATGCGGGTGCCTGGCGGCCGTGGGTCGTTCCTGGAGGCCAACGCCCGTGGTGCCGACATCCGGATGGTCTACTCACCGCTGGACGCTTTGCGCATCGCGCGGGAGAACCCCGACCGGCAGGTCGTGTTCTATGCCATCGGCTTCGAGACCACTGCACCGTCCACGGCCCTGACGGTGCTGCGTGCCAAGGCCGAGGGGATAGACAACTTCTCCGTCTTCTGCAACCACGTCACGATCATCCCGGCCATCAAGGCGATCCTCGACTCGCCCGATCTGCGGCTGGATGCCTTCATCGGGCCGGGGCATGTGTCGACGGTGATCGGCTGCCGACCCTACGAGTGGATCTCCAAGGACTTCGGCCTGCCGCTGGTCTGTGCGGGCTTCGAACCGCTGGACCTGCTGCAGTCGGTCTACATGATCATGAAGCAGTTCAGCGAGGGACGGGCGGAGGTCGAGAACCAGTACAGCCGGGTCGTGGCGTATGACGGGAACCCGGTGGCCCTGAAGGTGCTAGCTGATGTCTTCTCGCTGCGGCCGTTCTTCGAGTGGCGCGGTCTCGGCTCCATCGCGCACTCCGCCTTGCAGCTGTCCCCACGGTATGCCCACTACGACGCCGAGCTGCGTTACGACCTGCCGGGCGTGCGGGTGGCTGACCCCAAGGCCTGCCAGTGCGGGGAGGTGCTCAAGGGCGTGCTGAAGCCCTGGGAGTGCAAGGTGTTCGGCACCGCGTGCACGCCGGAGACGCCGATCGGCACCTGCATGGTCTCCTCCGAGGGCGCGTGTGCCGCCTACTACAACTTCGGTCAGTACGCGAAGCAGCGCCTCACCCTCGAGGTACTTCAGTGATCCCGGGTTCTTCAGTGATTCTGGATACTTCAGTGACCAGGGTTCCGGCATGACCAGCCACCCGACCACGGAGGACATGGTCGGTGACCGCATCGAGGCGATGCGCCGCCGACCTCAGCGCTTCCGCGACGAGCGCGTCACGATGGCCCACGGAGCGGGCGGCAAAGCGAGCAGGTCGTTGGTCGAGGGTCTGATCGTGCCGCTGCTCGCCAACCCAGCGCTCGAACAGCTCTCCGACGCGGGGCTCATCACCGTCGGCGGAGCTCGGCTTGCCCTGACGACCGACGCGTTCGTCGTGCGACCGATCCGCTTTCCGGGTGGCTCGATCGGTGAGCTCGCGGTCAACGGCACGGTCAACGATCTTGCCGTGTCGGGGGCCCGGCCGGTCGCCCTGTCCTTGGCCCTGGTTCTCGAGGAGGGCGTCGAACGCGAGGTGCTCGAGGCCGAGGTCGCCGCGATCGCAGGCGCCGCGCAGCGCGCCGGTGTCGACGTGGTCGCAGGTGACACGAAGGTCGTCGAGCGCGGCAAGTGCGACACGATGTACGTGGTCACCACCGGGATCGGTCTGGTCGAGCACGACCTCGTGCTTGCTCCCACCCAGGTGCGCCCCGGTGACAAGGTGCTGGTCTCGGGCAGCATCGGCGACCACGGCATCGCCATCATGCTGGCTCGCGGGGACCTCGACATCGAGGCTGACGTGCGCAGTGACACCCGGCCGCTGTGGGACCTGGTCGCGGCGTTGATCGCCGAGTGTGGTGAGGGTCTGCACTGCATGCGCGACGCCACGCGTGGTGGGGTGGCCACGGTGCTCAACGAGATCGCGCTCGCCGCGGAGGTGGGCATCGTGCTCGAAGAGTCGCGGGTGCCCGTGCGGCCCGCCGTCGCCGGAGCCGGGGAGATCCTCGGCATCGACCCGCTGTATGTCGCCAACGAAGGCGCGATGGTCGTCTTCGTCGCTCCGGAGCACGCCGACCGGGCGCTGGCTGCTCTGCGTGCGCTGCCCGCGGGCGCCGATGCCGCCATCGTCGGCGAGGTGCGGGAGGAGCCGCCCGGTCGGGTGCTTGGCCGCACGGGGTTCGGCGGCCACCGGCTCATCGACATGCTGGTGGGTGACCCGTTGCCCCGTATCTGCTGAGGCCGCTCCCGCCGACCGCCGCTCAGCCGAGGTAGAGGCGGCGGACGACGTCTTCGATGTCCGGCTCGCGCACCATGAGGTCGCGCAGCTCGACCCGCGCCGACACTGCGGCGATCACCGCTGCTGCCGTGGTCTCCTCGGCGCGGAAGGACAGGTGCTGGCGCAGCCCGTCGGCCTCGACCGCTGTCACGGTCGTGCCGGGTACGCCGGTCAGCGCAGGCCCGGGCTCGGTCAGCTCGACGACCAGCACCCGCTGGGCGCCCACCCGAGACACCAGCCCGGGCAGCGTGCCGTCGAAGGCGACCCGACCCGCGTCGACCACCAGGATGCGGTCGCACAGGCGCTCGATGTCGGGCAGGTCGTGGGTGGTGAGCAGGATCGTGGTGCCGCGCTCGGCCCGCTCGCGCACCAGGAAGGCCCGCAGCCGCTCCTTGCTGAGCAGGTCGAGGCCGATGGTCGGCTCGTCGAGCACCAGCAGCTCGGGGGAGTGCAGCAGGGCGGCGCTCACCTCTCCACGCATCCGTTGACCGAGGGAGAGCTGGCGCACCGGGGTGTCGAGGACCGGCCCCATCTCGAGCAGCTCGACGCACTCGGCCAGCCGCGGCTGCCACCTCGAGTCCGGCAGCCGGTGGATCGCGCCGAGGAGACGGAACGACTCGCGCAGCGGCAGGTCCCACCACAGCTGGCTCCGCTGGCCGAAGACGACACCGATCCGCCGCGCGAGAGAGGTGCGTTCACGCACCGGCTCCAGCCCGCAGACCCGCACGGTGCCGCCCGTCGGCACGAGGATGCCGGTGAGCATCTTGATGGTGGTCGACTTGCCGGCCCCGTTGGCACCGATGTAGCCCACGCACTCCCCGGCGGTCACTCTGAACGTCACGCCGTCCACCGCGGCCACCACGTCGCGGGTGCGGCGCAGGCGGCCTGCGTTGCGGCGTACGACGAATTCGCGACGCAGCTCCTGGACGTCGATGACCCCCTCGGCGACCGGCACAGTCTTGCTCACGAACCTGCCCCCACATAGTGCCGAAGTCCGTTGCGCCACAGCGCGATCGCGGCTGCGACGGCGATCAACGACACGGGTAGTCCGCACCACGAGAGCCAGGTCGGCAGGCCGAGCGGGTCGCGTCGGTCGAGGATGGCGAGGGCCGGCAGGTAGGCGACGAAGGCCACGGGTACGAGGAAGGTGAAGAGCCGTCGGATCACGCGGCCGAACACGGTGAACGGGAAGGAGGAGAGATAGCTGCCGCCGTAGGTGAACGCGTTGGCAAACTCCATGCCTTCGGTGACGTGGAAGCCGATGGTGGCCGTGGCGATGAACACCGAGCCGAAGATGACCGCCCCGGCGATCGGGGTCGTGACCAGCAGCAGCAGGTGCGCGGGGGTCATGGTGACGTGCGCGGCGACCACCGCGATGACCAGCACGACGACACCGGTCAGCACCCGACCGAGCCGGCGGAGGGCGAAGTCGCTGGTGACCAGCTGGCCGAGGGCCGACAGCGGTCGCAACATGAACGCGTCGAAGCTGCCGGTGCGTAGGTAGAACGGCAACCGGTCGACGTGACCGACGGCGAGGTCGGCGAG
The DNA here is from genome assembly GCA_031365725.1 of Sporichthyaceae bacterium. Lineage (GTDB taxonomy): Bacteria > Actinomycetota > Actinomycetes > JACCUZ01 > JACCUZ01 > JANLYQ01. Next base: position 60,587 of record JANLYQ010000021.1, on the reverse strand, counting down.
TCCGAACGCCGACACCGACAGGCCGTAGAGCAGCGCGACCTCGGCGAAGTCGAAACCGCCGAGACTGCGCACCTGGTGGAACACGACGTAGACCTCGGCGAACTCCACCACGATGAGCAGCACCTGCGAGGCGAGCTCGATCGCGAATGACGTGCGGTAGGACGCCTGCGCGCTCACTCGAGACCGGACCAGCGCCAGGTAGGCCGCGGACGTGCTCGTGACCTCAGCCACCCTGCACCACCAGTCGCCGGGTGGCGCGGGCGAGGACGACGCGACCCATGGCCAGCAGCCCGATCGCCCACGCGACCTGGGCCGCGACGAGCGCAGCTGCCTGCGTGCCGGTCGCAAGACCCGTCGTCAGGTCGATCGGGGTCTGCACGATCGCGGGGAACGGGGTGGCGTAGGCCAGCGTGTGGAGCCAGCCGGGGAAGAGCTGGGTCGGGATCAGGTGCCCGGCCAGCAGACCTGAGCAGAACACGTAGAGCAGCACGATGCCGCGCACCTCGGTGAGCCAGAACGCCGTGAGGTTGAGCATGAACCGCAGGGCGAAGGACACCACCACAGCCAACACGACCGACGGCACCAGCAGCGCGATCGAGGTCGGGTCGCTGGGCACGTGGAAGCCGAAGAACGCCGCCCCGAACGCGATCGGCACGATGCCGCGGCTGATCAGCGACCACGCGGCACGACCGAGGTCGGCCGCCAGCCACGACAGCTGCAGGTCGACCGGCCGCGCCAGGTCGACGGCGATGTCGCCGGTCCTGACCCGGTCCGCAAGCTCGGTGTCGGTGAAGATCATCACGACCGCGATCAGGGCTTGCGACACCCAGGCGTACGTCGACAGGGCAGCGGGGTCGTAGCCCGCCACACTGCCCCCGGCCGAGCGCGCCACCGCCAGCAGGATCGAGAGCTTGATGACGCCGAACACGGTGTTGACGAACACACCGGCCACCGCCGCCTGCCGGTAGGTGGCCCAGCGCCGGAAACCTGCTTCCGCGAACGCCGCGGCGGGCCTCACGGCGATCAGGGACACAGTTGCCAGACCCTAGCGGCGAAATGCGGTCGAGGCAGGTGCGCCACCTCCGCCATGCTGGCGCGGTGATGCACGTCGACGAGGTGCCGTGCGACCTCTCGCCCGCCCAGCGGCTGGTGGCTGACCAGTTCCCCCGGGTGGGCCGACCTGCCCCTGGCACCCTGGCTGCGCTGACCGACCGGTTCGACCCGGCCGACGTGCTGCGTGCGTGGGACGAGTCGGTGGCCGCGCCGATGTGGGACGGCGCCGAGGTGTGGGGTGCACGGCGACCTGCAACCAGCCTGGAACTCCTTCAGCGGCTCCGGTCGTGACCGCTTCCGCGCCGAGCTGGCTGTCGATGACGCGTCCTGGCTGCGCGGCCGCGTTGGGTGCTGCGGCGGACCGTGATGGCGCTGCCGTACTACTGGCACACCAACCCGCAGATGGCGACGCAAGCCTTGCGAGCGTTGTCAGCAGCGTTGGTCGATGCGGCCATCTGAATCCCCCGCCACAGTCGTGCAGCCGATCGTCCGGCTGCGTGGTGACCTCGCTCGGCCCGGTCGGTGTCTACCGGTCTCTACGTCCTGGCGATGGGAGCCGACGACCTGGCCCGAAGGTTCTTCGGGACGGCCGAGCTCCTGCTCTGACTCCGGAATCCCATGATCGGAGCAGATCTGCGCCGACAATTGCTCCCGGCAGCTCCGATCATGAAGAAGTCGGCAGGTGCAGGGTCGCGCCGGTCCGCACGGCCAGGCCGTCGGCCAGCAACGACTCGAGCGCGCGCTTGCGCTGCTCGTCCTCCGCCCAGACGCTGTCGACCGCGTCGACCGGCACCGGCCCGTCCGTTGCTCTCAGGACGGCCATGATCAACCCGCGCACCTGCCGGTCGGTGCCCGCGAAGGGTTGCGGTCGTCGGACCGCCCCGTCGTACGCCGGGAAACCTGCGGCCCGCCACGCGCAGAGCTCACGCACGGGACACCCGTCGCACCGAGGCGCGCGGGACGTGCAGACCAGCGCGCCCAGCTCCATCACCGCAACCGCCCAACGCGCGGCGACAGCAGGCTCATCGGGCAACAGGGCGTCAGCCGCGACGCGCTCCGCGACCGTCACCGCTGGCGCCGCCCCCGCCACGCCGCCGGACGCCCGCGCCAGCACGCGGCGCACATTGGTATCGAGCACCGGATGGCGACCGCCGTGGGCGAAAGACGCGACGGCTGCTGCGGTGTAGTCGCCGACGCCCGGGAGCGACCGCAGCCCGGCCAGCCCGGCCGGCAGCTCGCCGCCGTAGCGGTCGACCACCTCGACTGCCGCCGCGTGCAGCCGCAGCGCCCGGCGCGGGTAGCCCAGGCGACCCCACATCCGCACCGCCGCACCCGGAGCCTCCGCGGCCAGGTCCGCAGGTGTCGGCCACCGCGCGAGCCAGGCGAGATAGACCGGCTCGACCCGGGCCACCGGCGTCTGCTGCAGCATCACCTCGCTGACCAAGACCGCCCACGGCGTCACGACCGCCCTGCGCCAGGGCAGGTCGCGAGCGTTCTCGGCGTACCAGGTCAGGACGGGAGCGTGCAGCGGCGAGTCGGGCATGTCGGTACCGATGGTGACATCCAACGCACCCGGCTGCCGCCTCAAGTGGGCTCTCGGCGTTGACGATCCATTCACCAGCACGCGGCACACCGTCGCGCACCATCAGCGAGAGGCGGCGCTCGGCCCTCATGTCGATGACCGGAGCGCGCGCGACTGCTCAGCCGAGGACGCCGACGACGCCGCCCGACCAGCCCGGCGACATGGCCGCCCCCCTGGTCGTGGTGGTCGTCGGCGACTCCAAGGCGCGCACCCGGGCCCTCCGAGCCATGCTGACGACTCCAGGTTTCGTCGTGGCGGCGGAGGCCTGGTCGGCCGAGGCGGCCGAAGAGGCCGTCGTTGCCCACCGTCCCGGCGCTGTGCTGCTCGACCTCGACCCGGCCGGCGGCGGCATCGAAGCGATCGAACGCATCATGGGCACCCGCCCCACCCCTGTCGTCGTCTGTGGGGCGATGGCCGAACACTCCCGCGACGCACTGGCTGCAGGCGCCGTGGACGTGATCGGTGCGCTGGACGCGCTGCCCAGCTCACCGCAGTACGTCACGTCCCTACGACGCCACCTCCGGGTCGCCAGCAGGGTGCGCGTCATCACCCACCCCCGCAACCGGCTGCGCGCCAGCGGGATGTCCGGCCAGCCCCCGACGGCCACCGTGAGTGCGTCGGCTGCCTCGTCGGTCGCCCCCGTCTCCTCCTTCGCGACACCCGGCCCGGCGCAGGGTCATCGCCACGCTCTCACCGGCGGACCGCGGGTCGTGGTGATCGGCGCGTCCACCGGCGGGCCGCCCGCTCTCGCGACACTGCTCGCCGACCTGCCGCCGGACCTGCCGGTGCCCGTGCTGGTCGTGCAGCACATGGCCGACGGATTCGTCGAGGCCCTCGCCACCTGGCTGGACACCCTGTCGCCGCTGCCGGTGGTGATGGCGACGCACGGCCAGCTGCTGCGGCCCGGGGTCGTGCACATCGCCCCGGCCGGGGTCAACACCCTCCTGCGCCCGGGACTGCGGATCGAGCTGCGCCGTCCGCCGGCGGGTCAGTTCCACGTGCCCGGGGTCGACGCGACCTTCACCAGTGCGGCGGAGACGTGCGGCCGTCAGGTGGTCGGGGTGCTGCTGACCGGTATGGGTCGCGACGGCGCCGCCGGTCTGCGCGCGCTCTACGACGCGGGCGCCTGGACCATCGGCCAGGACGAACCCACCAGCGTCGTGTGGGGCATGCCGGCCGCCGCGCAGGCACTCGGCGCGGTGCACGAGGAACTGCCCCTGCCTGCGGTCGCCGGTGCCATCACGGCCGCGGTGTGCGAGCAGTGGCAGGCGCTGCGATGAGTGCTGCCGCGATGAGTGCTGCCGCCGAGAGTGTCGTCGCGATGCGGGGGTCGCGATGAGGCCGCTCAGCGACGCCGACTTCGACGCCGTGCGCGAGCACCTGCGTGCGACCGCCGGTCTCGCCTTTGACGAGGGGCGCCGCGGCGGCCTGGCCGCTGTCGTGGCCGACCGGCTGCGCGAGACCGGTGCGCCCGATGTGCCGACGTACCTCGGGTCCCTCACATCCCACGCCGACATCGATCATCGGCTCGGTGACAACGAGCAGCAGCGGTTGCTCGACGCGGTGACCGTGCAGGAGACGCAGTTCTTCCGCAACGCGCCACAGATCGAGGCGCTGCGTCGGCGGGTGCTGCCCGAGCTGCTTCGCCGTACGGCGGGGCGTGCGCGCCCGTTGACCATCTGGAGCGCCGGCTGCTCGACCGGCGAGGAGCCCTACACCCTCGCCATGCTGCTGCTCGAGCTCGCGCCGGCGTTGGGCCGTGACACGGTGCGCATCATCGGCACCGACGTGTCGGCGGAGGCGCTGCGCGCTGCGGCCAGGGCGACGTACACCGGGCGGAGCGTCGAGAGCGTGCCGACGATCGTGCGGGACCGGTGGTTCGAGCCGCGCCCCGGCGGTGCGCTCGGAGTGGGCAATGCTGCGCGCGCGCTGGTCGAGCTGCGGCGGCACAACCTGGTCACCGAACCGGTGCCGTTCGCCCCCGGCGAGGTGGACCTCGTGGTATGCCGCAACGTGACGATCTACTTCCACCGCGACACCACGTCGCGGTTGGTCGGCACGTTTCACCACGTGCTGGCCGAAGGGGGCTATCTCCTGCTCGGACATGCTGAGACGCTCTGGCAGGTGAGCGACGCCTTCACTCTGCTGCCGGTGGGGGATGCTTTCGTCTACCGGCGCTCGCACGAGAGTGGGAGCCAGGCAGACGAACGACAGCCAGCTCAGCGAGGGTCAGCCGCCGGTCGATCCGAGCCGCGTCGATCCGAGCTGGGTCGGTCGGAGAGCGCCCGACGCCGCCGCGTGGTGCCGGCCCGGCAGCCGGTCTCGCCGGAGTCGCGCGCGGCCACGGCCCTGACCGAGGCACTGGCCCAGATGCGGACCGGCGACTACCGCAGCGCGGCTGGACGTGCAGAGGCCGCGGTGCGTGCGGACCCGCTGCTCGCCGCGGCGTACATCGTTCTCGGCCGCGCGCGGGCCACCCTCGGTCAGGACCAAGTCGCGGTCGCCCCGCTGCGCAATGCGGTCTATCTCGATCCGACGGCCGGTGACGCGCACTTCCTGCTCGGTGGCGCACTGGCCCGGTTGGGTCGCTTCTCCGCTGCTGCTGCGTCCTACCGCGCCGCAGCGGCCACGGTGCACCTGATCGACGACGACACCCGGCAGGAGCTGCTCGACGGCCGGGGCCTCGCTGAGCTGGTCCACCTGTGCCAGCGGCTGGGCGAGGCGGCGAGCGAGCGGGCTGCTGCCGAGAGCACCGTCGAGGCGACCCACGCATGACAGGCTGCGACCCATGAAGGGGCCACAGCAGCTGGAGAGGCCCCTGCACATGAAGGGGCCACAGCAGCTGGAGAGGCACATGAGGGGGCTCTCACCATGACTGGCGTCAGCGGCTGGGTGGTCTTCGTCCTCGATGGGCGAGAGATGGCCGGTGCGCTCGACGAGGTGCGCGAGGTGGTGCGTGCCACGGGCGTCGAGACGCTCACCGGCACCCGCGCGCCGGTGACCGGGCTGCTCGAGCTGAGGGGCACCCCCGTGCCGGTGGTCGACCTGCGCTCCACGCCTGCTGCCTTGCGTGACGACAGCACCGAGGGCGCACCCCCCGGCGATGTGCTGGTGCTCTCCACCCCCCATGGTGTCGTCGGTCTCGCCGTCGACCGGGTCACCTCGGTGCTCGATCCCGAAGGACTCACCCCACCGCCAGGCCCGGACCAGTCCTTGCCGCTCGGCCTGCCGTCCTACGTTCTCGAGATCCGTCGTGACCGCGCCGACCGCGCGGTGCTCGTCGTGTCACTCGCCGGGCTCGCCGGCCTGACGGCCTGACGGCCTGACGGCCCGGCGGCCCAACCGGCCCGACGAAGCTCTCCGCACTGCGTGGGAGGCTGGTCGGGTGAACGAGCCCGAGCGCCTGGATGCGCCGATCACCCTGACCGAGCTGGGCGCGCACGAGGACGAGCTGCAGCTCACGCGCTTCGACAACAACGACGCGTGGAGCCTTGGCGTCGCCATCGTCGAGCAGGCGCAGCAGCGTGGGCTCTCGGTCGTCGTCGACATCGAGCGTGGCGGTCAGCAGCTGTTCCACGCGGCGCTGCCCGGCACCGCGCCGGACAACGACCACTGGATCCGGCGCAAGGGCAACGTGGTCCGCCGCTTCGGCCACAGCTCGATGTTCGTGGGGCAGTCGTGCCGCGAAGAAGGCACGACCTTCGAGGCGAAGTTCGGACTGCCCATGAGTGAGTACGCCGCGCACGGCGGAGCGTTCCCGCTGCGCATCCGCGACGTCGGGCCGGTCGGTGTCGTGGCAGTGTCCGGGCTGCCGCAGCTGCAGGACCACCGGCTGCTGGTGCTGGTACTGCGCCGCTGGCTGGCCTCGGCGCAAGGCCTGGACGGCGGCGCTCAGACGTAGCGCTCGAGGATCGAGGACTCGGCCAGCCGGGACAACCCTTCGCGGATGCTGCGGGCTCGCGCTTCGCCGACACCTTCGACGGTCTGCAAGTCGTCGATGCTGGCGGCCAGCAGCTTTTGCAGGCTGCCGAAGTGCTCGACCAGCCGATCGACCACCGCGCCGGGCAGCCGCGGCACCCGGGCCAACAGGCGATAGCCCCGCGGGCTGACGGCCGCGTCGAGACCGTCGCCGCCGGAGTAGCCGAAGGCGCGCGCCACCGTGGCGTGGTCGAGCAGCTCGAGGGAGTCCAGCGCGTCCAGGTCGTGCATGACGTCGGCGACGGTGCGCGACTTGCGCCCACCGCCGGGCAGGTAGTCGCGGGCGATCAGGTCGCGGTCCGGCTCGACGCCGGCGATGAGCTCGTCCAGCTGCAAGGTAAGCAGCCGGCCGTCGGTGCCGAGCTCCACGACGTAGGACTCGATCTCGCCGGCGATGCGCCGCACCATCTCGAGGCGCTGCGCCACGGCGCATACGTCACGGACCGTCACCAGGTCCTCGATCTCCAATGCCGAGAGGGTGCCTGACACTTCGTCGAGGCGCAGCTTGTAGCGCTCGAGGGTCGCCAGGGCCTGGTTGGCTCGCGACAGGATCTGGGTCGAGGCCTCCAACACGTAGCGTTGGCCGGCGACGTAGGTGGCGATGATGCTCATCGACTGGCTCACGGACACCACGGGGAGCCCGGTCTGCTTGTTGACCCGGTCGGCAGTTCGGTGCCGGGTGCCGGACTCGTCGGTGGGGATGGTCGGGTCCGGGACGAGCTGCACCGCGGCGCGCAGGATCCGGGTGCAGTCGCGGTCCACGACGATCGCGCCGTCCATCTTGGCGAGCTCGCGCAGGCGGGTGGCGCTGAACTCGACGTCCAGCACGAAGCCGCCGGTGCTGAGCTCCTCCACGACCTTGTCGAAACCCAGCACGATCAGGGCGCCGGTGCGCCCGCGGAGGATCCGCTCGAGGCCGTCACGCAGGGCGGTGCCGGGCGCGACCGCGGCCAAGGTCGCGCGCAGCGTCGCGTCGGGGCGCTCGGTACCTGGCACGGCGTCTCCCCAGTCGGCTGCTCGATCGGGAGCAGTCTATTCGGACCCCACTACAGGGAGGGCCGCACCGACTGTGTGCCAACCAGAACCTCCGCGTGCCCGGGAGCCCGTCGTGCTCAGAATCGGCGGCCGGCGAAGCGCAACACCTCCGCCCCGGGAAAGCCGACGAGCAGCGCGTGCTCGACGTCGAGCACCTCGACCGCCTCGATGCCCGCAGGCACCTTGCCCGGTTCTGGTGGCACGAGCGCGTGGGTGAAGCCGAGCCGCGCGGCCTCGGCTAGCCGACGAGACATGCTCGTGACTCGCCGCACCTCACCGGCCAGCCCGACCTCGCCGATCGCGATGAGACCGGTGGGCAGCGCCTCGTTCTTCTGCGAGCCGGCGATGGCCATGGCGACCGCGAGGTCGGTGGCAGGCTCGGTGAGGCGCACCCCGCCGACCGTCGAGGCGTAGACGTCGCAGGCTCCGACCGGGATCTTGGCCCGCCGTTGCAGCACGGCCAGCACCATCGCCAGGCGACCCCCGTCGATGCCGCTGGTGGTGCGTCGGGGTGAGGTCAGCATCGAGGGCGCGACGAGTCCCTGCACCTCGGCAACCAGTGGGCGCTTGCCCTCCATCGTCACCGTCACGCAGGTGCCGGCCGTCGCCTGCCGTCGCTGGGACAGGAACAGCCCGCTCGGGTCGGACAGGCCCTCGATGCCCTCGTCGGACAAGTCGAAGCAGCCGACCTCATCAGCCGGGCCGAAGCGATTCTTGATGCCGCGCACCATGCGCAGTCGAGAGTGTCGGTCGCCCTCGAAGTGCAGCACCACGTCGACCACGTGCTCGAGCAGTCGCGGCCCGGCGATCGAGCCGTCCTTGGTCACGTGCCCGACCAGGACCGTCGCGATGCCCCGGTCCTTGGCCACCCTGATCAGCGCCGCCGCGACCTCGCGGACCTGGCTCACGTTGCCCGGTGATCCGTCGACCTCCGCGCTGGCGATGGTCTGCACCGAGTCGACCACGAGCAGCGTGGGGCGCACCGCATCGATCTGACCGAGCACTGCAGCCAGGTCGGTCTCGGCCGCCAGGAACAGCTCGGCGCGCACCGCGCCTATTCGGTCGGCCCGCAGCCGCACCTGCGCGGCCGACTCCTCGCCCGTGACATAGAGCGCGCGCCCCGCGTCGGCCCAGCGCGCCGCCACATCGAGCAGCAGGGTCGACTTGCCGATGCCCGGCTCTCCCGCGAGCAGCACTACGGCACCCGGCACCAGCCCGCCACCGAGCACCCGGTCGAGCTCGCTCACCCCCGTCGGCGCGGCCCGGGCCGCCTCGACGTCGATCTCGCCGATCGGTCGCGCGGCGGCCGAGACCGGCCCGGCTGCCGTCGTACGGACTGAGGGTGCGGACGTGTCGACCACGCCTCCCCACGACTGGCACTCGCCGCACCGCCCGACCCACTTGGACGTCACCCATCCGCACTCGCCACACCTGAATGTGGCTCGCTCCTTGCCCACTGACTTGGCCATGTCGTCGACCCTAGGACGGGGGTCCGACATGACTGGACCGGCGCGCGGGGGTTGTGGACAGGGTCTGTTGTCGGTCCGGACGCCGTGTCCGATGCCCGCTAGCGGCGGGTCGTGGCGGGCGGCAGACTTTCCGCTATGAGCACATCTTCTGAGACCTTCGTCGTGTCTGCTTTGCCCTCTGACCTCCTCGAGCAGGTGCGTCGCACCGACCGCGATGCCTCCGGCAACCCGCCGGCGCGCATGGTCGCCGAGGGTGGGGAGCCGCTGCGTTGCTGCCTGCGTGACGCGACGGCCGGCGAGGCGCTGATGTTGTTCGGCTTCGAGCCGCCGACGCCCCGTGGCCCCTATCGCGAGATCGGGCCGGTGTTCGCCCATGACGAGGCATGCAGGGGGTGGGCGGGTGCCGGCTACCCGAGCGGCTTCCGTGGTCGCGCGCAGATCCTACGCGCGTACGACGACAGAGGCTGGATCCACGACGCGTCGGCGGCGCACGACGGCAGTGATGCGGAGGGTGCGCTGGCTGCGGTCCTTGCGGCGCCCGGCGTCGTCGAGGTGCACAGTCGCAACGTGGTGCACGGGTGCTACATGTTCGGGGTGACGCGCGGCTGAAGGTGCGCAGTTGCGGGGCTGCACGTGCGGAAGGTCCGAGCCCTCGGGCCTCCGGAGACCTTTCGGTACGTTTTCGCGGCCGGATCCTCTCCGGAGCGACCTTGTCGTGTGTGGCCGTAGCCGGCTGGTCCACCAGGGGCAGCGGCGTCACGTCGGCAAGAGAGGTAGGTGCGTAGCTGGCGTCGCGCGTGGCCCCGTCAGGCAGGCAGCTCGCCGAGCATTCGTCAGTCCGCGATCGGTCGCGCCTTCGGGTCCGCGGGGTGCAGGGCGAAGATGCGGCGGGAGGCGAGGTGACGCTCGGCGTGCGAGACGAGCGCGTCGTACGGCGCCTGGCCCATCAGCTCGACGAGCTCGGCGCGCATCGAGACATAGACCGGCTCGGCGCCGACGTGTGCCTCGGTGTTGCCGCTGCAGTACCAGTCGAGGTCGTGGCCACCAGGACCCCAGCCGCGGCGGTCGTACTCCGCGACGACGACGACGAGAACTTCGCCGCCGTCGGGTCGGGTGACGTGCTCATAGGTCCGCCGGATCGGCAGCTGCCAGCACACGTCGGGCTTGGTCTCGAGAAAGTGCCGCCCGGTCCGCAACGCCAGTCCGTGCAACGCGCAGCCCTCGCCACCCGCAAAGCCTGGACGGTTCGCAAAGACGCAGGCACCTTCGACGACGCGCGTCTTGCGTGCGCCCTCGTCGTCCTTCTCCACCCAGTTCTTCGGCGAGAAGTGTTGCCATGTCTCGGGAGTGAGCTCCTTGACGAAGCCCTTCACCCGCTTCTCGTCGTCCTTGTCGGCAAAGTGCGCACCGAGGGTGCAGCACCCGACGCCCGCAGGTTGGTCGGCGTAGATGCCCTGGCACCCGTTGCCGAAGATGCACGCCCAGCTCGACGTCAGCCACGTCAGGTCGCAACGAAACATCTGGTTGTCGTCGGTGGGATCGGGGAACTCGATCCACGCGCGGGGAAAGTCAAGGGGGACCTCGGGCACAGCGCAACCCTACGGCTCCCTGCCGGGTAGGTTGCGGTGCACGTCACAAAGCGCGCCGCCGGCGCCGCGACAGATGGCGACGTACGACGGGAGGTCGCCCGTGCGGCTGGGTGTCCTCGACGTGGGGTCCAACACCGTGCACCTGCTGGTTGTTGACGCCCACGAAGGCGCGCGGCCCTTGCCTGCGCACTCCGACAAGACCGAGCTGCGCCTCGCCGAGCACCTCACTGACGACGGCCACATCGATGACGCCGGACGCACCCATCTCGTTGACTGTGTGCGGCACGCACTCGAGGTTGCCGAGGACCGCGGCACCGAGGACCTCCTTGCCTTCGCCACCTCCGCACTGCGCGAGGCGCCCAACGGCCCCGACGTCCTTGCCGAGGTCCGAGCCGAGACCGGTGTCGACCTGCAGGTGCTCACCGGTGAGGACGAAGCGCGCCTGACCTTTCTCGCCGTACGGCGATGGTTCGGCTGGTCGTCGGGCCAGCTGCTGGTGATGGACATCGGCGGCGGCTCGCTGGAGATGGCCGCCGGCATCGACGAGACGCCCGACGCGCTGCTGTCCCTGCCGCTCGGTGCGGGGCGCCTGACCCGCACGATGCTCAAAGGCGGCGCGGTCGACGTCGCCGACCCCAAGGACGTCAAGGCGTTGCGCAAGCACGTGCGCACCCAGATCGCCGGGCAGCTGCGACCGTTCGAAGCGCTTGGCCATGCCGACCATCCGGTCGCAACGTCGAAGACCTTCCGATCACTCGCGCGCATCACCGGCGCGCCCCCGTCGTCGGAGGGCGACATGGTGCCGCGCATGCTCTCCCTCGCCGACCTCGAGAAGTGGGTGCCGCGACTCGCCGCCATGACAGCCGACAAGCGCTCGAACCTGCCGGGTGTCTCCGCCGACCGCTCCAACCAGCTGCTCGCGGGTGCGGTGGTGGCTGAGGCGGCCATGTCGCTGCTCGACGTCGAGGAGGTGCAGATCTGCCCGTGGGCGCTGCGCGAAGGCATCATCCTGCGCCGTCTCGACTGGATGCGCGGCGGCGGCTGACCGCCGACCACTGCCCTCAAGCACCAGCACCCGCGAGGAGCAGGACCAGCGTCGGCCTAGTCTGTCCGGCATGGAGCGGATCGTGCGCGTGCCCGGCGCGAAAGTCGCGCTCTCCACGGCCTCGTGCTATCCCGAGACCTGCTCGACGGCCTTCGAGATGGCTGCCGACCTCGGCTTCGACGGCGTCGAGGTGATGGTCTGGACCGACCCGGTGAGCCAGGACGCCGACGCCTTGCGCGCGTTGTCCGACCGCTATTCGATGCCGGTTCTCGCGATCCACGCCCCGTGCCTTCTGCTGACCCAGCGGGTGTGGTCGACCGACCCGTGGACCAAGCTGCGCCGGGCCCGGACGGCGGCCGAGCGAGTGGGTGCCGAGACCGTGGTGGTGCACCCGCCGTTCCGCTGGCAGCGGGACTACGCGCGCGAGTTCGTCGAGGGCTTGCACCGGCTGCAGAACGACACCGACATCACCTTCGCCGTCGAGAACATGTTCCCCTGGCGCGCACGCAGCCGCGAGGTGGCGGCGTACCTCCCGCACTGGGACCTCCTCGCGTTCGACTATCCCGCCACCACCCTTGACCTCTCGCACACCGCGGTCTCGGACTCTGACGCACTGCACGTGGTCGACGAGCTCGGCGAACGGCTGCAGCATGTGCACCTCGCCGACGGGTCCGGGTCGAACAAGGACGAGCACCTGGTGCCGGGCCGCGGCAACCAGCCGTGCGCGGAGGTGCTGGAACGCCTGGCCCGCAACGGATACAGCGGCACCGTCGTGCTCGAGGTCAACACACGTCGCGCAGTCAACCGGGACGAGCGCGAGGCCGACCTCGCCGAAGGACTCGCCTTCGCGCGCCTCAACCTCGCTGCGGCGAGCTCGTGACCGAGCGTCGGCTCTTCGACAGCGTCGCCAGTGAGTACGACGCCACCCGGCCGGACTATCCCGCGCAGCTCTTCGATGCGCTCGAGTCGGCCATGGGACAACCGCTGCTCTGGTCGGACGTGTGCGACGTCGGTGCCGGCACCGGCATCGCGACCCGAGCGATCGCCGGCCGGGGCGCGACGGTGACCGCGGTCGACCCAGGACTGGGTGTGCTGCAGGTCCTGAAAGGACGGACGACGTCGCGGGTGCACGTCGTCGCCGGCGACGGCAACGCGTTGCCCTTGCGCGACGGACTGTTCGACCTGGTGACCTTCGCGCAGTCGTTTCACTGGACCGATCCTGAGGTGGCAGTGGACGAGGCCTTCCGCGTCCTCAAGCCCGGCGGGGTCCTCGCCCTCTGGTGGAACCAGCACGACCGCACCGTGCCGTGGTTCGCGGAGCACCAGCAGCGGGTCAACAGCGCATGTGGGTGGTCGGGTCACACCGACGAGTCGTGGGCGGCCGACCTGCTGCGCGCCGGTCGGTGGGGTGCGCGGGTCGCCACCGTCACGATCCCGTGGAGCCGGCGCATCACCATCGCCGACTTCGGCCGCAACATCGCGACGAAGTCCTACGTCTTCGACCTCCCCGACCACGGAGCGGCGCTGATCGCCGCAGAGGTTGCTCGCCTCATCGCCGAACAACCCGACGGCCACGTCGTCGAACCCTTCACGACGTACGCCGTCCTGGCTCGGCGGTGACGACCGCGCGGCGTGGGCCGGGGCGGCCGGCCGACGGCGGTGACCGGCGCGCGGCAATCCTCGACTCGGCGCTGAAGTTGTTTGCTGACAAGGGTTATACCGGTGCGAGCGTTCGGGGCATCGCGCGTGGAGCCGGGGTCGATCCGGCACTGGTGCACCACTACTTCGGCACCAAGGAGCAGGTTTTCGTCGCCGCCATGCGACTGCCGGTGTCACCGGGCGACTTGTTGCCGGAGGTGCTTGCCGGCGACCCGGCGCAGCTGGGCGAACGACTCGTCCGGATGTTCCTCGGCGTGTGGGAGCGGCCGGACTTCCGAGCGCCGATGCTCGGGATGCTCCGATCGGCGATGACCGCTGAGCAGGGTGCGGCGATGCTCGGAGAGTTTGTCGGGTCGGCTCTGCTAGGTCGGGTGGCCGCGGCGGTGGACGGAGTGGGCGGGGTTGATCCGCTGCGTGTGCAGGCTGCTGCCGCTCAGCTCGTAGGGGTGGTGATCCTGCGGCACGTGATTGCGCTGGAGCCGTTGGCGTCAGCCACGACCGACGAGATCGTCGCCCTGGTAGCCCCGGTCGTCCAGTTTCATCTCACCGGCTCTCAGCTGGCCGGCTGACTTACCGGCTGGCTGGCTGATTCCCTGCCCGGCTGGCTGATTCTCTGCCCGGCTGGCCGATGACCGACTGACGCTGCTCGTCCAGGGCGGGTTCCTGCGGGAAGGGGGTTGACGGGGGCCACGTCGCGTCTATATTCATCACATGGTGAATATAGCGGGAGCGGGAGCTGACGGGTCGGGGCCTTCGCCGGCGGATGTTGCGGTGGTCGTACAGCGGCTCTGCGTGCGCCGGGGTGGACGGCTGGTGCTGGACGACGTGAGCCTGGCCGTGCCCACCGGCAGCATCACTGGGCTGCTCGGCCCGAGCGGGTGCGGCAAGAGCACGCTGATGCGCGCGGTCGTGGGCGTGCAGGTGCTGTCCAGCGGCACCGTGCAGGTGCTCGGCCGCCCGGCTGGTGACCCGATGCTGCGCCAGCGTGTCGGCTATGTCACCCAAGCGCCGTCGGTCTACGCCGACCTGACGGTGCGCGAGAACCTTCGGTACTTCGCCGCCGTGCTCGCCGCGCCAGGCTCCGATGTCGACCGCGTGCTGGGCGAGGTCGGCCTGAGAGATCAGGGCGACCAGATGGTCGGCCGGCTCTCCGGCGGCCAGGAGACGCGGGTGTCGCTGGCTGCAGCGTTGCTCGGCGCACCCGACCTGCTGGTGCTCGATGAGCCGACCGTGGGTCTCGACCCGGTGCTGCGCCGCGAACTGTGGGGATTGTTCCGTGTCCTGGCCGATGCCGGCACGACTGTCGTCGTCAGCAGCCACGTCATGGACGAGGCGAGTCATTGCGACCGGCTGATCCTGCTGCGCGAGGGCCGCCTGCTGGCCGACGACACCCGCGAGGGGCTGTCGGCCCGCACGGGATGCGCAGATGTCGAGGGCGCCTTCCTCACGTTGGTGGCGGCGGTATGACCGCCCGCCGCACCCTCGCCACTGCCGCTCGCGTCCTGGCCCAGCTGCGGCACGACCCCCGCACGGTGGCGCTGATGCTGGTCGTGCCGTGCGTCCTGGTCGGACTGCTCGCCTGGGTCTTTCACGGCACGAGGACCTTCGACGCGATCGGGGCGCCACTGCTCGGCATCTTCCCTTTCGTCGTGATGTTCCTGGTGACGAGTGTCGCCACCCTGCGCGAGCGGTCGTCCGGGACGCTCGAGCGGTTGCTTGCCATGCCGCTCGGCAAGCTCGACCTGCTCGTCGGCTACGCCTTGGCCTTCGGTGCCGTTGCCGTGGTCCAGTCGATCCTCGTCAGCGGCTTGTCGTTGACGGTGTTCGGGCTCGACGTCGCCGGGCCGACGTGGTTGCTCGTCCTGGTCGCTCTGCTCGATGCCCTGCTCGGCATGGCGCTCGGGCTGCTGGTCAGCGCCTTCGCCACCACCGAGTTTCAGGCGGTCCAGTTCATGCCGGCGTTCGTGCTGCCGCAGTTCCTGCTCTGCGGCCTGCTCGTGCCGCGCGGCCAGATGCCCGCAGCGCTGCATGCGATCAGCTCAGCACTGCCGTTGTCCTACGCCGTGGACGCGCTGCGTGATGTCACGACCCAGCCGCAGGTGTCGGGTGCCACCTGGGCCGACATCGGCATCGTTGCAGCCTCGGCGCTGCTCGCGCTCGGACTCGGCGCCGCGACCCTGCGTCGACGTACGGCATAGGTGGAGGCACGAGAACCACCGGTCATGCCGGAATAGCCCTCGAACACTGCGTGCTGCCGTGAGGAGAGACAGCACCGGCCTACGAGAGGACCACTGATGCGAGCGCTGCAGTACACGACCTATGGCGGCCCAGAAGTCCTTGACGTCGGCGAGACCGACCAGCCTCATGCCGGCCCCGGCCAGATCCGCATCGTCGTGCGTGCGGCGAGCGTGAACCCCATCGACTGGAAGACCTTCGGCGGGATGCTCGCCGGCGGCAAGGAGATGTCCGGGACGGGGCACCTGGGCTACGACGCCGCCGGTGTTGTCGACGAGGTGGGTGAGGGCGTCGAGGGTGTCTCCGTCGGTGACGAGGTGATGGGCCTCGGGCGGGACACGATGGCCGAGAGCGCTGTCCTGACCGCCTGGGTGGCCAAGCCTGCCTCGGTGGACTGGGCGGTTGCGGCCGCTGCTGGTGGTGTCGCTGGTGAGACCAGCGAGCGAGTCCTGCGACTGCTCGACGTGCAGGCGGGCAACACCGTCTTCATCGATGGTGGCGCCGGCGGTGTCGGTGCCGTCGCCGTGCAGATGGCTCAGGCGCTGGGCGCCCGGGTGATCGCCTCGGCGGGCCAGGGCAACCAGGACTACCTGCGGGAGATCGGTGCCACCCCGGTCGTCTACGGCGACGGGGTCGCGGACCGGGTGCGCGCCGCTGCCGGTGGACCGGTCGATGCCGTCGTCGACGTTGCCGGAAAGACGCCGATCGGCGAGCTTGTCGGCCTCGCCCCGCAACCGGCGAAGGTGGTCACCATTGCCAACTTCGCAGCAGCCGACGCGGGGGTCCAGGTGACCGGGGGCGGCGCGGACAGCGACCCCGGCCGCGCGCTGCCACAGGTCGCCGACCTGCTTCAGGAGAACAAGCTGGTCGTGAAGGTGCAGACCTTCCCGCTGGACCGGGCCCGAGAGGCGTACGAGATCAGCCAGGCGGGCCATGTCCGGGGGAAGCTCGTGCTGCTTCCCTGACGTCCGGACCTCGGTGCGTCCGGCCGAGTCAGTGGTAGCGGCGCAGGGAGCGGGCGTTGCTCTCGTGGGTGTCTGCGTCCTGCGACGTAAGAGGCTCGGCAATGTCCTCCAGCGAGCGCCCCTCGGCGTTGACGGCGAGGAACATGGCCACGATGCCGGCAGCGATCATCAGGCCGGCGCCGATGTAGTAGCCGAACACCACCTGGTGCCGGCCCTGCTCGATGAACTTGCCGAACATGATCGGGCCGACGATGCCGCCGAGGCCGGTGCCGACCGCGTAGAAGAACGCGATCGCCATCGCTCTGGTCTCCATGGGGAAGATCTCCGACACCGTGAGGTAGGCGGCGCTGGCGCCGGCGGAGGCGAAGAAGAACACCAGGCACCACATGGCGGTCAACGTCGTGGCCGACAGCGATCCGTTGTCGAACAGCACACCGGTCAGCACCAGCAGCAGTCCTGACCCGACGTACGTCGCGGTGATCATCACGCGACGCCCGACGGTGTCGAACAGTCGACCCAGCAGCAGCGGGCCGGCGAAGTTGCCGATCGCCAAGGGGATGAGGAACCACGGCGCGGTGGAGTCGCTGACCTTCATCAGCTTGGTGAGGACCAGGGCAAAGGTGAAGAACACCGCGTTGTAGAGGAACGCCTGCCCGATGAACAACGACAGACCGAGCACGAACCGCTTGGGGTAGAGCGACCATGCCGTGCGGGCGATCTCGACGAAGCCGATCGTCTTGCGCTGGCGGACGGTGAGGAAGTCGTCGTCGCCCTCGGCCGTCGGCAGCGGCTCGTCGGTGCTCTCCTCGACCTGCGACTCGATGTCTTGCACGATCTCCTCGGCGCCCTCCTCCTGGCCGTGGATGAACATCCACCGCGGGCTCTCGGGGACGTTGCGCCGCACGAACAGGATGCCGACCCCGAGGGTGGCGCCGAGGCCGAAGGCGAGCCGCCAGCCGAAGTCCTTGGCGAAGTAGTTCTCGTTGAGCAGGAAGACCGACAGCGCCGCACCGAGTGCGGTCCCGAGCCAGAACGAGCCGTTGATGATGAGGTCGACCCGGCCGCGTACCCGCGCCGGGATGAGCTCGTCGATCGCCGAGTTGATGGCGGCGTACTCACCACCGACGCCGGCGCCGGTGAAGAAGCGACAGACGAAGAACCACATCGGGTTCATCGAGAAGGCGGTCAGGATCGTGGCGGCGAGGTAGACGCCGAGGGTGATCATGAACAGCTTCTTGCGACCGAGCCGGTCGGTCAGATAGCCGAAGAACAGGGCGCCCACACAGGCGCCGGCGACGTAGACACCGGCGGCCAGCCCGATCTGGCCGGAGGTGATCGAAAGCCCACTGCCCTTCTCGGTCAGTCGACCCGCGATCGAGCCCACGATCGTGACCTCGAGGCCGTCGAGGATCCAGACGGTCCCGAGCCCGAGCACCACCAGCCAGTGCCATCGGGCCCACGGCAGCCGGTCCATCCGGGCCGGGATGTTGGTGCGGACGGTGCCGGTCTGGACTCCGCTCATGACGGCCTCCCGTGGGTCGAGCCGGACCCGTTGACGCGTGCTGCGACAGTCCGGACTGGGGCGGAGGGTGCCCGGGGCACAGGGTGGCGAAACCTGGGCGAAACAGGCGACCAGGCTGTCGGTGGGGGAAGCGGCTAGCCTGACCCGGCGTACGGCCGCACGAGGTCGTCGTCCCACGATCGGGCCACGATCAGGTTCCTGGAGGTCATCGTTGTTGCGGCGTCTGCTGCTGTCCATGTCTCGCAGCGGGAGGGTCCGGCACATCGTCGAGACCGCCCCCGTCTCCCGCTCCGTGGTGGCGCGTTTCGTCGCCGGTACGTCGTCGGAGGACGCCGTCGAGGCGACCCGGGCGCTGGCTGACGTCGGCCTGCTGACCTCCCTGGACCGCCTCGGTGAGGACACCCTCGACCAGGTACAGGCGACGGCCACCCGCGATGCCTATCTGCACCTGCTCGAGCTGCTTGCGGCCGCCGGACTGACCGCGGGCGCGGAGGTGTCGGTGAAGCTCTCGGCCGTCGGCCAGGCGCTGGCCGGCGACGGTGAGAAGGTGGCGCTCGAGAACGCCCGCGCCATCTGCGAGGCCGCGCACGCGGCCGGCACCACGGTGACCCTCGACATGGAGGACCACACCACGACCGACTCGACACTGAGCATCCTGCGCGAGCTGCGCACCGACTTCCCCGAGACCGGTGCAGTGCTGCAGGCCTACCTGCGGCGCACCGAGGCCGACTGCCGCGACCTGGCCTACGAAGGCTCGCGCGTGCGGCTGTGCAAGGGCGCCTACAAGGAGCCCGAGTCGGTGGCCTTCCAGGGCAGCGACGACGTCGACAAGGCCTACGTCCGCGCATTGAAGATCCTGATGGCCGGCAAGGGATATCCGATGCTCGCCACCCACGACCCGCGCCTCGTGGCGATCACCGAGGACCTTGCGCGTCGGCACGGTCGGGCCAAGGACAGCTTCGAGTTCCAGATGCTCTACGGCATCCGCCCGCACGAGCAGCAGCGCCTGGCTGCCGCCGGTCAGAAGATGCGCGTCTACGTGCCTTACGGCGACGAGTGGTACGGCTACCTCGTGCGCCGCATGGCTGAGCGTCCCGCCAACCTCGCGTTCTTCCTGCGCGCCGTCGCAACCAAGGGCTGAGTGCCGTGTCCCGTCGCGTTGTGTCACGCGTCGCGGTGCTCGGTGCGGGCAAGATGGGCGAGGCGCTGCTGTCGGGCATGATCCGCGGTGGTACGCCGGTCGGCGGGCTGGTCGTAACCGCGCGGCGTCCCGAGCGCGCAGCCGCCCTCCGGGAGGCCCACGGGGTCGAGGTGCTGACCACGGAGCAGGCGGCGGCAGCGGCGGACACCCTGATCCTCGCCGTGAAGCCGCAGGACATGGGGGCACTGCTCGACGAGCTCGCACCGCACTGCCCGGCTACGACGCTGGTGGTGTCGGCGGCCGCCGGCATCACGACCGCTTTCATCGAGGCCCGGCTCGCGGCCGGCACACCGGTCGTACGCGTCATGTCCAACACCCCCGTGCTGGTCGACGAGGCGATGAGCGCTCTGTCGCCGGGCGCGCACGCCACCGAGGAGCATGTCGCCCGCGCCGAGGCACTCTTCTCCCCGGTAGGTCGCACGATCCGGGTGCCCGAGTCGCAGCAGGACGCAGTGACCGCGCTGTCCGGCAGCGGCCCGGCGTACTTCTTCTACCTGGTCGAGGCGATGACCGACGCGGGCATCCTGCTCGGCCTCCCGCGGCAGGTCGCGCACGACCTGATCGTGCAGACCGCCATCGGGTCCGCGGTCATGCTGCGTGACTCGGGTGAGCGGCCCTCGACCCTGCGCGAGGCCGTGACCTCGCCCGCCGGCACCACGATCAACGCCATCCGGGAGATGGAGAACCACGGGGTCCGCGCCGCGATGCTCTCGGCGCTCGAGGCCGCCCGCGACCGCGGGCGTGCGCTGGCTGCAGGCGGGGAGGACCCCACGTGACTGACCGGACCAGCAACGACCTGCTCGACCTCGACGTGCCGCAGCCAGCGCTGCTCTTCGACCTCGACGGCACGCTGGTCGACTCCGTCTACCAGCATGTGACCGCGTGGCAGGAGGCCTTGTCCGAGTGCGGCATGCCGCTGTCGGTGTGGCGCATCCACCGCCGAATCGGCATGAGCGGTGGGCTCTTCATCGACGCGCTGCGCCGCGAGACCGGCGTGCCGTTCGACGCCGAGCTCGCCCAGCGGCTCAGTAGTGCGCACGCGGCGGCGTACCTGCGTCGGCACGAGACCGTGATCCCGCTTCCGGGTGCCCGCGAGCTGCTGGCACACCTGCACGAGCGAGGAGTGCCGTTCGCCATCGCGACCAGCGGCGCGCAGCACACCGCAGGCTCGGCTCTCGCGATGCTCGACCTGCCCGCCGACGTGCCGGTGGTGACCCGCGACCTCGTCGCGCGCGCCAAGCCCGACCCGCACCTGTTCCTGGCCGCGGCCAAGCTGCTGGGCGTCGACCCTCGGCACTGCTTCGTCGTGGGCGACAGCGTGTGGGACCTGCTCGCGGCCCAACGCGCGGGGGCGCTGGGCATCTGGCTGCTGTCCGGTGGCTACGGCCGCGAGGAGCTCGAACGGGCGGGGGCCTACCGGGTCTACGCCGACCCGGCCGAGATGCTCACCCGGCTCGAGGAGGTCGGCGTGCGACCCGACCGACCCGATCGGGGGCCGGGCTCCTGAAGCGCATCGAGGAGCTGGACTTCCAGTCCACCCCGATGGGCGACATCAGCCTGCGTCGGCGATTGGACCCGACGCTGAAGGTGGACGTCTACGAGGTCAAGCTGGGTGAGGAGTTCCTCATGTCCAGCCTGTTCACCGTGGCCGAGGTCGATCTGGCCCGGCTCGGGCTCGCGATGGTGTCGGATGCCGATGCCGCTGCCGATGACAGGCAGCTCGACGTGGTGGTCGGCGGTCTGGGTCTCGGCTACACCGCGCGTACCGTGGTCGAGGACGCCCGAGTCCGTGAGGTGGTTGTCGTCGAGGCTCTGCCGCAGGTCATCGACTGGCACCGGCGTGACCTGCTACCCGACACCGTCGGTCTCGCTGCTGACCCGCGGGTGCGCCTCGTCGAGGGCGACTTCTTCGCCTTCGCCCGCGGCGACGTGGGCTCCGACCCCGACCGGCCGGGCCGGCGCTTCGACGCGATCCTGCTCGACGTCGACCACAGCCCGCGCCACGTGCTGCACCCGAGCCACGCCGACCTCTACACGGAGGCGGGGCTGGGTCGAGTGGCCGAGCGGCTGAGCCCCGGCGGGGCTTTCGGGTTGTGGTCCGACGATCCGCCAGACGAGGAGTTCCTCGCGGTGCTGTGCGCAGTCTTTGCCGACGTACGCGGTGAGGTCGTGTCGTTTCCCAACGCCCTCACCGGTGGCGAGTCGGCCAACACGGTCTACGTCGGCATCACCAAGGAAGGTCCCTCACCAAGGCATGTCGAGGAACGGTGAGCTGTACGCCGGCTCAGCGCCGAGGACCTGCGCGGCCTCGTCGGCGTCGATCATGCGGTCGGCCTCGGCCGCGATGACCATGCCGAGCAGGCCGACGTCACCGGGGGTCGCGATGCCGGTGGCTCCCGGCAGGGACAGCGCCCATGACACGGCAGCCGTGATGGTGTGCTGGTCGTCGAACGGCTCATACCAGGTGGCGTAGCGGTGCTCCTGGCCGGACGCCCAGTTCTGGCGGGCCACGGTCTTGATGAGCATCAGCCCGGCGTCCTGGCGGGCGACCTCGTCGGCGAGCTCCTCGTAGGCGCCACGGAAAGCGGCGTCGCGGTGGAGCACGACGTTCATGGGCGTGAGGACGGTGGCGAACGGGTACCGACGCAGCGCCTCGAGATGGGTGGAGGGCGCACCGTCTCCGTGACCGGTGATGCCGACCGCGCCGACGAGGCCCTCCTCCTGCACGCGCAACGCCGACTCGAGTGCCCCACCGCTGCCAGTCACCTCATCGAGCTCGTGGAGGTCGCCCACGGCGTGCAGCTGCAGCAGGTCGACGTGGTCGGTCTGCAGCCGCTCCAACGAGCGGTTGATGGATGCCCAGGCACCCGCGGCATCGCGGTCGCCGGTCTTGGTGGCGAGGAAGATGTCCTTGCGAATGCGCGGCATCCACGGCCCGAGGCGCAGCTCGGCCTCGCCGTAGCTCGCTGCCACGTCGAAGTGGTTGATGCCGGCGTCGAGCGCCTGCTGCACCGACACGTCGGCAGCCTCCTGGGTGACTTCGCCGAGAGCAGCCGCGCCGTAGATCAGGACCGAGCTCTCGTGGCCGAGCCGGCCGAGCCGTCGGTGCTCCATCGGTGTCTCCTCATGGGTCATCTCGTGCTTGACATCGGTCACGTTCGTCGTGCCATCGCGCGCACGGTCAGGGCCAGCATGCCCACCAGGAAGGCGGTTGCAATCCCCAGTCCGAGTCTTCCGTCCAAGGGCAGGACGATGCCGAGCGCACCCCCGATCACCCACGACAGCTGCAGCAGGGTCTCCGAGCGGGCGAACGCCGACGTGCGAGTCGCCTCCGCCACGTCGCGCTGCACCGTCGCATCCAGCGACAGCTTGCCCAGCGACTGGGCCAGCCCCGCCGACACCGCCACGGCGATGACCGTCGCCAGGCCGTAGGCGAGCGCCCCGGCCAGAGACGCCACCGTGAGCACGGCCAGCACGACGACGATGACCTTCGCCGGATCGCGGGTCCGCAGCCGTGAGCCGATCGCCGTGCCGCTGGCGTTGCCCAATGCGGCCGCACCGACGACGACCCCCAACGCCGCGGTCGGCGCGAGCCCGCCGATCGGGTGCTCACGCAACAAAAACGCGAAGAACATGGTGAGGAACCCCGAGAAGGCGCGCAGCGCGCCGTTGGCCCGTAGCGCGACCACGACCGAGGTCCCCACGTCCGTACGCCGGGGGATCGGGCCGGTGTCGTCGAGTGACAACGTGGTGCGGGTCTCGCCCTCGGTCGAGTCGACCTTAGCGGGTAGGCGCAGGGCGAGCACGATGGCCGCGCCGAAGACGAGGAAGGCTGCTCGCAGCGGCCACTGCGGGCCGGCCAGGGCGAGCAGCCCGGCGAGCCCGGCGCCGAGGGAGGCAGCGACGATGCCGGCCAGAGAGATGCGGGAGTTGGCTGCCACGAGGGTGCCCCCGCGGGGCAACAGCCGAGGCACGGTGGCCGACCGGCTGACGCCGTAAGCCTTGGAGGCGACCAGCGTGCCGAAGGCCGCGGGATAGAGAGCCAGCCCTTCGGAGGCGACCGCGCCGGCGAGCACCCAGGTCGCGAAGCAGCGCGCGAGCATCGTGGCCGCGATCGCATATCGGCGGCCGTGTCGGAACCGGTCGAGCAGCGGACCGATCACCGGTGCCATCACCGCGAAGGGTGCCATCGTGATGAGCAGGTACAGCGCGACCCGGCCGCGGGCCTCACCGGTGGGTACCGAGAAGAACAGCGTGTTCGCCAAGGCGACGGTGACCATCGCGTCGCCGGCGGTGTTGAGGCCGTGCAGCTCGATCAGGCGACCGAGGCCCGACTCGCCGGCGCCGGCGGAGTGGGTGGCCCGGCGTACGCCGCGGGCGGTGGCGACGGCGCCGATGCGGGTGGCGCGGGCGGCGCCGCGCGAGGCCGCCGCCACCGCCTCACGCCGAGTCCGCTGCATCTGCCCATCCTGCCGGGTCGCGGTGACCGGGGCGCCTCGGATGGGGGACACTCTCCGGGTGACCGCTGTCTCTGCCCCTGCCGCCAGCCGCAAGCCCCTCACCGACGCCGTGCTGACCTCGGCAGCTTCGGTCGAGCTGGCCCGGGCGGCAGCGGTCGAGGTCGCCGAGACGGCCGAGCACGTCGGCGCGCACCTGGGGGTCGAGGTGGAGGCTGAGCGGCTGGCCACCCATCGGTTCGCGAGCACGGCTCCCGGCTACCGCGGTTGGCACTGGGCGGTGACGATCGCGCGCGTGTCGCGCGGCAAGGTCGCGACGGTCTGTGAGGCCGTGCTGCTGCCGGGCGCCGACGCGTTGCTGTCGGGTGAGTGGGTGCCCTACGCGCAGCGTCTGGCGCCGGGAGACCTCGGCGTCGGTGACCTGCTCGCGACCGCGCCCGACGACGAGCGGCTCGAGCCGGGCTATACCGCGGCGGGTGAGGACGCTGACGAGGTCGCGCTGTGGGAGCTCGGCCTCGGCCGCGCCCGGGTGCTGTCTGAGATCGGCCGCGACGACGCGGTCGACCGCTGGTACTCCGGCGAGCACGGGCCGACGGCGCCCCTGGCCGAGGCCGCCCCGGCGCCGTGCTCGACGTGTGGCTTCGTCGTGCCGATGGCCGGTGTGCTGCGGTTGATGTTCGGCGTCTGCGCCAACGCCTTCTCCCCCAGCGACGGCACGGTGGTGTCCTACGACCACGGCTGCGGCGCGCACTCGGAAGTGCCGCTGATGCCGCCGCCGGTCGAGGTCTCCGCGGCTGCCGTCGACGACGACACGTACGAGACCTACGAGTCGTCCGAAGCTGCTGACATCTCTGACGCGGCTGAGATCTCAGAGTCCGTGTGACCCGTGCGCGTGGGCGTGCTTACCGGCATCGGTGGCGGCCAGCGCAGGCGTGGTCATCATCGAGACCACCAGAGCCCCGGCGCCGACCAGCGCCACGAAGCGACCCGGGCGGATCGTCGTACGACGATGGCCGGCGGTGAGCCACGCGAGGACGGCGACTGAGGCGACGAGCTCTAGGGCCACCGACAGCACGTCGGCCCGACCGACCGCCTCAGCGACCCACGGGTCCGGCGGCACGGGCAGCCCGACGGTGCGACTGACGGCCCACAGGAGCAGCATCGCGACCTGGGCGACGGCGACCAGCCGAGGCAGCGGGATGCGGTCGCGACCGAGCGCGAGCACACCCCAGGCCAGCTGGGCAAGACCTGTGACGAGGAAGAAGAGGCCGTGCGTGAGGTCTTCCGACAGGTGCTCACGGACCACGGCGAGATGGACGAGCCCGGCACCGAGCGAGGCGAACCCCGCCCAGCACCGGGCTACGTCACGAGAGTCAGTCATCAGTTGTTGGTCGGATGGTCAGATCCGGGCGGCAGCGACGCGCTTGTCGGCGGTGAGGCCGACGCCGAGCAGCACGATGGCGCTGGCGAAGTGCAGCACGTTGTCGGCGCTGTTCAGGCTGAGGATGTTGGCGCTGCTGTTCAAGATGAACAGGCCGAGCACGCCGACCAGAAGGTAGACCCCACCGACCAACGTGTTGGCGCCCTTGGCAGTGGCGACGGCGCGACCCGCGGCGAGCAGCAGGCCGCCGATGGCGAGGTGCACGATGTTGTGCAGCGGGTTGACCTCGAAGATGCCGAGGATCTTGTCGCCGGTGTGCGTGCCCGCGAAGTTGCTCAGGCCGGTGTAGGCGAAGCCGATGAGTCCGACGAGCAGGTAGACCACGCCGAAGACGGTGGCAAGCAGACGGTTCGGAGAAGCAGACATCGTGGGTCCTTCGTGAGGGGTCCTCGTGGGACCAGGGTGGAGGCCACCGGTCCGGTGGCCTCAGAGGGTGTTCGGTCCCGCCGTCTCTGCGGTTGGGTCGTCGACGCTGCTTTTGTGCAGGGCCGAACGTCTCACCAGCACGTGACGGATCCCGATCAGCCCGAGGAATACCCCCGCGGCAAAGATCCACACCCAATCGCCGTGCCCTGACTGGCTCAGTCGCCCGTGTGCAGCAACGCCGACGCCCAGAGCGACGGCCCAGACCACCAGACCCACCGCCACGACAGCCACGACGTCGCTCTCGGCCGGTGGTGGAGCGGGCCGGCGCGGGCGTCGGTCTCGCCCCCCGGGCTGCGTGGACACCCGATCAGCCTACGTCTGGCCGTGATCAACCCGACTGAGCAGCTGGCCCTGATGCGCCGACCACGTCGTACGACGATGGCTCCGTCGGCCCGGCCAGCCGCTCCCGGGCCGGCACCGGCGCGAGTGCCTCGGGCGGCCCGGGGCGACCGTGCAGCCAGCCCTGGCCGTAGTCGACCTCGAGGCTGAGCAGCACATCGGCGTCGTCTGCTGTCTCCACTCCCTCGGCCACCACCGAGGCGTTGGAGCCGTGCGCGAAGTCGACAAGTGACCGGACCAGCGTCCGCAGCACCGGGTCGGTCGAGACGCCGTCGATGATGCTGCGGTCGATCTTTATGACGTCTGGGGCGGTGAGCACGATGTGGCGCAGCGAGGAAAAGCCGGCCCCGACGTCATCGATCGCCAGTCGCATGCCGCCGGCGCGCAGCGGGGCAAGCGCATCGCGCAGCTGGTCGTAGTCGGCGACCTGGTCGTGCTCGGAGAGCTCGAGCAGGATGCGGTCGAGGGGCAGGGCGCTGAGCAGGTCGAGTGTCTCCCGAGCAAGCAGGGTTGCGGGTGACACGTTCATCGAGACGTAGCCGTCGACGGCAGCGAGGTGTCGGGCGGCACCGATCAGGGCGAGTCGCTCGAGGTCGTCCCCGATCCCGATGCTGTGCGCGTCGCCGAAGCAGACATCAGGTGCCTTTCCCCAGCCGGCCGGGAAGCGGCTGAGTGCCTCGGCCCCGACCCGGTCACCCGTCGAGAGCTCGACGATCGGCTGCAGGACCACGTGCGGACCGCCGAGAGCGATCAGCGGCAGCAGCCTGCCTTCGATCTCGTTGCGACGAGCAAGGCTGCGCACCTCGGGCTCGATGACCACCGACGCCGCCTGAGCGAGCACGTCCATCAACGCCTTGTCGCGCTTCGTGAGCGCCTTGTCCGAGGTGAGGCCGGCGGCGCAGAACGTGCCATAGACCGTGCCGTCGGACAGGATCACCGGCACCGAGACAAAGCTGCGCAACCGCGGGATCCGGGCCGCCGGCAGCTTCATCGCCTCGGGAAAGTCTTTGAGGTTCGGGATGACACTCGGCAGCTTTCCGTCGAGGACGGCCTGACAGAGGCTTGTCTCCTGCGGCTGGGTGGCCTTCTCCCGGATGAGGAACGGCACCGCCGACTCGACCACTTCCAGGTGCTGGGTGGTGCCGTCCAGGCGAGACAGGAAGGCCAGCGACAGGTTGAGGCTGCTGCGGGCCGTGCGCAGGAGGTCAGCCACCTGGCGTTCTGCGTCGGTACGGGTCTTTGCCATAACGGTCCCCGGAGTGGTGGTGCGCGTCGTGTCACGCTCGATCCTGATGATCGGCACGCGCAGCGCCCGACTTCAGTAGGTGCGGCGGCATTGCTCACCACAATCCGTGCGGCACACTGGCTCGCCGTGACCTCGCGGGACGTGATTGCCGGCCGCGTCGATGCAGGCGTGCTGGGCCTGGTGGCCATGGGTGGCGCGCTCGGCAGCCTGGCCCGATGGGCATGTGCCGAGTCGTTCGCCGGCCCCGGACCCGCGGGCGGAGGGTTCCCCTGGTCGACGTTGCTCGTCAACGTCGTCGGCTCCCTCGCGCTGGGTGTGCTGGCCGGCTGGATGGAGCGCCGGCCAGCCGCTCCTTGGTGGCTGCGCCCGCTGCTGGCTGTCGGTGTGCTCGGCGGGTTCACGACCTTCTCGACCTATGTGCTCGACGCGCGGGGGCTCCTGGCCGGCGGACACGGTGACGTGGGTGCGCTGGCTCTGGTGGGCGGGGTGCTGGCGGGGGCGGGGGCGGTGGTGGTCGGGCTCGCAGTCGGGCGCCGGGCCGGCTCGCGACCTGACCGGCGTACGGCGGGGGGTGCGGGGTGACGGTCCTGCTCGTCCTGCTGGGAGGCGGGGTCGGCGCTGTGCTGCGGCACCTGGTGGCACAACGACTTGGCCGGGCGGGTGACGGCTGGCGCGCATTCCCGTGGGCGACGTTCGCGGTCAACATGGCCGGCGCGCTGCTGCTGGGGATCGTCGCCGGCGCGGCAGCAGCCAACCGGGTGCCGCACTCCGTCCTGGTGCTGACGGGCACCGGCTTCTGTGGCGCTCTCACGACCTTCTCGACGTTCAGCCACGAGTCGGTGCGTCTTGCCGAAGGGCGTCGGGCCGCCATGGCAGTGGCCTACGTCGTGGTCAGCGTGGCCGTCGGTCTTGCCCTGTGCGCTCTAGGTTGGCGGCTGGCCCCGACGGCTTGAACGTCCCAAGATCGACTGTGCGCGCCCACACCAGACCCGCCGACGGACTGGTGTGTCGGCGCACAAAGGATCTTGGCACGTGGATCTTGGCTCGTGGAGCGTCGGGCGACAGTCATGTCGTTAGCCAAGGTAATGAGTTATGCTCACGACATGACGTCTCCGACCCGCAGCACCTCAACGCGCAGCAGCGCCGAGCTGGCCAGTGCGCTGCGCGTGTCGGTGATGCGGCTGTCACGACGGCTGCGGGCGGAGCGCTCCGACCACGGCTTGAGTCTGACCCAGGTCGCGACCCTGGCCAGCCTGGACCGGCACGGCCCGCTGACCCCGCGCGAGCTCGCCGAGCACGAGCGCGTGCAGCCGCCGTCGATGACCCGCATCCTTGCCGGGCTGGAGGAGCGCGGCCTGATCATGCGCACCGCGCACGAGACCGACGGCCGTCAGCATCTGGTGTCCCTCACCGGCACGGCGGACGACCTGCTCCGTGAGGACCGACGCCGCCGCGAGGCCTGGCTCGCCCGACGTCTCGGCGAGCTCGCTCCCGCCGAGCGCGACGTCCTGCGGACGGCAGCACCGATCATCGACCGCATCACCCGCGCATGAGCCCGACCTTCACCTCGTTGCGCAACCACAACTACCGCCTGTACGCCGCCGGGGGAGCGGTCTCCAACATCGGCACCTGGATGCAGCGGGTAGCCCAGGACTGGCTGGTCCTCGAGCTCTCGCACCGCAACGGCGTGGCGCTCGGCATCACCACCGGCCTGCAGTTCCTGCCGATGCTGGTGCTCGCACCCTTTGCCGGCTCGGTGGCCGACCGGTTCTCCAAGCGCAAGATCCTGCTCGCCACCCAGGCGTCGATGGCCGTGGCCGGCGCCGTCCTCGGCCTGCTCGACGTGACCGGTGTCGTCACCCTCTGGCAGGTCTACCTCCTCGCGCTGCTGCTCGGCATCGCGGCCGCCTGCGACGCCCCGGCCCGGCAGTCCTTCGTCATCGAGATGGTCGGCCCCGCGGACGTCACCAACGCGGTCGGGCTCAACAGCGCGTCGTTCAACCTCGGCCGCGTCATCGGCCCCGCGGTGGCCGGCTTTCTTATCGTCCTGGTCGGCACCGGCCCGGTGTTCCTCATCAACGCCGCCTCGTTCCTCGCTGTCATCGCCGCACTGGCCAAGATGCGCACCTCCGAGCTGACGCCGATGCCGATGGGCCGCCGCGGGCCGGGCCAGGTGCGCGAAGGCCTGCGCTACGTGCGCGGCCGACCGGACCTGCTGATGGTGCTGGTCATCGTCTTCTTCGTCGGCACCTTCGGGCTGAACTTCCAGCTGACCTCCGCGCTGATGGCCACCGAGGTCTTCGGCAAGGGCGCAGGTGAGTACGGCCTGCTCGGCTCGGTCGTCGCCATCGGCTCGCTGAGCGGCGCGCTGCTCTCGGCCCGCCGGGGGCGTCCGAGGCTGCGGCTGATCGTGCTGTCCGCGATCGCGTTCGGCACCATCGAGGTGGGCGCCGGGCTGATGCCGTCGTACCTCTCGTTCATGGCTCTGCTCATCCCTCTCGGTCTCGCTCAGATGACGCTGCTCAACTCTGCCAACGCGACCCTGCAGCTTTCCGTCGACCCGTTGATGCGCGGGCGGGTAATGGCGCTCTACATGGCCGTCCTCATGGGCGGGACGCCGATCGGCGCACCTCTGGTCGGGGCCGTGGCCGAGGCGTTCGGCCCACGATGGAGCCTCATCGCCGGTGGTGTCGTGTCGATAGCGGCAGCGGCAGTTGCCGGCGGATTGCTCGCGAGGCAACAAGGCCTCGTGCTGCGCGACGAGCTTGCCTGGGCCAGGATGTCGTCATGGCCCACAGCGACACGATCCTGACCGCGGACGCCTACCTTCACCACCTGCGCGGCGACACCGACCGCATCCTCGACCTGCTGCGGTCGGCTCCGGACTCCCACGACGCGCCCGTGCCGCTGTGCCCGGGGTGGACGGTGCGGGACGCGGTCGAGCACACCGGTGCCGTGTTCGCGCACAAGGTGATCGCGGTCTCCACCGGTGCGCGCCCGACCGACCCCGTGCAGTGGACCGGCGGGCCGACCGAGGGGCAGGGTCTCGCCGACTGGTTCGCCGAGCGACGGGACGCCCTGCTGGACCTGCTCGGTCGGCTCGAGCCCACCCAGACGACCTGGAGCTGGCACGAGGACCGTCAGGACGTCGGCTTCTGGCTGCGCCGGATGGCTCAGGAGGCGGTGGTCCACCGGGTCGACGTCGAAAGCGGCACCCACGTGGTGAGTCCGGTGGACGACACCCTCGCGGTCGACGGGGTGGACGAGGTCCTGGACTGGTTCCTGGTCTACCAGGACGAGGGGGCCGACGAGTCCGGCCCGGCCGGTGCCGTCAACGGCACGGTCGCGGTCCGCACCGGCGGCCGGATCTGGCGACTGGTGCTGACCCCGGAGACGGTGCAGGTGGTCCGCGAACCCGGCGCGGCCGACGCGGTCGTGAGCGGGGAGCCCTCCGAGCTGCTGCTGTGGCTGTGGGGTCGACGTCCCGACTCTGCGGTCGCCCTCGAAGGCGACACCGATCTGCTCGCGGGGCTGCGGGCCCGGCTGCACGTCGTCACCCAGTAGCTCGCGACCGCGAGGTGACAGGTCGACCCGGCGTGCTCGACGTCGTCATCGCCGGGCTCGGTGGCTTCGGCAGCTCGGTGGCCGCGCACTGCGCGGCGCGCGGCCTGCGAGTCCTCGGCCTCGACCCGCGACCACCGGTGCACGCCGAGGGGGCCAGCCACGGCGAGACCCGCATCATGCGCCAGGTCTACTTCGAAGGTGCCGGCTACGTCCCGTTGCTGCTGCGCACCCTCGAGCTGTGGCGCAGCCTGTCCGACGCGACCGGTCGACCGTTGCTGACCGAGACCGGCGGACTGTTCCTCGGCCGCCCCGACACCAAGGTCTTCGCCGGCAGCCTGGCCACTGCCCAGCAGTGGGGGCTGGAGCACGAGGTGCTCGACGGGACCGACGTCACCGCTCGATTCCCTGCCCTGACCCCGCCCGCGGCCGTCCGCGGACTCTTCGAGCCACGTGCAGGCACGGTCTGCCCGGAGGAGGCGGTGCGCTCCGCGCTCAGGCGGGCGACCAACTCCGGTGCCGACCTCCGCCACGACACGACGGTGACCGGCTGGACGTCCACTCCGTCCGGCGGCGTGCGGGTCGAGACCAGCCGCGGCGCCGTCGAGGCCGGGGCACTGGTACTGGCTCCGGGCCGTTGGACCCCCGACCTGCTTCGCGGTGTACCGCTCCCGCTCGTCACCGAACGACGCGTGCAGCACTGGTTCCGGCCGCAGGACGTGGCCGACTTCCGCCCCGGCCGGCTACCGGTCTGGATCTGGGACCGGGCCGACGGCACCTCGCTGTACGGCGCCCCGAGCCAAGGCACCTCCGGCGACGTCAAGGCTGCTGTGCACTTCTCCACGGTCCGTGCGGCCGACGCCTGGACCGCAACCGAGATCGCGTCGACCCTGGCGCCGCTGCTGCCGGGACTGGGCGACACGCCCTCGCGGTCGGCGGAGTGCTGGTACACCCTCACCCCTGACGAGGACTTCGTCGTCGGACCACACCCGCTGTCGCCCAGAGTCCTGCTCGCGTGTGGCTTCTCCGGTCACGGCTTCAAGTTCACCCCGGTCCTCGGTGAGGCACTGGCCGACCTCGTCGCCGACGGCGCCAGCCGGCACGACCTCTCTCTCTTCGCCCCGACGAGAGCAGCCCTCAGCGCAGCGCGTTGATCGCGACCACGAGCACCAAGGCGGCCAGCGCCAGCAGCACGATGCGCCGCCGCGCCGTCGGGGTCACGACGACCTACCAGGCGTAGGCCTCGGGCGCGGTGCCGCCCGGCCCGGGGAAGATGTCGTCGAGGCGCTCGAGCACGTCGGCCGGCAGCGTGATCGAGAGCGCCTTCTGCGAGCCGTCCAGCTGCTCCATCGTGCGCGGCCCGATGATCGGCGCGGTCACCGCCGGCTGCGCGAGGAGCCATGCCAGACCGACATCCGCCGGGTTCTCGTCCAGCTCGTCGCACAGGTCCTCCCACGCCTTGATGGCCTTTCGGTTCTCCTTCAGCGCGTCCTTCGCGCGACCGGAAAGCCGTCGCTTGCCCTGCTCGGTCTTGCGGATGATGCCTCCCAGCAGGCCGCCGTGCAGCGGCGACCACGGGATCACGCCGAGGCCGTAGTCGAGACACGCAGGCAGCACCTCGAGCTCGACGTCACGGGTCAGCAGGTTGTAGATCGACTGCTCGGCGACCAGACCGGTCGACCCCCGCCGCCGGGCCGTCTCCATGCTCTTGGCGATGTGCCAGCCGGCGTGGTTGGAGGAGCCGAAGTACAGGACTTTGCCCTGCGTGCGCAGAACCTCGAAGGCTTCCCAGATCTCGTCCCACGGGGTGTCCCGATCGACGTGGTGCATCTGGTAGAGGTCGATGTGGTCGGTCTGCAGCCGGCGGAGGGACTCATCACACGCGCGCCTGATGTTGCGCGCCGACAAGAACGTGTCGTTGGGCCAGTCGCTCATCGAGCCGTACAGCTTGGTGGCGATGACGGTCTTCTCGCGTCTCTCGCCACCCTGGGCGAACCATCGCCCGATGATCGCCTCGGTCAGACCCTCGCCCTTCTTCCAGCCGTAGACGTTGGCTGTGTCGAAGAAGTTGATGCCGAGCTCCAATGCCCGGTCCATGATCGCGTGCGAGTCGTCCTCGCTGGTCTCCGGGCCGAAGTTCATCGTGCCGAGGCAGAGCCGGCTGACCGACAGTCCGCTGCGGCCGAGATGTGAGTAGTCCATGGCCCGATCCTGCTCCTGCCCTCGCGCTGGGCACCAGCCGGGTCGGCCGCCTTCCTAGACTGTGCCGGTGACAGCAGCCGCCGATGTGACCAGCAGAGCCACCGACGTCCGTCGGCAGGCCTGGGCGACCCGGCTGCTCTTCGCCGCCAACGGCGCGCTGTTCGCCTCCTGGGTGTCCCGGATACCCGCGGTTCGCGACCACCTGCACGCCTCCCCCGGTGGCCTCGGCTTCGCGCTGCTGTTCAGTGCCATCGGCTCGCTGATCGCGATGCCGATGTCCGGCCGGCTCGTCGTCCGGTTCGGGGCCCGCGCAGTCATCACCTTCTGCGTCGGGGTCTCCGTTCTGGCCTACCCCGGGCTCGGCGTCGCCCCCAACCTCGTGGTGCTCGGCGCGATCCTGCTCGCGGTCGGGGCGGCTGTCGGGGTGTGGGACGTCGCGATGAACGTGTCAGGAAGCGAGGTCGTGCAGTCGGCCGGGCGCGACCTGATGCCGGGCTTCCATGCCGCGTGGAGCATCGGGTCGGTCGTCGGTGCCGGGATCGGTGCCCTCTGCGCCAGACTCGGCATCGTGCCCGCGGGGCAGCTCGTGGTCGTCACCCTGGCGCTGGCTGCGCTGTCGGTCGCCGCGGTGAGGGTCATGCCCGATGTGGCCGGCGCAGACGGCGCCACGGAGACCTCGGCGATCACCGAGGGGATAGTCCCGGACGACGCGCGCCACGTGCCGGTGCCCCTGGGTCCGCTGGTCCTCGACCCGCGGCTGCTCGGTCTGGGTGCCATGGTCTTCTGCGCCGCGTGGGCCGAGGGCGCGGCCAACGACTGGCTGGCGCTGATGCTGCACGACACCCGCGACGCATCGGGGGCCTCGGCCGCGATCGGGTTCGCGATCTTCGCCGCCGCAATGACGACGGCGAGGTTCTTCGGCACCTCGGTGCTCGAGCGGTTCGGCCGGCTGCGCACCCTGCGGATCGGTGCCTGCCTCACGTCGGTCGGTGTCGTGCTGCTGCTCACGGTCCCGGTCCTCGGCGTCGGCTACCTCGGGGCCCTGTGCTGGGGCTTGGGCATCGCCGTCGCGTTCCCGCTGGCCATGACCGCCGCGGGGGAGACACCAGGTCGCGGCCCGTCGGCCATCGCCACCGTGGCGACCATCGCCTACGCCGGCTTCCTCGTCGGGCCGCCGCTGATCGGCAGCATCGCCGATGCCCTCGGTCTCGACCGCGCCCTCTGGGTGGTCCTGTTGCTGATGGTCGGCATCCTGGCCTTCGCCCACCACGCGCGCCCGGTCCGCGCGATCGGCACCTGACCCCGTGGCACAGCCGCTCGACGAGGCGCTGGGTGAGCTGCGTCCGTTGCTGCTCGACCCGACGACCCTGGTGCGGGCGGTCGCCGCCGGCCGGCGGCGTACCGGCACACCGCCGTGGCGGCGGGTCGAGGTGCGCCCCGTCGACCTCAAGGCCGGTCGGCTGCTGCAGGTCGTGACGTACGACGACCGGCAGGCCACCACGACCAACGCGGCCTACGGCACCGAGGCTGCGGCCGAGGTCGACGCCTTGCTGGCACTGCCGTTCGGC
The DNA here is from genome assembly GCA_031365725.1 of Sporichthyaceae bacterium. Lineage (GTDB taxonomy): Bacteria > Actinomycetota > Actinomycetes > JACCUZ01 > JACCUZ01 > JANLYQ01. The sequence goes on along the minus strand of JANLYQ010000021.1, from coordinate 26,014 downwards.
AACTGGCACCTGCAGACCACCACCGAGACGCTGCAGCTGCGGGTCACCAAGAAGGGGCTCGCCCAGCTGCACCGCAGCACCAGCGAGGCCAGCCAGGAGACGACCCACGACCAGGCCGCCGCGCACCTGATCGACCCGGGCGACCCGCTGTTCACCGTCCTCGGCGCCGGTGCGGGCAAGCGGCGCCAGGTCGATGCGTTCCTGCGGGTGCTGCAGGGCGCGCTGGCCGACTCCGGGCTCGACCACGGGGGTCCGCTCACCGTGGTCGACCTCGGCTGCGGCAACGCCTACCTCACGTTCGCCGCCTACCGTTTTCTCGCCGGCGACTCCCGTCAGGTCACTCTCACCGGGGTCGACCAGCGCCCGGAGATGCGCCAGCGCAACACCGGCATCGCCGAGCAGCTCGGCTGGGCCGACCAGGTGCGGTTCGTCGCTGGCGCGATCGGTGCGACGGCTGCTGCTGACAGCGAGGGCAGCGAGGGCAGCGAGGGCAGTGAGGGCAGCGTGGACATCGTGCTCGCGCTGCACGCCTGCGACACGGCCACCGACGACGCCCTCGCCCAGGCCGTCCACCGGGACGCCGCGGTGGTCCTCGCCTCGCCGTGCTGCCATCACGACCTGCAGCGCCAGCTGGTCGCCAACCCCAGTCCCACGCCGTACGGCGTCCTGACGAGGCACCCGATCCTGCGCGAGCGCCTTGGTGACGTCCTGACCGACGCGCTGCGGGCCGAGCTGCTGCGGCAGGTGGGCTATCGCGCCGATGTGGTTGCCTTCGTGTCCGCGGAGTACACCCCGCGCAACACGATGATCCGGGCCATCCGGGCGAATCGGACAGTCTCGCGGCCCGACAGCGCACAGCCCCTGGTCGACAGCGGCGAGTTGTCCGCCCTGGTCAGGGACTGGGGCATCACCCCGCGGCTGGCCACCCTGTTGGCCGACCGGCTGCCCGCGGTGGACCCGGCCGGCTCCGCGACACCCTGAGAGATCCCTGAGACATCCCTGGGAGGTCCCCGCGCGGGCCCCCTTGGTCAGCACAGGCGGGCACTTTCCCCGTATGGTAGGGAGGTGTCTCCCGACGACCCAGGGCGCGCCGCTGAGCCTCCGGCCCTCGGTGCCGAGTCCCCATCACGCCGCCGGACGATCCTGCGCGTCGTGCTCGCTGTCGCTGCGTCGGTCGCCCTGCTCACTCTCGTGCTGCCCAAGGTCGTCGGCGTGCCGTGGGCGGACGTCATGTCGGCGCTCAACCGGCCCACCGGCCGGCAGATCGCGTTCCTGACGTTGCTCTGGGCGGCGGGCATCGGTGTGCACGCGAGAGTGCTGACCGCAGCCCTGCCCGGTCTCACCGTCCGTCGCGCGCTCACGCTCAACCTCACCGGCAGCGCTGTAGCCAACGTCATGCCGCTCGGCGGAGGTGCGGGGATCGGCGTCAACTACGTGATGGCCCGCCGCTGGGGCTTCAGTCGCGGCCAGTTCTCGCTGTTCACGGGGGTCGTCAACGCCTGGCACCTCGGGGCCAAGGGCATCCTGCCCGCCGCTGCTGTGCTGCTGCTGATCGCCAACGACCAGCTGCCCGGTCGTCCGCTGCTGGTCGGCGCCGCCGGCAGCGGCATCGTGCTGGCCGTCGTGCTGCTGGCAGCGGCCGCGGTGGTCACTCACCGGGGGGCGCGCATCGCCGGCAGTGCTGCCGACCGCGTCCTCATGCTGCGCCGACCCGCGTCGCCGCCGGCCACCACGGCCCGACTCGAAGCGGTGCGTGGCTCGGCCATCGAGCTGCTCCGGTCGGCGTGGCGCCCGATGACCTGGGGTGTCATCGCCTACAACGCGTTGCAGCTGATGCTGCTCTGGGCGTGCCTGTACGTCGTCGGCGGGCCGCTGCCGTGGTTCGCGGTCCTCGCGGTCTTCGCCGTCGAGCGCGCCGCCACGACACTGCCGTTCACCCCTGGTGGCGCCGGCGTGGTCGAGGTCGCCGCAGTCACCGTGATCGTCGCGCTGGGCGGTGCTCCGGCCGCCGCGGCAGCCGGCATCCTGCTCTACCGCGCCTTCGTCTTCGGTCTCGAGATCCCGGTCGGCGGCACCTGGCTGCTGGGCTGGTGGATCACCCAGCGTGGCGCGGTGGCCGCCTGATGCGCATCGCCCACATCAGCGACGCCTACCTGCCTCGCCTCGGCGGCATCGAGACCCTGGTCAGCGGTCTGGCCGGGCACCAGCGCCGCGCCGGGCACGAGGTGCACGTGCTGACCGGCACCCGCTCGCGCGGCACCCGCGAGCCGGTCGGGCCGGACGCCCCGGTCGTGCATCGTGGGTCGCCGACCGGTCTGCTGTCCGACCTCCGGAGCGGTCAGTTCGACGTCGTACACGTGCACGCCTCGGTGTTCTCCCCGTTGGCCATGAGCCTCACCGTGGCGGCCTGTGCCGCCGACCTGTCGGTCGCGCTCACGGTGCACTCGATGTGGCCCGGTCACCCTGCGATCATCGGCCCGGCCGGCTTCGGCCTGCGCCTGCGGCACCGGCCGGTCGCCTGGTCGGCCGTCAGCCGCGCCGCCGCCGGCCCGCTGCGACGGGCCCTCGGCCCGGGGCCGGCGGTCGACATCGTGCCCAACGCCGTGGACGTCGACTGGTGGCGGGCAGCGCCGGCGCGCCAACGTGAGGACGCTGGTCGCCCAGCCGGCGAGGTGGTGATCACCAGCCTCGGGCGCTTGGCCGGCCGCAAGCGTCCGCTGCCGCTCCTGCGGGTCATGGCCGCGGTGCGCCGGCAGGTCGACCCGTCGGTGCCGATCCGGCTGGTGCTGGCCGGCGAGGGTCCGCAGCTCGGCCGGGTGCGCCGCGCGGTCTCGGCCTGGGGCATGTCCTCGTGGGTCGAGCTGCCCGGCCGGTTGTCCCCGGTCCAGGCCCGTGACTTGCTCAGCCGCTCCGACGTCTACGTCGCACCCGCCGACCTCGAGTCGTTCGGCATCGCGGCGCTGGAGGCGCGCAGCGTCGGGCTGCCCGTGGTCGCCAAGCGGGCCAGCGGCGTCGGGGAGTTCGTCGAGCACGGCCGCGAGGGTCTGCTCGTCGGCTCCGACCTCGACATGGTGCACGCCCTGACCGCGTTGGTCACCGACACCGACCGCCGTACGACGATGGCCGCGCACAACGCTGCCACGCCGCCGTCGACGACCTGGGACGAGGCACTGCTGCGCACCGACCGGCTCTACCGCCGGGCGGCGGAGCTCGCGGAGCGCTCGTTGCCGATGGTCGAGGTGCCGGCGTGAGCCGACCGCAGACGGGCGGCGTGAGCCGACCGTTGACACTCGTGTCGTTCCACGCCCACCCCGACGACGAAGTCTTGATGACCGGGGGCACCCTGGCCCGCGCGGCTGCTGCCGGGCACCGCGTCGTGCTGGTGACGGCGACCGCGGGTGGCGCGGGTCTCGCCGACGGGGCGAGCCTCGCCCGCGGGCTCGCCGACGTCCGGGTCGCTGAGCTCACCGCGTCGGCCCGGCTGTTGGGTGTGGCGCAGGTCGAGCTGCTGGGCTATGCCGACTCCGGTTCCGACGGCCTGGCCGGGGGTGCCGCCGGGTTCGCCCGCATCCCCACTACTGATGCGGCGCAGCGATTGGCCGACCTGCTCGTGCGTGAACAGGCCGACATCCTCACGACCTACGACGAGAACGGCGGCTACGGCCACCCCGACCACGTCGCGGTGCACCGCGTCGGCCACGCAGCGGCGGCCCTCGCCAGCACCGCCCGGGTGCTCGAGGCCACCATCGACCGGACGCTGATCGAGCGGGCTGTCCGCGCGATGCACCTGCTGCGCCTGGGTCGAGGCATCGAGATCCCGTCGATGGCGCAGGCCTACCTCCCGCGCTCGGCGATCGCGCACCGGGTCGACGTACGCCCGTTCATCGACGCCAAGCGTGCCGCGATGGCCGCTCACGTGTCCCAAGCCGGGAATGCCCCGGCTGCTGCGCCTGGTTCTGATGACCGGACGCTCGCCATGCTGCTGCGTCTGCCGCGGCCGGTGTTCCGGGCCGTGCTCGGACGCGAGTGGTTCGCCGAGTCGGCCCCGTTCGCAGGGGCGGCCGGCGCGCAGCACAGTCGGAAGGATTTGCCGTGGTGAGCAGGACAGACGACGAGACCCTGCCTGTCGCTGTCGCGGACGTCCCAGCCCGGCCTAGCGCCCGGGAGCGGGTTGCGAGCAGGGCAGCCAAGGTCTCGAAAGCCAACCGCCCGATGCTCCTGGGTGAGATCGCCGTGATCGTGGCCCTGGTGTTCCTCTACGACCGAGTCCGCGACGTGGCCACGACCCGGGCGGCGATGGCCTACCGGGACGCCCGCTGGCTGCTCGATGTCGAGGCACGACTGCACCTGAACTTCGAGGGCCCGCTCAACCGGTGGCTGTCGGCGCACTGGGACGTGCAGTGGCTGGCCTCCTGGTACTACCAGCTCATGCACCTGTCGGTGACCCTCGTCGTGCTGGTGTGGCTCTACGTGCAGCGCCCCCAGTCCTACCGCACCGCCCGGAACGCTCTCATCGCCGTGAACGTGCTGGGGCTGGTGGTGTTCTGGCTGCGACCGGTCGCGCCGCCTCGTCTGCTGCCCGGCTTCGTCGACTCCGGGCTGGTCACGGGTGTCGCCGAGCACGCCACGCACGTGGCGCCGAACGTCTACGCCGCGATGCCTTCGCTGCACGTCGGGTGGGCCGTCTGGGTGGTGCTGCAGGTCTGGGCCGCCGGCGCCGCGCGGTGGATGAAGGCGTTGGTCGCGCTGCACGTCGTGCTGACCGTGGTCGTCGTCCTTGCCACCGCCAACCACTACCTGCTCGACGTCGTCGCCGGGGTGGCCGTCGCCACGTTGGCGGCGTACCTCGTGCGCACTCCGTTGCCGGCCCGCTCCCACCAGCGGCCGCAGTTGACCACGTGAGGTAGGCGAACAGTCGCGTCAACAGGCACCCACACCTGTTGAGGCAGCTGTTGGCCTGTTGTCGTCCGGGTCAGAGGCTGCTGAGCACCCAGATGAGGGTGGCGAGGGTGGCGAGCGAGCCGACGATGATCGCGAAGACGGCTCGACCACGGCCATGGCTGCCGGTCCGCCCAGCGACCCGGACCGCGTGGATGCCGAGGCCCAGCGCGACCGGTCCGAGCGGCCAGAAGAACATCGCGACCAGTGCCACATAGCCCGCGGCGATGGCCCACCCGCTGCGCCCGGTCGGCATCAGCCAGTGGATGGCCTGGTCCGGGTGTGCGCCGAGGGGAGCAGCCACGTTCCCGCCGTACGCCGTGAGCGGCTGGGCTGACACGTGCTCAGTCCAGGCAGCCCCGTCGTAGTAGCGGACCTGGCCGGGCGTCTGTGGGTCGGGGTACCACCCGGCGGGGACTGCTGCCTGATGTGTCACACCGGAGCCTTCGACCGGATGGGTCAGCGGGTTGAGCCTCAGGCGGGGCCGAGCGCATCGACCACGTGGTCGATGCAGGCGGTGAGCGCCTGTACGTCGTCGGGGTCGACCGCGGGGAACATCGCGACCCGCAGCTGGTTGCGGCCGAGCTTGCGATAGGGCTCGGTGTCCACGATGCCGTTGGCCCGCAACGTCTTGGCGACCGCCGCGGCGTCGATGCCCTCGGCCAGGTCGATCGTGCCGACCACTGCCGAGCGCTGCGCCGGGTCGGTGACGAAGGGGCTGGCGAACTCCGACTTCTCGGCCCAGGTGTAGAGCCGGCTGCTCGAGTCGGCGGTGCGGCCGGTGGCCCAGGTCAGGCCGCCCTGACCGAGGAACCACTCGACCTGGTCGGCGAGCAGGAACAGCGTTGTCAGAGCCGGGGTGTTGTAGGTCTGGTCGAGCCGGGAGTTGTCGATCGCAATCTGGAGGTCGCTGAACGCCGGGATCCACCGGTCGGTCGCGCCGATCTCGGCGACCCGCGCGATTGCCGCCGGCGACATCAACGCGAGCCACAGACCGCCGTCGCTGGCGAAGGACTTCTGCGGCGCGAAGTAGTAGACGTCGGTCTGGCTGACGTCCACCGGCAGCCCACCGGCGCCGGAGGTCGCGTCCACCAGGACCAGCGCGTCACCGTCGGCACCCTCGATCCGGTGCGGCGACATCGCGACACCGGTCGAGGTCTCGTTGTGCGTCAACGCGTACACGTCGATGCCGGCCTCGGCCTGCGGCAGCGGGTGGGTCCCCGGCTCGGTCGTGACGACAGTCGGGTCGCCGAGGAAGGGCGCCGCCTTCGTGGCCTCGGCGAACTTGGAGGAGAACTCACCGAACACCAGGTGCTGCGACCGGTCGCGCACAAGGTTGAGCACCGCGATGTCCCAGAACGCCGTGGTGCCACCGTTGCCGAGCGCCACCTCATAGCCCTCGGGGAGGCTGAACAGCTCGCCGAGACCCTCGCGCACCCTGCGTACGACGTCCTTGACGGTCTTCTGCCGGTGCGAGGTCCCGAGGTACGACGATCCGGTCGCCGCGAGTGCGGCAAGTGCCTCGGGCCGGACCTTCGAGGGCCCGGAGCCGAAGCGGCCGTCGCGGGGCTTGAGGTGGTCGGGGATCACGATGGCGGGGGAGTCGGTCACCGTTCCAGGATAGGCGAGCGCGTCAGGCGGTCGCGGCGGGACCGGACCACCGTGGTGGGCCTGCAGTCACCCCGTGACGGCGCGGGCTGCCTGCACCCAGTCGGTGACCAGGCCGTCCACTCCGAGGTCGACGGCGACCTGGTGTCGATCCGGGTCGAGGATCCAGGCGTAGACGCGCAGGCCGCGGTCGTGTGCTGCGACCACCGCCGCCTCGTCGATCGCGTCCGGGTGGAGGCTCACCGCCGTGGCACCGCAGGCGCGGGCCGCATCGGCGTACGCGGTGGTGTCTGTCGTGTCCGACAGGAGCGCCACCTCGCCGACACCGTCGAGATCACCGCGGGCGGCCAGATCGGAGATCGCGTCCGCCGACCGGCACCAGACGGCCACCTCGGTCAGGTCGGTCCCGCACGCCCGGACCTCGGCGACGACAGTGGCCAGATCGGCGTCCTTCTTGACGTCGAGCCGGACGGACAGGCCGAGGGTCGCAGCCGCCGAGAGGGCCTCCTCCAAGCCGGCCAGGTCCCCGAGAGCGCCCCGCGACGTCCAGCTCACGACGCGTGGCCGCCACCAGCGACCCCCTACCCGGACCACCGGATCGTGAGCCAGGACCAGGGCGCCGTCTCTGGTCCGGCGCACGTCGAGCTCGACCGCGTCAGCACCTGCCGCGGCTGCCGCGCGGATCGCCAGCGGGGTGTTCTCGGGCGTCCCGCGGCCCGGTCGTCCTGCCACCTCGAGCGCCAAGGCGCGATGTGCGACGACGATCACCCGGCGCGGGTCGGCCCCGTTCAGCCGGTCCAGCCCTCGACGGCCGAGGGCTGGCGTGGTCCCTCACCGACGTAGCGGGCCGACGGCCGGATCAGCCGGCCGGTGCGCTTCTGCTCGAGGATGTGGGCCGACCAGCCGGCCGTGCGCGCGCAGGTGAACATCGGGGTGAACATCTGCGCGGGTACCTCCGCGAAGTCCAGCATCACCGCGGCCCAGAACTCCACGTTGGTCTCGAGCACGCGGTCCGGGCGGCGCTCACGCAGCTCGGTCAGGGCCGCCCGTTCCAACGCGGCTGCGATCTCGAAGCGGGGGGCCGCGAGCTCCTGCGCGGTGCGTCGCAGCACGCGCGCCCGTGGGTCCTCGGCGCGGTAGACCCGGTGCCCGAAGCCCATCAACCGCTCGCCCTTGTCGAGCACGTCCTTGACGTAGGCGCGGGCGTCGCCGGTCTTCTCGACCTCGTCGAGCATGTGCAGCACCCGCGACGGCGCACCGCCGTGCAGTGGGCCGGACATGGCACCGACGGCACCGGAGAGGCATGCCGCGACGTCGGCACCGGTGGAGGCGATGACTCGCGCGGTGAAGGTGGAAGCGTTCATGCCGTGCTCGGCTGCCGAGGTCCAATAGGCGTCAACGGCTTTGATGTGCTGCGGATCCGGCTCGCCGCGCCAGCGGATCATGAACCGCTCGACGACGGTGGTCGCCTTGTCGATCTCCGACTGCGGCACCATCGGCACGCCGAGGCCGCGAGCAGACTGGGCGACGAACGACAGCGCCATCACCGAGGCTCGCGCCAGGTCGTCGCGGGCCTCGGCCTCGTCGATGTCCAGCAGCTGACGGAATCCCCACGCCGGCGCCAGCATCGCGAGCGCGCTCTGGACGTCGACCCGGACGTCGCCGGAGTGCACGGGCAACGGGAAGGGCTCGGCCGGCGGCAGGCCGGGGTTCATCGCGTTGTCGACCAGCAGGCCCCACACGTTGCCGAAGGACACGATGCCGACGAGGTCCTCGATGTCGACGCCGCGGTAGCGCAGCGAGCCGCCTTCCTTGTCCGGCTCGGCGATCTCGGTCTCGAAGGCGATGACACCTTCGAGACCGGGCACGAACCCGGGTTCTCCGGTTGCGTTGCTCATGTGGGGCCTCCGGCCGGGAGCGTGGGGGTGCTGGGCATTGTGCACCGCAGGGTTGTGACGTCGCCACGAGCAGATCGCGTTCGGTGCTCGTGCGAGAGTGACGGGGTGCCCGATCCCTCCGCGATGCGACGCTCCTACGAGCAGACCGGTGTCGAGGCTGCCGACCTCGGCCCGGACCCGATGGCGGCTTTCGACACCTGGTTCGCCGCGGCCGTCGAGGCCGGCATCGTCGAGCCCAATGCGATGGTGCTTGCCACCGTCGATGCCGACGGCGCTCCGGCTGCGCGCACAGTGCTGCTCAAGGGCTACGACGCGTCGGGGCTGCGGTTCTTCACCAACCTCGACTCGGCCAAGGGCCGCGACCTCGCCGCGCGACCCCGCGCGGCCGTGGTCTTCCCGTGGCACGCGATGTCGCGGCAGGTCCGGGTGACAGGCTCGGTGGAGCGGCTGCCCGACGCCGAGGTCGAGGCGTACTTCGCCAGTCGCCCGCGCGGGTCGCAGCTGGGGGCGTGGGCCAGTCGTCAGTCGCAGCTGGTCGACTCGCGCGCCGACCTCGACGCCGCCCTGGCCGAGGCCGAGGAGCGCTTTCCCGAGGTGGCTCCGGTGCCTGTCCCCTCGGACTGGGGTGGGTTCCTGGTGCGGCCGGAGGCCTGGGAGTTCTGGGCCGGCCGGGTCGGTCGGCTGCACGACCGGCTCGCTTATCGTCGTACGGCGGACGCGGGCTGGACGGTCACGCGCCTCGCGCCGTGACAACCCCCGAACAGCAGCGACCCGCGGACCGATGCGTGGAGGGGACGTGTCCTCCACCGGTCCGCGGGCCGGGTGACTGCCTGGGATTCGCCGGCCGCTGACAGCGCGGTGGAAACCGGTGATCCGACGGCGTCGGTGCTGCTGTGGCGCTAGCTGACAGCCACCTCACGCGTCCAAGATGTACTCAACTCGTGGACCACCTCCCTTCCGTGTAGGTCCACGGTACGTCGCAGATCTGCTGCCCACAATCACTTTCGGGGGCGAGGCTCCAGCGCCCCGCGGGGGTGCTCAGACCGTCGGCCAGGTGCGCCAGCAGCGCGTCACGCCCGCAGCCACCCCTCGGCCCAGGCTGGAGAACGGCGTGACGTCGGGGCCGGCACCGGCGCGCGTCGGGCGGCGCCAGGTTCCGACGACGCGACCGTCGGCCACGACCGTGGCCTTGAACATGCCGTTGGACCCGGGCACGAGCAGATCGGCGTACGCCGGGTCGAGCACGGCCGACCGGTCCCGGTAGCCGAGTAAAAGCTCGTCGAACCCGGGCAGCAGCAGCACACCGCGTGCCTCCGCGCGGCACGCGGCCAGTCGCTCAGGGGTGGCAGGGTCCATCCAGTGCGCGACGCCGTCGACGTCGACCTGCTCCAGCTCGTCGCCGGCGACTGACAGCCCCATCTTTCCGTCGGCCACCCGCAACCCGGTCCACCGCACGAAGTCCGCGAGGGTCGCCGGGCCGTGACCGCGGAAGTAGCGCAGCACCCACTCACCGAGCTCCTCCTCCGGTGTGCGCGGGACACCGGGCGGGAGCCACTCGTCGGACAGCACGAACGCCTGGCTCCTGCCGTCGGTCGGCCCCATGCAGATCAGGCCCGACAACGCATGCGCGGTGATCAGGTGCGCCGCTCGCTGTCCCTCGGTGGAGATGCCGCCGGCCCGCCAGACCGAGATCAGACCGGCGCGACCGAGACGTCGACCAGCGGACAACGCGTCGGTGGTGAGCTCGGCCGTGAGTGCCAGCGTAGGTTCGTCGAGCCCCAGCGCCGTACGGCGGGCGGCGGCGGCGGTTGCCACCCGGGCGGCGCCCCACGGCAGCATCCACCGCAGGTCCTCGGCGGCCACCAGGTGCAGGGTGCCGCGCATCGGCCAGGACCGCACGATCTCACCGGCATCCATCCCCGCGCGCACCGCGGCGGCACCAGCGATCGCGGTGCCGGCAGTCGCGCTGTCTACCGCCGTACGCAGGGCCACCGAGGCCAGCGCGCCCGGCAAGTCCTGTGCCTGCATGGCAGTCAGCCAGCGCACCGTCTCGACCGGTGAGGTGCAGCGCTCACCGGCCAACCGTTGCGCCGCGATGCGCAGCACCCCCAGCTCGGTCCGCAGCGGAGTCGTCACCCCGCTCACGCTAGGGGAGCCGATCCGCCAGACGAATCCCATGCGGCTCGGCAGCGGAGGGCCGAGCAGCGTCACCCGTCGCTCCAGCAGTACGCGTTGTTGCACCGATCTCGCGCGGGAGACGGGTAGGCGGTGACGGGTAGCTGGTGGCCTGGCCGGCCACTCGGGCCACTCAGGGATGCACGTGCGGGAGAATGCCCGCGTGAGCGACCTCATCGACACCACCGAGATGTACCTCCGCACGGTGTTCGAGCTCGAGGAGGAGGGCGTGGTGCCGCTGCGCGCCCGCATCGCCGAGCGCCTCGGCCAGTCCGGTCCGACGGTGTCCCAGACCGTGGCCCGGATGGAGCGCGACGGGCTGCTCACCGTCGAGGGCGACCGGCACCTCGAGCTCAGCGACCTCGGCCGGCGCCTCGCCACCCGCGTCATGCGCAAGCACCGGCTGGCCGAGTGCCTGCTGGTCGACGTGATAGGCCTCGACTGGGACCAGGTGCACACCGAGGCCTGCCGCTGGGAGCACGTGATGTCGGAGACGGTCGAACGCCGGCTGCTGGAGGTGCTCGGTCAGCCGACGGTGTCGCCGTACGGCAACCCCATCCCGGGCCTTGACGAGCTCGGTCAGCCCGGGAGCCGCGCCGCCGGCCACGACGTGATCGGACTGCCGGTCCCGCTGGCCGACGTCGCGGTGGCGGAGGACACCACTGTGGTCGTACGCCGGCTGGCCGAGCCACTGCAGGGCGATCCGGAGCTGCTCCGGCGACTGGACCGGGCCGGGGTCCGACCGGGCATGGCGATCACGGTCGCGCGGGCTGCCACCGGGCTGCTGGTGGGGTCCGGCGGGGAGACCACCGAGCTCACCTCAGACCTCGCGGCGCACGTCTTCGTCACCACCGGGGCGTAGCCGACCAGGGGATGGCGGCCGATGACTGCCATGCGCCGCTCGTGCCAGGATCTGCCCCATGCGCAGCGTCAGCGTCCACGACCTCAAGGCCACCCTCGAGGACGGTCCGGCGGTCGTCGTCGACGTCCGGGAGCCGTGGGAGTTCGCCGAAGGCCACGTGCCCGGTGCCCGTCTGCACCCGCTGGCCACGGTACCGACCCTCGTCGGGGACCTGACCACCGACGAGCCGGTCTACCTCGTCTGCGCGGTCGGCGGCCGCAGCGGGCAGGCGGCGACCTTCCTCGCCGCGCACGGGGTCGACGCGGTCAACGTCGAGGGCGGCACCCAGGAATGGGTCGCGGCCGGATACTCCATCGAGTCTGAGGGTCGAGTCTGAGGGGTCATCACCGGCGACCGTACTGCTGCCTATGGCCCGATAGGACCATGCAGACGCGTGCTGAAGGACCCTTTCACGATCAGTGCGCCAGGGGGTTTGAAACCGATAGCTCCTGTCGCGTAGCCTTCCCCTCGCCGACCAGGGCACCCCTGGTCAGCGCGTGCGCGGCCGCCTAGTCCTGCCCCGCAACACGCAGCGTCGACGTCGCTCGGCAGGAGCGGGGGACCCACGACTTGTGGGCCCTCAGGGGTCCTAGGGGTGAAGTCGCTCCGGTCGCATCGACCGGGACGGCCGGGCATCTTCCGCCCGAACCCGACAGCTCACCTCGCAGGCGTGGGAGAGGAACACGCTTGTCCAAGCACCGTCGCCCCTCGCGATTCCAGCGTCTGGCCCACGTGGCCAACGGCCCGCTTCAGCTCGGTGTCGCCGCCGGCGTGGCCGGCACCCTCGGGGTCACCGGCACCGTGGTGGCCTCGGTCGCGGGCGGCTCGCAGGCCGCCGACGCCGCGATCAGGGCCCAGCCGGTGGCTCAGGTCGCCGCGCTCACCCACCGCAGCACCGCCGAGCTGGCCACGCCAGCTGCCCGCGGGACGCTGCACCACGCGATCGCCGTCGAGACCGCTGCCCGCCAGCAGGCGCTGGTCAAAGCACATGCACACGCTCTCGCGGTCCGAGCGGCAGCCCGCAGGAAGGCCGCCGTCAAGCGGGCCCACGCGAAGGCCGTCGCCCAGGCGGCGCAGAACCGCAGCTTCGCCTCCACCGTCTCCCGCGGCAGTGAGCGTATGACGGCGTCGGCCTCACACGCGCTCGCGCTGGCCGCGGCCGCCGCCAGCGGTGCCTACTACGTGCACGGCGGCGCAGGCACGAAGGCCTTCGACTGCTCGGGCTTCACGATGTTCGTCTTTGCCCAGATGGGCATCTCGCTCCCGCACCTGGCCTCGGCCCAGGCCGGTGTCGCCACCCGTGTCTCCACGCCCCAGCCCGGCGATCTCGTCTTCGTCTACAACGGTGGCGGCGGCAGCATCGGTCACGTCGCGATCTACGCCGGTGGCGGCATGTGGTGGGAGGCGTCCAACCCCAGCTCCGGGGTCGGCCTGCACCGCGCCTGGTCCTCCGCGGTCTCCTACGGTCGGCTGCTCTGAACCGGCTCACCCAGACGCGCTAGTCGCGCCTGCCCCCCGAGAGTGCGACCAGGCAACCCCCCCTGCCGGGCCGTACAGGGACCCCGGAGCCAACCCCCCCGGCTCCGGGGTCCCGCCCGTCCGGACCTGTCAGCGCGGCAGGCGCTCCAGCGCCACCAGCTGGTCGCGGTCGTCGATGTGCAGAACTAGCACCCGGCCCTTGCCCAGCCCGGCCTGTCGGGCCGCCCGGGCCGCCGCCCGGCGATCAGCAACGTCCGCGCCCAGCGCACCGCGCAGCGCGGGTACCAGGTCGGCGATGACCTCGCCCTGACCACACCAGACCGCCCCGCCGGGACCCTCCAGCATCGCGGTCACCTGGTCGAGGGCCTTGGCCGGCTCCTGCTCGTAGAGCCCGGCCGTGGTGGCGGGCAGGACCGCTACCGGCAGGCCGGCGGCTCGCGCGAAGGGGGTCACCGTCTCCCGGCAGCGGGTGACGTCGGCGGCAGCCGCGCGGTGCACGTCGTACGCCGACAGCAGTCCAGCCAGCCCGGCCGCCTGCTCCCGGCCCCACGCGTCCAACGGGCGGTCGGCGTCGCGGCCGGCCCAACGGCTGCGGTCGCCGGCGGAAGCGTGCCGCAGCAGGACCAGGGCGCGGGTTCGCCGGCTGTCCTCGGAGAACCGAAGCAGCACGTCGCGGTCGCGGTCCTGGTCGAGGCGCGGGAGCGCATCGGCCACCGGTGCCCACCAGAGCTCGTCGACCTCGCGGTTGGGGGTGAAGCCCCCGCCGGTCGCTTCGCAGGCCCAGTACCGCACCCGTTTGAGCCCGTCGGGCAGCAGGTACCGCACCGACCCCAGGCGTCGTCCCGGCCGGGCGGTGCTGCCGGTCTCCTCCGCGATCTCGCGCAGTGCAGCGGTGAGCGGGTGCTCACCGGTGTTCAGCTTGCCCTTGGGCAAGGACCAGTCGTCGTAGCGGGGCCGGTGCACCAGGGCGACCTCGGGCGCAGCCGGATCACCTCGCCACAGGACACCACCGGCCGCCTCGATCGTGGGGGACTCCACTCAGGCGTCCGGCTCGGCGCCGGTGACCACCGGTGTGCCGGCCAGGGCTCGACTGTGTGTCCAGGCGATCAGCTCGCGCTGCAGGTCGACGGTGCCCGGCCCCGGCGTGGCACGGGTCCAGGTGCCGTCCGTGCCCAGCGCCCAGTGGTCGACGTCGGGCTCCCAGGCGCGGGCCAGGAACGTGGTCAGCTCGGACCGGACTCCCGGGTCGGTGACCCGCACCAGCGACTCGACCCGGCGATCGAGGTTGCGGTCCATCAGGTCGGCGCTGCCGATGAGCACCTCGTCGTCGCTGTCGCCGGGGTTGCCGTGCCGGGGTGACCCCTCGGCGACGCTCGGCCCGAAGCAGAAGATGCGGGAGTGCTCGAGGAAACGCCCGAGGATGCTGCGCACCCTGATCGTCTCGGACAGCCCGGGGACGCCGGGACGCAGGGCGCACATGCCGCGGATCAGGAGGTCGATCGGCACGCCCGCGCGTGAGGCGTCGTACAGGGCGTCGATCATCTTCTCGTCGACCAGACTGTTGCACTTGATCGAGATCGCCGCCGGCTTGCCCTTCTTGGCCCGCCGCGCCTCCCGGGCGATCAGCGACATGAGACCGGGGCGCAAGGCGTCGGGAGCCACCAGCAGGGTGTCGTAGTCGCGGTGCCGGGTGTAGCCGGACAGGTGGTTGAACAGGTCGGCGACGTTCGCGCCCATGGCCGGGTCGGCGGTGAGCAGCCCGAGGTCCTCGTAGGTGCGCGCGGTCTTGGGGTTGTAGTTGCCGGTGCCGACATGGACGTAGCGACGTAGCCGGCCGCCCTTCTCCGAGCGCACCACGAGCGCCATCTTGCAGTGCGTCTTGAGGCCGACCAGTCCGTAGACGACGTGGCAGCCGGCCTGCTCGAGCTTGCGGGCCCACCGGATGTTGGCCTTCTCGTCGAAGCGGGCCTTGATCTCCACGACGACGAGCACCTGCTTGCCGGCCCGGGCCGCTTCGATCAGTGCATCGACGATGGGCGACTCGCCACTGGTGCGATAGAGGGTCAGCTTGAGGGCGAGCACCGCCGGGTCCACCGCTGCCTGCTCGATGAAGGCCTGCACGCTGGTGGCGAAGGAGTCGTAGGGGTGGTGCAGCAGCACGTCGCCGGAGCGCATCGCGGCCAGCACGTCGCCGGTGCCGCCGTCGACCCCGGCGAGGGCCGGGTGGGTCTCGGGGCTGAACGCCGGATAGCGCAGGTCCGCGCGAGACTCGGTCTCGGCCACCGACCAGAGTGCCGCGAGGTCAAGAGGTGAGCCCATCGGATAGACCTCATCGGCTGTGATGCCGAGCTCGCGGACCAGCAGGTCGAGCACCCGGTCGCTCGCGTCGGCGTCGATCTCGAGCCGGACCGGCGCCCCGAACCGTCGTTGGGCGAGCTCTCGCTCGAGGGCGTGCAGCAGGTCGTCGACGTCGGCGTCGACCTCGAAGTCCTCGTTGCGGGTGACGCGGAACGACGTCGCCTCGACCACCGTCATACCGGGGAAGACCTGGTCCAGATGCGCGGCGATCACGTCCTCGAGCAGGACCAGCCGAGTGCCGGAGTCATTGGCGGCGACGAAGCGCGGGAGCAGCGGCGGCACCTTGACCCGGGCGAAGTGCTCGGCGCCGCTGTCCTCGTCGGCGACGACCACGGCGAGGTTGAGAGAGAGCCCGGAGATGTAGGGGAAGGGGTGGGCCGGGTCGACCGCCAGCGGAGTGAGAACGGGGTGCACCCGGTCGGTGAACAGGGTGGCGAGCGTCTTGCGCTCGGACTTGGCCAGGTCGCTCCACCGCACCAGGGCGATGTCCTCGTTGGCGAGGGCGGGGACGAGGTCGTCGGTGACCAGGCGGGCCTGGCGTGCTACGAGGTCGTGGGCCATTCCGGCGACCCGGTCGAGGCGCTCCTTCGGCGTTGCGCCCGAGGGGCCGGGGGTGGTCACACCGGCGGCCACCCGGCTGCGCAGGGCAGCCACCCGGACCATGAAGAACTCGTCGAGGTTGCGCGAGAAGATCGCCGCGAAGCGCACCCGCTCGAGCAGCGGGACCGCGGGGTCTTCGGCCAGCTCGAGCACCCGGGCGTTGAAGTCCAGCCAGCTGGCGGTGCGGTCGAGGAACCGGTCACCGGGCAGCCGGCTCGTGTCCGGCAGGGTGGTGGCGGCGCTGTCCTCGATCTCCTCCGCGCTCTCGTCGGCATAGCGGGGCGGTTCGGGGTCGAGGTCGTCGGTCCAGGCCGGGGCGGTGCTCACAGGCCCCATCGTGCCCAACGGATCATCCGCGGGCCAGAGGCCGAGTGAACGGAAGGTGAACGGCAGGCGACATCTGGGCCGTGCTGACGCTCGGCCCACCCGGATCGGCCGATCTGCTCCTGGCGTGGCCCGACCGCTGGGTGCTTCCATGTGCCATGGCCATCCACCCCGGTGTCGAGGTCGCGGACATGCGCCTCGAGGTTGTCCAGTCCCTGCGCCCGCGCCTGGTCGATGTGGCTGCGGAGCCCGACGTCGAGCGGCTGATCGGTGAGGCCTTCGACGAGCTGACCCCCGTCAGCGTCACGACGTACCTGCCGATCCTGGTCGAGCGCAAGGTGCGCGACCGGCTCAAGAACTCGGGCGACGTCCCACCCGCCTGAGCCAGGTGCAGCCGACAGCAACGAGCCCGCCCCCACGAGGGGAGCGGGCTCGGGTGCTGAAGTGAGGCGTCAGCCTCAGTTGTCGCAGTGAGGCGTCAGCCTCAGTTGTCGCCGCCGCCGTGAGCGCCGTGCTCGCCGGAGTCCTGGGAGTCGCCCGAGTCGTCGCCGGCGTCCTCGACGTCGCCGTCGTCGTTGCCGTCCTCGGTGGTGTCCGCGCCGGTGCCGCCGGACACGTGGTCCGCGCCGTCGTCGCCCTGCAGGTCATCGTCGCCGGCCTCGCCTGCGACGTCGTCGTCACCGAGACCGCCGGAGATCGTGTCGTCCCCGCCGTTGCCGTCCATGGTGTCGTCGCCCGCGCCGCCGTCCTCGACGTCGTTTCCGACGCCGCCGGTGATGACGTCGTTTCCGGCGCCGCCGACCAGGTCGTCGTCGCCCTGGCGACCGAGCAGGTGGTCGTTGCCGGTGCCGCCCATGATCGTGTCGTCGTTGGTCGAACCGCACACGGTGTCGGCGCCGGCGCCGGCCTTGATGGTGTGGTGACCGCCGCGGACCAGGATGACGTCACGGTGTGAGGTGCCGCGCACGATCGAGGGGGAGCCGGCGGTGACGACCATCGTCACGGACTGCCCGGCGCAGGTCGGGGTCGCCGCCGCCACTGGGAAGACGTTGTAGCCGAAGAAGGCGACCGGGAGGGTGGCGCCGAGCGCGAGCGCGCGCTTGAGGTGGCGTGAGGTGGACGAGGTGCTCGAGTTGCTCATGGGAGCTCCGGAAGGTCTGGGCCGCTCCGGGATGCAGCGGCTCTCAGGGTGGTCATCGACATTCGAAGGCAGGGGGTTACTCAGGGTGTCGCTGATCCCCCGAACGGGTCAGTCGGCGAATGGTTACCGCGCGTTCATCTCACGGTCGAGATGGGTGACATCTCTCGATTTGCCCAGAGTTTTGCTCTACCGTTCGGCGACCAGCCGGGGACATGGGAGGAACTGACGTGCGACGACAGACGATGTGGGCGACGCTGGGCGCTGCGATCACGTTGGGCGCGGTGGCCGTGGCGCCGACGTCGGCGCTCGCGGCCTCGACCCTGTCGCAGACGAGCACGGCGACCTACCAGGCCAACGGGCGTGTCGCGAGCGTGGTCACCATCGGCAACACGACCTACCTCGGGGGGTCCTTCACGGCGGTACGACCGGCCGGTGCGGCCCCCGGCTCGTCCGGGGTGGCTCGGCAGCACCTGGCTGCGGTCAACGCGACCACCGGAGCGCTCCGGCCCTGGAACCCCGGTGCCGACAAAGAGGTCTATGCGCTGACTGCCTCGCCGGACGGCTCCACCGTCTACGCTGGCGGGCTGTTCGGGGTCGTGGGTGGCCAGGCCCGCAAGCGTGCGGCGGCGATCAGCGCCTCCACCGGGGCGGTCACCGCGTTTCGTGCCGACACCGACCTCAAGGTGCTGCGGATCGTGGCCAGCGCGTCACGTGTCTATCTCGGTGGCACCTTCACCGCCGTCAACGGGATCTCCCGCTCGCGCCTCGCGGCCGTGAGTCTCACGGGGGCCGTGGACCCGGCCTTTGCGACCGGTGCCGACGACCGGGTGCGTGGCCTGGCGTTGTCCGCGGACGGCGCATCGCTGTGGGTGGGCGGCGACTTCACCGCGCTGGGCGGACAGCCCGGCACAGCCCACCTCGGCAAGCTGTCGCTCAGCGGTGCATCGGTGCAGCCGTTCGCCACCCCGCCCCCGTGGCCGGTGCACATCATCCTGCCGAGCGGGTCAGTCATCTTCGTGGGTGGCGACGGAGACGGTGGCCACGCCGCCTCCTACGACGTGAACGGCAACGTGCGCTGGATCAAGCAGACCGACGGCGGCGTGCAGGCACTGGCCCTGAGCAACAACGTGCTCTATCTCGGCGGCCACTTCGACAACATCTGCGTCGGGGACAACCTCAAGCCGGCCGGCAACACAGGTCCGTTCATCTGCCCGGTGCGGGACGCCAACCGACACAAGCTCGTGGCGCTCGACCCGACGACGGCGGTCACCGACCCGTGGAACCCAGGTGCCGACAGCCCGCTCGGCGTCTTCTCGATGGACCTGGTCAATGGGTGGCTGCATGTCGGTGGGGACTTCAGCATCCTGGGCGGACGCAACCAGCAGGGTTACGGCGCCTTCCGCTGAGCTGCGCCTCGGGGTCCTGCGCCCGACCCCGGCGCTCAGCCGAAAGTGTCAGGTGGAAGACCGCACACCCCGGGGTAGTGGACGAACACTGAGCCCGCCAGCGGCTGGGCGTTACGTGCGCTGTCGGACAGGCCGTCGTACGCCGTAGTGATGACGAGGACATCGAGGTCAGGACCGGCGAAGGTGACCGACGAGACCTGGGCACAGGGCATCATCACCTCGCGGTCGAGCCGGCCGTCGGGGGTGTAGCGGCGCACCCGACCGCCGCCCCAGAGGGCGACCCAGACGAAGCCCTCTGCGTCGATGGTGAGCCCGTCCGGCGCCGCGCCGCCGACCTCGAGCTCGATGAGCGGCCGGCGACGATGCACGTCGCCGTCGCTGTCCACGTCGAAGACGTCGATGCGTCGAGTAGGTGTGTCGTTGTAGTACAGCCGGCTGCGGTCGGGCGACCAGCCGAGACCGTTGGAGATGCTGACGTCGTCGAGGATCGTGCGGATGCTGCCGTCGGGGTCGAGCCGGTAGAACGACGCGGCTCCTGGGCGCTTGTCGGTGGCGAGGGTGCCGACCCAGAAGGCACCCCACGGGTCGGCCTTGCCGTCGTTGATCCTCGTGTCGGGCAGCTGGCCGGGGAGCTCGGCGAGGTCGACCAGCTGCTGCCAGGCGCTGTCGACGGTGGCGACGGACCGGTGACGGCCGATGAGATAGCCGCCGTCGCGGCGCAGGGCGAGGCAGCCGACCGGGCCGTCATCGGTGAACACGACCACGGTGGCGCCGCTGTCCACATCAGTTGCATGCACCCGGCCCGCCGGGATGTCGAGCCAGAGGACACGTCCGGTCCTCGGGTCCCACAGCGGGCCCTCGCTGAGCTGTCCGCCGACGGTGACGAGCACGTCGGCGCTGCCGAGTCGGGTGACGGGAGACGAGGCGTTCATGGGCGGATCACCGCACGAACGATGTCAGGTCGCCGCCGGAGCTATGCGTCTGCCCGGTTTCGAGAAGGCCGACAGCGTCGATCCTGAGGATGTGCAGGGTGCTCAGTGGCTCCGACTCCCCGCGCCGCGGGTGCGGGTCCATCAGTGACCTGTGCGTCTCGGGTCCACATGCACCTTGGGACCGCGGTGCGCACCGCCCGATCCATCCGGACGCCACCCACCGAGCACGTCGGCGACCCGGCCGAGGCCGACGGTGGCACAGACCAGCGGTCGGGGGTCGACGGCCCCGGAGGCGTAGGCCTCGATCGCGCCGGCCAGTCCCGCCGAGCCACCGAGGATGCCGACGGCGGTCACGTCCTTGAGCGCCACGGTGCGGGTGTCGACGCAGCTCGGCGTGCCGGACAGCCCGATCCACACCAGATGGCGTCCGGGCTCGACGAGGTCGAGGGCACGGCCGGGGAGCTCGGCGGCGTTGCTGGCGTCCACCACCGCGTGCCACGGCAGGTCGGGCAGGTCGGCGTGCGTCCAGACGCCGTCGAGATCCAGCTCGCGGGCAAGGGCGAGCGTGTCGGAGTCGCGACCGAGCACATGCACCTCGGCCCCGGCAGCCCGGCCGATGAGGGCGACGAGCAGGCCGATGGTGCCGGTGCCGAGCACCAGCAGACGTTCGCCGGGTGAGAGGCCGGCTGCGCTGATCGCTCGTACGGCGTTGCCGCCGGGTTCGACCATCGCACCCGCGGCGTCGTCGAGGACGTCGGGCAGCGCGTGCAGCGCGCTCGCCGGCACCGCCAGCTGCTCGGCCAGGGCGCCGGGGAAGCCGCGCCGGATGCCGATCTCGGCGCGGTCGTCGCAGACCCATGGACGCCCACCAAGGCAGCGCTCGCAGTGCCCGCAGCCGAGCATCGTGTCGCCGGTGACACGGGTCCCGAGCCAGGTCGGGTCGACGCCGCTACCGAGAGCGGTGACTGTGCCGCACCACTCGTGGCCGAGCTGCAACGGATAGGAGGCGTCCCCCTGGTGCAGGTAGGCCATCTCGCCGGTGAAGAACTCGACGTCGGTGCCACAGAGACCGACCCGAGCGACATCGACGACGACCTGACCGGGTGCCGGTCGGGGCGGCGCGACCTCCTGCACGGCGCCGGTGCCCGGCCCGGTGAGGACGAAGGCCCTCACGCGCTGCGGGCACTACGCTCGGCCATGGTAGCTGAGTCTAGGGGCCGGTCGAGGTCGCGCTCGGGCGGCACGGAGGGTGTCGATGACGCGTGAACCGCGCAGTGCGCAGTGGTACGCCGGCACTGACCGCAACGCCTACATCCACCGCGCGTGGATGCGCCGAGGACTCCCCGCGAATGCATTCGACGGCCGCCCGCACATCGCGATCGCCAACACGGCGTCGGACTTCACGCCGTGCAACGCCCACCTCGACGAGGTCGCCGAGAGTGTGAAGAACGGCGTGCTCGAGGCCGGCGGCATCGCGCTCGACCTACCGGTGGTGTCGCTCGGCGAGACCCAGGTCCGGCCGACCGCGATGCTCTGGCGCAACATGGCGGCGATGGCCACCGAGGAGATGTTGCGGGCCAACCCGATCGACGGTGTCGTGCTGCTCGGTGGCTGCGACAAGACCATCCCGTCGCTGCTGATGGCTGCGGCTTCGGTGGACCTTCCTGCTGTTGTCGTCCCGGGCGGCCCGATGCTGACCGGCACGTTCCGCGGGGTGCCGTTGGGGTGCGGCACCGACGTGTGGAGGCTGTCGGAGGAGGTGCGAGCCGGGACCTTGTCTCAGGAGGCATTCCTGCGCTCGGAGTCGTCGATGATCCGCAGCCGCGGGCACTGCAACACGATGGGCACGGCGTCGACGATGGCGGTGGTCGCGGAGGCGCTGGGCGTCGTCCTGCCGGGGCTGGCCGGTATCCCGGCGCCGGACAGCAGACTGCTCGAGGGTGCGCACGCGACCGGCCGTCTCGTGGTGGAGATGGTCGCGGCCGAGCGTCGTCCGAGCACGCTGATGACGGCCGGCTCGTTCCGCAACGCGATCGTCGCTCTGGCGGCCGTCGGCGGTTCGACGAACGCGGTCGTGCATCTGCTGGCGATCGCCGGCCGGCTCGGCCTTGAGCTCACCCTCGACGACTTCGACCGCGTCGGCGCCTCCGTGCCGCTGCTGGTGGATCTTCAGCCCGCCGGTCGCTTTCTGATGGAGGACCTGCACCGCGCGGGCGGTGTGCTCGCGGTCCTGCGCGAGGTCGCGGACCTGCTCGACCCGACCGCGTTGACGGTGACGGGGCGTCCGTTGGTCGACCATCTCGTCGACGCCGAGGTGTGGGACCGCGAGGTGATCCGCCCTCGCGGCGAACCGTTGCAGCCGCACGCCGGCATCGCTGTGCTGCGCGGCAACCTCGCGCCGACCGGTGCAGTCATCAAGCCGGCTGCTGCTTCGCCGCACCTGCTGACCCATCGTGGTCGGGCGGTCGTCTTCGACTCGGTCGAGGATCTGCATGCCCGCATCGACGACCCGGACCTCGAGGTCGATGCCGACTCGGTGCTGGTGCTGCGCGGTTGTGGCCCGCGGGGCTACCCGGGCATGCCCGAGGTCGCCAATCTCCCTTTGCCCGCGAAGCTGTTGCAGCAGGGCGTGCGCGACATGGTGCGCATCTGCGACGGCCGCATGAGTGGCACGGCGTACGGCACGGTGGTGCTGCACGTCTCACCGGAGGCAGCCGCCGGTGGTCCGCTGGGACTGGTCCGCACCGGAGACATGATCGTGCTCGACGTGCCGTCGCGACGCCTCGATGTCGACCTGCCGACCGAGGAGCTGCAGGCCCGAGTCCCCGACGCTGCCACGGTCGCGGCGTTCGCAGCCCCGACGCGTGGGTGGGAGAGCTTGTACGTCCATACGGTGCAGCAGGCAGACACAGGTGCAGACCTCGACTTCCTCGTCGGGTCCAGCGGCGACGTGGTGTCGCGTGAGTCGCACTAACGCAGGCCTGACGTCAAGGCATTGCTCGCGCGCGAACTCGGCACAACTGCTCGCCGATCGAGGGCCATGACGACTGCCGCGTGGGGGAAGGTGAGGGCGAGCAGCACGCCGACCTCGGCCTGGATGCTCGCCAGGTCACGCGCCGCCCACAGCGCACCGACCGCCGCGAGCGCCGCCATGGACGGTAGGGCCGCAGCCCGGCCGAGCACGGCTGCTGCAGGTCCCCACCCCGAGCCCGCCTCGGACGTGCCCACGTCGACCCGGCGGGCGCCCCGTGCGAGGTCGAGAAGCCGCGCCGTGTGTCGCGGCGCATGCCACCCGCCGAAGTAGATCCCGAACGCCGCGAGCGGGGGAGCAAGCGCGAAGGTCCCCGCCAGAAGCAGCAGCTCGGCCAGCTCCAGCCACCGTCTTGTCCGGGACAGCACGAGCGCACCTCCACCGACGGCGACCGCCACCAGCAGCAGCCCTGCCCCGCGCGTCTGAGCCGTCAGGTCCGCCAGCATCGGCGAGAGCGGCCGCAGGAACGGATCAGTGGTCGGCGGCCGCGCCCAGACCAGCAGCCCGACGACCGCGAGCCCGTGGGCCAGCGTCACCGGCCAGTCCGCCGAGGTGGAGGGGACCGGTCGACCGGCCCGCTCTGCGGAGGTGACGACCTCGCCACGGCCGAAGTGCACGGCAGACAGCACCAGGAACGCCATCAGAGTGGGGGTGGGCACCACGAGCAACGCGGCCAGCGCGGTCATCGCGACGGCGGTGTAGGCGATGACGAAGCACAGCATCCGTGCACCATCTGCCCGGCGCACGCGCGGGCTCCGCGGCCGGCTCCCTGGCCACCATGCCGGCACCAGATGGTCGACGGCCCCGTGCGGGATGCCCACCATCGCACCGGCCACGGCGAGCGGCAGCGCCGCCGCACGAGCGAGGTCGGGCAGCAGCATCGACAACAGCAGCAGGACGACCATCGCCCCGACCGGGAACCAGGTCAGCCACCGCAGCCCGCGATTGGCTTACCCGGCCGTCCCCGCCGCCGCGGCGGCTGTGACGGCAGGGAGCTTCACCAGCTGCACGGCGCTGGTCCGACGATCAGACGGCGATCGGTCGCGCGTCGGCGGCGGTCGTCTCGGGGACCGTGTGGTCATCGTCGTAGGCACGGTCTTCGAGCCCACTCTTGACCCGTGCCACCTTGTAGATGGCGAGCCCGTAAGCCGCCTTGGCCAGGATGTCGGCCACGCTGTAGCCGCTCTGTCGCAGGACGAACCCGCTCGCTCCACCGAAGAAGCTGCCGCCGATGATCGGAAACAGGTAGGCGATCGGGTAGACGCCCCACAGGCCGACCAGGGAGATGCGCAGCATCTTGATGGTGTGGCGGACCTCGATCGGCTGACGGTCCAGGGACCGGGAGAGCTCGACGAAAAGCACGTACAGCAGGTAGAGGAACGGCAGCGTCGACAGCGTTCCCCACAGCGCCCGAGCCCCGTCCGAGCTGGCAATCTCGCCGGGGTAGCCGAGGGCGATCATCAGGGCCGACGCCGGCACCAACTTGACGAGCAGCGACTTCTGCGCAGCCCTGGTGAGAGCCAGCACCGCGACCGTCTCGACGAGCAGAAGAGGCACTGTCAGGAACCAGTCGACGTACCGGTACGCCTCGTTGAACTCGACGTTCGACAACGCGTGCGCCGCTGTCACGCTGCTGCCAGCGGGATAGCTCTCCTTGAAGTTGTCGAAGATTCGGAAGTAGTGGTAGGTCGCGATGCCGCACACGATGGCAGACACGACCAATGCGTTGCGGTAGCGCGGGGCTACTCGTCCTCGGGACAGGAGGAGGAACAGCGCGGTGAACAACATCGAGGCGATGACCAACGAGAAGAGGTTGTAGACAGTGGCGTACTGCCCCGATGACAGAGACGGAACGATGATGCCTGAAGCATCAGATGGCATGACGACTCCCCGGGTGACACGGCTCCGTTGCCGTGGCTACGTGGCGCCCACCGAGGCCCGGCGAGCAGACTAGGTATACGCCGGGAGTCGGAGTTCTGCAACTTGTGCAAGTTACTGCGTGTCGGACGGGGGCCCCCGACGCCCCGAACGCTGGGTCCAGGCCACCTCGAGGTAGTGCGCCGCTTCCGTGAGGTTCTCACCGATCACGGCAGGCCCCAGCTCGAGCCCGTCCCAGCCGGGGCCCCCGACGACGAGCGTCATCCGGCGGTGCGCGGCAGCCACGGCGGGCAGGCCGGCCGAAGCCTCGGGATCGACCTGGCTGATCCACACGAGTACTCCGGCTGCCCTCGTGCGACGCGCCGCGGCCGCCAGCGCCGCCATCGGGGTCCGGGGGCCGAGGAGGCGTGCCGGCACTCCCCGCTCGGCAAGCTCAGCGCGAACAGCGTGCAGCGCCAGGACATGTTCCTCGTGCGGCCCCCCGGCGAGCAGCACCGGGTTGTCTCGCGGGAGAGCGGGGAGGGCAGAGATGTGCCGGACCAACGCGGACGTCACCGCCTGCGTCAGCAGGTGCTCGATCTCGATCCCGTTTCCGGTGCGCTGCCAGTGCTCACCGGCGGCCACGAGGACCGGACGCACGACATCGTCCCAGGCTGCCAGCGTGCCGCGGTCGGCCAGCGCGTCGACGACGGCGTCCTCGACGCTCATCTCATCCAGGCGCGATGCCGCCCGGGCCAGTCCGCGTGCCTGTCGCCCGGACCTGGGCACGGCGAGTACTGCCCCCCCTGGACCGCCCGGGCGGCTTCGCCGGGTCGCGCTCGGTACAGCAAATCCGGTGGCTGCACCCGACGGCCGGTCGGCGCCGAGGGCTTCTACCGTGACCTTTGCCGCGGCGTCCGCGGGGCTGGTGCCCGCCAGCACGATCGCGTGCATCCGGCGCAGTCGCCGCACGTCCTCATCGGTGTAGCGCCGGTGCCCGCCGTCGGTCTGGGCTGAGGCGGTCAACCCGTATCGCGCCCCCCACGCGCGCACGGTGGAGGGAGAGACGCCGAGCAGCCCCGCCACCTCGCCGACCGACAGGAGCGCCACCTGGCCGATGATGACATGCACCGGACTTCGTGAGCCGTTAGGTCGCGGCAGACGGGCCCGATCCCCGGCGCAGGATGGTCACACGGGTCCCTCTGTGGCTAGGTGGACGTCACTTCTCCTCGGCTGTCTCCAACGCGATCATCTGGCTCGCCAGTGTGAAGAAGGTCGGCGCCCAGAGGCCGATGAAGATCCCGAAGCGCTCCGCGTGGGCGCTGTCGCCAGAAGACTTGGCGGTCCGCCAGGTCAGGATGCTGCC
>JANLYQ010000004.1:0-4076 GCA_031365725.1 Sporichthyaceae bacterium | reverse complement strand
CCACGGGGCCGACACCTGGCACCACACGGGGTGACCAGACCTCGAGCTGACCGGCGGCGGCGAGCGTCACCGCGGTGACGGCATCGACCGCCACTCGGCCTCGGCGCGGTGGTTTCAGTCGCTGCACTCGATGCGATACCGCGTCGATCGAGCGCGAGGGCGACGGCGAGCATGGTCTTGCCGACCCCGGGCCCGAGGAGCGCGATGTTGGACTTGGTGCGGACGAACTCCCGGGTGGCCAGGTCGCGGACCTTCCGGACGTCGAGGTCGGGTGGGAAGGCGAAGTCGAACCCCTCGAGGGTCTTGCGGTGTGGCAGGCCGGAGAGTTTCAGTGCGTTGCGGAACCGTCGCCCCTCACGCAGGCCGAGTTCTTCTTCCAGGAGGAGGTCGACGAAGTCGAGGTAGCCCATCTGTGCTGCCTCGGCACGGCCGACGAGCTCGGATGACCTCGGTGAGGTGGGTCAGCCCGAATTTGGTGGCGGTCTCGCGGATCCGGTCGGCGGTCAGGCTGCTACCGGTCGGTCCCCGCCGTGGCTGGTGGCGGGTGGGCGGCTGCGGCCATGGCGAGTTTCCCTTGCAGGTACGGGGCGTTTAGGCCGAGCATGACCTGGACCGGGCCACCGGTGGACGCGGCCCCGGGGTCGTGCTTTGGTTACTCCGTGACGCGCATGGTCGAGGCCGATTACCTGGTGGTCGGGGCCGGGGCCATGGGTATGGCATTCACCGATGCATTAATCGAGCATGCCGATGTGCGCGTGGCTCTCGTCGACCGCCGCCACAGTGTCGGGGGTCACTGGCTCGCGGCTTACCCGTTCGTGCGCCTGCACCAGTCATCCACCTTCTACGGCGTCGCCTCGACGGTGCTCGGCGGTGGGCAGATCCAGGAGCACGGGCCCGAGGTAGGACTCCACGAGCGAGCCGACCAGCCGACGATCTGCGCCTACTACAGCCGCCTGCTGACCGGCCGGATGACGGGGATGGGGGTCGAGTTCTTCGCCGGCTGCGACTACGTGGGGGGTCGTACTTTCGTCTCACGCTTCTCGGGTCAGCAGTATGAGGTGCCAGAGCGGTGCCGGATCGTCGACGCTCGCTACCTCGCCCCCGACATACCGGCCGAGACGCCGCCGAGATTCGGTGTCGGCGAGGGTGCGCGAGTGATCCCGGTCAACGACCTCGTGCGAACGACGGAGGCTCCGAGCCAGTACGTGGTCGTGGGCTCGGGCAAGACCGCGACCGATGCGTGCATCTGGCTGCTGGCGCGTGGGGTTGACCCCGATGCGATCTGCTGGGTGAGACCCCGCGACCCCTGGATGCTGAACCGGGCCGTTATCCAACCGGATCCCGCCGTCTACCTCGGCATGGTCGCGGACATGATGCAGGCGGCCGAGACAGCCCGTTGCCTGGATGACCTGTTCCTGCGACTCGAGGACGCCGGGATCATGTTGCGCGTCGACCGCTCGGTCACGCCGACTATGGCCAAGGCACCCACCCTCGGCAGGTGGGAGCTCGAGCAGCTGCGCACCATCGACCATGTCGTACGCCGTGGCCACATCGACACGATGCGTCGCGGCAAGATCGACTTTGCGGATGGGTCGCTCGCCGTCGCGAAGGACGCTCTCGTGGTGAACTGCGCGGCGGACGGCCTGAAGATGCCACCGCTGATCCCTATTTGGGGGCCGGAGACCATCACCCTGCAGCTGGTCAGAGCCGGCTTCCCGTGCTTAGGGGCTGCTCTGACGGGGTACGTCGAGGCGACTCGCACAGATGATGACGAGAAGAACACGCTGTGCCCTCCGTCGGCGTACGGCAACACCCTTTCTGACTGGGCAAGGATGACCGTCCTGGGTATGCGGAACTCGATGTCATTCAACTCTGAGCCCGACATCAAGGCGTGGACCGACGGGGTCGCGCTTAACCCCGCACGCGTTCCGCCCGAGCATGGCGGATCCCCGGAGCTCGACGATGCGATGCGCCGCCTGCACACCTACGTGGAGGCCGGACTGACCAGGCTGGCACGTCTAGGTGATCAAGCGCCCGGGTGACGCACGATCGCCGGTGGCCGTGTCTCGGGGACGCGTGTCGACCGCTCCCGCGGAGGGTCCTGCGTCGCGCGGTCCGGTCAGATCGGGCACGGCACCTGGTGGCACCTAGTGGTGGCCTAGAGGGGGGTATCCGTGCCCTGTCGGCGCTCAGAAGCGGATGGATATCGCGGCCGCCCCACACGGGATCCGTGCCGCCGCCGCCGTCAATCGCGGAATGACACATACCGACTCGGCCGTAGCGACGGCCTGATTACTCCGTGGGTCCCGAACCGGGGTGGCGTGCTGCGCCTGCGGTCCTTCCGGAACTCCGACGTCGTGCCCTACG
Source organism: Sporichthyaceae bacterium (assembly GCA_031365725.1). Lineage (GTDB taxonomy): Bacteria > Actinomycetota > Actinomycetes > JACCUZ01 > JACCUZ01 > JANLYQ01. The sequence continues at coordinate 1,709 of JANLYQ010000004.1, read as the reverse complement.
GTCAGGTAATCGGGTAGCGAGGGATTCGAGGTTGGGGCCCGCAACATGGTCGAGCAGGGCCGGCTCGGAGACGACGACTTGGACGAGGCGGAGCGCAACACCCGAGCGTTTCTGGAGACGCTCACGCAGGCGCGTGATGGGTTTGGTCTGGACTACTTCACCGAGCAGACGGTTTACGAGGGCCGGCTCAGGCTGTGCCCCGGCTTCTGGCCGTTCTGCTGAACTACAGGTCCCTCGATGCCGGCCAACCCCGAGAAGGCGTTCGACTTCGCACAGGAGTCGACCAAGCAGATCCTCACAATGTCCACCGCGATTCTGACGCTGACGATCACTTTCCAGAAAGACATCGTCGGTGCCGCTGCGACAGGTAACCGGTGGGCGCTGACCTCAGCGTGGATCTGCTTTCTGTTCTCAATCCTGTGCGGACTGTCAACGGCGGCTGAAAACTGACCCGCCACCGCCGCCAGGGGGTCAGTTTTCACGTGCCGTCGACACATCGTTGACGGCGGCGAGCGTTGGTACCCCGTCCTTTTCATCCAGCTGTTCGCAGCTGGAGTGGTCGCCCAACTCGTCGACGACGAGCCACCGACTGGACGCTGAGGACTTGCTGCATCTCGCAGGCCCACCCTGCTTCCGCCTCGGAAGGTTCGTTGGCGCACACCACGTCAACCGCGGTTGGCACGGGCGTAACAGCTTTCGTCGCAATCTCGACTGACGTGTCGAGCTAGCGGACACCGCCAGCCAGCGGCAGCTGCAGGAGCAGGAGCAGGTGCAGGTGATGTTCACGCCGCGAGAGCCGGATCCGTGCATCGTGTTGGGGACCCGTACCCGCTCGCTCAGCGGCATGTGCGGACGTTGGCCTCTGAGGAGAGTCCCCTGGGGTGGTGGGGTTTGAGGTCGACCGGCGGGGCTGCGTGAAGTAGGCGGCCATCGGCGGGATCTTCGGTGTGAAACGTCCAAGTCACGCACTGAAGGAGACCCACCGATGGCCTTGTCTCAGTCTGCCCTGTCGGAGTTGTTGGAGGCGTTTCGCGCCGGCGATGGCGTCGACATGATCCGCGAGTCGGTCCGCACCGTGCTCCAGGAGCTCGTCGAGTTCGAAGCCGCGGGTGTGATCGGCGCCGAGCGCTACGAGCGCAGCGAGGACCGCGTCACCGAGCGCAACGGAACCCGACCGAAGCTGTTGGCGACCAAGGCCGGCGACGTCGAGCTGCGGATCACCAAACTCAGGAAGGGCTCGTTCTTCCCCTCCATCCTGGAGCCGCGCCGCCGCATCGACCAGGCGCTGCATGCGGTGGTGATGGAGGCCTACGTCCACGGCATCTCGACCCGCAGCGTCGACGACCTGGTCGTGGCGCTCGGCGCCGACAGCGGGATCAGCAAGTCCGAGGTCTCCCGGATCTGCGAGCAGCTCGACGAGTCGGTGGGCGCGTTCCGCACTCGGCCGCTGGACCACACCGGCTTCCCCTACGTCTACCTGGACGGCGACCTACCTCCACGTCCGCAACAAGCCCGGCAAGGGCGGCCAGGTGGTCTCGATGGCGGTCGTGGTCGCCACCGGCATCGCCGCCGACGGGTCGCGGGAGGTCCTCGGCCTGGACGTCGGGGACAGCGAGGACGAGACGTTCTGGCGCTCCTTCCTGCTCAGCCTCAAGCAGCGCGGCCTCACCGGAGTGCTGATCGCTGATGATCAGCCGCACCCCGGCGAG
>JANLYQ010000107.1:0-21480 GCA_031365725.1 Sporichthyaceae bacterium | reverse complement strand
CTGGTCCGCGGGCCGGTGAACGTCTGGGACGCCGAGCACGTGGTCGACGAAGCGCACGCCCGCGACCTGCTCGCCACCCAGATGCCGGACCGGTTCGCGGACCTGCGGGTCGAGGAGGTCGAGCACCTCGCTGACGGGTGGGACAACACCGTTCACGTCGTACGCCAGCAGTGGGCCGTGCGCTTCCCCCGGCGGGGGATCGCGGTGCCGCTGTTCGATCGCGAGGTGGCTCTGCTGCCCCTGCTGGCTCCCCGGTTGCCGATCGCGATCCCGGTGCCGGAGCTGATCGGTGCGCCGAGTGAGACGTTCCCGTGGCCCTTCTGGGGTGCTCGGCTGCTGGTCGGCACCGAGCTGCCCGAGGCGCGGCTCACCGGTGACCGCGGCACCCTCGGCGCGCACGTCGGCACCTTCCTCTCCGCCCTGCATGACCCGACGTTGCCGGACGAGCTCGACGGACCGGCCGAGCTGCTGCCGCACGACCCGATGCGCCGGGCTCAGCCAGCCGTGCGTGGCCCGATGGCCCGCGCGTGCCTCGATCACCTCGCGGCGCGTGGCAGCTGGGACATCGGCAGCAGGGACGACCGGGCTGTCGACGTGCTGCTCGCGACCGGAACAGCCCTCGCGCCGCCCACCGACGTCGAGGTCCTCGTCCACGGCGACCTGAACCTGCGCCACCTGCTCGTCGACGACTCCGGGGATGCGGCCGGCGTCATCGACTGGGGTGACATGTGCCTGGCCGACCCCGCTGTTGACCTGTCGCTGGCCTATGCCGCTTTCGAGGGTGACGCACGGGCCTCGCTGCTGTCGGCGTACGGCCACCACGTGCCGCCGGAACGCGCGCTGCGCGCCCGGGTGCTGGCCGTGTCGTTGTGCGCGGCGCTGGCCGACTACGCCGATGTCGAGGGACGCGCGGCTCTGCTGACCGAGGCGCTGGCCGGGCTGCGCCGCGCGACGACCTGACGCCACACCACCAGGTGCTGCACCGATAGCGTCACCGGTCATGCGCGTGTTGGTGACGGGTGGGTGCGGCTTCATCGGCTCGCACGTGGTCGAGGACCTGCTGGCGGCCGGCCACGAGGTGCGGATTCTCGACGACCTTTCGACCGCCGGCCCGGGCGCGCAGGACGAGGTCGGCGCGGCCACCCTCGTGGTCGGCAGTGTCACGGACCCTGCCGCCGTCAGCACGGTTCTCGACGACGTCGACGTCGTCTGCCACCAGGCTGCCAAGGTCGGGCTCGGATCCGGAGTGGCGGACCTGCCGGACTACGTCTCCCGAAACGACCTAGGAAGCGCAGTCCTCCTGGCCGGCATGGGTGCGGCCGGCGTCGGGCGGCTGGTGCTGGCTTCGTCCATGGTCGTCTACGGCGAGGGCGGTTACACCTGTCCCGAGCACGGCGACGTACGACCGGCGCAGCGCACCGAGGACGACCTCGCCATCGGACACTTCGAGCCCGGCTGCCCGGCTTGCGGCTCACGCCTCGCGCCGCACACCATCGGCGAGGACACCGCCCTCTCTCCGCGCAACGGGTACGCCGCGACCAAGGTCGCCCAGGAGCACCTCGCCGCGGCGTGGTCGATCGCCACCGGCGGCTCGGCGATCGCCCTGCGCTACCACAACGTCTACGGGCCGCGGCTGCCCCGCGACACGCCGTACGCCGGGGTGGCAGCGCTGTTTCGCTCGGCCCTGGCTCGAGGCCAAGCACCTCGCGTCTTCGAGGATGGTGAACAGCAACGGGATTTCGTGCACGTGACCGATGTGGCGCGGGCCAACAGGTCGGCCGTCGAAGCAGTCGGCACCCACGACCTGCACGGCACGCGGGCGTTCAACGTCGCCAGCGGCCACCCGGCGACGGTCGGTGAGATGGCGGCCGCGCTCGCGGACGCTCTCGGCGGGCCGGCACCGATCATCACCGGGGACTATCGGCTCGGCGACGTCCGGCACATCGTCGCCTCGGCGGAGCGGGCTCGCCGCGAGCTCGGGTTCACCGCAGCCGTTGCTCTCGCTGACGGCATGGCTGCTTTCGCCACCGAGCCGACGGATCTCTCAGGTTCGGCGTAGTCCGCCTAGCGTCCGCCGGTCTTACGAGAAGGTGACGGGCTGCTTCGCACCACCCGCTGCCCCACCGAATTGACCTATCGTCGGGACGACGCCCGGCTCGGGCGGTGACGAGGGGACGACGTGCGCTCGCTGATCTTGGTGGCCGAGGACGATCCCACCATCGCCGAAGTCGTCACGCGCTACCTCGAGCTCGACGGTCACGAGGTCATCTGCGTCGCTGACGGTGTGACCGCCCTCAACCGGGCCCTGTCGGACTCCCCGGACCTGGTGCTGCTCGACATCATGCTGCCGGGTCTTGACGGCTTGGAGGTCTGCCGGCGGTTGCGCGAGTCGACACCGGTGCCGGTGGTGCTGCTGACCGCACTGGGCACCGAGAGCGACCGCGTTGCGGGACTCGAGCTCGGCGCCGACGACTACGTCACCAAGCCGTTCAGTCCCCGTGAGCTGATGTTGCGGGTGCAGGCCGTGCTGCGCCGCGCGCAAGGCCCGACCGCCGCGCACCAACAAGGCGTACGTCGGGACGGTGACCTCGTACTCGACCTCGGTGCGCGCGACGCCACCCTTGCCGGAGCGCCCTTGTCGCTGACCGGCCGAGAGCTCGACCTGCTGGCCTTCCTGATGAGCAACCCGGGGGTCGTGTTCGACCGGACCCAGCTGCTCACCAAGGTGTGGGAGTGGGACTTCGGCGACGAGTCCACCGTGACGGTGCACGTGCGTCGGCTGCGCACCAAGATCGAGGTGGACCCCGCGGCACCGAAGCGCATCGTCACCGTCTGGGGCTCCGGCTACCGCTACGACCGGTCGAGTGCCGCATGATCCCGCTCGACGGCTGGCTCACCATTGCCACCTACACACTCGGCTGCGCGGTGATCGTGCTGGTTGCCGGTGCTCTTCTGCTGCGACTGGTGCGCCGCCGAGGCGTGACCGCCCACGTCCTCGTCCCGACCGGTGCTGCAGCGGTCATCATCGCCGGGGCTGTGCTCCTGACGACTCGACAGATGTTCATCTCCGAGCACGACTCCTCCGTCATGCTCGTCGTGCTGCTGTTGTCGCTGCCGGCGTCGTCCGCTGCTGCGGTCCTGCTCGGTGCCCGGTTGCGGGGCGCCACCCGCACTCTGGTCGAGGCCGCCGACGGGGTCGGTGACCCGGCGTACATCCCGGTGTCGGCGGACCTGCCCACTGTCGAGCTGCGAGCGATCGGCGCGGCCCTCGACGACGCACACCGACGGGTCACCGACGCACAGGTGCGCGAGGCGATGGTCGAGCAGAGCCGCCGCGACCTGGTCGCGGGCATGAGCCACGACCTGCGCACGCCGCTGGCCGGCATGCGCGCGATGGCCGAGTCGCTCGAGGACAAGGTGATCACCGACGAGGCGACCGTCGCGCGTTATCACCGGCAGCTGCGGGTCGAGGTCGACCGGGTGTCGATGATGGTGTCGGACCTGTTCGAGCTGGCCCGGGTGCAGGGCTCGCTACGGCTCGAGCTCGAACGGATCGGTGCCGGCGATCTCATCGCCGAGGCGATGGCCAGCGCCGACCCAGTGGCTCGCGCCAAGGGTGTCCGTCTCGTGTCGTCGGCCGGTGCCGACCTTCCGGTGGTGGTCGACCCGACCGAGCTGGGGCGGGCCTTGCAGAACCTGCTCGTCAACGCGATCCGGCACACCCCGGCCGACGGCACGATCCAGGTCACAGCCGCGACCTCGTCGACACCGGCGCAATTCGTCTCTGTGTCGGTGACCGACTCCTGCGGCGGGATCCCGGCGGGCGACCTGGACCGGGTGTTCGACACTGCCTTCCGCGGTGAGGCGGCCCGGACCCGGCACGCCGAACAGGGCGGCGGGCTGGGGCTCGCCATCGCGCGCGGCATCGTCGAGGCCCATCACGGCGAGATCAGCGTGCGCAACCTGGACGGCGGCTGCCGGTTCGAGCTGAAACTGCCCCTTGCCGTCGACTGATTTCCCCAGTCGCAGCGATTGGCAGTGCTGCAGAACGGACATAGTCACAGCGTCATCGGCCGGTAACAACCTACGGAGGTCCGCGTGCATAGGCTCGCGCGCGTGCCCATCGACGTCGTGCTGCCATGCCTGGACGAGGCGGCGGCCCTGCCGTGGGTCCTCGAACGGCTCCCGGACGGCTACCACGCCATCGTCGCGGACAACGGGTCCAGCGACGGCTCGCCCGACGTGGCCCGTGGCCTCGGTGCCACCGTGGTTGCCGTGCCGCAACGTGGCTACGGCGCTGCCTGTCACGCCGGTCTGGAGGTCGCCGCCGCTGACATCGTGGTGGTGATGGACGCCGACGGCTCACTCGACCCGGCCGAGCTGCCCGCTCTCTGTGCTCTCGTGCTCGACGACCAGGCGGACCTCGTCGTCGGCCGACGACGACCCACGACCCGCAGCGCCTGGTCGCCTTCGTCGCGGCTGGCCAACGCAGCCTTGGCCCGGGCCGTCCGCCGGCGTACCGGCGTCGCTATGCGCGACCTCGGCCCGGTCCGGGTGGCCCGCCGTGTCGACCTGCTCGCCCTGGAGATCGCCGACCGGCGCTCGGGTTATCCCCTCGAGACGGTGCTCCGCGCAGCCACCGCCGGATGGTGCATCACGGAGATGCCGGTGTCCTACCACCCGCGCACCGGCCGATCGAAGGTCACCGGCACCGTCGGCGGCTATCTCCGCGCCGTGCACGACATGAGTGCGGTGCTGGCGCGGTGACGTTGCTGGTCATCGCCAAGAGCCCCCGCCCCGGTCTCGTCAAGACCCGGCTGAGCCCGGCCTACGCCCCTGCGGAGGCAGCGCAGATCGCAGCGGCCGCGCTGCACGACACCTTGTGCGCGGCCCTCGCGGTACCGACTTCGCGGGTCGTTCTCGCCCTCGACGGCCCGACAGGTGACTGGCTGCCCGCCGGCATCGAGGTGGTGCCCCAGCAGGGCAACGGTCTCGACGAACGCATCGAGGCGGCGTTCGCCCACTGCTGGGCGCGCGACAGCCACACCCCGGTGTTGCTCGTCGGGATGGACACCCCGCAGGTCGACGCCGTCCTGCTCCACGACGGGTCCGCGCAGCTGCGCGATCCGGCTGTGGATGCCGTGCTCGGGCTGGCCACCGATGGCGGCTTCTGGGCGCTAGGCCTCTCCACACCTGCCCCCGGACTCGTGGCCGGTGTTCCCATGTCGATGCCGGACACCGGCGCCCGACAGCTTCAGCGCCTGACCGGCGGAGGCCTTCGCCTCTCGATGCTGCCCGAGCTGCAGGACGTCGACACCCCCGACGACGCCTGGTCGGTGGCAGCGAGCGCGCCGGCGGGTGCCTTCGCTGACGTCGTACGCCGGTTGGGTCGGCGCCACGTCGTGGAGGGCGCCGCGTGATGGGCTCGATGTACGCCGCTGCGCTCGACGGTCGGCACGCTCTACACGCCCTCTATCCCGACGGGCGTCAGGTCACCGTGCCGGTCGGGTCCTGGACCGGCGGGTTGCTGCCCGGCGACGACTCGCTGCTGGCCCGGTGCCGATCCGGCACCCTGGACGTCGGGTGCGGGCCGGGCCGCCTTCTCGTAGCGCTCGCGCACCGCGGGGTCGAGGCGGCCGGGGTGGACATCAGTGCCGCCGCCGTGCGCATCGCCCGCAGCGCGGGCGGCGAGGTGTTTCACGCCTCGGTGTTCGACCCGTTGCCCGACGAGTCGACCTGGGACACCGTGCTGCTGGCCGACGGCAACATCGGCATCGGCGGCCGACCTGCGCTGCTGCTGGCCCGGGTGCGCGAGCTGATGTCGCCGTACGGACGCGCCCTGGTCGAGCTCGACGCTCCGGAGACCGCCAGCGGCAGCGTGCGGCTGCGGCTCGTCACCGCGGACGCAATCAGCGAGCCGTTCTCCTGGGCGCACCTGTCGGTGCGAGACGCGGTCGAGGTCAGTGCCGGTGTCGGGCTCGCGGTCGAGACGACGTGGAACTCCGCCGACCGTTGGTTCGTGTCGCTGCGCCGCAGCTGAGCCCAGCGCAAGGTGCCGACAGTGAGACGTCTCGCTCAGCCCACCTCGACCGGCGTCACGGCAGCCGGGTCGAGACCGGTCACGTCCTCTCGCTCCTGGTTGGCGAACTGGGTGCGATAGAGCTCGGCGTAGAGCCCGCCTGCGGCGAGCAGCTCGCTGTGCCGACCGCGCTCGACCACGGTGCCGTCATCGATGACGAGGATCTGGTCGGCGTCGCGGACGGTCGAGAGCCGGTGCGCGATGACCAGCGACGTGCGGCCCTCGAGCGCAATCTTCAGCGCCCGCTGCACCGCCACCTCGGACTCGGAGTCGAGGTGCGCCGTGGCCTCGTCGAGCACCACGACGTCGGGTGCCTTGAGCAGCAGCCGAGCGATGGCGAGCCGCTGCTTCTCACCGCCGGAGAGTCGATAGCCGCGGTCGCCGACGGTGGTGTCCAGTCCGTCAGGCAGCGATGCGACGAGGTCCCAGATCTGGGCGGCCCGCAGCGCCGCGACCAGCTCGGCGTCGGTCGCGGCTGGTCGGGCGAAGAGCAGGTTGGACTTGATGGTCTCGTGGAACATGTGCGCGTCCTGTGTCACGACGCCGACCACCTCGTGCAACGACGCCAATGTCACGTCGCGCACGTCGTGGCCACCGACGAGCACCTTCCCACCGATGGTGTCGTAGAGCCGCCCGACCAGGCTGGTGATCGTCGTCTTGCCGGCGCCGGACGGCCCGACGAGCGCGGTCATCGTGCCGTGCGGCACCACGAAAGACACGTCGTGGAGCACCTGCTGGCTCGGCGCCTGGTCGAGCACGGCCACCGACTCCAGCGACGCCAGCGACACCTCGTCGGCGCTGGGATAGCGGAAGGACACGTCGCGCACCTCGACGTCGGTCTGGCCGCGCCGCAGCTCGACGGCGTCGACCTTCTCGTCGATCATCGGCGGCAGGTCGAGCACCTCGAAGACCCGCTCAAAACTGACGAGGGCGGTCATCACATCGACCTGCACGTTGGACAGCGCGGTCAACGGACCGTACAGCCGACCCAGCAGAGCGGTCAGCGCGACCAGCGTGCCGAGGGTGATCGTGCCGTCCAGCACGAGGACACCACCAACGCCGTAGACCAGCGCGGTTGCCAGCGAGGCAACAAGGACGAGGCTGGTGAAGAACACCCGGCCGTACATCGCCTGCTTGATGCCGATGTCGCGGACCTGGCCCGCCTTGTCGGAGAACGCTGCCGACTCCTCGGGCAGGCGACCGAACAGCTTGACGAGCAAGGCACCTGAGACGTTGAAGCGCTCGGTCATTGTGGTGCCCATGCCGGCATTGAGCTGCATCGCCTCGCGGGTGATCGCCTGCAGCCGTCGGCCGACCCAGCGGGCCGGCAGCAGGAACAGTGGCGTGAGCACCAGCGCGCCCAGGGTGATCTGCCACGAGAGATAGAGCATCGTCGCGAGGACCAGGATCAGACCGATGACATTGGACACCACCGAGGACAGCGTCGAGGTGAACGCCTGCTGCGCGCCGACGACATCGGTGTTGAGCCGGCTGACCAGCGCTCCGGTCTGGGTGCGCGTGAAGAATGCCACCGGCATCCGCTGGACGTGGGCGAAGACCCGCGTCCGGAGGTCGTAGATGAGACCCTCACCGACCTGCGACGACAGCAGCCGCTGCCACAGAGTCAGCGCCGAGTCGACCACTGCGAGTCCGGCAACGCCCAGCGCCACTGCCACCACGACCGAGCGGCTGCGCGAGCCGGTGGAAGACACCTCGTCGACGATCAGCTTGAAGAGCAACGGCAGCGCCACGACCAGCACCGCGTCGAGCACGACGAGCACCAGGAAGACGATGATCTGCCGCTTGTAGGGCCGGGCGAAATCCACGATCCGCGGGATGGTGCCCGGCGCGAGCTTCTTCTTCGCGACCTCGCCGTCGCGAGTGAGCGACCGCATGGCTGCCCACGGGTTGGAGTGCATCGACACGGGCATCTCTCCTGCTGCTGTTGGTGCTGTGCTAGAAGCGCGGCGGACGGATCTTGGCCTCCTCCCCGTCAACGCCCCCGGCCGTCGGCTGCTTCCCCCGACCGTACGTCGCGCTGCCGACAACGGCCCGGAGTCAGGCGCCAGACGAGCTGCTTCAGAAGGCGCTGATCCCGGTGAGCGCGCGCCCGATCAGGAGCTGCTGGATCTGGCTGGTGCCCTCGTAGAGCGTGGTCACCCGCGCGTCGCGCAGCAGCTTGGCTGCGGGGTACTCGTCCACATAACCGTATCCACCGTGCACCTGGATGCAGTTGTTGGCGACCCTGATCGATGCCTCGGTGGCAAACAGCTTGGCCTTCGACGCCGCCAAGGAGTAGGGCTCGCCGCGGGTCTTGAGGTCGGCGACCGCCCAGGTGAGCAGCCGTGAAGCATCCACGTCGACCGCCGAGTCGGCGATCATCTGCTGCACCAGCTGGTGGCCCGCGATCGGCTTGCCGAACTGCACGCGGGCACCGGCGTACGCGATCATGATCTCGAGGCCCGACTGGCTGATGCCGGTGCACGACGCGGAAATCGACATGCGGCCGTCGTCGAGCGCGGACAGCGCCACCTTGAGCCCGTCGCCCTCGCCGCCGAGCAGCGCCTCCGGGCCGACCTCGACGCCGTCGAGCACCAGCTCGGCGGTGTCGCAGGACCGAAGGCCGAGCTTGCCGTGCAGGGGGTTTGCAGTGAAGCCGGGCCGGTCGGTCGGCACGAGGAACGCCGAGACACCCTTCCCGCCCGGCCCACCGGTGCGCGCCATCACCAGAGCGAGCCCGGCGATGGATCCGTTGGTGATGAACACCTTCTGACCGCTGATGCGCCAACCACCGCCCGGCATCGCCTCCGCGGTTGCCCGTAGGTCACCAGGGTTGGAACCGGCGTCGGGCTCGGTCAGGCCGAAGCACCCCAGCACCTCACCGGTCGCCATCACCGGCAGCCACTGCTGCTTCTGCTCCTCGGTGCCCCACCGCTGGATCGAGCCCGCGACCAGCGCCAGGTGCACCGACATGATCGAGCGCACGTTGGCGTCGCCGCGGCTGAGCTCCTCGATGAACAGGCAGTAGGTCAACGGGTCCGCGCCACCGCCGCCGTATTCCTCCGGGATCGTCATGCCGACGAACCCGGTCTGCTTCAACCCATCCAGCGCCTCCTGAGGGAAGCGCTCTTCGCGGTCGTTGCTCAGCGCGTCCGGGGCGACGACGGCGTCGACCCACTCGCGGACCGCTGCCCGCACCGCGCGTTGGCTCTCGTCGAGGGCCAGGTCCACGTCAGCTCTCCTTCTGCTCGTGCTCGGTCAGTCGTGCGGTGGCCAGGTCGCGCAGCCGCAGCATCTGCGCTGCTCGCTCGGCCGCCAGCTGGTCGTCGTACGACCGGGTGGTCGCGCCGGCAAGCAGTGCCTTCGTGGCTCGCACCGCCGCGGCCGGTGCCGCCAGCAGGGCGGCAACGAGGTCATCGGTGGCTGCGTCGAGCTCCCCTGACGGTACGACGGTCAGCGCCAGCCCCAGCGCAGCGGCCTCGGCGGCACCGACGCGGCGCCCCGTCGCACAGATCTCCAGCGCCCGGGAGAACCCGACCGCCTGCACCAACGAGTGCGTGCCCCCCAGGTCGGGGACCAGCCCCAGGCCGGTCTCGGCCATGCACAGCTGGGCGTCCTCGGCCAGCACCCGCAGGTCGCAGGCCAACGCGAGCTGGAATCCCGCGCCGACCGCGTGCCCCTGCACGGCGGCAATACTGACGATGCTGTCGTCGCGCCACCAGCTGAACGCGTCTTGGAACCCAGCGATCGTCAAATCGAGGGTCGCGTCGTCGAGGCCGGCGAGCTCGAGCAGTCCCGGCTCACGACCCTGCTGCAGCCCACCGGTGAACATGGCGCGGTCCAGGCCGGCTGAGAACGCCCGGCCCTCGGCGCGCAGCACCACGACGCGGGTCGTGTCGTCGGCGAGCAGCTGCTCGCCGATCTCGGTGAGCGCCCGCCACAGCCCCGGCGTCTGCGCGTTCAACGACTCGGGATGCGCCAGGGTGACGGTGGCTCGAGCGCCGTCTTGGTCGAGCCGGACGCCCGGGTGGGAGGTCTGGTCGGCGCCGGGCCCCGACGACGAGCTCGGGGTGTGCCCGATCAGGACTTCTTGCGTCGGGTGGCACCGCCACGTCCGCGCAACGTGACGCCGGACTCGGCGAGGATGCGGTGGACGAAGCCGTACGAGCGCCCGGTGTCGGCGGCCAGCTGACGGATGCTCGCGCCCCCGGAGTACCTCTTCTTGAGGTCGCCCATCAGCTTGTTTCGGTCGCCCCCCGTGATGCGTGCACCCTTCTTGAGCTCCGTCACGCCAGCCTCCTAAAGATCCGGATGTCGGCCCCATGATCACCCTCTCGGACCGCGAGCGCCATACCCAGATGGAGTGGACCAGGTCAGGCGAGTGCGACCAGGTCGGCATAGTCCTCGTTCCAGAGGTCCTCGACACCGTCGGGCAGCAGGATGAGTCGCTCGGGGGCGAGCGCCTCGACGGCTCCCTCGTCGTGGGTGACCAGCACTACGGCACCCGCGTAGGACCGCAGTGCGCCGAGGATCTCCTCGCGGCTGGCAGGGTCGAGGTTGTTGGTGGGCTCGTCGAGCATCAGCACGTTGGCGCTGGACACGACGAGGGTGGCGAGTGCGAGTCGGGTCTTCTCCCCGCCGGAGAGCACCGACGCCGGCTTGTTGACGTCGTCGCCGGAGAACAGGAACGACCCGAGCACGCGGCGTACCTCGATGTCGTCCAGGTCCGGTGCCGCGCTGCGCATGTTCTCGAGCACCGTGCGCTCCGGGTCCAGCGTCTCGTGCTCCTGTGCGTAGTAGCCGATCTTCAGGCCATGACCCGGTAGGACGGCACCGGTGTCGGGTGTCTCGACCCCGGCCAGCAGTCGCATCAGCGTGGTCTTGCCCGCGCCGTTGAGCCCGAGGATGACGACTCGGCTGCCGCGGTCGATCGCGAGGTCGACGTCGGTGAAGACCTCGAGCGAGCCGTACGACTTCGACAGGCCCTCGGCGGTGAGCGGGGTCTTGCCGCACGGAGCAGGGTCGGGGAAGCGCAGCTTGGCGACCTTGTCGTGCCGGCGGACCTCCTCGAGGCCGGACAGCAACCGCTCGGCGCGCTTGTCCATGCTCTGCGCGGCCCGCGCCTTGGTGGCCTTGTAGCGCATCCGGTCGGCTTGGGCCTTCAGCACCGAGGCCTGCTTCTCGACGTTGGCCCGCTCGCGCTTGCGGCGGCGCTCGTCGGCCTCGCGCTGACCGAGGTACAGCTTCCAGCCGACGTTGTAGATGTCGAGCTCGGCCCGGTTGGCGTCGAGGTGGAAGACCCGGGTGACGGTGTGCTCGAGCAGGCCGACATCATGGCTGATCACGACCAGCCCGCCCTTGTAGCTGCCGAGGTAGTCGCGCAGCCACATGATCGAGTCGGCGTCGAGGTGGTTGGTGGGCTCGTCGAGCAGCAGGGTCGCATCCGACCCGGTCGAGGCGAACAGGATGCGCGAGAGCTCGACCCGGCGTCGCTGTCCGCCGGACAGCGTGTGCAGCGGCTGGTCGAGCACCCGCTCGGGCAGACCGAGGCTGGAGGTGATGGCAGCCGCCTCGCTCTCGGCCGCATAGCCACCTGCCGCCTGGAAGTCCTCCTCCAGCCGCGGATAGCGCTTCATCGCCCGCTCGTGGGTCTCGACGTCGGCGCTGGCCATCTCGCCCTCGGCGACGCGCATGCGCCGCACCACATCGTCGAGGCCGCGGGCCGAGAGCACGCGGTTGCGGGCCAACACGTCGAGGTCGCCGGTGCGCGGGTCCTGCGGGAGATAGCCGACGATGCCGGACCGGGTGACGGTGCCACCCGACGGAGCAGTCTCGCCGGAGAGCACCCGGGTCAGCGTTGTCTTGCCGGCGCCGTTGCGCCCGACCAGGCCGACCCGATCACCTGGAGCGATGCGGAAGGTCGCGTCCCCGAGCAGGAGTCGCGAGCTCACGCGCAGCTCCAGGCCGGTGGCGGTGATCATGGTGAATCCTTTGACGGCGTCGTACGTGCTGAGGAGTTCTCGCGCGTGGCGGGGGTAAGGCAGTGGCAGCGAGATCGGCTCACGAGCACGGCGCGGACATGGCACTAGTCTACGCGGGCGTCCCGAGCGGGTCGGGACGAGAGAGACGGTGGACCGATGGGCATCGAGTTCGACGACCAGTCGGTCGACGCGTCCGGCGTCAACGACCAGCGCGGTGCTGGCGGCGGTGGCGGCCGCGGTGGCCCGATCGCGATCGGTGGCGGTGGCCTCGGCATCGTGGGACTGATCATCTACCTGCTCATCAACGTGCTCGGCGGTGGCGGCGGCAGCGGCGGCACCCAGCTCGTGCCTCAGGACGGCAGCGTCCAGGGCGGCGCGGCCGCCGGTGGCGGCTCCGGCGACCTACAGACCCGCTGCAACACCACCGGCGCCATCGACACGTACGACGACTGCTTCCTCGTGAAGGTCTACAACGAGATCAACGAGGTGTGGACCGCCGAGTTCACGCGGTCCGGCAGCACCTACACCAAGCCGCAGCTGACGTTCTTCACCTCGTCGGTCAACACCGGCTGCGGCCAGGCCTCCTCCCAGGTGGGCCCGTTCTACTGCCCGCCAGACGCCAGCATCTACATCGACATCGGCTTCCTCGACCAGCTGCAGCAGCAGTTCGGCGCCACCGGTCGCTATGCGCAGGCCTACATCCTGGCCCACGAGACCGGTCACCACCTGCAGTCGCTGTTCGGCACCGAGCGCAAGGTGCGAGCCGCCCAGCAGGCCGACCCCGGCAAGCAGAACGCGTTGTCGGTGGCCCTCGAGCTGCAGGCCGACTGCTATGCCGGCGTGTGGAGCAAGCTCGCGGATGACGCCGGCAACGTCTCGGTCGGTGATGCCGAGGTCGCGCAGGCACAGGACGCCGCGGCGGCCGTCGGTGACGACCGCATCCAGCAGCAGACCCAGGGGCGGGTCGACCCCGAGTCCTGGACGCACGGCTCCGCCGCCCAGCGCAAGCAGTGGTTCACCACTGGGCGCACCAGCGGCGATGTCAACGCCTGCACCACCTTCAAGGGCATCTGAGCCCTACCGTCTGCAACGCCCCGCCGCTCTGACCTGCTGGGTGCCGCAGTCTTTCGGGCAGCTCTGGTGACGGACTGCAGACAGCGCCGGTGTCCGGTGCCACGATGCGTTCATGGACACCCCGGTCATTCCGGCGGTCCCGAGGAAGCTGCACGTCCTCGAGATCAGGGTGCACGGCGTCTCCAACACCCCACCGCAGTCGGTGCTGCTGGCACGCAGCGAGGCCGACGTGGTCCGGGTCGCGGGTGACGAGGTCACCGGGTTCTACCGCCGCGCCGATGCGGACAAGGACGCTGCCGTGCAGACCCAGGCCTACAGCTGGGGTCAGCTGACTGCTGGTGTGCGGGCGCGCAAGGACATCTACCGCGCTCTCTGGATGGTGCTGCTGCCTTTCGCGTTGGTGAACGTGGCGTTCTGGTCGCGATCGCGATTCCCGGCGCAGTGGCACCGGGCGCGCACCAACGGGCTGACGTCCTACCTCGCCCGGCTGCTCGCGGTGTCCATGACCTGCACTATGACGTTGGCGGCGGCCGGCATCGGCGTCGATCTGATGGGCTGGCAGTGGCGTTGGGCCGACCCGGCGCGGGTGCGGCACATCAACTGGCTGGACTTCGCGCACCCGGACCCGTCCCACCCCGGCCGCCCGCTCGCGGTCGGACTGATGCTGCCGGCTCTCGTCCTGCTCGTCATCTGGCTGGTGGCCCGGCGCTCCTTTGCCTACGAGTCCGAGATCCCGAGCTTGCACGGTGCCCAGACCCAGAAAGGCATCCGCGGCCTGCACATGTCCGGTCCGGACTTCTGGCGTGGCAACCAGCAGGTCAAGCGGCTCGCGTCGCTGCACGTGCTGCTCGGATCGGTGAGTGTGTGCGCGGTGGCGGCGGGTCCGTTGCTGCCTGCGGTCAGCACCGATGCCATGCCGGTCCGCGTCCTGGGCGTGCTGCTGCCGTTCCTCCTCGCAGGTGCAGGACTGGCCGGGCTGGTGGTGCTGGCCCTGCCCGCGGTCACGACGCGCGGCGACCTGTCGCGCTCCGGCGTCACGGCGTGGCCCACTCCGGCAGCCGGCGTCCTGATCCTGCTCACGGTGGTTTACCTGGCGGCGACGGGACACCTGCGTGGGTCCAGTCGTACGCTGCCCGGCTTCGACGTCACGGTGCGCGTGCTCTTCCTCGCTCAGCTGGTGCTGGTCCTGGCGTTGGCCCTGAGCTGCCGGTGGCCTGCGAAAGCAGCTCGAGCGGGGGTCGTGGTTCTGGCGGCGATCGCTGTTGCGGGCGGCGTGCTGGCGAGCGGGTCCGTCGGCAACCTGAGCCCGCGCAACACGTTCCTGCTGGAGGTGCTGCTGCTCGGCGCTGCCGCCGTACTCTCCCTCGCCGTGCCCTGGCGGGTCCCGGACGGCCTTGGCGTCGACCCCGACCGGGTGCCCGGAGCGGCCGGCTCCCCCGCCCTGGACGCCGCGGCCTGGCGGGGCGCTGGGCCGGCCGTGCTCGCCGGTCTCGGGCTGATGCTTTCCGCGCTGTACGCCGCCGGGGTGCTCGTCTACGTCGCCGACTGGCTGGGCGGGCCGCGGTCGTCGGTCGGAGCAGCTGACGGCCCTGTCGTCATCCCCGCGTCCCTGCAGTGGGCCGCGGTCGGCCTGGTGCCCTTCACCGTGGTCGTCGCCCTGGTCGGTGCAGCGGTCGTCGCCCGGCTCGGCTCGCACGGAACCCGCATGGTGGGCGGCGTGCTTGCGGAGTATCCCGGTGCGGCCTCCGAGCACGAGCGGGCGCGGGCGGCCGACGTCGGCCGAGCCGCCGCTCTGCACAACCTGGTTGCGGACCGGCTGCTGAGCCAGGTGGGTTGGTTGGCCGTGCTGGTGCCCCTGCCCCTGTTGATCCTTGCCACCGCAGCCGCTGCGACCGGACAGGGCGCCGAGCCCCTGCTGTCCGGCCCGGTCGAGGCGATCGTGGTCTGGTGCCGCACCAGCGGCCTGCGGCTGAGCATCATGCTGCTCGGCGGCATCGTGCTCGCGGGTGCGTTGGTCTATCGGGCCAAGCCGGAGCGGCGGGGTGTCGGGATCGTGTGGGACCTCGCGACGTTCTGGCCCCGCGCCTGTCACCCGTTCGCCCCGCCCTGCTACGCGGAGCGCTGCGTGCCTCAGCTGGTGACGCGGATCGCCGGCGACGACCAAGCCCACGGTTTTGTCCTGGCCGGGCACAGCCAGGGCGCGGTGCTGTCGCTGGCCACCGTCCTGCAGCTGCCGGATCGGTGCCGGTCCAGGCTCTACCTGCTCACCTTCGGCACCCAGCTGCACCGGCTCTACGGCCGGGTCTTTCCCGCGTTCTTCGGACCCGTCTCGCTGCACCAGACCGCTGGGCTGCTGCAGGACGACGCGGATGTGCCCGAACGACGATGGCTTCGCTGGCGTTCGCTCTACCGGCCCACCGATCCCCTCGGCTATCCCGTCGACATCACGCTGGCCGGACCGACCGACGGTGCCTTGCTCTGTGTCGACCACCCGGGTGTGCCGCCGCACCGGCCGGTGCAGGATCCCGGCTCCCTGCGACCGATGCCCGGGGAGATCCTCGACCCCGTCATCGGCAAGCACTCGGACTATCCCGGCGACCCGGTGTTCCTCGCCGTGCGCGACGAGGCTGCGGCCCGACTGCTCACCGAAACCTGACCAACGTTGTCGCCGGAACCAGTGGATCTTGAGGCGACACGCCGGCGCTAGGCCACGCGTCGCCTCAGGATCCAGGTAGGGCGCCGGGTTGTCCAGCCCACCGTCAGACGCCTCCTCGAGTGGCGGAGTCTGGTTGCCTGCCCTCACCCAGTGGCGGAAGGTGGCTGCCTACCGCCCCTGCAGGTCGACCAGTTGGCGCCACTCGCGGACGGCGCCAGGCACGGGTACAGGTCCGACTGGACACGCCGGCGTTGTCCACGGGAGATGTCTCCCACCGGCAACGCTGCTGCGTGAAGCAACGAGTCAGCCGACCAATCGGTCTACGTGGCTGGTGAGTCGTACTCGCCAAGAACGTGGAGCAATCGCTGAGCGAGGTCGTCCAGCGCATGCGGCAGCTGCGGCAAGCTCCGAGCCTGGCGGGGCAAGATCGGCCCGGACCAGCCGGTCCAGGAGTCGCGCTGCGACCAACTCGTCAGACGTTGAAGCCCAGCGCCCGCAGCTGCTCGCGACCCTCGTCGGTGATCTTGTCCGGGCCCCACGGCGGCATCCACACCCAGTTGATGCGGGTGTCCTTGACGAGCCCGGCGAGCGCCGAGTAGGTCTGGTCCTCGATGACGTCGGTCAGCGGGCAGGCCGCGGAGGTCAGCGTCATGTCCAGGGTGCAGGAGTTGTCGTCGTCGACGTGCACGCCGTAGACAAGGCCGAGGTCCATCACGTTGATGCCGAGCTCTGGGTCGACCACGTCACGCATGGCCTCCTCGACATCCTCGATCTTGGCGATGCCCTGCGGCCCGCTCGACTCGGTCAGGGTGTCCGTCATGCCGTCTCCTCGGTGGTCTCGACCATCGCAACAGCCTGGACTGTCGCGTCCTTCCATGCCATCCAGCCCAGCAGCGCGCACTTGATCCGGGCGGGGTACTTGGCGACGCCCTCGAACGCGACCGCATCCTCGAGGACCTCCTCGTCGGCGGTCACCGCAGCGACGGCATCGGCATCGCCCTTGGTGCGCATCAAAGCGAGAAAGGCGTTGTAGGCGGCGTCTGCAGCTCTGAGGTCCTTGCCGACCACGAGGTCGGTCATCACCGACACCGAGGCCTGGGAGATGGAGCACCCCAACCCGTCGTACGACACGTCTTCGATGCGGATGTCGCCACCGGCGTGGGACACTTTCACCCGCAGCGTGACTTCGTCGCCGCAGGTCGGGTTGACGTGGTGCACCTCGGCGTCAAACGGCTCGCGGAGTCCCTTGTGGTGCGGTCGCCGGTAGTGGTCGAGGATGATCTCCTGGTACATCGACTCGAGCTTCACGCCGCACCGCCGAAGAAGCGCGACACGTGCGCGAGTCCGTCGACCAACGCGTCGACCTCGCCGGTGGTGGAGTAGACCGAGAACGACGCGCGGGTCGTGGCGGGCACCCCGAACCGCAGGCATACCGGGCGCGCGCAGTGGTGACCGACTCGCACCGCGATGCCGAGCTCGTCGAGGACCTGACCGACGTCGTGCGGGTGCAGGTCGCCGAGCACGAACGAGATCGCGGCGCCACGGGCCTCGGTCGTCGTCGGACCGATGATGCGCAGCCCCTCGACCTGCTGCAGGCGATCGAGGGCGTAGGCCGTGAGCTGCTGCTCGTGCGCGTGCACCGACTCCATGCCGAGTGCCGTCAGATAGTCGACGGCGGCACCGAGACCGACAGCCTGCGCGATCGGCGGCGTCCCGGCCTCGAACTTGTGCGGCAGGCCGGCGAAGGTCGAGGACGCCATGGTCACCGTCTCGATCATCTCGCCGCCACCGAGGAACGGCGGCAGCTCCTCGAGCAGGTCACGGCGTCCCCACAGCACTCCGATACCGGTCGGGCCGAGCATCTTGTGGCCGGTGAAGGCAACCAGGTCGGCACCCAGGGCTTGTACGTCGAGGGGCAGGTGCGGCGCGGCTTGCGAGGCGTCGACCACCACGAGGGCACCGACCTCCCGGGCTCGGGCGATGATCGCCGCCGCCGGGTTGATGGTGCCGAGGATGTTGGAGACCAGGACGAACGACACGACCTTGGTGCGCTCGTTGATCACCGTGTCGAGGTCGGCGAGGTCGAGGCGACCGTCGTCGGTGATGCCCAGCCAGCGCAGGGTGGCGCCGGTGCGCTGGGTGACCATCTGCCACGGCACGATGTTGGAGTGGTGCTCCATCTCGGTGATGACGACCTCGTCACCAGGACCGATGCCGCGCCGCCCACCCGCCCAGGCGATGACGTTGGCCGCGAGGTTCAGCGACTCGGTGGCGTTCTTGGTGAACACCACCTCGTCGCGATCTGCGGCGTGGATGAAGGTCGCCACCTTGTCGCGCGCACCCTCGTAGAGCGCGGTCGCTTCTTCCGCCAGCACGTGGATGCCGCGGTGCACGTTGGCGTTGTGCCGCGCGTAGTAGTCGTCGAGTGCGTCGAGCACCTGACGAGGCTTCTGCGAGGTGGCCGCGTTGTCGAGGTAGACGAGCGCGCGATCGTCGTGGACTCGCCGCTCCAGCGCGGGGAAGTCCTTGCGGACCCGCTCGACGTCGAGGCTGGTCATGCCGAGGCGTCGGCTTTCAGGAACCGCTCGTAGCCCTCGGCCTCGAGGGTGTCGGCGAGCTCGCGGCCGCCTTCCTCGACGATGCGGCCGGCAACGAACACGTGCACGAAGTCGGGCTTGATGTAGCGCAGGATCCGGGTGTAGTGGGTGATGAGCAGCACTCCCGTGTCGCCGCTCTCCTTGACCCGGTTGACGCCCTCGGACACCACTTTGAGGGCGTCGATGTCCAGGCCCGAGTCGGTCTCGTCGAGCACCGCGATCTTGGGCCGCAACAGCTCGAGCTGGAGGATCTCGTGGCGCTTCTTCTCGCCGCCGGAGAAGCCTTCGTTGACGCTGCGCTCGGCGAAGGAGGGGTCGACCGAGAGCCGGGCCATGGCCTCGCGGACCTCCTTGACCCAGGTGCGCAGCTTGGGTGCCTCGCCGTCGATGGCGGTCTTGGCCGAGCGCAGGAAGTTCGACACCGAGACGCCCGGCACCTCGACGGGGTACTGCATGGCGAGGAACAGCCCGGCGCGGGCCCGCTCGTCGACGCTCATCGCGAGGACGTCGTCACCGTCGAGGGTCACGGTGCCGCCGGTGACGGTGTACTTCGGGTGCCCGGCAATCGAGTAGGCGAGCGTCGACTTGCCCGATCCGTTCGGGCCCATGATCGCGTGCGTCTCGCCGGCCCTGACGGTCAGGTCGACGCCGCGCAGGATCTCGCGCGTCGCGTCTGCGCCGTCGTCGGGGGTGGCGACCGACACGTGCAGGTCGCGGATCTCCAGGGTGCTCACAGCGCGTTCTCCTTCTGGACCGCGACGAGGATGTCGTCACCGTCGATCTTCACGGGGTAGACGGGCACCGGCTGGGTCGCCGGGAGGCCGGTGGGGCGGCCGGTGACGAGGTCGAAGCGCGAGCCGTGCAGCCAGCACTCGATCGTCTGGTCCTCGACCTCGCCCTCGGACAGGGCGACGTTGGCGTGGGAGCAGACGTCGTGGATGGCATAGACCTCGCCGTCACTGCGTACGACGGCGACGGGGACCCCGTCGACCACCACCCGCACGGCGGCGCCGTCGCCGACCTCAGCCACCGCGCACGCGCGGACGAACTCGGCCATCAGTGCACCGAGCCTTCCAGCTCGCTCTCGACGCGGGCCAGCAGACGCTGCTGCACCTCGGGGATGCCGATGCGGTTGATGACGTCGGCGAAGAAACCCCGCACTACGAGGCGTCGCGCTTCGTCGGCCGGGATGCCGCGGGACTGCAGGTAGAACAGCTGCTCGTCGTCGAAGCGACCGGTCGCGCTGGCGTGACCGGCCCCGACGATCTCGCCGGTCTCGATCTCGAGGTTGGGCACCGAGTCCGCGCGCGCGCCGTCGGTGAGCACCAGGTTGCGGTTGAGCTCATAGGTCTCCGTGCCCTCAGCCTTGGCCCGGATCAGCACGTCGCCGATCCACACCGTGTGCGCGGACTCGCCTTGGAGCGCGCCCTTGTAGACGACGTGCGAGCGGCAGTGCGGCACAGCGTGGTCGACGAAGAGCCGGTGCTCGAGGTGCTGATCGGCGTCGGCGAAATAGACGCCGAGCATCTCGACCGAGCCGCCCGGGCCGGTGTAACGCGCCTCCGAGGCCAGTCGCACCAGGTTGCCGCCGAACGTGACCACGATGCTGGTGAAGCTCGCGTCACGACCGACCGTCACCACGTGCTGCCCGACGTGCACGGCGTCGTCGGCCCAGTCGTCGATGACCACGACCGTCAGCGAGGCTCCGTCACCGACGAGGAACTCCACGTTGTCGGCGTAGGTCGCCGAGCCGACGTGGTCGAGCAGCACCAGCGCCTTGGCGAACGGCTTGACGTCGACCATCAGGTGTCCGAAAGCCGGGCCGGCCTCGACGCCCTGGCCGCGCACGGTCACGACGGTGGGCTCAGCCACGACCGTGTCCTGGGGCACTGTCACGACGGTGGCCTTCTCGAAGGTCGACCACGCGCGAGCGGCCACCCGGTCGGCGGGTACCCCGGCGCGGCCGAGCCGGTCGTCGCCGCGACCGATGGTCTCGACCTCGACACCGGGCGCTGCCACGACGTCGACACTGACCGAGCCGGTGCCGGGTGAGTCGTCCTCGTGCAGGTGCCGCAGCCGGTCCAGCGGGGTGAACCGCCAGTCCTCCTCGCGCCCGGTGGGCACGGCGAAGTCGACGAGGTCGAAGGACCGCTTGCGGTTGCCGCGGCTGTCGCCCGGCAGCGGCACGGCACCGTGGGAGTGCTGCTTACCGCTGAACCCACCGGTGGCCGGGCTGAGGATCTCTGCTGCTGCTGTCGTCGGCAGGGTCACCCGACGGCTCCTTCCATCTGCAGCTCGATGAGGCGGTTGAGCTCGAGGGCGTACTCCATCGGGAGCTCCTTGGCGATCGGCTCGACGAAGCCGCGCACGATCATCGCCATCGCCTCGTCCTCGGTCAGACCGCGGCTCATCAGGTAGAAGAGCTGGTCGTCACTGACCTTGGACACCGTGGCCTCGTGACCCATCGTCACGTCGTCCTCGCGGACGTCGACGTACGGGTAGGTGTCGCTGCGGCTGAGCGTGTCGATGAGCAACGCGTCGCACTTGACGGTGGAACGGGAACCGTTGGCGCCCTCGAGCACCTGCACGAGTCCGCGGTAGGACGTGCGCCCGCCACCGCGCGCGACCGACTTGGACACGATCGTCGAGGTGGTGTGCGGCGCGGCGTGCACCATCTTGGCGCCGGCGTCCTGGTGCTGGCCCTCACCGGCGAACGCGACCGACAGGGTCTCACCGGAGGCGTGCTCGCCGAGCAGGTAGCAGGCGGGGTACTTCATCGTGACCTTGGAGCCGATGTTGCCGTCGATCCACTCCATGCGACCACCGGCTTGGACTGCGGTGCGCTTGGTGACCAGGTTGTAGACGTTGTTCGACCAGTTCTGGATCGTCGTGTAGCGGACGTGCGCGTCCTTCTTGACGATGATCTCCACGACCGCCGAGTGCAGCGAGTCGGAGGAGTAGATCGGCGCGGTGCAGCCTTCGACATAGTGCACCGAGGAGCCCTCGTCGGCGATGATCAGCGTCCGCTCGAACTGGCCCATGTTCTCGGTGTTGATGCGGAAGTAGGCCTGCAGCGGGATGTCGACCTTGACC
>JANLYQ010000066.1:0-42772 GCA_031365725.1 Sporichthyaceae bacterium | reverse complement strand
CCTGATCGAGGACTCCGAGGCGATCGTGCCCGCCGACGCGGTGAGCTTCACGCTCCTGCAGGAGCAGCTGCACGCCGTCCTCGACACCCTCTCCGAGCGCGAGGCGGGCGTGGTCTCGATGCGCTTCGGCCTCACCGACGGCCAGCCGAAGACCCTGGACGAGATCGGCAAGGTCTACGGCGTCACCCGCGAGCGGATCCGCCAGATCGAGTCGAAGACGATGTCGAAGCTGCGTCACCCGAGCCGCTCCCAGGTGCTGCGCGACTACCTGGACTGAGGCTCTACCGGTCCGAACGCTTCCGACGCAGGTCAGAGGCGGTTTAGGGCCTGTCGAAGCGACACGCTACACCCGTACAGCGCTTCTAGTCCAGATATTCGGTAGGCTGAGCGCGTGTCGTCGTCCCTGAGCGTCTCCGAGGCTGTCGTCCCTGCCGATGCGGTGTCGTTCACGTTGCTCCAGGAGCAGCTGCACTCGGTGCTCGACACGCTCTCCGAGCGCGAGGCCGGCGTCGTCTCGATGCGCTTCGGGCTCACCGACGGTCAGCCCAAGACGTTGGACGAGATCGGCAAGGTCTACGGCGTCACCCGCGAGCGGATCCGCCAGATCGAGTCCAAGACGATGTCCAAGCTGCGCCACCCCTCGCGTTCCCAGGTTCTGCGCGACTACCTCGACTGAGCGCGAGGAGTTCCGGTGGCCGGCCAACCTGTCGGCCCGAGCGGCGCCAGCTGTCTGCCGCCTCGCGGGACGACCAGATGGCGCCACTCGCGACGCCATAAGACGGCCCGTTGGGGCAGGACGCGGTGCGGACGCCGCTGCTACGTTTCCGGATGTCAGGTTCGTGCCTCTGGGGAAGGGTTCGCCATGACCTCGCACGTCCGTCGCCCACTGGTTGCCGCCACGGTTTTCGTCCTGGCGACCACGGCACTGACCGCCGGGGCCGGCACGCCCGCTTCCGCCGGGCTCAACGGCACCTGGACGCAGATCTCGACCGGGGCCGGTGCGGGGCTGAGCAACCCACCGAGCGTCACCCGCTTCGGGACGTCCCTGGTGGTGGCGTGGAACCAGGCGAGCGGCACGACCGCGGCCAGCCTCAAGACGCGGGTGATCGGCAGCAACGCGTTGCCGACCGGGCCGGAGTCGACGGTGCTCACCTGGTCCGAGCTGAGCTCCGATCCGGCTGTTTTTCTGCTGGGCGGCAAGCCGACCATCGCCTTCGGGGGCTTGCGCAGCCTCGACTCGACCGACCCCTTCACCGGGCCGATGGCCTACGTGCAGTCCGCCGACGGGGTCACCTGGGCGCAGGGACCGGGTTCGCTGACCCAGACCCGCTCCGCCTACGGCGACTACGGCATCGGCGCGGTCGACGACGGCGCCGGCCAACCTCTGGTGGCCCTCGCGGCCAGCAGCACCGACCGCGTGACGGTGCACCACGGCGTCGACCCCTCGGTGCCTGCGGCCGCGCCGGACACCGAGGGCACCCCGACCGGTGAGGCGCAGGCCGTCAGCCTGGTCCGGGACGCGGCAACCAGTGCTTCCTACGCCGCCTGGTACTCCGGTGCGACGGGTGCCAACAACGGCATCCACTCTCAGCAAGTCTGGCCCACGATGGGCCCGGTCGCACTCGGCCCGCTCTCCCAGACGCCGTACGCCGGGGCGCCGACCTCGATCAACCCCGGCCAGAACGTCGCCGTCGCGAGCCGCGCCGGTGGGGGCGCCTGGGCGGCCTACGGCTCGGGCTACCCCAGCGCGCACCGGGTCGTGCTGTGGAACCTCGGCACCACGAGGACGATCTCGCTGACCCGATCCGGTGCCGTGCAGTACGTCGGCATCAGCCCCGGGCCCGGTGGGCGCATGTGGGTCTGGTGGGTCGAGGGCGGCGCAGTCTTCGCCAGCCGCACCAACCCCGCGGTCACGACGTTCGGCGTCGTGCGCAGGGTGACGGCACCCAAGGGCGCCTCGCCGACCCGCACCGCCGGCGACGGCTCGCTGGGTCCGCTGGACCTGGTGATCAACGCTGCGCCCGACGGGGTGACCTCGGAGCTGTTCTCGACGAGGTTGGTCGAGGGTCTGCAGGTGAAGGCAACTCCGGTCAGGCTCCGCGCCTCCCGCGGCGGGAAGGTGACGGTCGTGGTCACCGATGCCGGCGTCCCGGTACGCGGCGCGGTGGTTCGCAGCGGCTCGGTGACGCGGCGCACCGACCGCCACGGAAGGGCCACGCTGCCCATCCCGGCGGGTGCGACAAAGGGCGCCCGAGCGGTCACGGCCGCCGCGGTCGGCTATGCGAACGGGCTCGCCAGGGTGCGGGTGCGCTGACAGGCGAGGAGACCGGTGACCGGCGCCGAGGCCGAGGCTGATCGTCCGCTGACCGGGACGCCAGGTCGACCTGCGTCACCCGTTCGGGCTAACGTCTGACCTGGTCGTGTGCTGCGTGTCACCCGGTCACGCCGCGACCACTGCCAAATCGGCGACCCTCCCGGGGAGCGCCGAGCCGGGGACCCACCATGATCCCCCGGGGTGAATCGCCGTCTCCACAGCGGCGTAGGGCGACCTTCTGAGCCCGAACCCGTCAGCTAACCCGGTCGGCAGCCAGAAGAAGGGCTCCACCCCCTATGCAGCATCTTCCTGCCCGCAGGACGCGCGCCGGTCTCGGCGTCGTCGGTGCGGTGCTCTGTAGCACGCTCGCGGCGCTGTCCCTGGTCGGCCCACCGACCGCGTCCGCAGCTACCCCGGTCATCGTCGGCGTCGTCGGTGACGCTCCTTCCCTCGCGGCCTCGTCGGGTGCGTCGGTGGCGGTGCACGGCTACGGTCAGCTCACCGGCTCCGTGCCCACCGGCACCATGATCAACATGCACTCGGGTGTCACGTGGCGCACCGTGTCGGCCGCCACTCCCGGTTCGGCCGTCTACAACGACATCCTTCGCTGGGCCACCACGCTGAAGGCGCGGTCCGGCAGCACGATGCTGGCGTTCCACCACGAGCCGGAGGCCAGCGGCAACGTGGGTCTCGGCACGTCCAGCGAGTATGCCGCGGCCTACCGCAAGGTCGTCTCGATCTTCCGCGGTGCCGGCGTCACCAACGTCGAGTTCACCTGGCAGATGACGTCCTACGCCTTCACCGTGTCCGCCAGCGATGCGCGTTCCGCCGCCAAGTGGTACCCCGGTGACGACGTCGTCACCTATGTCGCCGCCGACCCGTACAACTTCTACACCTGTGGCCCCGGCCAAGGCGTGTGGCGTGAGCTGAGCCAGGTCACCGGCCCGGCACTCACCTTCGCGAAGGCGCACGGGAAGAAGCTCGTGCTCGGCGAGTTCGCCAGTCAGTACGACACTGCCAGCCCGACCCGTCGCACTGCCTGGCTCACGGCGGCAACCGCCTGGATGGTGGCCAACCGCGATTCGATCAAGGCGGTCTTCTACTACAACCTGGCGCACCGCTCGACCTGCCTGTTCCCCCTGCGTACGTCAGGGGAGTTCGCTGCCTACGCCGCGATGGTGCGTGCGCTGGGCTAGCTGCTGCGGTGGTCCCGGACGGCGCGGCACAGTGCCGAGCCGTCCGGCCCACGCAGGACAGGCACCTGACGGCCGAGCGGGCGCTCGGCAGTCGGCGCGGTCGCAGCCCCGGCGGGGCCGGGCTCGCGCGCCATCGGTGACCCATGGGTCAGCACCTGCTCGCCGGGTGAGAGCTCGCGGATCAGCACCAGGCGCACCCGGTCGGGATGCTCCTGCACCAGGTCGTCGTAGAGCGCCGGGTCGTGCTGCCCATCGTCCCCGAGCAGTGTCCAGGTGAGCTGGGGAAGGTCAGAGAGCAGCCGGCGCAGGCTGTCGTGCTTGTGCTGGCGTCCGGAGCGGAACCAGCGGTCGTCACCGGGTCCCCAGTCGGTCATCAGCAGCGGTCCGGCCGGGTAGCCGTGCCGACGCAGGAAGCGCTCGAGTGACGGAGCCACGTTCCAGGGTCCGGTCGACACGTACGCCGTGAACGGTTCCGCCCCGCCGCTGCGCAGGTGATCGAAGAGCTCAGGCATGCCGGGCACCGGACGCCGCGACGACTCGTGACGGACGAAGGTGTTCCAGAACGCGCGCACCGGTCGGGGCAGTGCGGTCACCAGGACCGTGTCGTCGATGTCGCTGACGAGCCCCTCGGACTCGTCGCGGCCCACCATGCGGACCCGGGCCGACGCGTCCTGGCCGTGCGGGCAGGCAAGGCTGACCTCGTGCCAGCCGGGCGGCAGGGTCGTCGGCAGCCGGACGTCGATGAAGCCGCTCTGACCGCTGCGCACGGTGAGGCGAACCTCACCGACCCGCACCTCTACCGGGACGTCCGGCAGGGGCAGCGTCATGAACCGGCGCCAGCCCCGCACCAGCTCGGCCTCCGGCCCGGGGGCGTGGGTCAGCAGGGCCCGACCGATCAGTCGGACCCAGCCGTCGGCTGCCGGAAGGTTCTCCGGTCCACCGGAACCGCTCACGCCGTACGACGTGAAGCCGAGCAGCCGCACCCGCCAGCCGCGCCGCCACAGGACGCGTGCGATGCGGCGCTCGGCGCCGCGCTCGATCGCGGCGGCAACCTGGGCTGCCCGGGCCGGGTTCACCACTCGCCCGCGGGGGCCACGGTGCCGGTCAGCGTCGCGGTGCCGACCGCGCCAGTCGCTGCTGGCGCTGCTGCCAGGCAGCCCACGCCTTGCGGCCGACGACGAGGGCCACGGTCCGCCAGAGCCAGCGCAAGAACATGCCGACATCCTGTCCCACCGCCCTCATCGTGAAACACCGAGAGGCCCCGGACAGTGTCCGGGGCCTCTCGGTCGGGGTGAAGAAGAGGACAGCGTCAGCTCTCCGCGGCCGGCGAGGCAGCCGGTGTCGTCAATGCGGAACTGTTGTCCTGGAACTCGACGGCCATCTCGCGCAGCTTGGTCTCGTGCGCGTGCCCGTGGTGGGCGCAGAAGAGCAGCTCACCACCGGCGGACAACGTGACGCGTATGTAGGCCTGGGCGCCGCAACGGTCGCAGCGATCGGCGGCGGTCAGGGGAGGGTGCGAGGCAAGAGCTGAGTTCACGTCGCCCTCTCTTCTCGTAGAACGGTTGGTTACCGAGCACAACACCTCATCGGCGAGGGTTCGTTCCCGGTTCCGTGTCATTCCGCTCACAGTGGATCTGGACTCACTCTACGGGCTGGCCGCGGATGAGGTGGGACGTCTGTGCTGTTTCATCATCGCCCATCGAAGCGCACGAGTGAACTCGGGGGTACGTCACATCTGCGTCACGGCGTGTCGCGGAGCGCGTGCTCCACCCGGACGGCCCAGCGCCGACGGTAACCTCGCCCGGTGACGCAGACCCTGCACGCCCGCAGCGACGGGGAGTTCGAGCCCGATGCCTACTCGGCCCGCAACCTCCTGGTCCTCGAGGGTCTGGAAGCAGTGCGCAAACGGCCCGGCATGTACATCGGGTCCACCGACTCCCGTGGCCTCATGCACTGCGTCTGGGAGATCATCGACAACGCGGTCGACGAAGCGTTGGGTGGCCATTGCAGCCGCATCGAGGTCGATCTGCACGAGGACGGCTCGGTCGAGGTGCGCGACGACGGTCGCGGCATCCCGGTCGACATCGAGCCACGCACGGGCCTGTGCGGGGTCGAGGTCGTCATGACCAAGCTGCATGCCGGAGGCAAGTTCGGCGGGGGCTCCTACGCCGCCACGGGCGGCCTGCACGGCGTCGGGGCGTCGGTGGTCAACGCCCTGTCGGCCCGGCTCGACATCGAGGTGGATCGCGGTGGCAAGACCCACGCCATGAGCTTCCGGCGCGGGGCACCGGGAGTCTTCGACGGAACGACACCCGAGTCGACCTTCACACCCGGCTCCGGGCCGCGGGTCACCGGGCGCTCGGTGCGCAACAAGGCGACCAAGAGCACCACCGGTACCCGGGTGCGCTACTGGTCCGACCGCCAGATCTTCCTCAAGGACGCCGGAATCTCGGTGGAGGAGCTGCACAACCGCGCCCGTCAGACCGCCTTCCTCGTGCCCGGACTCACGCTGGTCGTCCGCGACGCGCGTGGGCCGGGGGACGCCGAGGTCGAGACGTTCCGCTATGACGGCGGCATCAGCGAGTTCTGTGAGTTCCTCGCGCCGGACCAGGCGGTCAGTGACGTGCTGCGGCTGCAGGGATCGGGCACCTTCCGCGAGACGGTGCCCGTGCTCGACGAGCAGGGTCACATGTCGCCGCAGGAGGTGGAGCGCGAGCTCGGCGTCGACATCGCGCTGCGCTGGGGCACCGGCTATGACACGACGGCGCGCTCGTTCGTCAACATCATCGCCACCCCCAAGGGCGGCACCCACGTCCAGGGCTTCGAGCGCGCGCTGACCAAGACCCTGAACGAGGCACTGCGCAGCCAGCGGGTCCTGCGGGCGGCCGAGGACGACGTCATCAAGGACGACGTTCTCGAGGGCATGACGGCGGTGGTGACGGTGCGGCTGGCCGAGCCGCAGTTCGAGGGCCAGACCAAAGAGGTGCTGGGCACCTCGGCCGCCACGCGCATCGTGGCCTCGGTGCTCAGCAAGGCACTCGCCGAAGCGTTGGGCTCCACCAAGAAGGGCGCCAAGCTGCAGGCGAAAGCCATCCTCGACAAGGTGGCCTCGGCCGCTCGCACCCGCGTTGCCGCCCGTGCGCACAAGGAGCTCCAGCGACGCAAGAACGCGCTCGAGACCTCGTCGCTACCGGCCAAGCTCGCGGACTGTCGCAGCGACGACGTCGAGCGTTCCGAGCTGTTCATCGTCGAGGGCGACTCGGCACTGGGCACCGCCAAGCTGGCCCGGGACTCCGAGCACCAGGCGCTGCTCCCGATCCGCGGCAAGATCCTCAACGTGCAGAAGGCCACCGCGTCGGACATGCTCAGGAACACCGAGTGCGCGGCCATCATCCAGGTCATCGGCGCCGGCTCCGGCCGCAGCTTCGACCTGTCGGCGGCGCGCTACGGCCGGGTGGTGCTGATGGCCGACGCGGACGTCGACGGCGCGCACATCCGGTGCCTGCTGCTCACGCTCTTCTACCGCTACATGCGCCCACTGGTGGAGGCCGGGCGGGTGTTCGCCGCCGTACCTCCGTTGCACCGGGTCGAGGTGATCAACCCCGGGGCGAAGAAGAACGAGGTGCTCTACACCTACACCGAGGCGCAGCTGCGCAAGACCCTGGGGGATCTGGCGCGACGCAACAAGCGTTACAAGGAGCCGATCCAGCGCTACAAGGGGCTGGGGGAGATGGACGCCGACCAGCTGGCCGAGACGACCATGGAACCGCGGCACCGGATGCTGCGCCGGGTCACCCTGGGCGACATCGAGGGTGCCGAGCGGGTCTTCGAGCTGCTGATGGGCAACGAGGTCGCGCCGCGGCGGGACTTCATCGTCGCCGGCGCCTCCCAGGTCGACCGGGACAGCATCGACGCCTGACCGGGCGTCAGCTGCGGAGACGGTCAGGCTGGGGCGCTGACCTGCCGATGACGACGACGTGCTCACCGCGCTGGCGATCGTCGCGACCCTGGCTGCGGCCGGGCTCACCGGCCGGTGGTCGATGCGTCGCTACGACGCCCTCGGCCGGCCGCGGGGCTTCCCGACCATCTCGGTCGCCCTGCTCTTGGTCCTCGCCACGGCCAGCGCCGTGCCCGTGGTCCGGCACCGGCTGCTCGAACGACGGCTGAGCTCGGTCGCCAGCACCCTGGTGGGGATCGCCGTGACCGTTCACTGCCAGACCGCCGGGCAGCAGATGATCGACACGGGCTCCGAGCTGGGTTGGGTGCGGTTCGACGCGACGGGCGCCCCCGAGCACAGCACGCTGGTCAAGCGTGAGCCGTGCGCGGCGCTATCGGCGTACCTGCACGGGGACGGGCGATCCACCCCCTCCCCGGACACGGTGATCGCCGTGCATGTGCTCACCCACGAGGCGGAGCACATGGCCGGGCTCACCGGTGAGTCGAGTGCCGAGTGCGCCGCCGTGCAACGGGACGCAACGACGGCGCGTCTGCTGGGGGCGACGCAGCAGCAGGCGGCAGCACTCGCGGCGGCGTACTGGTCCGAGGTCTACCCAGGAATGCCCGATGACTACCGGTCCGGGGAGTGCCGGGCGGGGGGTGCCATGGACGAGCGCCTGCCGGGTGCGCCGTGGGCGTCTCCCGATGCGATCTCCGGCGTCCGAATCCCGGACCAGGGCTGAAGGTCCGGGCATCCCGCGCCGATGAACACCTCATGCTGACGCTCCTGACACTCCTCACCGTGGGCTACTTCGTCGCCGTGGTGCGAGTCCGTCGACGACGCGCAGCCGGCACCGTCAGCGCCGACGTCGCCGTCGCCGCGACGCTCCCGGACGACGACCAACCCCCGGTCTCGGCAGTCGGCTGGCCGCCGGAGGGCGGACGGTTCACGTCGTACATCGACGAGGGGTTCGCTGCCCTCGACGCCTACCTGGCCGAGGGCTTCGCGGCCTGAGTCGCGCTGGTGGCCCACGCTGAGGACACGGCAGCCAACGGCTGAGCCGCCGGTGTGCCCGACCCGTCGCGGCGTCCGACCGCGTCCGGCAGCTCGATCGGAACCCCGGTGGCAGCGGCCGCTCTCGCCGGCGACCGGCCGGCCCAGGCCAGCAGCAGGCCGTCTTCGCCGCGCAGGAAGCGGTGGCAGCGCACGCCGCCGGTGCCGCGCCCCTTGGCGGGGTACTCGCTGAACGGGGTGACCTTGACGGTGCCGGCGTCGGTGCCTGGCAGCGCCGCTGACGACCCCGCCACCGTGACGACCGTGGCGTCGGCTGCGGCGTCGACCGCCCCGAAGAACACGGCTCGAGCGCCGGGGGACAACCGGATGCCGGCCATGCCGCCCGCCGACCTGCCTTGCGGCCGGACGGCCGCGGCCTCGAAGCGCAGCAGCTGACCGTCGGAGGTGACGAACACCAGCTCGCGGTTCGCTTCGGGCAGCTCCACTGCACCGACCACCCGGTCACCCGGCTTGAGCCCGATGACCTCCCAGGACTCTTTGTTCTGCGGATGGTCCGGCAGCACCCGCTTGACGATGCCCTGCTCGGTACCCAGGGCCAGGCCAGGGCCGTCGGGGTCGACACCGGACAGCGCCAGAACGGTCTCGTCCTTGTCCAGGCTGAGCAGCTCGGACAGCGGCGCCCCGCCGGAGAGGTGCGGTGCGGTGGCGGTCACCGGGACGGCGGGGACGTCGAGGACCCCGAGCCGCAGCAGGCGACCGGCGCTGGTCACCACGGCCACGTCGCCGCGCGCCGTGCTGCGCACGGCCGACACGATCACGTCGTGCTTGGCTCTGGCCCCCTCGGCCGGGAGCGGGTCGTCGGTGGTGGTGCGGGCCAGCAGCCCGGTCGAGGACAGCAGCACCCAGCACGGGTCGTCGGTCACCTCCAGCGGCACCACCGAGACGCTGGGCACCCCGGCTGACTCGAGCAGCACGGTGCGCCGGGGCGTGCCGAACTGCTTGGCGACCCCGCCCAACTCCTCGGAGACCGTCCGGCGCAGCAGCGCATCGGACTCGATGATCTCGGTGAGGGCGGCGATGGTGGCGCGCAGCTGCTCCTGCTCGGTCTCGAGCTCGAGGCGGGAGAACTTCGTGAGGCGCCGCAGCGGCATCTCGAGGATGTAGCTGGTCTGGACCTCGCTCAGGTCGAAGACCGACATCAGCCGATCGCGCGCCGCGGCCGTGTCGTCGCTGCTGCGGATCACCGCGATGACCTCGTCGATGTCCAGGATCGCGACGAGCAGCCCGTCGACCAGGTGCAGTCGCTCCTGCGCCCGGGTGCGCCGGTGCAGGCTCCGTCGTCGTACGACGTCGAGCCGGTGGGCGACGTAGACCTCGAGCAGGTCCTTCAGCCCGAGCGTCCGGGGCTGTCCGTCGACCAGCGCGACGTTGTTGATCCCGAATGTCTCCTCCAGCGGTGTCAACCGCCACAGCTGCTCGAGGATCGCGTCCGGGTTGAAGCCGTTCTTGACCTCGATGACCAGCCGGAGGCCCTGGGTGCGGTCGGTGTAGTCGTCGACCGCGGTGATGCCCTGCAGCTTCTTGCTGCGCACCAGCTCGGCGATCTTCTCCTTCACGCGTTCCGGTCCCACGCCCCACGGGAGCTCGGTGACGACGATGCCCTTGCGGCGTGGGGTGACGTTCTCGACACGGGCCGTGGCCCGGGTGCGGAAGGTGCCCCTGCCGGTCTCGTAGGCCTCCCGCACGCCGTCCAGGCCGACGATCTTGCCGCCGGTCGGCAGGTCGGGGCCGGGCACGAACCGCATCAGGTCGTCCAGCGCCGCGTCGGGGTGAGCGATCAGGTGTCGCGCCGCAGAGATCACCTCGACCAGGTTGTGCGGTGCCATGTTGGTGGCCATGCCGACCGCGATGCCGGACGCGCCGTTGACCAGCAGGTTGGGGAAGGCCGCCGGGAGGACTTCCGGCTCGGTCTCACGGTCGTCGTAGTTGGAGCGCAGGTCGACGACGCCCTCGTCGATGCCGTCGGTGAGCGCCATCGCGGCTGTGGTCAGCCGGCACTCGGTGTAGCGGTAGGCGGCCGGGGGGTCGTCGTTGCCCAGCGTGCCGAAGTTGCCGTGCCCGTCGACCAGCGGCAGCCGCAACGACCACGGCTGGGCCATCCGCACGAGGGTGTCGTAGATCGCGGTGTCACCGTGCGGGTGCAGCGTCGCCATCACGTCGCCGACGACGCGGGCGCACTTCACATGGCCGCGGTCGGGGCGCAGGCCCATCTCGGCCATCCGGTAGAGGATGCGTCGATGGACCGGCTTGAGACCGTCGCGCGCGTCCGGCAGGGCGCGGGAGTAGATCACCGAGTAGGCGTACTCGAGGAACGACCCGGCCATCTCGTCGGCGACGTCGATGTCGACGATGTTCTCGACCACCTCGGTGTCGCCGGTGTCGCCGGTGTCGCCGCTCGTTCCCGCTCTGCTCGCCCTTCGTGCCACGCCCACTGCTCCTGAGGTCTCGGGTGCCCGGCTCGTCCCGGCACCGCGGCCATTCTGGTCCGGGGGTCAGGCCTGGGCGACCAGCGACCCGCGGCACGCCGAGGAGGGTCGCAGCGATGAGCGGGCGCTGTTCACACGAACGCTGCAGCATGAGGTGGCCCTGGTCGGCTTCGACGACTTCCTGCTCTCGGACCTGCTCGACCCCGCGGTCACCGTGGTGGCCCAGGACCCGGACACCATCGGCCGGCTGGCGGCCGAGCGGTTGATGGCGCATCGAGGGCGACCAGTCGGTGCCCCGGTTGGAGGTCGTGCCGACCCGGTTGTCGCCTCGTGGGTCGGGCGAGCTGCCTCCTCTGCCCTAAGTGTCACGACGGCACGAAGGTGCTCGTGTCAGGGCCGGGCACCCACCGCAGCGACGGCGACGGCCGCGAGCCGGTGGCCGGCGGCCAGCGCCGACTCCGGCTCGGGATGCAGCAGCCAGCAGGCAAGAAAGCCGGCGGCGAAGGCGTCGCCGGCCCCCGTCGTGTCGACCACCTCGACGCTGCGCTCGGCCGGTGCGCTCGCGCCGATGAACCCCTGCCGCCACAGGGCGCCGCCGGCACCGAGTGTGACCACCACCTCGCCGTAGGTCTCGCTCAGGGACTCGGCGGCCTGCCCGACGGTCACGGCCTGCGGGGCCAGGGCCAGTGCCTCGTCGCGGTTGGCGAACAGGACCCCGACGCCCTCGGTCATCGACAGGAACCGAGCCGGTCCCAGCGACTCGAGCAGAGCCGCCGACGAAGGATCGACCGAGGTGGTCATGCGGGCATCGGCAGCCAGTCGGAGCGCAGCCAGCCCGGCGTCCCTGGACCCCGGGTGCAGCAACGTGTAGCCGGACAGGTGCAGGTGGGCGGCGGGGCGGAAGAGGGACGCCGGCAGCTCGTCCGGTCGCAGGGCCCCGTTGGCGCCGGTGTCAGGCAGCATCGAGCGCTCTCCGCCCGGCTCCACGAGCACGATGCAGGTGCCGGTCGGCAGCGCCGCATCGACGGCGATCAGTGTGCTGACTCCCGCATCGTCAAGGGCCGCAACAGACTGCCGACCAAGAGCGTCGTCGCCGACCTTTCCGACGTACGTCGTGGGCACCCTTTGATGCGCCAGCCACGCGGCAACATTGGCTGCCGACCCACCGCCGCCCGTCGTGATCCGTGACGGGGTGTCGCTGGACCGTGCGAGCGGCCCCGACATGACGGCGAGGATGTCGGCCATGACGTCGCCGACGACGACAACGGGCCCGAGGCCTGGCACCTCAGCGTGGCCACTCGCCGGCTGATGCGGCGACCGCGATCTGAGCCGCGAGGCCGGCATTGCGCAGGATGATCGCGATGTTCGCGGTCAGTGTCACCCCGTCGCTCTCCCGGTGGAAGAAGTCGAGCAGGAACGGCGTCACGTCCTTGCCCTGCACCCCCGAGGCAGCGGCCATCGCAAGCCCGGTGTGCAGCAGCATCTCGTGCAGCCCCGGGTCCACCTGTTGTCCAACCGGCAGCGGGTTCGCGACGACGACGCCGCGGTCGTCGGTGCCGAGCAGGGCCCGGGCGGACATCACCGCGGCCACCTCCTCGGCAGTGTCGACCTGCCAGTCGACCGTGTGCCCCGAGTCAGTGAGGTAGAAGCCGGGGAAGGCGCGGGTGCCGAACCCGAGCACGGTCACCCCGAGGGTCTCGAGCCGCTCGAGGGTGGCCTCGACGTCGAGGATGGACTTGACCCCGGCGCAGACCAAGGTGATGTCGGTCGTCGCGAGCGCCATCAGGTCCGCCGACTCGTCCCAGGTCTCGCGGGCCTCTCGGTGCACTCCGCCGAGGCCCCCGGTGGCAA
This sequence comes from Sporichthyaceae bacterium, assembly GCA_031365725.1. Classification (GTDB taxonomy): domain Bacteria; phylum Actinomycetota; class Actinomycetes; order JACCUZ01; family JACCUZ01; genus JANLYQ01. Next base: position 29,974 of record JANLYQ010000066.1, on the reverse strand, counting down.
AGACCCTGATGCCGACCTGGGCAGCCAGGTGCGCGGTCGCCGCCACGGTGGTGGCACCGCTGCCGCGCCGGGCGGCCACGACAGCCAGGTCACGGCTGCTGACCTTGACGACCTCGTCGCTGGTGGCGACATGGGTGAGGGCCGCGTCGTCGAGCCCGATGCAAGCCCGGCCCTCCACCACCGCAACCGTCGCCGGCACCGCGCCGGCCGCGCGCACGGCCTGCTCGATCTCGCGGGCGACCCGCAGGTTGTCCGGCCGCGGCAGGCCGTGGCTGATGATCGTCGACTCCAGGGCGACGACGGGCAGGCCGGCGGCGAGCGCGTCGGCGACCTCGGGCAGCACGGTGAGCACCCGGGGAGGTTACCGCCAGTGCACGCGGAAGGATCTCGCTCGCTGACCGGGCACGAGCGGGGCGCAGGGTGCCTGCACGACCACCGAGTGGTGGGACGCCGCCCGGGCCATGGCATTCGTCGGTGAGCGGGGCTAGCGTCGACCTCGGGTCGTCGGAAGCCTCGAGGCACCTCCGCCCGTCGGCATCACCGCGGTCTAGAGGGAGGACACCATGCGAGCACGTTCATCGCTCGTCGCCATCGGCCTTGCCGCTGCCCTGGTGGGGCTCAGCGGCGGAGTCGCCAACGCACAAGTTCCCCAGCACCGGGTCACCTTGACCGGCGCAGGAGAGACCAAGGCCGCCGACAAGGACGGTCGTGGCGAGTTCACCTGGTCGCTGGACGGCACCCAGCTCTGCTACCTGCTCTCGGTCCGCAAGATCGGGACCGCCGTGGCGGCGCACATCCACGCCGGTAGGGCAGGCGTCGACGGCGCGGTCAGGATCACCCTGACAGCACCCACCCCGGCGTCGGCAGCCTGCACCACGGTGCCGGCGGCCCTGGCCAGGAACCTTCGTCTGCACCCGACCCGGTTCTACGTCAACGTGCACACGGCTGCCTTCCCGGCCGGTGCGCTGCGGGCGCAGCTCTAGCGCCGCCCGCTCCCAGCGCCGATAGCCTCGGCGCGTGCAGGACGGCGAGCTGGGCTACCCCGAGCACTGGCACGCCGACGTCGTCCTGCGCGACGGGGGGACCGCCCGGCTCCGGCCGATCCTCCCGGGCGACGCGCCGAGGCTGCGGCGGTTCCACGACCGGCTGTCCGACGAGACCATCTACAACCGGTTCTTCTCGCTCTACCGCACGATCAGCGACCGTGACGTCGAGCGGTTCACGGTGGTCGACCACCGGGACCGCGCCGCGCTGATCGCGACGGTGTCCGGCGAGATGATCGGGGTCGTGCGCTATGAGCGCATCGGACCGGACGTGGCCGAGGTCGCCTTCAATATCGAGGACCGGCACCAGAGCCGCGGCCTGGGGTCGATCTTCCTCGAGCACATAGCTGCGGCGGCACGTGAACGCGGGATCTCACGCTTCGTCGCAGACGTGCTGCCCGCCAACGCGTCCATGCTGCACGTCTTCTCCGACGCGGGCTACGTCGTCGACCGCGCCTTCGACGACGGCGTCGTGCGACTCTCGTTCGACCTCGAGCCTACCGAGGACTCGCTGGCCGTCACCTATGCCCGCGAGCACCGCGCCGAGGCCCGCTCGGTCGAGCTGCTGCTGCAGCCGCGCTCGGTCGTGGTGGTCGGGGCCGGTAGGGAGGAGAGCTCACTCGGCCACGTCGTGCTGCGGCACCTGCTCGACAGCGGTTTCCCGGGTCAGGTGCACGTGGTCAACCACAATGCCCACGAGGTGGCCGGCTTGCCGTCCTACGCCCGGGTCACTGATGTGCCCGGGCTGGTGGACCTCGCCGTCGTCGCGGTGCCGGCGAGCGAGGTCGAAGCGGTGGTCGTCGATGCCGCGGCCCGCGGCGTACGCGGCCTGATCGTGATGTCGACCGGGTTCGCCGAGGTCGGACCGGAGGGTGCCGACCGTCAACGTCGCCTGGTGAACCTGGCCCGGGGGAGTGGCATGCGGGTGCTGGGGCCGGCCTCGTTCGGCGTCCTCAGCACGGACCCCCGGGCGCCGTTGAACGCGTCACTGGCCCCGGTCGTCCCTCGAGCCGGCCGGCTCGGTTTCTTCTCCCAGTCCGGTGCGCTGGGGCTGGCGCTGCTCGACAACGTCGTACGACGTGGGTTGGGGCTCTCGAGCTTCGTCTCGGCGGGCAACCGGGTCGATGTCAGCGGCAACGACCTGCTGCAGTTCTGGGAGGAGGACGATCGCACCGACGCCGTGCTGATGTATCTCGAGTCTCTCGGCAATCCGCGAAAGTTCAGCCGGCTGGCGCGGCGACTGGCGCGGCGCAAGCCAGTGGTGGTGGTGAAGTCGGGTCGCTTCCGTGGGGTAGCTCCCGGAGGGCCCCAGGAGCCGGCCCTGCGCGCTCCCGCGGCCGCGGTGGACGCGCTGTTCCGCAAGGCGGGCGTGATCAGGGTCGACACCATCCACGACCTGTTCGACGTGGCCGCGTTGGTGGCCACCCAGCCGCTGCCGAGTGGTCCGCGGGTTGCCGTGCTCGGCAACTCCGACGCGTTGGCGGTGCTTGCCGTCGACGCGTGTGAGGAGGTCGGACTGGTCGTGGCCAGCAGTCGGTCGCTCGCGCCTGAGGCCTCAGCTCAGGAGTTCGAGGCTGCCCTGGACGAGGTCTTCGCAGCCCCGGACGTCGACTCGGTGGTGGCGCTGTTCATCCCGCCGTTGCGCACCCCGGGTGTCGAGGTCGCGCAGGTGCTGGCCGCCGCGTCCCGACGGGCCAGCCGGACGGTCGTGTCCACCTTCCTCGGCGTGCCCGGCGTGCCGGCCGCCCTGCGAGCCGACGGCGACGGACCAGGTTCGGTGCCGTCGTACGAGACACCGGAGGATGCGGTGCGTGCCTTGGCGGCGGTGACGCGCTACGCGCAGTGGCGCGCCACACCGGCGGGCCGGACCGTCTCGCCGTCCGGACTGGACGTCCGCGGAGCCCGGGCGCTGGTGCGCGAGGAGCTGGCCGAGGTGATCGAGGCGGCGGCGGGGCCGGGCGCAGCGACGGCCACGGAGTTGCCGACGCCGCTGACGCCGGAGCCGCTGCGCCGGCTCCTCGCGTGCTACGGCGTCGTGGTCTGGGACGAACAGGTCGTCGACTCCGTCGAGGAGGCGATCGACGCCGCGGACCGGGTTGGTTGGCCGGTGGCGCTCAAGGCGACGGCGGCCCACCTCCGGCACCGCCGCGAGCTCGCCGGCATCCATCTCGACCTGGCCGGACCGGACGAGCTGCGGGCTGCCCACGCTGCGCTGCTCGACCGGCACGGTGCAGACACCGGTCGGCTCGTCGTGCAGCGGATGGCCCCGCTGGGGGTGGCTACCCGCATCGGTGCGATCCAGGACCCCCTCATCGGCCCCGTCGTGTCCTTCGGGCTGGGCGGTGCCGCGACCGACCTGCTCGACGACCGGTCCTACGGCGTGCCGCCGCTCTCGGATGCGGACCTGGCCGGTCTGGTGCGTGGGGTCCGGGCAGCGCCGCTGCTGCTCGGGCACCGCGGTGGTCCGGCCGCCGACCTCGGAGCCCTCGAGGACCTGCTGGCCCGGGTGGCCCGACTGGTCGACGATGTCCCCGAGGTGGCCTCGGTGGAGCTGAACCCGGTCGTCGCGGGGACCGTGGGGGCGGCGGTCTTGGCGGCGCGGGTGCGCCTCGCGCCGCCGCGTCTGCCGGTCGAACGTGGGGCGCGGGCACTGACCGACTGACTCACCGACTCACTGACTCGTCCGACCCATCGGCCCGCCGATGGACCTGTGCGCAGCCCGTTGCGAGGCAGCGACGAGTGCAAGGATGGGTGCATGACTGACACTTCCCTGGCCGACCTGCGCACCGCGATCGAGCGAGCGGGTTACTACCCCGAGCTCGTGGCCGACGCGGTCGACGCAGCCGTGGCGGGCGAGGACGTCGAGGCGTTCGTCGTGCACCAGGAGACCACCTTCGACGCCGAGGAGGTGCGCCGCCACGTCACGGTGCTCGTGCTCACCGGCGGTCGCCTGGTGCTCGGTCACGCCGACGACCATCCGGCGGACGAGGTCACTCCCGTGCCGTTCGTCACCGCCTCCACGGAGGCCGTGCCCCTCTCGTCGGTGCGCTCCGTCGTGGTCAACCGGGTCGTGACCGAGCCGATGCGCTACCGGGGCGGCCTACCTCCCCAGGAGGTCACCGTCACCATCGGCTGGGGAGCGGTGAGCCGGCTCGACCTCGAGCCGGCGGGGTGCGCGGATCCCGAGTGCGAGGCCGACCATGGCTACACCGGCACCGCGTCGGCCGACGACATCGCCTTGCGCGTGAGCGAGGCAGCCGAGGGCGCCGACGCGGTGGCGCGGGTGCTGGGCTTCGCCGCTGCACTCTCGCGCGCCACCGGGCGGTGACGAGCGCCCCCGAGCCCCGCCAGCGGCCAGTTCTCGCCGCAGCACCGGAGGTCCCCGCCTACGACGTCGGCTCGCTGGCGGAGGTGATGCCGGCGGTCCTCCATGTGCTCGGCGTCGCGACCGCGGACGCGCTGGGCGTCCCCAGCCTGAGCCTGCCGCCCTCGCAGAGGGTCGTGGTCGTCCTGGTGGACGGGCTGGGCCTCGGCGCGTTGCGTGACCACCCGGACGAGGCGCCGTACCTCACCGAGGTGCTCGCAGGCCCGCACAGCCGTGGGCTCACCACGGTCTTCCCCAGCACCACCCCGATCGCGCTGACGTCGCTGGGCACCGGGCTGGCGCCGAGCGAGCACGGCGTGACCGGGCTCTACCTGCGTCTGGCTGGTGACCAGGTGGTCAACACCTTGGCGAGCCCGGCCGAGACCGACCTGCGGATCCTGCAGCCCTACCCGACGGTGTTCGAGCGGGCTGCCCAGGTGCTGACGGTGACCCGGGTGGGGCCGGCGGCCTTCGACGGCAAAGGCCTGACCGAGGCCGCGCTGCGTGGCGGGGACTACGCCGCTGCCGAGACCCCCGCCGACCGGATCATCGCCACTGCTGCCGCCGTACGCCGGGGGGAGCGGTCCCTGACCTATGTCTACTGGGGCGACCTCGATGCCCTGGGGCACCGCCTCGGCTGCGAGACCGAGGCCTGGCGCATCGAGCTGGCCCGGGTCGACCGATGGGTCGAAGCGCTGGTCGAGGCGCTCCCGCCGGGCACCACGGTGCTCGTGACCTCCGACCACGGCATGGTCGACATCCCGGCCACCCACCGGTGGGACGTCGCGATCACCGATGCCCTGCGCGACGGCGTCGACGTGGTGACGGGGGATCTGCGCGGTGCGCAGCTGCACACCCGGCCGGGCGCGACCGAGGACGTGCTCACCGCCTGGCAAGAGACCCTCGGCGAGCACTTCTGGGTGGTGGCTCGGGACGAGGCCGTGGCGCACGGCGTCTACGGCCCGCGGATGCCGGCGCACGTGCGGTCCCGGCTCGGTGACCTCCTCGCCCTTGCTGTCGATGACCATGCGGTGCTCGACACCCGGACGATGCCGGCGCGGTTCCTCGCGATCGTGGGGATGCACGGCGGCCTCAGCGCGGCCGAGGTGGGGATCCCGTTGCTGGTCGCTGTGCGGGACTGATCAGACCGACGAGGCGAGGCAGGTGCCCGGCGGTTCACCAATGCCAGCAACGGATCGGGGACGAGGGCAGGGCCGCGCCGTCCCCTCGTCGACGCGGTCCCGCTCCCGGTGGCTTCCCCCCGTTGCCGCCCTGTCCAACGACGGAGTCCCCGGGAGGTCACGGCCGCCCAGGTCACGGCAAGGTCACGGATGGCACGATGGGCGACCGTGGCCGAGCTCGTCTTCTTCTCCGGGACCATGGACTGCGGCAAGTCGACGCTTGCGCTGCAGATGGATCACAACCACCGGCAGCGTGGCCGGCGCGGGCTGATCTTCACCCGGCTCGACCGTGCCGGGAGCGCCACCCTGTCCAGCCGGCTCGGGTTGGCCACCGACGCCATCGAGGTGAGCGACGACCTGGACTTCTGGGACGCCGTCGTCACCGAGCGCACTCACGGCGGCCGAGTCGACTTCCTCATCTGCGACGAGGTGCAGTTCTACAGCCCCACCCAGGCCGAGCAGCTGGCCCGCGTCGTCGACGAGCTCTCGGTCGACGTGTTCGCGTTCGGCATCACCGCTGACTTCCGCACGCGGCTCTTCCCGGGGTCGCAGCGGCTGATCGAGCTGGCCGACCGGGTGCAGGTGCTGCAGGTCGAGGCGCTGTGCTGGTGCGGTGCCCGGGCCACGCACAACGCCCGCACGTGGGACGGGGTGATGGTCGTCGAGGGGGAGCAGGTCGTGGTCGGCGACACCGACACCGGCGGGGCCGTGGGATACGAGGTGCTCTGCCGTCGCCACCACATGCGACGCATGACGGCCGCCTCGGCCGACCAGCTGCTCCGGGTCGCCGACCTCGACGCCGACGCGCTGCCCTTCGACGTCGCGGCCTGCGCCCTGCCGGTGCGGGTCGAGCCGGAACCAGGTCGTCCGTGATGACGGCCCGCGTCGCCGCTGACCTCTGTTGCCGGGTGCCTAGTCGCGTTTGCGGGGGCCGAACATGATGTCGTCCCACGAGGGCACCGGCTGGCGGCGGCCCCGGACGGCAGGTCCGGAGGCACCGGCGGGCACCCCGTGGTCCACGGCCGAGGCACCGCGCCGTTCGTCGGCCTCGCGGTCGTAGACCTCGTCGACAGCACTGCTCGACGCCGGCTGGCCCTCGCCCGGGTCGGCGTGCGGCACGGCCGACAGGCGGCGTACAGCGGTCGGCGGGTCGTCGCTCTCCCGGTCGGTCCCTGTGCCCTCGACCAGCCACCGGGCCTCGTCATCGACGGGAGCCAGCACCCGGCCGCGCGGGTCGAATGCCCAGGCGGCCACCCGTTCACGGTCGGCAGCGAGATAGGTCAGCCGTACCGTCCAGCGGTCGTCCTCACCTCGGACTGCATCCCAGGTCACGGATTCCGGTAGGACGTCCAGCTCGGTCAGCCGCCGACCCACCATCTCGCCGAGGGCGGGGGCTGTGCCGCCGGTGGCGCGCCGAGCCGGCGCCCGGTGAGCGAGCTCGACGACATGCGCGCGTTCGGCCAGCACCGGGACGGCGTACCGCTCGATGCGCTCGGCGGCAATGCCGGCTGCGGCCGCGACCTCCTCGACGGTCTGGCCGGACCGGACCCGGGTCTGGATCTCTCGAGGGCTGAGCTGACTTTCCACGGCGATCTCCAGCTGGCGGGTGCGGGGTCGGTCAGGGGCGCGCAGCGCGGTGGCGAGCCGGTGGTCGACGGCAACGCGGTACTGCGCGCGGTCGGAGCCCTCGAGCACGAGGTGCGATCCGGCTGGGGTCAGCGCCACCAGGCGGAGGTCGATCGGATCGTTCGGGACCGCTGCACCGGAGGGGCCGGCGGGCTCCTGTGGCGGTTGGTCGGTCGCTGCGGGGTGGTGCTGCTGGACCGTCACGTCCAGCATCTCCGGCTCCGGCTTCGCCGCGTCGCCCATGGTGCCGCCTCCCGACCGTCGGACCGCTCCGACTCCCACCGACCCTAGGTGTCGCTCCGGCGTGCGGCGTGCAGGCGCGCCCAGCCGATTGTGCCGACGTGTCGGGCCACCTCAGCCGGCGCCGAGGTGATCTGCGGGGAGGCGGCCCCAGGCGAGCCGGGCTCCCAGCACCGCACAGGCGCCCGAGGCGGGAGCCACCGCGAAGGCCCAGTGCACGCCGACGCCATCGACCAGTCGGCCACACAGCCAGGTCGACGTCGAGAAGCCGATCACCAGCCCGGTGGTCGCCCAGGTCAGTCCCTCGGTCATCGCCGCCGCCGGGACCGCCCGCTCGACCAGCGAGAAGGCCGAGATCAAGGTCGGAGCGATGCCGACTCCGGCAAGGACCAGCAGCAGAGCCAGCAGCGGCAGCCCCTTCACGACGGGGAGCACCGATACCGCCGCGGTCATCACCGCCGAGCCGACGACAAGCGAGCGCCGCGGCGGGACCCGGGCACCCACTGATCCGAACACCAGCCCGGAGAGCATGCTGCCGGCGGCGTAGCAGGCGAGCAGCGGACCGGCGAGGGCGCGACTGCCAGCGTGGTCGGCGAAGGCCACCGCGCTGATCTCGACCGAGCCGAAGACCCCGCCGATGAAGAACAGGACCGCCATCAGCTCGGGCAACCCCTGGCTGCGCAGCGCGCCCGGGTGCAGGTGCGGCCCGGCGGGTGGCGGCTCGCTGGCCCGGTGGCTGGTCAGGGCCAGGGTGCCGACCAGGAGCAGTGCGCCGGCCGCCAGCAGCCCGGCCGCAGGCGTCACCAGCGTCGCCAGCACCGTGACTACCAGCGGGCCGACCACGAAGATCAGCTCGTCGAGCACCGACTCCAAGGCGTAGGCCGTGGTGAGCCGCGGGTCGCTGCCCAGCACATATCCCCAGCGGGCCCGCACCAGCGACCCGATCGACGGTGCGGTGGTGGCCGCGATCAGCACCGTCACGACCTGCGCCGACAGCGGCGCGCGGCTGACCACCAGTCCGACGAACACCAGCAGGGTCGCCACATGCACCGGCACCGTGGGCAGCAGCACCGCCCGCTGGCCGAACCGGTCGGTCAGTCGTGAGGTCACCGGGGACACGGCAGCGCTGCCGACCGCGAAGACCGCCGACATCGCGCCGGCTCGGCTGTAGCGGCCCGTCTCACCGACCACCAGCAGGACGATGCCCAGCCCCATCATGGCGATCGGCAGCCGGGCCACGAACGCAGCAAAGGAGAAGCGTGCACCGCCGGGGGTGGACAGCAGGTCGACGTAGGGGCGGAGCACGCGCGCACGCTACGGGACCGGGCCGACGGCGGCCCGGTCGCGGTGGCCCGCCGAGATCCTGTCGGAGTCGGCTTTGCGAGGATCTGCAGATGGACGCAGACCGGACCGGCCCAAACACCTCGCCGTACGACGCCTTCCTGCTGGTCTCCTTCGGCGGCCCGGAGGGGCCCGAGGACGTGCTGCCGTTCCTGGAGAACGTCACCCGCGGCCGCAACATCCCGCGCGAGCGGCTGGTCGAGGTCGGCGCGCACTACGAGGCGGTCGGCGGGGTCAGTCCCATCAACGCGCAGAACCGTGCCTTGGTGGCCGCTCTGCAGGCGGACTTCGTGGCGCACGGGCTGGACCTGCCGGTCTACTGGGGCAACCGCAACTGGGCGCCGTACCTCACCGATGAGGTGGCCCGGCTGGCGGCTGACGGCCGCACCCGGGTGCTGGCTCTGCTCACCTCGGCCTACTCGTCGTACAGCGGCTGCCGGCAGTACCGCGAGAACCTCGCCGCCGCGGTCGCCCCGCTGGGCGACGCAGCACCTCGCATCGACAGGATCCGCCACTACTTCAACCACCCGGGCTTCGTGGAGTCGATGGTCGCCGCCACGGTCACGGCACTGGGCGAGCTGCCCGGACCGGTGCGCCCGCACGCCCGGCTGGTGTTCGTGACCCACTCGGTGCCGACCGCGATGGACGACACCAGCGGGCCCGCCGGACACGCCTACACCGGTCAGCACCTCGAGGTCGCGCGGCTGGTCACCGCCGGGGTGGCGGCGGCGACCGGGATCCACCACGACCAGGACCTCGTCTTCTGCAGCCGCAGCGGTCCGCCTACCCAGCCGTGGCTCGAGCCGGACGTCAACGACCACCTCGAGGGTCTTGCGGGTGAGGGCGTGTCCTCACTGGTCGTGGTGCCGATCGGCTTCGTCTCCGACCACATGGAGGTGACCCACGACCTCGACACCGAGGCGCGCGAGACCGCTGACCGGCTGGGACTGGCGATGACTCGCGCGGCCACGGTGGGGGTCGACCCGGTGTTCGTCGCCGCCGTGCGCGAGCTGGTGCTCGAGCGGGCAGCGGTCGAACGCGGTCAGGACGACGTCGTACGACGATCAGAGGGCGACCTCGGGCCCAGCCACGACGTGTGCCCGGCCGGGTGCTGCGCCAACGTCCGGGACCCCGGGCGCGCTGCGGTCTGCGGCAGCGACTGACTGCCCACCGCTGGCCCGACCCTGATCAAGTCGGTCAGCGCCGACGCCGATAGCCCTGACGGGGACCACTCCGGAAGGCCTCCCCACCGGCGCGGGAGGCGAGGCATGGCTGTGGGCTCGACGCGTCGCGTGCCGGTCCCCGGCCCTGCGTGGCTCCGTCACACACTGGTGCCGGGGGCCTGGTTGATGCGTCTCCTGCCCGTGTGGGGCAAGGTCGCACTGCTGATCGCCGTGCTCGCCGGACCGCTGGTGGGGTCTGCGCTGCAGGCCGCCGGCGCCGCCCGGGCCGACGAGGCCCTCACGCGTCAGGAGCGACAGGGTCTACGAACCGTCGTGGCGCTGGACCACCTGATGATCGCCGTGGCTCGGTGCACCGATGCATCGCTGGAGGGGCGCGACTACCGGGAGCTCCCGAAGGCACTGCGGGCTGCGTCGCAGGCCCTCGCGTCCTCGGACCGGGCAGGTGTGCCGATCCCGCACGCAGAGCCCCTGCTCCGGTCGATCCGGCTGGCCGCGGCTGTGCCGGGCCCTGCCTGCATCGACACGGCTCGAGTTCGCCCCCAGCTGACGTCGTTGGTGCACCTCGTCCGCGAGGTGGCCGACGTCAGTCACCTCACTCTCGACCCCGAGCAACGGAGCCACTACGAGGGGAGCTTGCTGACTGACCACCTGCCGCGTGTCGTCGCCGGCCTCGTGGAGGTGAAGATCCTGCTCGCCGGGGGGTCGAGCAGTGTCCCTTCCGACGAGCGGTTCGAGGTCGTGCGGGTTGCCGTGGTGGCTGCCGAGGCCGCTGCGCGTGCGCATCGGGCGATGCGCCTGTCGACGGCAGCGGACCATGCCCGGGGGGACGCCGGCCGATTGGCGCGGACCGGACGGTTGACCCAGTGGGCCTCGGAGCAGGTCGACCTGACGCACCGGGTGGTCGACGCCCAAGGAGACGCCGCCACGACTGCCCAGGTCACGGTGGGTGACCCCGATGCCGGGCTGGCCGAAGTCGACGGCCTCACGTCGTCGGTCGGGCGACAGCTCGACGGTTTGTTCGCGGCCCGTCAGGTCGAGCAGCACATCGCGTGGCAGCACCCGGCGGCGGGCACAGCTACCGCCTTCTCCGTGGTGCTGTATCTCCTGCTCGCCCTGGGCTGGTCGATGTCGCGTGACCTCGACGCAGTGCGCTCTGGTCTCTCGGAAGCCGTCTCGGGGAGCACGTCTGCCGTGCGCCTCGGCGGTCGAGACGAGCTGGGGCTGGTCGCACGATCGGTCTCCGAGGCGCAGGTGCAGATTGCCAGTCTGATGCTCGAGCTGCGCCGGACCGCCGACCAGCTGCGCTACCGCGCCTTCCACGACGACCTCACCGGGCTCGCCAACCGTGCGCTCTTCCTGGATCGGCTGACACGTGCGCTTGCTGGCGCTCCGCGTAGCGGACGGAGTCTGGCGGTCTGCGTGATGGACCTCGACGGATTCAAGGCGATCAACGACCGGCTCGGGCATGGCGCCGGGGACGAGGTGCTGCGCACCGTTGCGCAGAGATTCGCGGCGGTCGTCCGCCCGGGGGACACGCTCGCGCGACTCGGTGGCGACGAGTTCGGGGTGCTGCTCGAGGACGTCGACGAGGACGTGGCCCGGGCGGTGATCCAGCGGATGATCGACTGCCTCGTCAGCCCGTCGTCGGAGGCTGAGTCCGCCTCGCAGAAAGTGCCTGCCCTGGCAGGTCACGACCAGCCCGGGCCGGTCTCCGTCAGTGCCGGCTTCGCCGTGGTGCACGGGGGACGTAGCACTGCCGACCAGCTGATGAATCAGGCTGACCTCGCGATGTACGACGCCAAGGTTGCCGGCAGCGCGGTCGCCCGGGCCTTCTCCCCGGAGATGACCCGGCCCGACCGCCGCGCGGCCTGCGCCGAGGTCCGGGACCTGTTGGCCGATCCGGACGGCATCATCATGGTCTTCCAGCCCATCTGCGACCTCCGCGGTGGCCGGGTCGTGGGCTACGAGGCGCTGGCACGCTTTCCGGGCCGCGAGCACCGGCGGGTCGACGAGTGGTTCCAGCTCGCTCGGGAGTGCGGCTGCGGGGCGGACCTCGAGTCCGCGGCGCTGCGGGCCGCTCTGGCCGCCCCCGGCCGCCCGCGCGGGTCTTACCTCAGCGTCAACGTCAGCCCCAGAACGTTGCTGTCGGCCCAGATCAAGGCCGTGCTCGACCGCGACCTGACCGAGGTCGTCGTCGAGGTCACCGAGGACAGCCAGCTCGACGCCGACCTCGTCGGGACCGCCGTCGGCCCGCTGCGGGCCCGTGGCGCCCGCATCGCGGTCGACGACACCGGCGCCGGCTATGCCAACCTCAAGGCGCTGGTGCGGCTACGTCCCGACATCGTCAAGCTCGACCGCGAGATGGTGACCGCGGTCCACCGGCACCCGGAGAAGCGCGCGCTGGTCGAGGCGCTCGTCTCCTTCTGCCGGCGTACCGGGGCGATGCTTTGTGCCGAAGGCATCGAGGAGGTCGAGGAGCTCGTCACGCTGGCCGAGCTCGGGGTGCATCTGGGCCAGGGGTGGTTCCTCGGTCGTCCCGCGCCAGACTTCCTCGACGCGTCGCAGGAGGCCGTTGCTGCGTGCGGCGGTGGTCACGACGACGGCGGCCGGACGGCACTGGTGCCCGTCCTGGCGCTGCTCGCCGCCTCGCCGCAGGTCTCAGACGTCGCGGGGGCGCTGATGTCGCTGCACTGGCTGATGGGTGTCGACGACGTAACGCTCTCGCTGGTCAAGGACGGAGGATTGTTCGTCGTGAGCCAGGACGGGCTCTCCGTGAGCGAGCGGGTCTATCAGCTGGCGGACTATCCGCTGACCGCCGAGGCTCTGGCCGCTGACCTGGTCGCCGAGGTGCGCACGGACGACCCGGACGCCGATGAGCAAGAGGTGCGGCTGCTGCGCGAGATGGGGTTCCGGTCCTTGCTGATCGTGCCCGTGGTGGCCGATGGTCAGCCGCTGGCGATCATCGAGCTCTCCACCTCCCAACCGCGATCGTGGTCCGAAGCTGCGCTGACGCAGGTGCGGGAGATCGCCGCAGCCACGGCGGTGGCACTGGCCCATGTCGACCTCGGGCGGGTTCCGCTGGGGGCGGCACACTAGGAGCGTGACTTCCTCCCCCCACGCGTGCCGGCCCTCGTACGACGACCTGCTCGCGCTCGCGGTGGAGGCGGCGACTGCTGCTGGCTGGTTGAACGTCGTGGGCCGGCCGGCCGGCCCCCTCCAGGTGGCTGCCACCAAGTCGAGTGCCACCGACGTGGTGACGATCATGGACCAGCGCGCAGAGGCGCTGATCGTCCAGGTCATCGCTGCGGCTCGGCCCGGTGACGGGTTCCTCGGGGAGGAGGGTGCGGACCGCACCGGCACCTCCGGGGTGACCTGGGTGGTCGACCCGATCGACGGCACCGTCAACTACCTCTACGGCATCGCGACGTATGCGGTCAGCGTGGCGGCCCGGATCGGCGACGAGGTCGTCGCAGGTGCTGTGGTGAACCCGGTGGCCGGCGAGCTGTTCACCGCGACGCTGGGCGGGGGCGCCTTCCTCAACGGCCGACCGTTGGCGTGGATCGACCCACCGCTGCTGCCGCAGGCGTTGGTGGCTACCGGTTTCGGCTATGTGGCCGAGCGTCGGGCCAGACAGGCTGAGGTCTTGCGCACCCTGCTGCCCCGGGTCCGCGACGTTCGACGGCCGGGATCGGCATCCCTCGACCTGTGCTCGGTCGCGGCCGGACGCAACGACGCCTACTACGAGCAGGGCACCAAGCCCTGGGACACCGCTGCCGGTGGGCTCGTCGCGAGTGAGACCGGGGTGGTGCTCTGCGGGCTGCGCGGACGTGGCCCGTCCGAGGCACTGGTCGTCGCGGCGCGACCGCCGTTGCTCGCCGCGCTGGTCGATCTGCTGACCGAGCTGGATGCCGATGCCGCGCCGGAGCTGGACGGCAGTTGACCCTCCGGGTCAGCCCCCGGACGTCGCGGGACGTGGGTCAGGCGACGGCTTCGTGCTCCATGGCCAGCCGGAGCAGCGACTCGATCTCACCCTGGCGGATCTGGGCGAGATAGTCGTCGCCGTCGCGCTCGGCCTCTGCGAGCGACTGGCTCGCCGACTCGAGCCGGATCTGAACCTCCTGCAAGAACTCGCTCATGTCAGCCACTCTCTCCCTGCCGGCGGACATCCGCGGGGCAGGGAACAGATGCCGCGCGGGCAGCCGGGGGAAACCCGGCTGCACGGCACACCCTGTCAGAGCCCGGCCCCCGGGGGGAGGCCTGTCCTAGCGGGATGACCCATCTCGTGGGGGGTGGCTCGCGTTCCCCAGAGGGGACCGGAGGGTGCCAAGCGCCGGGTGATCCGCTAGTGTCCGCGCCGCCGGGCCCGGCACGCACGAGCGCTCACGACCGACCCGTCCGGGACCGGGCACAAACTCGCGGGCCCGCGCGTTACACGGCCCGCAAGCAGCACGAGGCGGCACCACCGCCAGCACACCGCGCGGGCACACCAGCCTCACGCATCCGACTTCCAGCACCGACGAACGTGGCGATGCCACCCTCGGGCGAAGGGGTGACCAGCAGCATGGCGACCGACTACGACTCGCCCCGCAAGACCGACGACGAGATGTCCGAGGACAGCATCGAGGAGCTCAAGGCACGCCGGCAGGACAAGTCCGCCGGCGCCGTCGACGTCGACGAGGCCGACCTGGCCGAGTCCCTCGAGCTGCCCGGAGCCGACCTTTCCAACGAGGAGCTCTCGGTCCGGGTACTGCCGCGGCAGGCGGACGAGTTCACCTGTTCCCGGTGCTTCCTCGTGCACCACCGCAGCCAGTTGGCGTCCGACACGAAGGGAACGCTGGTCTGCAAGGAGTGCGCGGCCTGACGCGGGGCAGGGAAGACACGTGACGCCCCGTCCCGATCGCGACGCCTCCTCTCCGGACGAGCCGAGGAGCAGCACCGTCGCTGACCTGGTGGCCCGCGTCACCGGACGCATCGCCCAGGATCTCGAGACGTCGCCGCGCAGCCGCCGTGAGCAGGCCGCGGACGTGGGTCGGCTGGCTGCGGCGCTCGCCGGCTCGGCCCGGCGGGCCGGCCGGGCCTCCCTCCTCGGAGGCGGCTGGCTCACCGACATCCTGCTCGACACCGCACCGCGCATCCCGGTGCGCGACGCCGAGACGTTGCGGGCCCAGCACCCCGACCTGTCCGACGACGACCTGGCGCAGACGCTGATCTCCGGTGCAGCCAAGACGACGGCCGCCATCGGTGCGGCCGGCGGCGCGCTGGCGGCAGTCGAGTTCGCTGCGCCTCCGACACTTCTGACCGCTCCGGTGCAGATCGCCGCCGAGACGTTGCTGGTCGCGGCTGCGGAGATCAAGCTGATCGCCGAGCTGCACGAGGTCTACGGCGTCCCGGTGGGCGGCTCGCTGCGCAACCGGGCGACGGCCTATCTGGTGGCGTGGTCCGAACGGCGAGGTCTTGACCCCTTCTCGCCGTCCGCGCTGCGGTTCACGCTCGGCGCGTCGGCCAAGCGGGCTCTGCGCAAGCGACTGGTTCTGCGCGCGGGCCGCAACCTCAGCACCCTCGGGCCGCTGATGACCGGGGCCGTGGCCGGCAGCATGGTCAACCATCGCGAGACCCGCCGGCTGGGCGAGCAGGTGCGTGACGACCTCCGGCATACCGGCGGGCCGCGCCGGGGCCGGGCACGAACCGTGCGCGGCGAGACGGTCTCCTGACGCACCGGGTCAGGTGATTGCCGCGCGGGCACCTTCGATGGCGGCAGCCAGCCGCTCCGGGTGCCGGGTCGCGACGAACCAGTACGGCGTGCGGTCGGCCGGATCCAGGACCTCCAGCCGCACGCCACCCGCCACCCAGCCTCTGATGAGGTGGAAGGCGGCCGGGTCCGAGTCCGGTCCCCGCACCGCCCGCGCCCGTTCGTCGTCGAGCACCTCCGGTGGCCCGAGCAGCCGCACCGGTATGGAGGCCCGACCGGCGACAAGCACGTCGCCGCGGACCTCGACGACGGCAGCTGCCCGCTGCAGGACCAGCACGGAAAGGCTGGCCAGGAGCAGGCACGCGGCCACCGCCGCCAGCCGGCCCACGGCCGCACCGACCGTGAGTCCCAGCACGACTGCAACCAGCAGCGAGCCGACCCAGAGTGCCGGTGGAGCCGTCAGTCGCTCGTGGTAGGTCGGCACCCGGCCACCCTGTCACGGCTCGCTGCATCGTCGGTGTCCGCGTGGCGAAGGTAGGGTCCTGCGGCGTGACGCAGTCCGGACATCCAGGGGTGTCGGACCCTGTCGACGTGCTGGTCCGGCGCGTGGGGAAGGGCTCCGAGGACCTGCCGTTGCCGGCGTACGCCCACCCTGGGGACGCCGGCGCGGACCTGGTCACGACCGTGGACCTCGAGCTCGCGCCGGGGGAGCGGGCGATGGTGCCGACGGGGGTGGCCATCGCGCTGCCGGACGGTTATGCCGCTTTCGTGCACCCGAGGTCCGGCCTGGCGCACCGGTGGGGACTGTCGGTCGTCAACGCCCCGGGCACGATCGACGCAGGTTACCGTGGCGAGATCAAGGTGCTGCTGGTCAACCACGATCCGGTGACACCGGTCATCCTGAGTCGTGGCGACCGCATCGCCCAGCTGGTGGTCCAACGGGTCGAACGGGTCCGCTTCCACGAGGTGACGCGGCTGCCAGGCTCGGCCCGGGGCGAGGGCGGCCACGGATCGACCGGCACGGGGCGCCCACCGGACGCCGATGCAGCACCTGCCCACCAGCCGATCCCGACCGCAGAGGTGTGACCGTGTTCCGCAAGAAGCGCTCGTCCGAGCCGGCCGCCGAGACCGAGGTCGAGGCAGACCCGGTTGTCGACAACGAGCCCGGCGATGGTGATCGGATCGCCCCGCCCCCTCGGCCGGACGGCCCGTTCGACCTCGCCGAGGTTCCGGACCCGGCAGCCGGCGGTCGGGTCGACCTCGGTGGCATGTGGCTGCCCGGGCGGGACGGCCTCGAGGTGCGCATCGAGGCCGACCAGACCACTGCGGAGGTCATCGCGGTGACCCTCGTGCTCGGCGAGGGCGCGCTGCAGGTGCAGCCGTTCGCCGCCCCCCGCAGCGAGGGCATCTGGGACGACGTACGCCGGGAGATCCGCGCGGACGTCACCCGACAGGGCGGCACCGCGGACGAGGTCGAAGGACCGGTGGGCACCGAGCTGCGGACCCGGGTGCCCGTGCGCGCCGCCGACGGAAGCAATGCCGTGCAGCCCGCCCGTTTCCTCGGCGTTGACGGCCCGCGTTGGTTCCTGCGCGGCGTGGTCACCGGTCGCCCGGCCGTGGAGACCGAGACCGACGGCGACCTGCTCGCCCTCTTTCGCGACATCGTGGTCGTGCGCGGTGCGGCTCCGATGGCCCCGCGCGACCCGCTGCCGCTGCGGCTGCCGCCGACCGGGCCGACGCCGGCCGACGAGCCGGACGCCGAAGGATCTGAGGTCGCCACCAGCTCGGAGGACCTGCATCCGTTCGAGCGAGGTCCGGAGATCACCGAGATCCGGTGACCAGGCTGGCTACTCTGAGTGGCATGGGACACGCGGGTGGTCTGCTGCGGCGCACGGTGTCGCGCCTTGCCTCGTCGTCGCAAGCGCATGAGGCGCACGAGCTGCAACGCGGCTGCGTTGCCCTCGGAGCCACTCCTGTCGTCGACCTGCCCGACCGCGAGCGGGTGCGGGTGGCCGGTGTCCTGCGCTCGGTGACCCTGCGGCCGCGCTCGGGCGTCCCGGCGTTGGTGGCCGAGCTCTACGACGGGACCGGTGCGGTCGAGCTGGTCTGGCTGGGCCGACGACGCATCCCCGGGATCGAGCCCGGACGTTCGCTCGTTGCCGTCGGCAGAGTGACCCGCGACCACAAGGTGCCCGTGATCTACAACCCGCGTTACGAGCTGCGACCAGCGGGAGCGCAGTGACCGACCTCACCGCCGCGGACCACCATGAGGACCCAGTGGGACTCGACACGGTCGAGGAGGTCGTCCGGCACCGACTCGCCACCGCGTTAGGTGGGCGCCGCGGCATCGTCGAAGGTGCGGTGCCCACCCTGGGCTTCACGATCACCTACCTCCTGAGCCACCAGCTGCGGCTCGCGCTGCTGCTCAGCATCGGGTTGGCGGTCACACTGCTGGTGGTGCGCATCGCCCAGCGCCAGCCGGTGCAGTTCGTCGTCAACAGTCTGGTCGGCATCGGGATTGCGGCGGTCTTCGCGTCCCGCACCGGGCACGCCTCCGACGTGTTCCTGCCCGGCATCATCTACAACGCCGGCTACTTCGTCCTCATGGTCGGGTCGGTGGTGGTTCGCTGGCCGCTGGTCGGTCTGCTGATCTCCTCGGTCACGGGTGACCTCACGTCCTGGCGAGCCGACCCGGCCGTCGTCAAGCTGTGCAGCCGCCTGACCCTGGTGCTGGCGCTGCCCTGTGCGCTCCGCGTGGCTGTGCAGCTCCCGCTGTACCTTGCCGACCGCACGGTGTTGCTGGGCCTGACCAAGCTGGCTCTCGGCTGGCCGCTGCAGGTCGCTGCCTTGGGCGCCATG
This sequence comes from Sporichthyaceae bacterium, assembly GCA_031365725.1. Classification (GTDB taxonomy): domain Bacteria; phylum Actinomycetota; class Actinomycetes; order JACCUZ01; family JACCUZ01; genus JANLYQ01. Next base: position 11,447 of record JANLYQ010000066.1, on the reverse strand, counting down.
GCGTGGTTGCTGGCGCGTGGCCGCACGCCGTTGCAGCAGCCGGCGGACGGCGCCTCGCCAGCCTGATCGAGGGTCGCGGTTGGTTGCCGCTCGGTGTGTCTGCCCGGCCATGATTGTGCGAGGAGGGCGCCGTCTTCGGCGACGACTGCGTCGTCGGGTAAGCGGCCGGGATGTCAGCGAAATTTTGTTGTGCACAAACGGTTTCTGGGCCTGAACAGGAGTAGACTCGAACACATGTTCGAGACCGATGTGACCGGCACAGTGCTGGTCGACGTGCTGCCGGCCGGTGCCGGGCCGGCCGGTGCCGGGCCGGCGGATGCCGGGTCCGCCGAGGGCGCCGAGGGCGCGGAGGGCGCTGACGCCGCCGAGGGCACGGAGGGCGTTGACGCCGCTGACGCCGCCGACGCCGCGGAGGGCGCTGACGCCGAGGGCGCGGAGGGCAGCGCTGAGGGTACGGAGGGAGTGCGGCGGTTCGCCGCCGGCCTGTGCGCTGCGGTGCTGGGGGCTGGTTCGGACTCGGTGAGGATCGAGGTGTTGCGGGCGTTGGAGGAACTGAAGTCCGCGGCGGCTGCCGCCCAGGCCCAGCTCGCGGTGGACCTGGACACCTCGGTCCGGGCGGCACACGCCGCGGCCGGGGTCCCGCGGGAGGAGCGGGGCCGGGGGGTAGGCGCGCAGGTGGCGCTGGCCCGGCGGGAGTCCGCCCACCGGGGTGGGCGGCACCTGGGTGTCGCGAAAGCGCTGGTGGGCGAGATGCCCCACACACTCGCGGCGTTGCGGGAGGGCAGGCTCTCGGAGTGGCGGGCCACGCTGCTGGTCCGGGAGACCGCCTGCCTCACCGTGAGCGACCGGGCCACCGTGGACGTGGAGCTGTGCGCGGACCCAGCCACCTTGGCGGGGGTGGGGGACGCCCGGCTGGTCGCGTTAGCCAAGACGGTGGCCTACCGGCTGGACCCGGCCTCGGTCGTACGGCGCCGGGCCAACGCGGAGCGGGACCGGCGGGTCACGATCCGCCCAGCACCAGACACCATGGTCCGGCTCAGCGCTCTGCTCCCGGTCGCCCAGGGGGTCGCCGCCTTCAGCGCCCTGTGTAAAGCCGCCGACACCGCCCGCGCCACCGGGGACACCGGCGGGGGTGATGAGCGGACCCGGTCCCAGCTGATGGCCGACATCCTGGTCGCCCGGCTCACCGGCCGCGACCCCGCCACCGGCGCAGCCAAGGTGGTGGTCCGGCTGGTGATGACCGACCGGGCGCTGCTGGGCGGGGCTGAGGACCCGGCGTGGGTCCCCGGCTACGGTCCGGTCCCGGCCGAGCTGGCCCGGGACCTCCTCGCCCGCGCCATCGGCGCCACCGGCTGCACCGGCGGCCCGGGCACCCAGGGCCAGGTGTGGCTGCGCCGGTTGTTCACCCACCCCGACACCGGGGAGTTGGTGGCGATGGACGCCCGCTCCCGCCGGTTCCCCGATGCGCTGGGTGAGCTGCTCAGGCTGCGGGACCAGACCTGCCGCACCCCCTGGTGCGACGCCCCCATCCGTCACCTCGACCACGCCACCCCCGCCGCCCACGGCGGGGCGACCAGCGCCGCCAACGGCCAAGGACTCTGCGAAGCCTGCAACTACAACAAGCAAGCCCCCGGCTGGACCACCCGCCCCCACCCCGACAGCCAACCCGGGGCCCACCTGATCCAGACCACCACCCCCACCGGACACCACTACCTGTCCCGACCACCACCCCTACCTGGCGCCGCCTGAGACCAGACCCCGGCCCGCCGGGTGCAGGGCCCACGCGAGGGCTCCCGAGGCGATCACCGGGACGCCAGCGTCAATGGTCATGACAACCGCGGCGGGCCGCGGGACACCGCGTCGGTGTTTAGCACTCGCGCGCTCGGGCGGCCTCGCTGCGCGCCGATGATTCGGTTGTGATCCCATAGCGTGCGTGCATGCTGCGCGTGCCGCTCGAGATCGTTCCCGACGCTGATGATTCGCGTCTCGCCTTGGGATTCGTGGCTATTCAGGTCGACGGTCGCCCCGTCCGAGCACTTCTGGACTCCGGCGCCTCTCGCTCGGCGGTGGTGGAACGGCCCGGTCTCGTCGGCGTCGAAGTGCGTGTTGGTGGCACAGGCGTCTTCGGTGTCCTGGCTGACGATCGGCGTGCGCAAGTTGCGGTGACTTTCGCCGGTCGCGATCTCGGCCACATGGACCTGTCCGTTGTTCCAGCTGACCATCCGGGTCATGGGAACCTCATCGGGCAAGATGTGCTGGCCCGCTTCCGTTGCGAGTACCGCCTGGCCGAGGGCGTCCTCGTCTTAGACGGAGAGCTTCCCGAGGGTGCTCGTCACATTCATCTGGATGCGGGCCGCCACGTCTATGTGGACGTCACCTGGCGTACCGGGGAAGTCGCATCGGCGGTGATCGACACGGGCGCGTCGGTGACCGTCGTCGACGAACGCTTTGCCGCTCAGCACACGAGGCTGTTCACTCACGAGAGCATGAGTGAGGGAACCGATGCGAGTGGGACGGTCCTGCGAACCCCGATCGTGCGCATGGCCGCGATTCACATGCTTGGCGCCGAGCTCGACGCGTCTCCCGCGGCCATCGTCGATCTGAGCGCGGCCAACGCCACGGTGAATAGACGCATGGACCTGATCCTTGGGTGGCCGATTCTGGCGCAGGGCACACTCACGATCGACCACCGCCTCCAGGCAGCGTCTTTCCAACGCAGAACTTGAGGACACTCGGCCGAAATCAGTTCCGGGGTGCAGACGCACATTCACCCGTGGAGTCCTCTGGCAGTCGCCGCATGCCCGCGTCCGCACAATGTGAGCTGTCCGCTCGTCGGTCAGTCGCGGAAGACGGCCCACTGGCCCTGCGAGTGCCGCTGGTGCGTCCCTAAGGGTGCACGCGAAGTGCCGATTGAGCTCCCATCAAGGTGGCGAAACCGGCACGTGCCAACCTCGCGGAGGGCAACCAGGCAAGCATTCCGAGAGCGGGATCTTGGCAGGGCGCGCCGCCGCTTGTTCCCGCGCCTAGCCTGCTGCAACGACGGGACTTCGTGCCGGTTCATCTTTCGGAAGCGGCTGTGAGGCAGCTCGACGTGTGCCGGACACGCGGCGACCTTTATGGCCTGGTCCGCCGGACCGAGTGTGGTTAGCGGGCATGGGCTGAAGCCGCGACCGAGCTGCCCCTTGGCGAGCCCATACCAACTCGAGAACAGATGGATAGTGCTGGCACCAGGGGACGCCTAGAGTCCTACAGTGGACGAGAGTCAGCATGCGCGGAGTTCGGCGATCCGGGACCTGGTGATCTCGCTGCCTTTCACGGGACGCTGGTTGGTCGAGAACAGCCCGGCCCGGCGCGTGCCCAGTCACGGTACGAACTTGTTGGGTGGGCGGTATGCCATCGACTTCGTCGGTGTCGACCATCGCCACCGGGTTGCGGACCGCCGTGATTGGCGGACTCTTCTTTCCACCGAGCCGGTGCAACGGTTCTTTGCCTTTGGCCGACCCATCTTGGCCCCCGCTCCCGGCGTCGTTGTCCAGGTGCACGATGGCGAGCTCGATCACGTGGCACGACGATCGCAGGTGACCTTGGCGCGGTACGCGTTGGGCCAATCGGGGCGTCTCCGCCAGGGAGCGGCGGGCGTAGCCGGCAACTATCTGATCATCAAGCTCCGGCACAGCAGCGCCTTCGTTGCTCTAGCCCATCTGCAGGCCGGCTCGATCCGGGTGACGATCGGAGACGAGGTAGAGGACGGGCAGAGAGTCGCGGACTGCGGCAACTCTGGCAACTCGACCCAACCGCATGTCCACCTACAAGTCATGGACAGCGCGGATCTGACTGTTGCTCAAGGTGTTCCGATGGCCTTCCGGCGTTTCCGCGAGTGGCCCCGGCGTGCGAAGCAGTCCCGGATCCGGGAGCATGGACTTCCTGACGAGCGAGCAGTCGTCGAACCAGCGTGACCTGAAAGTACGTATGTCTCTGACGGGAGAAGGACACAGATAGTCAGCGGGCGTGCGGCGCGAGCAGCTCCTCCAGGGCAGGCCCCATGTCCTCGGTCGCGACGAAGAGCAACTCGTCGCCGGCTTCCAGCGGGTCGTCGGGCGTGGGTGTGATCGGACGGCCCTCACGGATGATCGCGACCAGCACCGTGTCCGGCGGCCACGCGACATCGGCCACTCGTTTGGCGATCACCGGCGAGTCAGCCGGCAGCGTGAGCTCGACCAGGTCGGTGTGGGACTGCTGGAACGTGAAGATCCGCACCAGGTCGCCGATGCTGACGGCTTCCTCGACGAGTGCGGTCATGAGCCGGGGCATCGACACGGCGACGTCGACGCCCCAGGCCTCGTCGAACATCCACTCGTTCTTGGGGTTGCTGACCCGGGCGACCGTGCGCGGGACGCCGTACTCCGTCTTGGCCAGCAACGAGACGACCAGGTTGACCTTGTCGTCGCCGGTGGCCGCGACGACGACCTGGCACTCGTGCAGCCCGGCGTCCTCGAGCGAGGTGATCTCGCAGGCGTCGGCGAGCAGCCATTGGGCACTGGGCACCGAGGTGCGCTTGATCGCCGAGGGCTCCTTGTCGATGAGCAGCACCTCGTGCCCGTTCTCGAGCAGCTCGCGGGCCACGGACCGACCGACGCTGCCGGCTCCGGCGATGGCGACGCGCATCAGTGTCCCTCCACCGGTCGGTGCCGGGCAGCGGTCTGCACCGTTTCTGCGTCGTCGGCCCGCATCACCATGTGCACGACGTCACCGTCCTGGAGCACCGTGTCGACGCGGGGGAGCAGCCCGGTGCCCAGACGCGTCACGAACGCCACCCGGCCACCGGTCACCTCCTCGATGCGGCTGATGCGCTCACCGACCCAGCCGGGGTCCACGGCCACCTCAGCGAGCTGCATGGTGCCCGTAGGGTCGCGCCACTCCGGCTCGGTGCCGTGGGGCACCAGGCGGCGCAGCATCTGGTCAGCGGTCCACCGGACAGTGGCCACGGTGGGGATGCCGAGGCGCTCGTAGACCTCCGCGCGGCCCGGGTCGTAGATGCGGGCCACCACGTTGTCGACGCCGAAGGTCTCCCGGGCAACCCGGGCAGCCACGATGTTGGAGTTGTCCCCGCTGCTGACGGCGGCGAAGGCCTGCGCCTCCTCGATACCGGCCTCCCGCAGGGTGTCGCGGTCGAAGCCGACCCCGGTCACCTGCCGCCCGGAGAAGTTGGGGCCCAGGCGTCGGAAGGCCGACTCGTCGCTGTCGACCACGGCGACGCTGTGCCCCTGCGACTCGAGGATCAGGGCCAGCGTCGACCCCACCCGGCCGCAGCCCATGATCACCAGATGCACGGTTGGTCGTCTCCTGTTCGGGGGCGCATGGCGGACGGGCAGACGCTAGCGCAGTCACGGCCGTAGCATCGGGCCCCGTGCCCCGGACGACCGATGCAGTCAAGCGCCTCCTGCTGGGCCGAGCCATGCGCAGCGACCGCTTACACGAGACGCTGCTGGCCAAGCGGATCGCCCTGCCGGTCTTCGCCAGCGATGCGCTCTCGTCGGTGGCCTACGCCCCGGACGAGGTCTTCCTCACGCTGGGCATCGCTGGGTTCGCCGCCTATTCCTACTCGTGGAAGGTCGGCCTGGCAGTCGCTCTGGTCATGCTGGTCGTGGTGGCGTCGTACCGGCAGAACGTCCATGCCTATCCCAGCGGCGGCGGTGATTACGAGGTTGCCACCGTCAACCTCGGGCCCACACCGGGACTGACCGTGGCCAGCGCCCTGCTCGTCGACTACGTGCTCACCGTCGCGGTCTCGATCTCCTCGGCCGCGCAGTACGCCGCGTCGACGGTGCACGCGCTGCAGGGTCGCGAGGTGCTTGTCGCCGTCCTAGCGGTGCTGCTCATCATGTCGGCCAACCTGCGCGGCGTCCGCGAGTCCGGCACGGCGTTCGCGGTGCCCACCTATGCCTTCATGGTGTCGATCCTCGGCATGTCGGCCTACGGCTTCTTCCGCCTGGCGACCGGTGACCTGCCTGACGTCGCCAGCGCGAAGTTCACCCTCGCCGCCGAGTCGTCGTACAGCGGCGGGATCGCCGGTCTTGCCGGTGGGTTCCTGCTGCTGCGGGCCTTCTCCTCCGGCTGTGCTGCGCTGACCGGAGTCGAGGCGATCAGCAACGGTGTGCCTGCCTTCCGCGCACCGAAGTCCAAGAACGCCGCCACGACCCTGCTGCTGCTCGGCGTGATCGCGGTGACAATGCTGACCAGCATCACCGTCCTGGCCAAGGCCAGTGGGCTGCGCTACGCACAGGACGTCGTCGCCCAGTTGCGGCTCGATGGCGTGGCCGGGCGAGCCGACAGCAGCGGCGGTGTGCGCTTCCCGGACGGCACCCACTATGCCCAGGACCCGGTGATCGGGCAGCTCGCGCACGCGGTGTTCTCCTCGGTGCCGGTGTTCGCCGCCGTGGTCACGACGGTGACCGGGCTGATCCTGGTGCTGGCCGCCAACACGGCGTTCAACGGCTTCCCCGTCCTCGGCTCGATCCTGGCCCAGGACCGCTATCTGCCACGGCAGCTGCACACCCGCGGCGACCGGCTCGCCTACAGCAACGGCATCATCATCCTGGCTGGGTTCGCGATGCTGCTGATCGTGGCGTTCGGTGCCGAAGTGACCCGACTGATCCAGCTCTACATCGTCGGGGTGTTCGTCTCGTTCACGCTGAGCCAGACCGGCATGGTGCGGCACTGGACCCGGTTGCTGCGCACGGAGCGCGACCCACGCGCCCGGGCGCGCATGCAACGCAGCCGGGTCATCAACGCCGTCGGGCTCTCGGTGACGGCGGTCGTGCTGGTCGTCGTGCTCATCACGAAGTTCCTGCTCGGGGCCTGGATCGCGATCGCGGCGATGGTCGTGCTGTTCGTACTGATGCGCGGGATCCGCGGTCACTACGACCGAGTGGCGCGTGAGCTGGTGCTCGACGACGACGGTGAGTTCGTGCTGCCGTCGCGGATGCACGCCATCGTGCTCGTCTCCAAGGTGCACAAGCCGACGCTTCGGGCGGTCGCCTACGCCCGCGCGATGAGACCCAGCAGTCTCGAGGCTGTGACCGTGGGGGTCGACCCGGACGAGACCCGGGCCTTGCAGGACGAGTGGGACCGCAGAGGCATTCCGGTGCCGCTGAAGGTGCTCGACTCGCCGTTCCGTGAGGTGACCGACCCGATCATCGACTACGTCCGCAACATCCGGCGCGAGAGCCCCCGCGACATCGTGACCGTCCTGATCCCCGAGTACGTCGTGGGGCACTGGTGGGAGCACCTGCTGCACAACCAGAGCGCGCTGCGCCTCAAGGGTCGGCTGCTGTTCACGCCTGGGGTGATGGTGACGTCGGTGCCGTGGCAGCTACGCAGCTCGGAGAGCGCCGCCACCCTCGACGGGGCACGGTGAGCGGGCGCCGCGACGTCCGGTCCGCGGTCGGCACCGAGCTTGTCCTCGACATCGGCCCGGTGGCGCATGGCGGTCACTGGGTGGCGCGGCACGAGGGTCGGGTCGTCTTCGTGCGGCACACCCTGACGGGGGAGCGGATCCGGGCGGTGGTGACCGACGGTCACGACGGGTCAGCATTCTGGCGGGCCGACGCGATCGAGGTGCTGACGGCGGCACCCACACGCGTGGAGCCGCCGTGCCCGTGGTCCGGTCCCGGTCGCTGTGGTGGCTGCGACTTCCAGCACGTGTCGATCGAGGAGCAGCGGAAAGTGAAGGCAGCCGTGGTGCACGAGCACCTCGGCCGCACCGTCGAGGTCGAGGCCGTCCCCGGCGACGACGGCGGGCTCGGCTGGCGCACCCGGGTTCACTACGCGGTGGATGCAGCCGGGGCAGCAGGCCTGCGGCAGCACCGGTCTCACCTCGTGGTGCCGGTTGACCGGTGCCGGATAGCGCACCCCCTCGTGCAGGCCGCCGAGGTCACCGGCCGGTCTTGGCCCGGGGTCGTCTCGATCGAGGTCGCGGCGGCACCGGTCTCGGGTGACCGCGCTGTGCTCGCGGACGGGGTGGCCCAGCCGGGATCGGCGGCCACGCTCCGCGAGGTCGTCGGTGAGCAGACCTATCAAGTGGCCGCGGGCGGGTTCTGGCAGGTGCATCCCGGGGCCGCAGGGGTGCTGCTCGGCGCTGTTCTCGACGGTCTCGAGCCGCGCCCCGGGGACATCGCCCTCGACCTGTACGGCGGTGTCGGGTTGTTCGCTGCGGCGCTGGCCGACCGGGTCGGTCCGACCGGGCGGGTCACCCTCGTCGAGTCCGACCGGCAGGCAGTGGCCGACGCGAAGCAGAACCTGGCGGCCTGGCCGGCGGCACGCATCGAGCGCGGCCGGGTCGACCACGTCCTGCGGCGACTGCACCTGGGCCGCGCCGACGTGGTGGTGCTCGACCCGCCGAGGGCCGGCGCGGGTCGGGCCGTCGTCGATCTCCTAACCCGGCTCAGGGCCCGCCGGATCGTGTACGTCGCCTGCGACCCGGCATCCCTGGGCCGCGACCTGCGCCGCTTCGAGGAGCAGGGGATGGCGGTCGTGGGTCTGCGCGCCTTCGACCTCTTCCCGATGACCTCCCACGTCGAGTGCGTGGCCGCGCTCGAGCCGGTCAGTGGCATCGGCGCGACCCCCCGAGGTAGACAAGTATCTTGATGTCGAGATAGTCTCAGCACCGACGAGAGGAGACGCTCGTGGCGAGCGGCGCACAGGGTCAGGGCACGCAGGACACCTTCGGCAGCAGGGCCCCGCTTTCGGTCGGTGGCACGACGTACGAGATCTGCCGGCTCGATGCCGTCCCCGGCAGCGCGGACCTGCCCTTCTCGTTGAAGATCCTGCTGGAGAACCTCCTCCGCACCGAGGACGGCGCGAACATCACCGCCGACCACGTGCGGGCGGTGGCCGCCTGGGACCCGACCGCAGAACCCGACACCGAGATCCAGTTCACCCCGGCGCGCGTGGTGATGCAGGACTTCACCGGCGTGCCCTGCGTCGTCGACCTGGCCACCATGCGCGAGGCCGTGCAGGAGCTCGGTGGTGACCCGTCGCGCATCAACCCGCTGGCACCCGCCGAGCTGGTCATCGACCACTCCGTCGTCGCCGACCTGTTCGGGGCGCCGGACTCCTTCGAGCGCAACGTCGAGCTGGAGTACGAGCGCAACAACGAGCGCTACCAGATCCTGCGCTGGGGTCAGACAGCCTTCGACGACTTCAAGGTCGTGCCGCCAGGCACCGGGATCGTGCACCAGGTCAACATCGAGTTCTTGGCTCGCGTCGTGTTCGACCGCGAGGTCGACGGTCGCCGCCTCGCCTACCCGGACACACTGGTCGGCACCGACTCGCACACCACGATGGTCAACGGCCTCGGCGTGCTCGGCTGGGGCGTCGGTGGCATCGAGGCCGAGGCGGCGATGCTCGGTCAGCCGGTGTCGATGCTGATCCCCAAGGTGGTCGGCTTCAAGCTCGAGGGCGAGCTACCCGAGGGCGCGACAGCCACTGACCTCGTGCTCACGATCACCGAGATGCTGCGCGCGCGTGGAGTGGTCGGCACATTCGTCGAGTTTTACGGCCAAGGTGTGTCGGCAGTCCCGCTGGCCAACCGCGCGACGATCGGAAACATGAGCCCGGAGTACGGCTCGACGGTGGCCATCTTCCCGATCGACGACGAGACGATCCGCTACCTGCGGATGACCGGTCGCTCGGAGGAGCAGGTTGCCCTCGTCGAGGCCTACGCCAAGACACAGGGACTCTGGCACGACCCGGCCGCCGAGCCGCGCTTCTCCGACACGATCTCCCTCGACCTGTCCACCGTCGTGCCGTCGATCGCCGGCCCCAAGAGGCCGCAGGACCGGGTGACCCTCGCACAGGCCAAGGTCAGCTTCCGCGAGGCCCTGACGTCGTACGCCGGTGACGGGGTCGAGTCCACGGTCGACGAGAGCTCAGCCGAGTCCTTCCCCGCGAGTGACGCACCGGCGACCACGACGACGGGCAACGGCGCCGCGGGGGCGCCGCACGGGTCACCTCACGTTCAGGCCGCCTCGGTGGGGCGCGCCGCCAATCCGGCGCAGGTCTCGCTCGACGGTCAGAGCTTCGAGGTCGACCACGGGCACGTCGTCATCGCAGCGATCACCTCGTGCACCAACACCTCAAACCCCTCGGTGATGATCGGCGCCGCGCTGCTGGCAAAGAAAGCCGTCGAGCGCGGGCTGTCCCGCAAGCCGTGGGTCAAGACGACCCTCGCGCCCGGGTCGAAGGTCGTCATGGACTACTACGAGCGCGCCGGCCTCACGCCGTACCTCGACAAGCTCGGCTTCAACCTCGTCGGCTATGGCTGCACGACCTGCATCGGCAACAGTGGTCCGCTGCAGGAGCCGATCAGCAAAGCGGTCAACGACAACGACCTCGCGGTGGTGTCGGTGCTCTCGGGCAACCGAAACTTCGAGGGACGCATCAACCCCGACGTGAAGATGAACTACCTGATGTCCCCGCCACTGGTCGTCGCCTATGCACTTGCCGGTTCGATGGACATCGACATCACGACGGAGTCACTGGGTACCGACGACGAGGGCAACGACGTCTTCCTCGCCGACATCTGGCCCAGCAGCAGCGAGATCCAGGAGGTCGTCGACGCGGCGGTCGCCTCGGAGATGTTCAGCCGTGACTACGCCGACGTCTTCGCCGGCGACGAGCGGTGGCGCGGTCTGCAGACCCCGGCGGGCGACACGTTCGCCTGGGACCCCGAGTCGACCTACGTGCGCAAGCCGCCGTACTTCGACGGCATGCCGGCCCAGCCGGCCCCCGTCAGCGACATCGAGGGCGCGCGGGCTCTTGCGGTGCTCGGTGACTCGGTGACCACCGACCACATCTCCCCGGCGAGCTCGATCAAGGCCGACTCACCGGCCGGTCGCTACCTGCAGGAGCACGGCGTCGACCGACGTGACTTCAACTCCTACGGCTCGCGGCGTGGCAACCACGAGGTGATGATCCGCGGCACCTTCGCCAACATCCGGCTGCGCAACCAGCTCGCGCCGGGCACCGAGGGTGGTGTCACCCGCGACTTCACCGCCGGGGGAGCGGTCACCGCGATCTATGACGCGGCCAAGAACTACGCCTCGGCCGGGATCCCGCTGGTGATCCTCGCCGGCAAGGAGTACGGCTCGGGCTCGTCGCGCGACTGGGCGGCCAAGGGCACCGCCCTGCTCGGCGTCCGCGCGGTGCTCGCCGAGTCCTACGAGCGCATCCACCGGTCGAACCTCATCGGGATGGGCGTCCTGCCGCTGCAGTACCTCGACGGCGAGTCGGCGGCCTCCCTCGGCCTCACCGGTGAGGAGACCTTCGCCGTGCGCGGTGTCACCGTGCTGAACTCCGGTCCCTCGCCGCGCGGGGTGGGGGTCAACCCCACCCCGCCCCCCGGCGGCGGGGCCGCGTTAACGGCCACGCGGCGGATCGACACCCCC
>JANLYQ010000042.1:0-41294 GCA_031365725.1 Sporichthyaceae bacterium | reverse complement strand
GATGACCAGCCGGGGCTCGTGGTCCGGTCGCGCGCCGTTCGGGGATCCGGTGCCGTCATCGTCCTACGACGGTCCGGTGGCGGCGGTCACGCGCGCGCGGATCGTCACCAAGCAGATGCTGACGTTCTGGCGGTCGGTGCCACCGGTGTCGGCGGACCTGCAGCAGGTCGAGGGCTTGCGGCTCGCGGTCGGCATCGGCGAGGCGCCCATCGGCCTGCAGGGCACCTTCAGCCTCTGGGACTCACCCGCCGCGGTCACAGCGTTCGCCCACCGGCGCGCTCCACACGTTGAAGCCGTCCGCCGGACCGCCGAGCTGGGCTGGTACGCCGAGGAGCTGTTCGCCCGCTTTGCGGTGGTCTCGGTGGACGGCACCTTCGGGGGACGGACGCCGTGACAGGACTCGAGAACCTGCTGCCGATGGTGTTCACCTCCGGGTGGGCCAGCGGTGTCAACGCCTACGCCACGGTGCTGCTGCTCGGGCTGCTGGGCCGCTTCGCCGGGCTCGATGCGGTGCCCGCCGGGCTGCAGCGCACCGACGTACTCGTCGTCGCCGCGGTGCTCTACGCCGCGGAGTTCGTCGCCGACAAGATCCCCTACGTCGACTCGGCCTGGGACGCCGTGCACACCGTGATCCGTCCGACGGTCGGTGTCGTCATCGGGCTGCTCGTCTCCGGTGACGCCGCCAGCCTGCACGGCGCGCTGCTCGGCGCGACCGGCGGTGGCACGGCCCTGGCGTCGCACCTGGTGAAGGGCGGCCTGCGCCTCGCCGTCAACGCCTCACCCGAGCCGGCGTCGAACATCGCCGTCAGTGTCGGAGAGGACCTCACGGTCGGCGGAGTCATCGCGCTGATGCTCGCCTCACCATGGGTAGCGGCGGGCATCGCGGCCGCCCTGCTGCTCTTCGGTCTTGTCCTGGTCGTCCTGCTCGCCTCGAGGATCCGTCGGGCGCTGGCGCGGCGCCGCGCAAGGTCGCAACCGCTGGCTACCTAGACTCCGCCGGTGAGCACTCGCCGGGCGACAGGACGCGACGTCGTCGTGGTCGGCAGCGGCCACAACGCTCTGGTCGCTGCGTGCTACCTCGCCCGCGAGGGGCTCGACGTCGAGGTGGTCGAGTGCGACACCGTCCTCGGCGGCGCGGTGAGCACCGTCGAACGGTGGCCGGGCTACGCCGTGGACCGCGGCTCGAGTGCGCACATCATGGTGCGCCACACCGGCATCGTCGAGGACCTGCGTCTGACCGAGTGCGGCCTGACCTATCTCGACATGGACCCGTGGGGCTTCGCGCCCTTCGGTGACGCCGGCGCGGGCGAGCAGCAGGCCCTCACCTTCCACGTCGACCTCGACCGGACCTGCGCGTCGATTGAGGCGTTGTGCGGCGAGCGTGACGCGGCGGCGTACCGCTCCTTCGTCATCGACTGGGCGGCCCGGAACGAGGCCGTGTTCGCGGCCTTCCAGGACCTGCCCACCGCCGGCCGCCTCGGCCGCCACCTGTGGGGCGCGGGCAAGGCGACCGATGTCGGTGGGCTCGAGATGTCCCGGCAGTTCCTGCAGCCGGCCGACCAGCTGCTCGACGAGCACTTCACCGACGAGCGCCTCAAGACCGCCCTCGCCTGGCTCGGGGCGCAGTCCGGCCCACCGACGCACGAGGTCGCCACCGCCGACCTCGTCGGGTGGAACGCGCTGATGCACACCCGTCCGCCGGGCCGCGCCGTCGGTGGCAGCGGTGCGTTGACCCAGGCGCTGGCCGAACGACTGCGTCGCCTCGGTGGCTCACTGCGTCTCGGTGACGGCGCGGCCGCCATCACCCGGCGCGGTGACCGGATCAGCGGAGTCACCACGCAGAGCGGCGAGCAGGTGGCCGCCCGCGCCGTCGTCGCCGGCTGCCACGTCCTCACCACGATGGAGCTGTTGGGTGACGAGGGGTTGTTGCGCCGCGCCACCTCCGCGGTGCGGGTCGGCAACGGGCTCGGCATGGTGGTGCGCCTCGGCACGACCGACCTGCCGCGCTATCCGGCGGCCGCGGACGTGGCGTCCGACTCGTCGCCGTACGGCGCGATGCAGCTGTTGGCGCCCAGTCGCACCCATCTGCGGGCCGCCCACGGCGCGTACGTCGCCGGGCGCACCCCCACCGACCCCGCGGTCCTGCTGATGACGTTCAGCGCGATCGACCCGGGCATCGCTCCTCCCGGACGGCACAACATCACTGCGTGGGCGCAGTGGCATCCCTTCGAGCTCTCGACCGGCGAGCACTGGGACGACATCGCGAGCCGCGAGAGCGAGCGCATCATCGCGCAGGTCGAGGCAGTTGCTCCGGGGTTCACCGACACCATCGAGCACATGCATGTGCAGACCCCCTTGGACCTCGAACGCGAGCTGGGGCTGCGGCGCGGCAACGTCATGCACGTGGAGATGGGTCTGGACTCCATGTTCTCCTACCGCCCGCTGCCCGAGCTCGCGGGCCATCGCACTCCGGTACGCGGGCTGTTCCTCACCGGGGCCTCCACCCACCCCGGCGGTGGCGTCTTCGGTGCCTCCGGGCGCACTGCGGCGCGGGTCGCCATGGCACGGCGCAAGGACTGGCGATGAGCCGACGGTGAGCAGCCGCGTCTATCACGGCACCGTGGCGGCAGCCGGCCCGGGCCGTGCCGCACGTGCGCTCCCGTGGTTCCTCGGTGCGCTGACGATCGGGCTCGAGATCACTTACCCCCTCGTCGACGGCGAGGCTCTGCGGCTGGTGACGATCGGCACCGTGGTGGCGTTCGCAGCCGCGTGCGTGACGCACGCGCTCGTGCACCGCGGGGTGGCGTGGGCGCTCGGTCTCGTCACGGTCTCGGCGGGAGGCGGTCTGGTCGCCGAGGCGGTCGGCGTACGGACGGGAATGCCTTTCGGGGCTTACTCCTACACCGGTTCACTCGGCCCGCGGGTGTTCGACGTGCCCGTCGTGGTGCCGCTGGCGTGGACGATGATGGCCTATCCCGTGCTGCTGGCCGCGCGTCGCATCACTCGGCGCTGGACGGTGCTGGTGGGCGCCTTCGGGCTGGCCGCCTGGGACGTGTCGCTCGACCCGCAGATGGTCGGTGACGGGCACTGGACGTGGGCGCACCCCAGCCCCGGGCTGCCCGGCATCGACACCGTGCCGCTGACGAACCTCGCGGGCTGGCTGGCCGTCGGCGTGCTGCTCATGGCGCTGCTCGTGCTGGTGCTGCCGAGTGGTGACCTCCGTCGTCGCCCTAGTGAGGCGCTGCCCGCTCTGCTGCTGGGATGGACATGGGTGGGCTACATCGTCGGCAACGTGTTCTGGTTCGGCACGGTCGCCGTCTCGGTCGTCGGTGGGTGCTGCTCGGGCTGCTGGTTCTGCCCTATCTCTGGGTGCTGTGGCGGGACCGGCCGTGAGCCGTGCGGCGACCATGGGTCGCTCCCTGACGGCCGCGGGCACCATGCTCGCAGTGGCAGGGACCGCCCACCTGGCGTGGAACCTCCGCCGACTGCACCGGGTGCCTCCGCAGCCGCCGCCGGTCGCCGAACCCGTTGCCGTGCTGCTGCCGGTGCGCGACGAGGCGCACCGGGTCGAGCCGTGCGTGCGAGCGCTGCTCGAGCAGACCGGGGTGCGTGACCTGCGGCTGCTCGTGCTGGACGACGGCTCGACCGACGGCACCGCCGAGCTGGTGGGCCGCGTGGCGGGCACCCGTGTCGAGGTGCTTACCGGTGCCGCGTTGCCCGACGGCTGGTGGGGCAAGCCGTGGGCCTGCGAGCAGCTCGCCCGCGCCGCTGTGTCAGCGGACCGACCCGCCACGGTGCTGGTGTTCGTCGACGCCGACGTGGTGCTCGCTCCGCACGCAGTTGCTGCATCAGTGGCGCTGCTGCGGTGGAGCGGCCTCGACCTGGTGTCGCCGTACCCGCGTCAGGTGGCGGTGACGTTGGGCGAGCGTCTGGTGCAGCCGCTGCTGCAGTGGTCTTGGCTGACTACACTGCCGCTGAGGGTGGCTGAACGGTCGCCGCGCGAGTCGCTGGCTGCGGCCAACGGGCAGCTCATGGTGGTCGACGCCGAGGCCTATCGCCGCGCGGGTGGTCACCTGGCGGTGCGCGCCGAGATGCTGGAGGACGTCGCACTGCTGCGAGCAGTCAAGCGCAGCGGCGGTCGCGGGACCGTCGTCGACGGCACCACCATCGCCAGCTGCCGGATGTACGACGGGTGGCCGGACCTGCGGTCGGGCTACAGCAAGTCGCTGTGGTCGGCGTTCGGCTCGCCTGCTGGCGCTGCAGCGGTAACTGCTGCCCTCGGCCTGGCCTACGTCGTGCCACCCCTGGCGGCGCTGCGCGGGTCGAGGGTCGGCCTGGTCGGATATGCCGCGGCGGTGGGCGGCCGGGTGCTCGCTGGTCGGCGTACGGGCGCACGGGTGTGGCCCGACAGCTTGGCCCACCCGGCGTCGGTGGTGGCCTTTGCCGGCTTGGTCGCCGACTCGCTGCACCGGCACCGCGCCGGTACCTTGAGCGCCCGCGGTCGTCCGCTGGTGACCTAAGCCGGAGCCTCAGGCGATCGACACGGTCACCGAGTGCCAGCCGGTCGCGCCGGCGGGATAGGGGTCGGCCCGCGTCTCGGTCTGCGGCACGCCGTGGGCATCGGTGGCGCGAACCTCGAGGGTGTGGCTGCCGGGCGTCGCCGGCCACTCCCACACCCACTGCCGCCAGGTGTCCTCCGACGGCGCGTCGGCCAGCCGGGCCGCGTTCCACGGGCCGCCGTCGACGCGTACCTCGACCTTCGAGATACCGACGTGCTGGGCCCAGGCGACGCCGGCCACCGCAACTTTCTCCTTGTCCCGCTTGGCAAAGGACTGCGGCGTGTCGATGCGCGACGCCGTCAGGACCGGTGCCTTGGGCGCCCACCCGCGTTGGGTCCAGTACGGCGTGGCCCGCGCGAAGGTCGTCAACTCGAGGTCGACCACCCACTTGGTCGCCGAGACGTAGCCATAGAGCCCGGGTACCACCATGCGCACCGGGAACCCGTGCTCCGGCGGGAGCGGCACGCCGTTCATCGCGACTGCCAGAAGCGCGTCCCGCCCGTCCATCAGTGCTGCGGTCGGGGTGCCGATCGTCATGCCGTCGGTGGAGGTGCTGAGCACCATGTCGGCACCTGGCTTGACCCCGGCCTCACGCAGCAGGTCGGCGATCGGTGCACCGAGCCAGCGTGCGTTGCCGGCGTAGCCCCCGCCGATCTCGTTGGACACGCACGTCAACGTGACGTCGCGCTCGACCAGACCGCGAGACAGCAGCTGCTCGAAGGTCAGCTCGATCTCGCGGTCGACCATGCCGTGCACCCGGAGCCGCCAATGGTCGGTCGACACCTGCGGCACGACCAGCGCGGTGTCGATCCGGTAGAAGCTCTTGGTCGGGGTGGCGAACGGCGTCAGCCCCGAAAGATGCAGATCGACCCCCGCCGGCAGCGGCGCGGCAGCGGCAACGGGCGCCGGCAGCCGTACGGCGGCGCGCGAGGCGATCACGGCGTTGCGTCGCGTGGTGAGCCGGCGTCCGACGACGCCACCGACCAGCGAGGCCGCTCCGATGACGAGGGCGGTCACGAGCAGCTGCCGACGACGTTCGCCGTCGTCGATGGCGGCGTCGCGTCGGTCGGTCGCAGGCGCTCGGGTCAGGGGCCGGAGCAGCATGATCAAGGCGATCGACCCGACCGCAGCGCCGAACAGCGACGGGAAGACATCGGTGCCCAGAGCCTTGGGGCGACTGAGTGCAGCCGCAACCCCGACAGCCCCGAGCAGCAGGACGCCCGCGATGCCGACCGCCCGATGGCGCAGCGCCAACGCCCCGGTGCCCAGGGCGAGCAGCACCAGGACGACGAGGATGCCGCCGATCAGCACCGCTTTGTCCCCCGTGCCGAACCGGCTGATGGCGAACTCCTTGAGCCAACGCGGTGTCGCATCGATCAGAGCACCGCCGACCGCGATGACCGGAGACGCCTGCGGGCGCACGAAGGCGGCTACCAGCTCGCCGGTGGCGAGCGCCGCCATAGCAGCCAGCAGCCCGCACAGCGCCCCCGCGACCAACGACGTACGCCGCGTTCCTACAGTCGTGCCGTGGCGCGGGTCGTGGTGGTCGGTGCGGGGATGGGCGGTCTGGCCGCCGCCGCGCGCCTTGCCGTCCTGGGTCACGACGTGCTGGTCTGCGAGCAGGCAGCCACCTGGGGCGGCAAGCTCGGCACGTTCACGCGCGACGGATTCACCTTCGACACCGGACCATCATTGCTCACCCTCCCCGCTGTATATCGTGACCTGTTTCTTACGACCGGCGATCCGATCGAGACGGTCCTCGAGCTGCGACCCGTCGACCCGGTGGCGCGCTACCGCTTTCCCGGGCGGTCCGACGGGAGCGCGCAAGACGGCGACGACCCGGTCTGGCTCGACGTCCCCAACGCGTCGCGACCGCAGCTGCTGACTGCCCTCGACACAGCATTCGGAGCCGGGGCAGGGGCGGACTGGGGGCGCTTCCTGGACCGCGCCCACCATGTCTGGCAGGTCACCCGCGGCCCGTTCCTCGAGTCGGCCCTCACCGGACCGCGCGACTTGCTCTCCCTTGCGCGCCGCGTCGACGACGTGCGCGCAGTCGCGCCCTGGCAGACCTTGCACGGGCTCGGCCAGGGCTACCTGCGCGACCCGCGACTGCGGATGTTCCTCGATCGCTATGCCACCTACACCGGCTCCGACCCGCGGCGGGCACCGGCTGCGCTCGCCGTCGTTCCCTACGTCGAGCAGACCTTCGGCGCCTGGTACGTCCCGGGCGGCCTGCGCCGGCTCGGCGCCGCGGTGCACGACCGCGCGCTCGCCTGCGGCGCCGCCCTGCGCACCGACGCGACGGTCGAGCAGGTGCTCGTCGAAGGTGGCCGCGCCATCGGCGTGCAGCTCACCGACGGCGAACGCCTCGCCGCCGACTTCGTCGTCGCCAACGCCGACGCGACCCAGCTCTACGACCGCCTACTGCCGGCCCGGTTCGGGACCTCAGCGCGACGTCGCCTGCACCGGGCAACGCCGTCACTGGCCGGCTTCGTGCTGCTGCTGGCCCTGCGTGGCCGCACCCCCGACCTCGCCCACCACACCGTGCTCTTCCCCGACTCGCCGCTGACCTACGCCGACGAGTTCGACTCGGTGTTCGGCACCCGGGGCCGGGCGGCCCGCCCGGCGCCCGACCCGACGGTCTACATCAGCGCCCCCGATGACTCGACGCTGCGACCCGATGACGACCACGAGGCGTGGTTCGTCCTGGTCAACGCCCCGCGCCACGGCGACGGCTCCCCCGGCAGCGGCACCGTCAACTGGGACCAACCCGGCCTGACCTCGTCGTACGCCGACCGCGTGCTGACCGTCATGGCGGAGCGGGGTCTCGACGTGCGCGACCGCGTGCTCTGGCACGAGGTACGTAACCCGGCCGACCTCGAGCGAGCCACGATGTCCCCGGGCGGTGCGATCTACGGCACCTCCAGCAACGGGGCACGTGCGGCATTCCTCCGGCCGGCTAACAGATCCTCCGTGCCGGGCTTGTTCCTCGTCGGCGGCTCGTCGCACCCCGGTGGCGGGCTGCCGCTGGTGGGTCTGTCGGCCGCGATCGTGGCCGGGCTGATCGGTCCCGCCTGACGCAGGACCGGCACTGCGGTCAGTCCGGGCGCCCCAGCCGACGGCGTACGACGATCACCAGCTGGGTCATGCCGACGACACCGAGGCCGACCCACGCCCACGACCCGAACTCGGCCCACCGGTGCCCGAGCAGCCACGCCGACCCGAGGAACCCTGCCGTGACGATGACGCGCGTGGGCCGTTCCCACACGGTGATGACACCGACGTCACGCAGGCCGGCTGCCCCCGCGCGGGCCCGGATGTATTCCTGCAGCAGCATCAGCAGCGCACCCAGCAGGCACGGCAGCAGCCGCGCGCCGGCAAGGAACAGGGTGGTGATGAAGACCAGGTCGCCGATGCGATCGGCGACCGCATCGAGCACTTGCCCCCAGGCCGAGGCCCGTCCCGTCATGACGGCGACGGCACCGTCGACGTTGTCCAGCAGTCCGGAGACCACGACGACGAGGGCCGCGACCAGCAGCAGGTGGCGACCTGCGTGCGCCGCGGGCAGGCTGACGGCCCCTACCAGCACACCGAGCAGAGTGACGACGTCGGGCGGCACACCGAGTGCAGCAAACGGTTTCGCCACGACATAGGCTCCCGAGAGCCAGCCGCGCACGAGCGCGCTGCTCCGCGGGTCGTATCCCCCGTGCAGACGCTGCCAGCCGTCGAAGTACGCCTCGCGGTCCACGGTCAACGGCGGTTTCCCAGGTCGAGCTGCTCGTAGATCTCCCGCGTCGCGGTCGAGGTGTTGAGGGTGATGAAGTGCAGACCCGGCACACCCTCGTGCAGCAGCTGGTCGCACAGCTCGGTGGCGGCCTCGACCCCGACTTGACGCATCGCGGTCTTGTCACCGGCCACCGCGTGCAGACGGTCGGCGAGTGCGGGCGGGAACGAGGCGTTGGACAGCTGGGCGAAACGTTCGATCTGCTTCACGTCGGTGGCCGGCATGATGCCCGGGATGATCGGCACGTCGCTGCCGGCAGCGGCCACCCGGTCGCGCAGCCGGAGAAAGTCAGCCGCGTCGAAGAACATCTGGGTGATCGCGTAGTCGGCACCTGCGCGGACCTTCGACACGAAGTGCCTGGTGTCGCTCTCGAAGTCCGGCGATCGCGGGTGCTTCTCCGGGAAGGCCGCCACCCCGACGCAGAAGTCACCCGACTCCTTCAGCAGCCGCACCAGGTCCTCGGCATAGTGCACACCCTCCGGGTGCGCGACCCAGTCCGCAGTGGGGTCACCGGGCGGGTCACCGCGCAGCGCGAGGACGTTGCGCACCCCGGCCGCGGCGTACTGCCCGATGATGTGGCGCAGCTCACTCACCGAGTGATCGACGGCGGTGACGTGGCCTACCGGGTTGAGGGTCGTGTCGCGGGCGAGTGCCTCGGTGATGGCGACGGTGCGGTCCCGGGTCGAGCCGCCCGCGCCGTAGGTGACCGACACGAACGTCGGCTGCAACGCTTCGAGTCGACGCAGCGCGGTCCAGAGCGACCGCTCGCCCTCAGGTGTGCGCGGGGGGAAGAACTCAAAGGAGTAGGAGTGCCCGCCCTCGGCCAGCAGCTCAGCGATGGTCGGCGTACGAGGCAAGACACTGGCCCGCGACGCGGGATCCGGGGCCGGTGCTGCGGTCATGGTCCCCGAGGTTAGTCGAGCGCCGCATCCGGGCCGGGGCCGCGACCGGAAGACGGGACGTGCCCCTTCTGGCCGTACTCTCAGATGTTGTGACCGCGCCGACCACTCCCGGACCTGCTGACGGCTCCGTCGTCGACGCCGGCGGGTTGCGGGATCGGGTCGACAAGATGCTCGGCGACGTGCTCGCCCGCCAGGCCGCCGTCCTCGACGAGGTCGGCGACGACCTGTCGCCGTTGATGGAGGCGCTGACCGACCTGCTCCGCGGCGGCAAGCGGCTGCGCCCGGCGTTCTGCTACTGGGGCTGGCGCGGAGCCGGCGGCGCCGACTCCGACGCGATCGTGACCGTCGCCGCCGCCCTCGAGCTGTTCCAGGCCGCAGCGCTGATCCACGACGACGTGATGGACGGCAGCGACACCCGCCGCGGACGGCCTGCCGTGCATCGCCGGGTCGCCGCGCTGCACCGCAGCCGGGCGTGGCTCGGCGACTCGGAGGCCTTTGGCGTCGCGGGCGCGATTCTCGCCGGCGACCTGTGCCTGTCGTGGTGCGACGAGATGTACGCCGGGTCCGGGCTGCCGGCGCAGGACCTGCTGCGCGGCAGGAGTGTCTTCGACCGGATGCGCACCGAGCTGATGTGCGGTCAGTATCTCGACATGCTGGAGTCGGCGCAGACCTCGACCTCGGTCGAACGAGCCCGGCACGTGATCCTCTACAAGTCGGCGAAGTACTCCGTGGCCCAGCCCCTGCTCCTCGGCGGCACCCTGGCCGGAGCGAGCGACGAGCTGCTGTCCACGTACGACGCCTATGGGCGCAGCCTCGGCGAGGCCTTCCAGCTGCGCGACGACGTGCTCGGTGTCTTCGGTGACCCGGAGGCCACCGGCAAACCGGCTGGTGACGACCTGCGCGAAGGCAAGCGCACCGTGCTCGTGGCGCTGACCCTGGCCCGGTGCTCTCCCGCGCAGGCGGTTGCGGTGCGCGCCGGCCTCGGCGACCCGCGCCTCGGTCCGGAGGGCGTCGATGCGCTGCGTGAGGCAATGGTCGAGAGCGGCGCGCTGGCCGAGGTCGAGGAGATGATCGCCACACAGGCAGCCCGCGCACACCAGGTCATCGTCGGGGTCGACCAGCCTGCACGCGACGTGCTCGACCGCCTCGTGGTCGCCGCCACCACGCGGGCCGGCTGATGCGCACCGTCAGCGGGCCCACCGACCACGTCGTCGTGGTAGGGGCCGGTCTCGGTGGGTTGTCGGCAGCCCTGCGCCTCGCCGGCGCCGGCCGCCGGGTCACGGTGCTCGAGCGCGAGTCGGTGCCGGGTGGCCGGGCCGGGCTCATCAGCGACCAGGGATTCTCCTTCGACACCGGTCCGACGGTGCTGACCATGCCCGACCTCATCGCCGACGCCTTCGACTGCGTGGGCGAGTCGATGGAGGACTGGCTGACGCTCGACCCGGTCGAGCCGCTCTACCGTGCGCGCTATGTCGACGGATCGTCGTTGGACGTGCACGCCTCGGTCGATGCGATGGCCGAGGAGATCGCCCGGGTCTGCGGACCTGGCGAGGCGGCCGGTTATCGCAAGTTCGTGACCTTCGTGTCCGAGCTCTACCGACTCGAGCAGCGCGACTTCATCGACCGCAACATCGACTCGCCGCTGTCGCTGGTGCGGCCGACACTGGCCCGGCTCGCAGCGATCGGCGGCTTCCGGCGGCTCGCCCCGAAGGTCGCGCAGTTCCTCAAGGACGAGCGCACCCAACGCGTCTTCTCCTTCCAGGCGATGTACGCCGGCTTGTCGCCGTACGACGCCCTCGCGATCTATGCGGTCATCGGCTACATGGACTCGGTGGCCGGGGTGTTCTTCCCGCGCGGCGGCATGCACGCCGTGCCTCGGGCACTCGCAGGTGCAGCAGAGAAGCACGGCGTCGAGTTCCGTTACGACGAGACCGTGACCAAGGTCGAGATGCGCGGCCGGCGTGCCGTTGCGGTGCACACGGCGTCCGGCGAGCGCATCCCCTGTGATGCGGTCGTGCTCAACCCGGACCTGCCGGTCGCGCGGCGCCTCATCGACGCGCCGGTGCGACGCAAGCTGACGTACTCCCCCTCGTGTTTCCTGTTGCTGGCCGGGTCGTCCGCAAGTTACCCCGGCGACGCGCACCACACCATCTCCTTCGGGCACGCGTGGAAGCAGGTGTTCGACGAGATCCTCGGCGGCCGGGTGATGAGCGACCCGTCGCTGTTGGTCACGTCTCCGACGTCCTCGGACCCGTCCCTGGCGCCGGCCGGAAAGTCGTCGTACTACGTGCTGTTCCCGACGCCGAACTTGGACGCGCCGATCGACTGGCGCGCTGAGGGTCCGCGCTACCTCGACCATGTCGTGTCCACCGTCGAGGCTCGCGGCTGGCCGGGATTCGGTGACGGCATCGAGGTCTCGCACGTCACGACCCCGCTGGACTGGGAGGCACAGGGCATGGAGCGCGGCACACCGTTTGCCGCCGCGCACTCCTTCAGCCAGACCGGGCCGTTCCGCCCTCGCAACATCTGGGGGGAGAACGTGGTCTTCGCCGGCTCCGGCACCCAGCCCGGGGTCGGGGTACCGATGGTGCTGATCTCGGGACGGCTCGCGGCCGAGCGGATCCTGGGCCCGGACCGGTCCTACCGCTCGCGCGCCTGGCTCTGACCCGGTGGCGCTGGCCCCGACGCTCTTCTGCGTACCGACCACCACACAGAAGCCGGGACCCCAGCCCGTGGCCACGCTCGGCTCGCGCGGTTCAGGCGACCTTCTGTGTGTTCGTCGGTACAGCAGACGTGCGAACCTCGCGCGCAACCTTGGCCAGCTCGGCCTGCACTGTCGCCACCACGTAGTCCGGATCCAGCGTGACGTCCTCCCAGGAGAACCGCAGCAGGCTCCAGTCGGCGAGGGCATAGGCGTTGGCCCGGCGTCGGTCCTGGCGATAGTCGGCCCGCTCGCTGTGAAACTCGAAACCGTCGGCCTCCACCAGCAGCCGCGCGCCGGGATAGGCAAAGTCCACTCGCGCGACGAAGCGCCCCTCGGCGTCTCGCACCGTCCACTGGCTGCAGGTCGGAGCGAGCCCGGCCTCCGTCAGCAGCACCCGCAGCAACGACTCGAGAACCGATCCGCACCGGTCGTCCGCGAGGGCGACGACTCGTCGCACCGCAGGAGCACCCGGTCCCCGCGCGCGGGCGGCTGCCGATCGCAGCTCGTCCGAGGTGACCAACCCCGCCCGAAGCGCCGAGTCGGCAACGACGACGGCCTGCGCCAAGGTGAGCGTGGCCGCGCAGTCGAGCACGGTCTGCAGGGCCGACGTGACGCGGAGGCCGTCGCGAACCGCCGTCTCGGCGAGGTCGGCGCGCCGGACGGTCACCCCAGGGAAGCTGCCCCGACTGCGGTTGCGTGGGACCGTCACACACTGGCTCGGCAGGTGCGCCAGCTCGAGTCCCCAGAGCGTCGCGGCCGAGTCGTGGGAGACCACAGCGCGCAACGCGATCGCGGCGCCACCGACGTGTGCGATGCCGTCGGCCAAGCCAGCTGTGTAGACCGTGTAGACACCCCGGCGCACCCGACGCAGCCGCCCGTCCTCGACTGCGCCGGCCACACCGCGACGACTCGCCCCAGCGGCCAGCAGCCCCGCCCGGGTGGCGAAGCCACCGAGCTGGTCGAGCGCTGCCACCGGATCCACGGGACAAAGCCTGGCAGGACACGGGGGTCCCGCGTTGGCGCCGACGCCCCACCTGTGGACAACCGGCAGGCCGTACCGACGAACACACAGAAGCGGAGCCCGAGACCGTTCGTCACCCTCAGCCGCAGACAGCCACGCCGCCTTCTGTGTGTCGGTCGGTACGCCCTCCAGAACCAACCAGCAACGAGACTGACTCGGTGAGCACCCGCGAGCTCGACGCCGCCGGCATCACCGACCCCGGCCTGCGCACGGCCTATGAGACCTGCCGCGAGCTCAACTCGGCGCACGGCAAGACCTACTACCTCGCCACCCTTCTGCTGCCGCCGGCGAAACGCCCCTACGTGCACGCGCTCTACGGCTTCGCCCGCTACGCCGACGAGATGGTCGACGACCTCGACCATCCCGACCCCGCCGCACTCCTCGCGTGGAGCGAGGCGTTCCTCGCCGACTTCGACAGCGGCGCTGACGGGTCCGAGCCGGTCAGTCGGGCCGCGCTGCACACAGCGCGCACCTGGGGCATCGGGCGCGACACCTTCGAGGCGTTCCTTGCCAGCATGGCCATGGACATCACCGTCACCGGCTACGCGACCTACGCCGACCTAGAGCACTACATGTACGGCTCGGCCGCGGTCATCGGTCTGCAGATGGTGCCGATCCTCGAACCCGTCGACGACCGCGCACCTGCCTATGCCCGGCTCCTCGGCGAGGCCTTCCAGATGTCGAACTTCATCCGGGACGTGGCTGAGGACCTTCGACGCGGCCGGGTCTACCTCCCGCAGGAGGACCTGGACCGGTTCGGCGTCACCCGTGCCGACCTCCGACCCGGCCCAACCCCGCCGCACGTGCGCGACCTGCTGGCCTTCGAGGTAGCGCGCACCCGCGAGCTCTACGCCCGTGCTGAGCCCGGCATCGCGATGCTGCACCCCACCAGCCGCGACTGCATCGCCACCGCTTTCGCGTTGTACGGCGGCATCCTGGGCGCTGTTGAAAAGGCGGACTACCAGGTGCTGAGCCAACGCGTGTCGGTGCCGATCACGCGACGGCTCGCGGTCGCGGTGCCGGGGCTGGTCAGAGCTCGTCGGTCGAGGTCGCGCCGGGTCGCGCCCTGGTCGCAGCCGACGCGGTCCTGACCCGCTCCCGCCGGCCCCACCACACCCACCACGCCAACGTCTGCAGCACCAGCGAGAAACCGAACAGCAGATCCTCCACCGGCGCGAACACCAGCCGCTGCCCGAGGATCGCCGACGGCGCGTAGGTCACGATGTCGCGACCGGTCAACCAGCCGTTGGTCAGCAGCTGGAACCCGAAGACGATGGCGTACGCCGACCAGAACAGCCGCCCTCGCACCAGTCGGGTGCGCAGCACAGCAAGGTCCAGCAGCAGCGCCCCGACCACGCCGAGCACCGCCAGCACCGTGTAGGTCACTCGTCACCTGCCGGCCAGCCACGGACCCGGCGTACCGCCTCGAAGGCGAGCACGGCACACGTCGGGACCACGACGAAGAACAGCAGCTCCTCGATCGGGACGCCGCCGGGCAGCACGAGACCCAACGTCTGCGCGGGGTCGAAGTCCCAGTGCCCGGCGGCCACGGCGTAGAGGTCCCACACCATGAAGACGACGACCACCGGCAGCAGCGTCAGCAGCAGCCGACGTGGGCGGCGATAGACCCGGACGCCGATGACGAGCTCCAGCGGCAAGGTGCCGAGCAGGCAGAAGACCAGCACCACCAGATAGGCAAGGTGCCGCACGGTCAGAAGCCGAGCGCCTGCGCGCGCCGTTTGACCTCGGTGCCGCGGTTGTCGACCAGTGCCTGCACCGGCGGACCAGGCAGGTCGTCGTCGGTGTAGAGCCAGCGCAGCGCGTCGTCCTCGGAGAAGCGCGCGTCGTGCAACAGCATCAGCACACCGGGCAGGCCCTTGAGGACCCGGCCGTCCTGCACGAAGTCAGCCGGCACCATCAGCGCCCGACTCGCACCGCGGCGCACCGCGAGCAGCTGTCGGTCGGTCACCAGCTGACGGATGCGCGTCACCGGCTGGCCAATCGCCTCGGCCACCTCGGGCAGCGTCAGCCAGGCAGGGACGAGGGACTCGGCGGTGGCGTCGGCCGCGTTGCCGGCGTCGTCGGTGGCGTGGGCCGCGTTGCCGGTGCTCTCCGTGCTCCCGGTGCTCTCGGTGCTGGCGATGGCGATGTCGGTGATGTCGTCGGGCACCTGGCAAGCCTGCCACGTGGGTGGCGAGGCCAGGACTAGGGTCCGGCCCCATGGACTCCAGACCCGGACGTGACGGGCTCGACAGCGTCGGCACGGCCGACATGACCGACGATCCCGATCACGCCGATCACGCCGATCACGCCGATCACGGCGATGGCGGCGTCATGAGTGGTCCATCGCTGCTGACGCCAGAAGCCCGGACCGTCACGGGTGTTCTGCTGGTGGTCGGCGGCCTGCTCCTCGCGTTGCCGGAGTTCCTCGCCATGCAACTCCTCCTCCAGAACAGCGGGACCACGCCCTCGTCGCCGATGGCCAGCTTCCTCTACGCCACCGGAGGTGTCGGACTGTTCGCCCTGCTGGGTGTGCTCGCCGCCCTACCGGCCGTGCGCACCGGTTCGACTCCGATGATGCGGGGCTCGGCCGTTGCCGCCGTGTTGGTCGGTGCCCTGCTCGTCCTCGCCGTGGCGGCCGGCACGTATGCCGCCAGCAGAGTCACCTTCGTGCCGGGTGCCTGAGCGTCAGGCTGAATGACAGCAGTGTAGTACCACGAACCGATAACAAACCGCCCCACAAGCACTCTCACGTCCCACGAGTCCCACCAGTCACGGCAGTATCGACGGTCGCAGCACGTGACCCTTGTGCCCCGACCGTGAGGACCGCTTCCACTCATGCGCCACCTGCCGACCGCCGTCCGCTGGGCCCGCAACCTCGGTGCCCCGGTCCTCGTCGCCGCCCTCGTGACCGCAGGCTCCCCCGGGTGGGGCCTCTACACGATCAGGTCCGGCGACACGCTCTCGAGCATCGCCGCGAGGTACCACACGACTGTCGCGCGGCTGGTGCAAGCCAACCATCTGCCGGGCAACGGCAACCTCATCTACGCCGGGTCCTCGTTGCGGGTGCCGGGAGCCACGACGGCCAGCACGACCGGCGGCTCGTCGACCGACTTCCACAAGGTCGTTGCAGGCGACACGCTGTCGGGCATCGCCGCTCGCTACGGCGTCGCGCAGTCGGTCATCGCCCGGGCCAACCGCCTCCCCCGCAACAACCTCGTGCTCCTCGGTCAGACACTGCGCATCCCCCGCGGCCACGGCGGGACCACCGGCAGCAGCCGCAGCCATGCCACCGCCAACCCCGGCAACACCTTCGCTGGTCGCACGTACTCCTCGGCGGTCGTGGGGTCCGCCGCACGGCACCGCGCGGCGCTGGGCACCCGCGGGCTCCCCAGCCGCGACGGCATGCGCGCGATCATTGCCGCCAGCGCCCGCGCCAACGGCGTGAGCCCCTCGCTGGCCCTCGCCGTGAGCTATCAGGAGTCCGGTTGGAACATGGGCGTCGTGTCCGTGGCCGACGCGGTCGGGGCGATGCAGGTCCTGCCGGCCACCTCGGACTGGATCTCGGGTGTCGTCGGTCGCCGGCTCGACCCGCTGAACGCCCACGACAACGCCACCACCGGCGTCGTCCTGCTGCGCGTCCTGACCCACTCCGCGAGCAGCGAACGCCAGGCAGTGGCCGGCTACTACCAGGGCCTGGCCTCAGTGCGGGCGCACGGCATGTTCCCCGACACCAAGCGATACGTCGACAACGTCATGGCACTCCGGGCGCGCTTCCGCTGAGCGTGGGCAGCGCGTCAGAACCGGGCCCGAGGCAGCCTCCCCCGTAGACTCCTCGCGTGGACACGACCGTCAGCGACCCTCTGGTCGGTCGCCTGCTCGACGGGCGCTACCGGGTCGGACGGCGCCTGGCGCGCGGTGGCATGGCTGTGGTCTACGAGGCTCACGACAGTCGGCTGGACCGCACGATCGCGCTGAAAGTCATGCATGCAAGCCTCGCCGACGACGACGAGTTCGTGTCCCGCTTCATCCGCGAGGCGCACGCGGCCGCCCGGCTCTCCCACCCCAACGTGGTCGCGGTCTACGACCAGGGCGCCGACCAGGGACACGTCTTCCTGGCGATGGAGCTCGTCCGCGGGCAGACCCTGCGCGACCTGATCCGCCGAGAGCGCCGGCTCAGCCCCCGGCAGGCGCTCGACGTGCTCGAGCCCGTGCTCGCCGCGCTCGGTGCCGCCCACCAGGCCGGCTTGATCCATCGCGACGTCAAGCCGGAGAACGTCCTCATCTCGGACAAGGACGCCGACGTCAAGGTGGCCGACTTCGGGCTCGCCCGCGCCATCAGCGAGGCCAACAACCACACGACGGCATCCGGGGTCGTCATGGGCACCGTCGCCTACCTCTCCCCCGAGCAGGTCACCCGCGGCGTCGCCGACCCGCGCTCCGATGTCTACTCGGCCGGCATCCTGCTGTACGAGATGCTCACCGGGGCCAAGCCCTACGACGGTGAGACCGCGATCCAGATCGCCTACCGGCACGTGCACGACGACGTGCCTGCGCCGTCCCTCGCAGTGGCCGGACTCCCCGCGGAGCTCGACCACCTGGTGGCCCGCGCGACCGATCGCGACCCGGACCGTCGGCCCTCGGACGCGCGCCGCTTCCACCACGAGGTCGTCTCGGCCCGACGGGCCATGTCCGACGCCGAGCTGGACGCGCTCGGCCCGGGTCTCGGCTCGGCCACCGGCGGCCCCGACCACACGATGGTCGTCGATCTCACCTCGCGTACGACGACCGGGCGGGCGGGGGCTACGCCGCCGCCAGGACAACCAGCAGCTCTCGTCGGCACGGCGGGCATGGCGCCCGCGGCGGCGGTCGCTGCCCGACGCGGCGACACCGGACCGCTGTCGGCCTCGGCCGCGCACGATGTGCGCCGTCGGCGTCGCCGTCGTGGCCCGATCGCGCTGGGGCTGATCCTGCTGTTGGCGCTTGCCCTCTCGATCGGCGCGTGGTTGTTCGCGGCCGGCCCGTTGAGCCGCATCACCACCCCCAGCCTGCTCAAGCTCGCCCAGGCCGACGCCGTGGCAAAGGCGCGAGCCGACGGGCTCAAGGTCCGCGTCACCGGCCAGGCCTTCAGCGAGGTCGCGCTCAAGGGTGTCGTGGTCGAGACCAAGCCCCACGCGGGCAGCAGCATCGCCAAGGGCGGCACCATCGCAGTGGTGCTCTCCAAGGGCCCGGAGCGCTACGCCGTGCCCGAGCTGGTCAACCGCACCGAGGACGTCGCCCGCACCATGCTGGCCGGCAACCACCTGTCGGTGGCCCCGGTCGTCAAGCGCTACAACAAGGCGGCCGAGGGCACCGTGATCTCGACCGTGCCTGCGGCTGGTCAGCTGCTCAAGCGCGACCAGACCGTCCAGCTCGTGGTGAGCAAGGGCCTGGAGCCGGTGCCGCTGCCCGACGTGGTCGGCAAGCCGGCCGATCAGGCCAGCGCCGCGATCACCGCCGCCCAGCTGGTGCCCAAGGCCACCGAGAAGTACAACCGCACCGTTCCCAAGGGCTCGGTGATCAGCCAGAGTCCGCCCGCCACCAAGGGCACCGCGGGCAAGGGCACCGACGTCACGATTGTCGTCTCCAAGGGGCCGCCGCTGGTGGTGGTGCCCGACCTCGGCGGCAAGACGCTGGGCGAGGCGCAGACGGCCCTGGCGGCGCTGCGGCTGGGCTCGTCGGTGATCCAGGTCCCCGGCGGCCCGGGCATCGTGCGCAGCCAGAACCCCGGCGGCGGCGAAAAGCTCCCCGAGGGCGAGAACGTCACCGTGTACGTCTTCTGACTCGTCGGCGTACCGACCAGCACACAGAAGCCCCACCTCGCGTCTCGTGATGAGCGCGGCACTGGCTGCTGCGGGCACCTTCTGTGTGTTCGCCGCTACCGCGGGCCGATCCTGACTGACGGACGGCGGATGGCCGGCCACGCTCATCGCCGTACCCTCGTGGCGTGGTCGTCGTCATGCAGCCAGCCGCCAGCGCCGACGAGGTCGACGGGGTCGTCGCCCGGGTCGAGGCTTCCGGCGGCGAGGCCTTCGTCAGCCGGGGTGTCACCCGGACCATCATCGGGCTGATCGGCGACGTCGAGACCTTCTCCGGGCTCAACCTGCGCGGCATGCCCGGGGTGGCCGACGTGGTGCGGGTGTCCGCGGCCTACAAGCTGGTCAGCCGCACCAACCACCCACAGATGTCGACCGTGCTGGTGCGCGGCGTGCCGATCGGGCCGGACACCTTCACCCTGATTGCCGGGCCGTGCGCGGTCGAGACGCCGCAGCAGACCCTCGAGGCCGCCGAGATGGCAAAGGCCGCCGGAGCCACCCTGTTGCGCGGTGGCGCCTACAAGCCGCGCACCTCGCCGTACGCCTTCCAGGGGCTGGGCGAGGCGGGGCTGAAGATCCTCGCCGACGTGCGCGAGGAGACCGGGCTGCCGATCGTCACCGAGGTCGTCGACGCGCACGACGTCGAGCTGGTGGCGTCCTACGCCGACATGCTGCAGGTCGGCACCCGCAACATGGCGAACTTCGGCCTGCTGCAGGCGGTCGGCCAGTGCGGCAAGCCGGTGATGCTCAAGCGCGGCATGTCGGCGACCATCGACGAATGGTTGATGGCCGCGGAATACATCGCCCAGCGCGGCAACCTCGACATCGTGCTGTGCGAGCGGGGCATCCGCACCTTCGAGACCGCGACCCGCAACACCCTCGACGTGAGTGCGGTGCCGGTGGCGCACGGGCTCTCGCACCTTCCGGTCATCGTCGACCCGTCACACTCCGGCGGCCGTCGCGACCTCGTGGTGCCGCTGTCGCGCGCGGCCATCGCGGTCGGCGCCGACGGCATCATCGTCGACGTGCACCCGCACCCCGAGCAGGCGCTGTGCGACGGACCCCAGGCGCTCGTCGACGACGACCTGCGATCGCTGGCTGCGGCCGTGCGTCAGCTGCCGCCGCTGCTCGGCCGGCGGCCGGCCAACGCCGCCGAGACGGCGTCGCCGTCCGCGCGCTGACCGACCTCACGATCCGAGGTTCCAGTCCGGGTGCTGGTGCCAGAACACGAGGGTGCGGACGTAGTCCTCGGCTTGGGAGTACGGCTGGCTCGCGGTGTGCCTCTCGACAAGCCAGGCGACGTAGTCGTCCGCCGCGGAACGACCGTCGGCGGCTGCCGCGCCGGCGGTCACGATTCCCGACGCTGCCGTCAGGGCCGCGGCGACGAGAACGACGACGAGCCGGCGGGCGGAGATTCGGCTGGTGCTCATGATGGCCTCCGGTGCTGTGGTGCCCGGCGAGGTGCCGGACAGCGGCAGCCTGCGACCCGGTGGTATCGGCGGCGCCCCCGTCGCGGTATCAGCGGGGTATCGGCGCCGTTGACGCGGTATCAACGACCGCGCACAGTCAGGCTGTGGCCGTGTCGCTGCTCGGACCGTTGCAGGTGGACGGTGTCGGGCTGCTCTCCCCGCGGGACCGCGTGGTCCTCTCGGCGCTGGCGGTCCGCTCCGGTGATGTGCTCTCTGCCGAGCAGCTCGCCGACGCCCTGTGGGGCGGGCTACCGCCGCCCTCGTGGCCGAAGGTGGTGCAGGGCTGCGTGGCTCGGTTGCGCCGCGCGCTGGGCCACGACGCCGTGCAGACCACCAGCGGCGGATACCGACTGACGCTCTCCGACGACGAGATCGACGTACGTCGCTTCGAGGCGCTGGTCGCGCGGGGCCGGTCGCTGTCTGCAGCCGGCGAGCATGACCGCGCTGCCGCTGTCCTCGGTTCGGCGCTGGGCCTCTGGCGTGGCCAGGCGTTGCCCGACCTCGAGGGCTGGCCCGACGGGCGCACCGAGGCGGTCCGACTGGACGAGCTGCGGCTGGGAGCCCAGGAGCTGCAGCTCGCCCAACGGGCCGCGGCCGGTCACGACATTGTCGCGGACGCGACCGCCCAGGTGGCGGCGCAGCCGATGCGCGAGACCCGATGGCACCTGCTGGCGCTCTCGCTGTACCGGTCCGGCCGGCAGGCTGACGCGCTGGCAGCCTTGCGGCGGGCCCGCCGGGTGCTGCAGGACGAGCTCGGCCTCGACCCAGGAGAACCGCTGGTCGAGCTCGAGCGGGCGATCCTCACCCACGACACCGCCCTGGCGGCCCCTGCAGTTGCCGCGCCGCCGGACCTCGGCGTCTGCCCGTACCAGGGTCTCCTCGTCTACGACCGTGGCGACGCCGACCGGTTCTTCGGTCGCGACGACGAGGTCGCCGCCTGCGTCCGCGTGCTGCGCTACTCGTCGCTGCTGGTGGTGGCCGGCCCGTCGGGGTCCGGCAAGTCCTCGCTGGTGCGCGCCGGGGTCATCCCGCGGCTCGAGCGATCGGGGCACCAGGTCGTTGTCATCACCCCCGGGGCCGAGCCCGGAGCCGCGCTGGCGGGTGCGGTTTCCGCACCGGGCCGGGACCTGGTCGTGGTCGTCGACCAGCTCGAGGAGTTGTTCACCGGCGGGAGGGACACCGATGTCGTACGGGGCTTCCTGGACGGTGTGGCCGCGCTGGTCGGGTCCGGCCGGTCTGCGCTGCTCGTGGTCCGGGCCGACCAGGTCGGTGGCTTCACCCTGTCGGCAGCCATGGCCCGGCTGGTCGAGCGCGGGCTGTACCTGGTCACCTCGATGAGCAGCCAGGACCTCTCGGCGGCCATCGAAGGGCCGGCGCGACAGGCGGGGCTACGGATCGAGGCCGGCCTGGTCGACCTGCTGGTGCGCGAGGTCGAGGGCGAGGTCGGCGCCCTTCCGTTGCTCTCGCACGCGCTGGCCGAGACCTGGGAGCGGCGCGAGGCCGGCGTCCTGACGGTGGAGGGCTACCGCGCGAGCGGCGGGATCCGCGGCGCCGTCGCCCAGTCCGCGGAGCGGATGTGGGCATCGCTGCCGCGAGAGCAGCAAATCACCGTGCGCGCCCTGCTGTTGCGACTGGTCACGCTGACTGCCGGCGGCGAGCCGGCGGCCGCCCGGTTGACGCTCGCCTCGTTCAGAGGCGACGCCGAGCGCGAACAGGCGCTCGACCTGCTCGCCCGTTGCCGGTTGGTGACCACTGACTGGGCGACCGCCACGGTCGCGCACGAGGCCGTCGTGCGGGCCTGGCCGCGGCTACGGTCCTGGCTGGACGACGACGCCGCGGGCCAGGCCACCCTCCGGCATCTCACGGTGGCAACCGAGGACTGGCAGCTCCGCGGCCGACCGGACAGCGAGCTCTATCGCGGAGCCCGGCTCGCGTCGACCCTTGACTGGCGTCGGTCTGCTGCGCCGGTGCTGACGGCCGGTGAGGCTGACTTCCTGGACGCCGCGGAGTCGTTCGCGAAGGCCCAAGCGGAGCAGGCCGCGTCCCTCGTCCGCCAGCAGGTCAGGCAGAACCGGAGGTTGCGCACCGCCCTCGCCGGCACAGCCGTCGCGTTGGTGCTGGCCCTGATCGCGTCCCTCGCGGCGGTGAACCAGGGGAGGATGTCCTCGCGGACCGCCCGCGCTGCTCTCGTCGACCAGCTCATCGCACAGAGCTTTGCGCTTCGGGCAACGCGCCGGGACGTGTCTGCGCTGCTCGCCGTGCAGGCCTACCGGCTGACGCAGTCCGCGGCCACCCGCGGAGCCCTGTTCGGGGTCTTCACCGCCGCCCCCGGGCTGAGCGGCTTCGGGTACGCCACCAGCGCCGCCGACCGCGTCCCCCTGACCTCGGGAACGATCACCCCCGACGGCAGCACCCTTCTCGCCGTGGGTGTCGACGGGATCGCGCGGGTCCTCGACCTCGAGTCAGGTGCGACCCGGACGCGCTTCCCGGCCCCGGACCTGCCACCCGTGAGCGCACTGATCGACCTCAGTCGGGACGGCTCGGTCCTGGCCGAGGTGTCGTGGGAGGGTCCGGCAGCGGGTGGCGGCCGGGCCACCTTGACGGTGTTCGACGCCGTGACCCGCCGGCGCCTGGTGCCAGACGTCCGGCTGCCGATGAACGTCGGCGCCGTCGCGGTGAGCCCGAACGCCCGCTTCGTGGCCGTGTCCGGCTACCGCGACGGCGTCGTCCTGGTCTACGACGTGCAGGGCCGGACGCGATTGCCCGAGCTGGTGAACGTGACGGCCACCGCCCCCGGCGTACACGTGCTGGCACCGATCGGGTCCGCACCGGTGCCCTACGACGGCGAGCGGAACACCGCTGCGCTCACCTTCCGCTCCGACGGTCTGCTCCTCGTAGGTTCGGAGGTGGGGGTGCTGCGCGTCGTCGACCCCGGCACCGGACGCGAGGTACGCCGCCTCGCCGGGGCGCCGGACCTGACCAGCAACAACGCCATTGCGCTCTCCGACGACGAGTCGGTGCTGGTGTCCTCGGGCACGGCCGGGGTGGTGCGGTGGGACCTCACCACCGGCCGCCCGGTCTGGACATCGGACGTGGGAGAGAGCAGGTGCCGAGCCGTGGCCGTCGTCAGGACGGCGGTGATGTGCGGGGGCCGGTTCGGGACCGTGGAGGCGCTGGCGTTGACCTCCGGGAACCCCACCGGCATCCACTACGACATGCAGCACGGTGCGGTGTCGGCGCTGCTGATGACACCGGACCAGGACACGTTGATCGAGCTCAGCGACACGCAACCGGTGGTGGCCCGTTGGCAGCTGGACGGCTCCGGACCGGTGACCCGCCGATTGGGCGCCGCCGGGAACCCCGTCGGCTACGACGCAGGGGGCAGGCTCCTGCTGGTCCGCGGACCGGATCGCTACATCTCCAGCGGTGGCTCCAGCTACAACCGACCGCCGATGACGGTGATCGCCGCGCGCACCGCGGCCGTCGTCGACCGGCTAGGGCGTGATCGGGTCGCGCCGGTATGGACCCAGCAGCCGGGTCGGCTGGTGGCCTGGACAGAGGACGGCGAGGCCAACGTCTTCGACGTGGTGACGGGCCGGAAGGTCCGCGGTTTCTACAGCGGGCTCGGCGGACCACCGCTCGGTACCGCTACGGCCGCTCACGGCAGCCGGTTGCTCGCCTGGTCCGAGGAGGTCCACCCCGTGTGGCGCACCTGGGACGTGCGGACGGGTGAGATCGTCAGCACCCACGAGGAGCCCAGCTCAGGGGACGGCGCTCTTGGCCCCGGCGGCCGGGTGGTGCTCTGGAGCGGCGGGGGCCAGGTGTCGACCTACGACGCGGACTCAGCAGGCCCGCTGGCCAGCAGGCAGCTGGCGGTGGCCGCCCTCTCTCCCCGCGGGCTCGTGGTGGGATCCCGCTCCGACGGACGACTTGGCTTCTACCGGCCGCGGAACCTGCACACCGTCGGCCGGCCCGTCCCGGGCACGCCAGGGGTCGTGCAGCAGTTCGCCTTCAGCCGTGACGGCCGGCTGTTGGCCGCCCGCGGCAGGGACGGCAGCGTCCGCCTTGTCGATCTCGCTGCCCGGATCCCGCTCGGCGAGCCCATCTCCATCGACTCCTCCGGTGACCCGTCGATCGCGCTCCGCCCGGACGGGCTGCGGCTCACCCAGCCGAGTCGTCGCGGAATCCTCGAGTGGGACCTCCGCCCGAGCCGCTGGCAGCGGGCTGCCTGCCAGTTTGCCGGCCGCGAGCTCACCCATGAGGAGTGGCGCACCTACCTGTCGCCCCTCGGCGCCTACCGCACGGTGTGCCGATGATCGGCTAGGGCCGCGGAGCCGACAGCAACGACCCCAGCACACCAGCCGCACGGTCCACCTCGTCGGTCCCGGCGCCGAGGTGGGTGAGCACCCGCACATGGGTGCGGTCGAGCACACCGACCAGGACACCCTGCATCTGGCAGGCGGCTGCGAGAGCGTGCGCGTCCGGCACGGTCAGCATGACGATGTTGGTCTCGACGAGCGCCGGGTCGACGGCGTCCGGAGCCTGCGCGGCGACGAGAGCCGCAAAGCGCCGCGCTCGCTCGTGGTCATCGGCCAGTCGCTCGAGATGGTGGTCGAGGGCGTAGAGCCCGGCAGCGGCGAGCATCCCCACCTGACGCATACCGCCACCGACCCGTTTGCGCCACACCCGCGCCGCGGCGACGCGCTCGGCGCTCGCAGCCAGCAGCGAGCCGACCGGTGCACCGAGACCCTTCGACAGACAGACCGACACGGTGTCGAACAGCACGCCGTACGACGACAACGGGACGCCGGTCGCGACGTGCGCATTCCACAGCCGGGCACCGTCGAGGTGCATCGCGACCCCGAGTGCGGCGGTGCGCTCTCGCAGCGCCTGCAAGGAGTCGAGCGGCTGCACCGTGCCGCCGCCGAAGTTGTGAGTGTTCTCGACCGCGACCGCCGTCGTCGACACCAGGTGCGGCCCGGCGTCCGGCCGCAGCATCGTGACGACGGTCTCGACGTCGATGACGCCGCGGGTCGAGGCGAAGGTGCGGGTGGTGATGCCCGAGAGCGCAGCCGCAGCCCCGAGCTCGGCCCGCACGACGTGGGCGTCGGCATCGCACACCAGCTCCTGGCCGGGTGCCACGAGCAGTCGGAGACCGAGCTGGTTGGCCATCGAGCCGGTGGGGGTGAACAACGCCGCCTCGTGCCCCAGCAGGGCCGCAACCCGCTCCTCCAGCGCCCGGACCGTGGGGTCCTCGCCGTAGACGTCGTCACCGACCTCCGCCTCGGCCATGGCCTGCCGCATCTCCGCGGTCGGTCGGGTGACGGTGTCGCTGCGCAGGTCGATCACGGAGGTGCTCATCGGCAGCGAGCCTAAGCGCTCCGCGAAAGAGATCAACAGCTCTCCACACGCCGTACGACGCCAAGCACCGGCGGCGTGTTCGGAGCTGTCGATCATCGGGGCGGTGGAGTCATGGTCAGACGGCGAGGGCAAGGACCAGCACGTTGTCGAGGTAGCGCCCGTGCAGATGGTCGTAGCTGCCGCCGCAGGTGATCAGCCGCAGCGTGCGGTCCGGCGTCGGGCCGTAGACGTCGGCGGTCGGGAAACGCGCCCGATCGACGCGGCGCACCTCGGTCACGCGGAACTGCACACTGTTGCCGTCCGACCGAGCCACCGTCACCCGGTCACCGATGCGCAGGTCGGTCAGCCGCCAGAACACCGCCGGTCCGCGCAACGAGTCGCGGTGGCCGGCGATGACTGCCGCCCCGACGTCGCCGGGCACCGCGCCGCCCGGGAACCACCCCGGTCGGGCCGGGTCGACCGGCGGGCGCAGGTGGTCATGGGCGTCAACCCGGAGTTGCTCGAGCGGCTCCGAGAGGCCGATCCGAGGGATGCGCAGCCGCGTCGGCAGCACAGTGCCTGCCGACGAGCTCGGCGCGTCGGGGGCAACGGCGATCACGCCGGGCACGGTGCCGGCCGCGCCCGACGACGAGTCCGGCCCACTCGACGCCGACGGTGTCGCCGCCGATGCTGGCGTGGGTGGGTCGGCCGGGGGCACCAACGCGGACGAGCGCCCCGCGACTGCCGGGCCGGCCGCCGTACGGCGGGCAGCCGGGGTGCCACATCCGGTTGCCCCGAACAGCAGCGCGAGCACGAGCAGCGCCGACGACGCCGGCGCTGACGACCTCACCGGGCGCGGGTCGACGGCCGCCGCGCCACCAGGAGGACCGCGCCGGCGACCAGGCCGACCAGGCCGACCAGCAGCACACCGACCGGCAGCCGACCCAGGGAAGAGGGTGCGTCCGGGCGCGTGAGCCCGGCAGCACCGCCAAGTCCGGTGTCGACCGAGCCGAGCGGTGTGGTCGAGGAACCGGCAGCGTCCACCTTGACCTGCAGCTGCAGGCCGGAGGAGCCGTTGTCGAGCACGAGCGCGGTATAGATCCCGCCTGCCTGCACCTGGACCGTCTGCTCAGCCGCCTGCGCCGAGGAGTCTCGTGGTGTCGCACGCAGAGTCCACTGCTGAGCGGGCACGTCGGCATAGGCCGTGGTCGACGGGAAGCGCGCGCCGGAGGCGATGGACAGACCCGTCGTGGTGGCGACGTCGACCAGCGGCACCAGTGAGCTGGCCTGCACGACTCGCACCCGCGCCTGACCCGACGGCGGCCGACTGAGGTCGTCGGTGAGGACCCTCAGAGCGAGGTCGG
The DNA here is from genome assembly GCA_031365725.1 of Sporichthyaceae bacterium. Taxonomy (GTDB): domain Bacteria; phylum Actinomycetota; class Actinomycetes; order JACCUZ01; family JACCUZ01; genus JANLYQ01. Next base: position 14,296 of record JANLYQ010000042.1, on the reverse strand, counting down.
AGTTCCGGCCGACCCCAGCGACGGTGTACGCCTTGCCGGACTGCACCCGGACCGTTGTACGGATCAACGGGTCGCTGGAGCCGCTGCCGCCGGGAGGGCGCATGGCGACGGAGTAGACGCCCGGAGCGAGCCGCTGGTAGGTCGAGAGGGCGCCGTAGCCCACCCCGGGCAGGACCTTGGAGAAGCTGTGGCCGCGGAAGGACGTGAGCCAGACGTCGACCTGCGGGGTGTCCGGTGAGAGGTGCGCAAGGCGCACATAGCCCGGGCGACTGGCCGCGAGCGCGTTGCCAGGAGCGACCAGCACGAGCAGCCCGCCTCCGAGCAACATCGCCACGAGCACGCGCAGCAGTGGCGGCGCGGCGACAGGCGAGCGGGCCGGACGTGGGCGACTGGCCGGTGCGGGCGATGTGGTCATGTCTCTCCCTAGCTCGTGACGGTCGGGAAACCGGCGCCGTCGAGCAGACCCTCCGGCGTGGGAACGGTGTAGCTCAGTACGCCGCCCGGGCCAGGCGCCCGGGCGACCGACTGAGGCACGAGCGCAGGACTCTGGGCATTGACGAACCTCGTGAGCGTGGTGGCGCCGATGTCGCCATCGACTGCCACGACGAGCGTCCGGAGCAGTGCGCCAGGGACTGCCCCCGGGTCGGCCGGACCGACATCGACGGAGACCTGGTGGTCGATCGAGAGCCCGGCGATGACGACAAGCAACCGCTCGTCGACGGTCCCCGAGCCCATGGCCACGCGCGCCGGCGCCGTCACCGTCACCGCCGGGTTGGCGAGCAGGTCGACCGCGGCCTGCACACGAGCCTCACGGTCGGCCGCGGCGGCCGCCGGTGAGGGCAACACCTGCGCAACCTCGACGGCGCCGAAGCGCGCAACCGGCCGCGTGGCGAGTCCCGCGGTCACGCTGGCGAACCGGTCGGCCGGGGCCACCACGATCTGTGGCGGACCGGCGGAGGCACCGGCGTTACTGACCACGGCGCGACCGGGCAGACCGGTCGTCGCGGCCTGCAACAGGTCGGTCGGGACCAGCACCCGGGCGCCCGATGCGCTGCTGGCCGCGAGCCACGCCCAGGCTTGCGCGAGCGAGGTGCCGATGTCGGCCTGGGCGGCTGGCCCGGCAGCCGCCACCGACCGCGCTGGTCCCGAGCCGGTCGCCGAGGGAGCAGAGGTCACCGCGGGTGCTGTCGTCGTGGCGCTCGACGCAGCACTGCCCTTGCTCACCAACATCGAGCCGCCGGCGTGCCCGGCCGCCCAGTACCCCGCTCCTCCGACCGCCGCTGCTGCGAGAGCAGTGAGCAACCACGGTGTCGCGCTGCGGCGTGGGTGGTCGTCCATCGCCTCGACCGCATCAGCCGAGTCCGGTGCATCGACGAGGGGCGCAGCGGGTTCGGGCGCAACAGGTTCGGCAGCAACGGGTTCCGCCGCCGTCGGGGCCGCCGCCACCGGGACAGCGGGAGGCAGGAGGGTGAACGGGCGCTCGTCGGCGATCCGGCCGAGGTCCTGCCGAGCCCGAGCCAACCGGGCGTTGAAGTCCCCCCACGCCAGTCGCTCGTACGACGACAGGTGCGGCTGGTCGTCGTCCTGGCCGACCGGATCCGCACCGGCCGCCGGTGGCGTGGGCTCGGGTGGCGTGGGCTCAGTCATCGGTGCCGACGCGGGCAAGCGCAGCGGCTGCTCGGAGGCCCGCGGCAAACCCCGAGGCATCGGCACGGCGAGGTGTCCAGGACGCGCGGGGCGCGACTTGCCGGCGGCGTGCAACGCCTCTCGCAGGTCGATGACCTGCGGCGCGCGACCGTCATCCGGTCGCACCTGCCGACGACCCCAGATCCCCATCGTGAACCACCCCCCGCACGGCCGACGGTGACGGCCCGGAAACAGATCATTGCCCGTCACAGCAAGGCTTTGCACCATCTTTGCCGAAGGTTCACGCGGGGTGACGAAAGAGGCGCGATGCGTCACGGCGGCGATGTCCCGCGGACACGTCTCGTGGATACCCGAAGACGGTCAGCGTGCCGCGAGCATCTCCGCCACGAGGAAGGCAAGCTCGAGGGACTGTGAGTGGTTCAGCCGTGGGTCGCACGCGGTCTGGTAGCGCATCGGCAGGTCGACCTCACCGATCTCGCTCGCGCCACCGAGGCACTCGGTGACGTCGTCGCCGGTCAGCTCGACGTGCACACCACCGGGGTGGGTGCCGAGAGAGCGGTGCACCTCGAAAAAGCCATGCACCTCCTCGACGACGTCGTCGAAGCGGCGGGTCTTGTGCCCATCCGGTGCCTCAAAGGTGTTGCCGTGCAAGGGATCGCAGACCCAGGCCACGGTTGCACCGCTCGCCGTCACCTTCTCGACCAGAGGCGGCAACGCGTCCCGCACCCGGCCGCAACCCATCCGACTGACCAAGGTCAGGCGTCCCGGCTCGTGGTCCGGGTCGAGCCGTGCGATCAACGCGAGAACGTCGTCCGGAGACGTCGTCGGCCCGACCTTCACCGCGATCGGGTTCCGGATCGACGCCGCGAACTCCACGTGCGCACCGTCGATGTCGCGGGTGCGTTCACCGATCCACACCAGGTGCCCTGACACGTCATAGGCCTGACCCGTGCGCGAGTCGATGCGGGTCAGCGCGCGTTCGTAGTCGAGCAGCAGCGCCTCGTGGCTCGAGTACAGGTCGACCGTGCGGAACGCCGCCGGGTCGACACCTGCGGCCGCCATGAAGGCCAGTGCCCGGTCGATGTCGCGCGCCATCGCGTCATAGCGTTGATGAGCCGCCGAGGCCGCGATGAACCCGGAGTTCCACGAGTGCACCTCGCGCAGGTCGGCGAGACCGCCTTGGGTGAACGCTCGCACAAGGTTCAGCGTCGCCGCCGAGGAGTTGTACACCCGCATCAGTCGGTGCGGGTCGTGCGCACGCGACTCAGGAGTGAAGGCAAGACCGTTGACCGCATCACCGCGGTATGCCGGCAACGTGACACCGTCACGGGTCTCGGTCTCGGCACTGCGCGGCTTGGCGTACTGCCCCGCCATGCGGCCCACCTTGACCACCGGCACCTGCGCGCCGTAGGTGAGCACGACCGCCATCTGCAGCAACGTCTTTATCTTGTTTCGGATGATGTCGGCAGTCGCGTCGACGAACGTCTCGGCGCAGTCCCCGCCCTGCAGCAGGAACGCCTCGCCGCGGGCCACCGCGCCCATGCGTTCTTTGAGTGCGTCGCACTCGCCGGCGAAGACCAGTGGAGGAAGCAGCCTCAAGGCACCCGTGACCTCGTCGAGCACGGCTTGGTCGGGCCAGTCCGGCTGTTGGGTGGCGGGGCGGGTCACGCCCGCCAGCCTACGGTCGGCATGACGTCGCGGTGCAGGTCACCCGAAGAAGACCTCGGCCTCGGCGTAGAGGTGTGGATCGACCAGCTTGAGCACCGTTGTCGCATCCCCGAGCGGGACCCGGTCGATCTCGGTGCCGCGCAGCGCGACCATCGTGCCCCAGTCTCCGTCGTTGACCGCATCGATCGCGTGCAGCCCGAACCGCGTGGCCAGCCAACGGTCCCGAGCGGTCGGTGTACCGCCTCGCTGGATGTGGCCGAGCACGGTGGTGCGGGCCTCCTTGCCGGTGCGCTTCTCGATCTCCTTCTCCAGCACACCGCCGATGCCGCCGAGACGCACGTGCCCGAAGGAGTCGAGCTCACCGTCGGTCAGCGTCATCGTGCCCTCAGCCGGGGTCGCGCCCTCGGACACGACGAGGATCGGCGCGTAGTGGCTCTCGAAACGCGACTCGACGTAGGCGCAGACCTTGTCGATGTCGAAGGGGACCTCGGGGATGAGGATGACGTTGGCGCCACCGGCCATGCCGGCGTGCAGCGCGATCCAGCCGGCGTGGCGTCCCATCACCTCGACGATGAGCGCGCGGTGGTGGGACTCAGCCGTCGTGTGCAGCCGGTCGATGGCTTCCATCGCGATGTTGACCGCGGTGTCGAAGCCGAAGGTGTAGTCGGTGGCGTTGAGGTCGTTGTCGATGGTCTTGGGCACACCGACGACCTGCACACCGTGCTCGTGAAGCTTGGTGGCGACACCGAGGGTGTCCTCGCCGCCGATCGCGATCAGGGCGTCGATGCCGAGCCTGGCGAGGTTGGCCTCGATGGCCTCGACACCACCCTCGATCTTGAACGGGTTGGTGCGCGACGAGCCGATGATGGTGCCGCCACGGGGCAGGATGCCGCGCACCTCGTTGACCCCGAGCGGCGTGGTGGTGCCGTCGATCGGCCCCCGCCAACCGTCACGGAAACCCACGAACTGGTGGCCGTAGACCGTCACCCCCTTGCGCACCACGGCGCGGATCACCGCGTTCAGGCCGGGACAGTCGCCACCACCGGTCAGCACTCCGATTCTCATGCGGAGGACCCTACGTGCCGGGCTAGGGTCCGAGGATGACCTTCTCGACCGACGGACGGCCGCTCCCGACGACCGGTCCAGGGGTGTAGCAGCATGCCTGTCCTTGCCATCGACGCCGGCACTACAGGTGTCACCGCGCTGGTCGTCGACGAGTCGGGCAGGGTCACCGCCCGGGGCTACGAAGAGTTTCCGCAGCACTTCCCGCGGCCCGGCTGGGTGGAGCACGAACCGGAGGCGATCTGGCAGGCGGCGCTCTCAGCATGTCGGCAGGCGTTGAGTGTGGCCGGCCCTCGGCACGGGGTCACCGCCGTCGGGCTGACCAACCAGCGCGAGACCGCTGTGCTCTGGGACCGCAGCACCCTGGCCGCACCGCGACGTGCGGTCGTGTGGCAGGACCGCCGGTCGGCCGGGGTATGCGACCGGCTCCGCGAGGCCGGCACCGAGGGTCGCGTCCGCGAGCTGACCGGGCTGCGCTTCGACCCGTACTTCACCGGCACCAAGCTGACCTGGCTCGCCGAGCACGACCCGTCCGCCTGGGCCGGTGTCACCTCCGGCGCCGTCGCGGTCGGCACCGTCGACAGCTATCTCGTCGCTCGACTCACCGGTGGCGCGCGGCACGTGACCGATGCCTCCAACGCGTCACGCACTCTGCTGCTCGACATCACGACCGGCTCCTGGTCGCCCGAGCTGTGCGAGCTGCTCGACGTGCCGATCGACGCACTGCCTGAGGTCGTGCCGTCGTACGGCGAGGTCGGCCGCACCTCTCGGGACGCGTTCCTCGGTCTCGACCTACCGATCGCGGGCGTCGCCGGTGACCAGCAGGCCGCGCTGTTCGGGCAGGCGTGCTTCGGGGTCGGGGAGTCGAAGTGCACCTACGGCACCGGGTCGTTCGTGCTCGTCAACACGGGGACGACGATCGAGCGCTCGGCCGACGGGTTGCTCTCGACCGTGGCGTGGATGGCCCCGTCCGGCGAGCTGACCTATGCCCTCGAGGGCGCGATCTTCGTGACCGGCTCAGCGATCCAGTGGCTGCGCGACGGGGTCGCGATCATCGGCAAGGCCTCGGAGTCCGAGGCACTGGCGGCGACCGTGCCCGACAGTGCTGGCGTCGTGTTCGTGCCGGCACTCACCGGGCTCGGCGCGCCTGACTGGGACCCGACCGCGCGCGGCACCGTGCTGGGCATCACCCGGGGCACGACCCGGGCACATCTGGTGCGGGCCACTCTCGATGCGATCGCGTTCGAGGTACGTGACGTGGTGTCCCTGCTGCCGCGCATCACGACACTGCGAGTCGACGGTGGAGCCTCAGCCAACAACCTGTTGATGCAGCTGCAGGCCGACACTCTCGGCATGGGGGTCGAACGCCCCGACGTGCTCGAGACCACCGGCCTCGGCGCCGCCTTCCTCGCGGGCCTCGGCACCGGCGTGTGGGCGTCGACCGACGAGCTCGCGCTGACGTGGCGGATGGATCGACGCTTCGAGCCGACCGGTGACGAGGCCGCCCGGGCATCGTCCTACCGACGGTGGCGACGTGCGGTCGAACGCGCGAAGGGGTGGGACGTCGAGGAGACGCCCCACCCCTCCGGCTGAGCCGGCTTGTTCTGAACTGCCTAGCTGGTGCTGTCGGTCAGAGGTCGGCGGGGCGCAGCACGAAGCTGATGCCGTGCGCGACCTGCTTGTTGCCCTTGTTGATGTCGAGCAGCTTCGGGATCGTGAACGGGTCGACGTCGTTCGGGTCGAGGTCCTGCAGACGGATGACGGGCCAGCCGGGGGCGAGGACGTCGACGGTGATGGCGCCACCCTGAGCGGTGGTCAGTGCGGCACCGTCTGCCTTGAGGGCATCCTTGGCGAGGATCGTCTTGCCGGCGATGACGTGGTAGAGCAGGACCGTCTCGACGGTGTCGATGCCGAGCGAGGCGACGGCTGCGAACAGGGCCTTCTCCTTGGGGATCCACTTACCGGTGAGGTCGTAGGCGAAGATGCGGAACGCCTGGTCGGTGGGGATGAAGGCGGTCACCGGCGTGCCGCCCTTGGTAAGTACGCCGACCGGCGAGGCGGGCTTGGCTGCGAGAACCGCGAGCACGGCCTGCGTGACGTTGTCGAAGTCGCGGCTGTTGTGGTCGAAGGTGTTGCCATCGGAGGTCAGCACCTTGGCCAGCGAACGGTTGTGGGTCGCGGCCGAGCTGGCGGGCGCGGCGACGACCGCGACACCCGCCGCAAGGGTGAGAGAGGCAGCGAGTGCAGTGAGGCGACGTACGGCTGACATGCGTTTCTCCTCGAGCAGTAGGAACAGGATGTTCCCGGGATTCCTTGGCCTGCCTCGGATCGGATGCACTTCCTACGCGACCTGATCGGCGCTCGTGCGTCGTGTCGCGACCGGATGCACCCTGCGCACAACGATCTCGCCGCGACTCCGCACCGCCGTCCTCCGTCGACTCCCCTGCCGCCACGACCCTCCGCCGCCGACCTTCGCCGGTGCCGTCCGGGAGGAACAACCTCACAAACCGGGGGTTTTCGCTGCCGGATGAGCCGTTGTTCCTCCCCTGCGGCACCGTGCACACGTACCCAACACCCTGACTTGTCCACAGATGAGTGGCCACGGCCCGTCCGGACCCTGATTGGTTGCAGTGTCGTGACTGTGACTACTCACTCGATGCGTGACGAACCAGATAGCCCTGGCGACATGGCTGGACACCATTGTCCGGAGGACGACGGCGCCAATGTGCTGCACGACTTCGACGCGGTCGAGGTCCCCGACGCCGCTGGCGACCCGTCCGCGCTCTCCGTCGTGCACGTGCTGCTCGCGGTCGGCGGCTCGGCCCGTTGGAAGGAGCTGCGCGGTCATGTCGGCTGGCGTGCCATCAAGTCGGCGCGGGCGGCCGGCGACATCGGACGTGTCGGGTCGTTCTACTTCGTCCGCGACACCGACCTCGGCCGAGTCGAAGCGGGTCGGCTCTGCGGCGTCAGGTCACATCTGACGGCTGCGGTGCACCACGGCCTTGCGGTGCCACCGGAGCCCGAGGCCTTGCACATCACCGTCCGCCGGCGCGCCCACCGCGGTGAGCACGAGGGAGTGACCCTTTTCTATCGCGACGTGACCGCCAGCGAAGTTGTCGGTGACGTGACGACTCCGCTGCGCACGGTCGTCGACTGCCTCCGTGACGGGACCTTGCGACTGGCGTTGTCCGTCGGCGACTCGGCGCTGCGGATGGGCATCGTCTCGCGCGGTCAGCTCGACGCCGCGGTCTTGGACTTGCGCGGCCCTGGATCGCGTCGCGCGGCCGAGCGCCTCACCTGTCTCGATGCGCGCGCAGCGAACGCCTTCGAGTCCTGCACACGCGCGATTCTGATCCAGGCCGGCATCACCGGCTTTGTCCCTCAGGTGACAGTTCGGCACGCAGGATTCTTCGTCGGTCGGGTGGACCTCGGCGACTTGCGGCGCCGCATCGTCATCGAGTGCGACGGCTTCGACTACCACTCCGACCGGGCGGCCTTCGGGCGTGACCTCGTCCGCTTCACCATGCTCGTCGCCGGAGGGTGGCATCCGCTGCGTTTCACCTGGGAGCAGGTGATGTTCCGCGAGGCGTGGGTGCTTGCGCGGGTGCAGGACGTCGTCGCGCAAGCCGAACCTGGTGCCCTCCGGGAGGACAAGCGCCGCGCCAGGGCTCGGAGAGCGGCGGCCTGAGCGATTGTTCCTCCCATCCAGCACCGGGTGGACGTGGCGAGTCACAGGTGAAGGCAGACGGCAGGCAGGGGTCTGGGGAAGCCGAGGCGGCGGGGTCAGCCGAGGTCGTCGTCGAGGCCCTGCTCGATGGCGTAGCGCACGAGCTCGACCCTGTTGTGCATCTGCAGCTTGGTGAGGGTGTTCTGGACGTGGTTCTGCACCGTGCGGTGGGAGATCACCAGCCGCGCGGCGACGTCCTTGTACGACAGGCCCTTGGCCACCAGACGCAGGACCTCGGTCTCACGCGCAGTCAGCTCCGGGACGGGTGGCAGTCCGGGGTCGTCGGCGCTGCGCCGACGACCGGTCGAGTCGCCTTGGTCATCGTCGGCCGAGAGCCGGCGGTACTCCCCCAGCACCAGACCGGCCAGCCCCGGCGTGAACGTCGCCCGACCCTCGGCCGTACGAGCGACTGCCGCGAGCAGATCGTCCCGCGAGGCCGACTTCACCAGGTATCCCGTCGCACCCGCCTTGACCGCCTCCAGCACGTCGGCCTGCTCGCCCGACGCCGAGAGCACCAGCACGTGCACGTCAGGGTCGGCCTGCACCAGCGCACGCGTCACCTCGACCCCGGAGAGCACCGGCAGCTGCAGATCGAGCACCACGACGTCGGGTCGGACCGCGGCCGCACGGCGTACGGCCTCACCGCCGTCGGCGGCGGTGGCCACCACGTCGTGCCCGGCATCGGCGAGGTCCCGTGCGACCGCGTCGCGCCACATCGGGTGGTCGTCGACCACCATCACCCGGGTCATCGCGAACCTCCCGCCGACCGCACCGGCACCCGCAGCTCGACCTCGGTGCCCGCACCCGGCGACGACATCAGCGTGGCGCTGCCGCCGAGGTCACGGACCCGGCCTTCGATCGAGGAAGCCACACCCAGCCGTCCCTCCGACCGCGCGCAGGACAGCCGGTCGGCAGCCATCCCCACCCCGTCGTCGCGGATGCTCACCACCAGGTCAGTCCCGTCGTCCTCGAGCAGCACCCACGCACGCGCCCCTGCGCCGGCGTGCGCGGCGACGTTGGCGAGAGCGGCCCCCACCGCGGCGGCAAGCTCCTGACCGCGCTCGGCAGCGACCACGACCGGCGTCGCCGGAGCCGACACCGTGACGGTCCCTGAGGCGTACGCCGACAGCAGTGCGCGGACGTCGACCTCACCGTGCAGCCGCTCCGGAGCGGCGCCGACCAACGCGCGCAACGACTGCTCCTGCTCGGCGGCCAGGCGGCCGAGCTCGGCGGCCTCCCCGCCGGCTTCGCGCCCCCGGCGGCCGACGAGCGCGAGCACCTGCAGCACGCTGTCGTGGATGTCGCGCGACATGCGTTCACGTTCGCGGGACGCCGCCTCGACCTCGTGTGCCCGGGCCAGCGCCGCTTCGCCCCGACGGGCCAACGCCACGGTGTAGCCGATGACCGTGCCGGCGAGCAGCAGCAGCACGATGTTGTTGGCCGTCGCCACGGTGACCTGGCCGCGGTGCACCATGTCGGCGGCGCCGACGCCGAAGGCGGCGAGCAGACCGGCCGGCCAACCGCCGCGGACCGCGAAGGCCAGCACGGGCGCAGCCGCCCACACCACCGGCAACGTCTGGGCGCCGCCGGCGATGCGGTCCGGGGCGTCGAGCCAGCGGCCTGCGGCGACCGCGCCCATCGCGAGGGCGAGGTCGAGGCCCAGCACGGGCCATCTCCGCAGCGCCGGCCGGTCGTAGACGACGGCTGTCGTGGCGGTCCAGGCCGCCATCAGCGCCAGCACCAGCCACCCGCCGAGCGGGTGGGCGTACTCGTCGTACCGCCGGAGGTAGACCGCGAGCGCGTAGAGCAGGCCGAGGGTACGGAAGACGGCCAGCGCCCGCCAGAGCGCCGTGTCGATGCCCACGGGTCAGGCGGCCGGGGGGTGCTCCGGGAGCACGCCCGAGCCGGACGCCGGCAGCTCCCGGGCATCGCTGGCAACGCCGGCAACGCCGGCATCAGGATCGATGGGGTCGGGCTTACCGGCTTTGTCGGCCCTGTCGGCCCTGTCCGCCTTGATCTTGTCCTTGGCGGCCTGGGCGTAGATGTCGACGTACTCCTGCCCGGAGAGGTCCATCAGCTCGTACATGATCTCGTCGGTGATCGAACGCAGGACGAACCGGTCGTCCTCCATGCCCTCGTAGCGGGCAAAGCTCAACGCCGGCCCGATCTTGATGCCGACCCGGAAGCCGAGCTTGGGCATCCTCCTGCCGGGGGGCTGGATCTTCTCCGTGTCGATCATGGCCACGGGCAGGACGGGGACGTCGGCCTCGAGGGCCATCCGGGCGACACCGGTCTTGCCGCGGTAGAGGCGGCCGTCCGGTGACCGGGTGCCTTCGGGGTAGATGCCCAGGCAGTCGCCGCGCCGCAGGACCTTGAGCCCGGTGCGCAGCGCCCCCTCGGACGCCGAGCCTCCGGTGCGGTCGACCGGCAGCTGCCGCACGGCTCGGAAGAACCACGCTGTCGACTTGCCCTTGAGCCCGCGGCCGGTGAAGTAGTCCGCCTTGGCCAGGAACGTGATCCGCCGCGGCACGACCAGCGGCAGGAAGATCGAGTCGGAGAACGACAGGTGGTTGCTCGCGAAGATGGCGCCCCCGGTCTCGGGGACGTTCTCGAGACCGATGACGTAAGGGCGGAAGACCAGCCGGAGCACCGGCCCGAGGACCACCCGCTTGAGGAACCAGTAGAACAATCCGACCTCCTCGAGCGGCCTGCCCCCGCGACAGGTGGACAGCCGAACACTAGAGGATGCGCGCACCGCCGTGCGACGATGCGGGCATGCCGTTGATGCCCGGAGCCGAGGCGTTCCACCACGAAGGCGGACGGACCGGCGCACTGCTGATCCACGGTTTCACCGGCACCCCGCAGGGCTTGCGGGCCTGGGCCGAGGCCCTCGTCGACGCCGGCCTGACTGTCGCGCTGCCCCGGCTGCCCGGCCACGGGACCACCGTGGAGGAGGCCAACCAGGTCTCTTGGCACGACTGGGTGGCCGAGGTCGAGCGCGCTCTGGCTCTGCTGCGGGAGCAGTGCGACGAGGTCGTGGTGATGGGCCTGTCGATGGGTGGCACCCTCGCCATCAGGCTCGCCGAGGTGCACGGCGAGGAGATCGCCGGTCTCGTGCTGGTCAACCCGAGTCTGCTGACCAAGCGCCCGGACCGCTTCCTGGTGCCCGTCCTGCGTCTGGTCAAGCCCACCTGGCCGGGCATCGCCAGCGACATCAAGAAGCCCGGGTCGGTCGAGCTGGCCTACGACGTCATCCCGGTGCGCGCGGCCCACCAGCTCGCCGCGCTCTGGAAGGCCACCCGCGCCGACCTCGGCCGCGTGACCCAGCCGCTGCTCGTCCTGCGCTCGACCGAGGACCACGTGGTCGAGCCGGACAGTGCCCGGCTGCTGCTGGACAAGGTCGCCTCGACGGATGTGTCAGAGGTGCTGCTGCACGACAGCTATCACGTGGCCACCCTCGACAACGACCTGCCGGTGATCATCGAGCAGAGCCTGTCCTTCGTACGTCGCCTCACCCGGGCCGCCTCGTGAACGGCCGCCGGGAGTGAGCCGACGCGACAACGGGCTCTCGGCGCCCTCCTACACCCGGCTCGACGACGTGGCCACCCACCTTGTCGACGAGCTGCTGGACCGGCTCGGGCAGGCCGGGGTCGCGGCCTACAGCGCGCCCACCCCGGGTCGGCGCGGCGCCTACGGCGAGACGGTGCCGCCGCTCGGTCCGAGCGACAGCGTCTTCGTCGACTCGGCCCGACGTGACGTCGCGCGCACGGTGACCGACACCCTGCTGCGTGAGGTGCGCGACGACCTGGCCTGGGCCGACATCGTCGCCGGCTTCGACACCGAGACCGCCGAGGGGCATGAGCAGCCCGGGGCCGACGACGGTCCGACGATCGGGTTCGAGGTACTGCGGGCCAACACCCCCACCTCTCCCGTCGTACGGCCGGAGGAGAGGTCCGAGACGTCGTCACCCGCCCGCGACGAGGACCACTTCGAGCCACCACCGCCACCGCCGTTGCCCCAGGTCGACCGCATCGGTCGCTTCGCCTGGGCGGGGGCCGTGGGTGGCCCGCTGGTGCTGCTCCTCGCGACGCTGCTGGGCGCCCCGCTCGACGGAAGGGCCGGTTTCCTCGCTCTGGCGGCATCCATGGGAGGCTTCGTGACGCTCGTCGCCCGGATGAAGGAACGTCCACCCACGGACTCCGGCCCGGACGACGGCGCCGTCGTCTGACAAGCGCCACCCCCACCGCACCCGGAGGCACCACGTGACCAGCGAGACCGTCGAGGTGCGTGGCCACCTCATCGACTCCGGAGTGCTGTCCCGAGTCCTCGACGACATCCTGGAGTACGGCGGCGACTACACCATCGACCGGTTCGAGGTCGGCAAGACTCCGACCGACGAGTCCTACGCGCAGCTGACGGTGAGCTCGGCGGCGCAGAGCGACCTGTCGCGGCTGGTGATGCGGTTGCAGACCCACGGCGTCAACCCGACCGACCCGGGCGAGGCGACGCTGCGCACGGTCGAGCGCGACGGTGTCTTCCCCGACGACTTCTACTCCACCACCAACCTCGAGACCGTCGTGCGCCTCGGGGGCACCTGGGTACCCGTCGAGCACCCCGAGATGGACTGCGGCATCGTCGTGTCCGGTGACCGGGCCCGCACGATCGCGGTCAGCGACATCAAGGCCGGCGACCAGCTGGTGTGCGGCGCAAGCGGCGTCAAGGTCGTGCCGCTACCGGCCATCGACCGCAGTGTCGGCGGCTTCGAGTTCATGAACTCCCAGGTGTCGTCGGAGAAGCCGCAAGCCCTTCTGGTGCGCCAGATCGCCGAGCAGATGCGCGACGTGAAGGCCGAGGGCAAGAAGGTCCTGTGGGTCGGCGGACCTGCTGTCGTGCACACCGGCGCCGCCCCGGCGATGGTGGCTCTGGTCGAAGCCGGCTACGTCGACGTGTTGTTCGCCGGCAACGCCCTCGCCACCCACGACATCGAGGCATCTCTGTACGGCACGTCGCTGGGTGTTGATCTGACGCAGGGCCGCGGCGTCGAGCACGGGCACGAGCACCACATCCGGGCCATCAACCAGATCCGCAAGGCCGGGTCCATCAAGGCAGCGGTCGACACCGGTGTGCTGACCGGTGGCGTCATGCACTCCCTCGTGATGCACGACAAGCTGTTCGTGCTGGTCGGGTCGGTGCGCGACGACGGACCACTTCCGGACGTCTACACCGACGTCATCGAAGGGCAGCGAGCCATGCGCGCGGGGCTTGCCGATGTCGGCTTCGCCATCATGGTCGCGACGATGCTGCACTCGGTCGCGACCGGCAACATCCTGCCCGCGTCGATCCCGTTGGTGTGCGTCGACATCAACCCGGCCACGGTCACCAAGCTTGCCGACCGTGGGTCGGCGCAGGCACGCGGCATCGTCACCGACATCGGGCTGTTCCTCGAGCAGCTCGCCCTCGAGCTGGCGCCTGCCTATCGCGAAGGTCAGCGCCCCGGTCAGGCCCGCTGACCCACCGGCACCTCGAGGGTGACCACCAGCGGACGGTGGTCGCTGGCGTGCTCGACGCCTGGCCGGTCGACCACCTCGTGCGCGATGACCTCGACACCTGCGGTGGCGAAGGCGCCGTCGATGCGCGTGACCGGTTCGGCCGAGGGGAAGGTCGGCCCGCTGCGGGGCGCAAGGTCGCGCAGACCCTCGGCCTGCAGGTGCTCCCAGGCGGAGTGACCGGGTCGCTCGTTGAGGTCGCCGGCAGCGAACACGTGGTCGGCCCCGCTGCCCCGCAACACCTCGAGTGCCCGGCGTACCTGGGCGAGACGCTCGTCCTCGGGCAGCGGGAGGTGCAGGCTTGCGACACCGAGGACGGTACCTCCCTTGCGTACGACGGCAGCAGCGACGCCCCTGTCCGGCCAGCCGAGGGCATAGCGGGACAGCGGCAGCTCGGCTGATCGCAGCACGTCGACGCGGAGGTTGACGAGGAGTGCCGTGCCGCCGGTCGTGCCGCCGCCGGTGAGGTAGAGCAACCCGCACTCCCGTGCGAGCGCGGCGGCCTTCGCGCGCCAGCGGAGGAACTTCGGCGCCTCCTGCAGGCACAGCACGTCGGGGTCCACAGCACGCACGATGCGCCGCAGGGTCGGCACGTCGTCACGCAGACCGTGCACGTTCCAGGACATGAGGCGCAGGTGGGTCACGC
>JANLYQ010000124.1:0-49034 GCA_031365725.1 Sporichthyaceae bacterium | reverse complement strand
GTTCGAGGCCCAGCTGGTCGTCCGCGTCAAGAGCGGCAACCCGCCGGACATCGCGATCGTCCCCCAGCCGGGTCTGCTCAACACCCTGGTCAAGGACACCGGCAAGGTGAAGGAGGCTCCCGCTGCCACGGCCGCAAACGTGGACAAGTGGTGGGGCAAGGACTGGAAGGGCTATGGCACGGTCGACGGCAAGTTCTACGCCGCTCCGCTCGGGGCCAACGTGAAGTCGTTCGTCTGGTACTCGCCCAAGCTCTTCAAGGAGAAGGGCTGGACGGTCCCCACGACGTGGGACGAGATGACGACGCTGTCGGACACGATCGCGGCAAGCGGCATCAAGCCGTGGTGCGCCGGCATCGGCTCGGGCGACGCCACCGGCTGGGTCATCACCGACTGGGTCGAGGACGTCATGCTCCGTGACAACGGTGCTGCGGTCTATGACCAGTGGGTCAAGCACGAGATCCCCTTCAACGACCCCAAGGTCGCCGAGGCGATGGATCGCGTCGGGGCAATCCTGAAGAACGACAAGTACGTCAACGGCGGCATCGGCGACGTCAAGTCGATCGCCACGACGACCTTCCAGGACGGTGGCCTGCCGGTCGCAACCGGCAAGTGCGCCATGCACCGTCAGGCCAGCTTCTACGCCAACTTCTGGCCCAAGGGCACCAAGGTGGCTCCGGACGGTGACGTCTTCGCCTTCTACCTGCCCCCGACCAACACGGCCAACGGCAAGCCTGTCCTCGGCGGCGGCGAGTTCATCGCGGCGTTCTCGGACAAGCCCGAGGTCCAGGCCTTCCAGACCTACCTGTCCTCGGACGTGTGGGCCAACGAGAAGGCCAAGGCCACGCCGACCGGAGGCTGGGTGAGCGCCAACACGGGCCTGGATGTCAACAACCTCGTCAGCGACATCGACAAGCTGTCGGCGAAGACCTTCCAGGACAAGAGTGCGGTGTTCCGCTTCGACGGCTCCGACCAGATGCCCGGTGCCGTCGGTGCCGGCTCCTTCTGGAAGGAGTCGACCGCGTGGATCACCGGTCAGAGCACCAAGGACACGTTGGACAAGATCGAGAAGTCCTGGCCTGCATCCTGATTGATCCGCAGCCGACCCTCGACAGAGTGGTGCGGTGTGTGAGGTAGTAACCCCTGGATCAGGGGGTGCGACGGCAACGTCGCACCCCCTGACCTGGGCGGCCGCCTGGCCGTCATGCCCGGTCGGGCCACGAGCCCGGAGTCCTGGTCCCCGCTCCGTCCGTTCCGCAAGGAGGCACATCGGATGTCGGTTGGCGCAAAGTTCGTCCAGATGTTCATCGCGATCGGCGCCTTTGTGGCGGTGATGGGCGTCATCCTCTTCCTCGCCGACCGGGTGCGGAACCGTCGCGGCGAGATCCTGCAGACCATTGCCTTCCTGCTGCCCGCGACGGTGATGATTGCCTTCGGCCTGCTCTACCCGGCCGTCAAGACGATCTACCAGTCCTTCAAGGATGCCAACGACCGCTCCTTCGTCGGCTTGGACAACTACAAGACGATCCTCACGAGCTCGGACCAGCTCAACGTGCTGCGCAACACCGCCCTGTGGGTCATCGTCACCCCGGTGCTGGCGACGCTGATCGGCCTGGTCTACGCGGTCCTCATCGACCGGGCCCGGGTGGAAAAGCTGGCCAAGGCGCTGATCTTCCTGCCGATGGCCATCTCGCTGGTCGGTGCGTCGATCATCTGGAAGTTCGTCTACGACTATCGAGCCACCGAGAACCCCCAGATCGGGCTGCTCAACCAGATCTTGAAGCTGGTCGGTCTGGACACCTACCGGTTCCTGCTCACCGAGCCGTGGAACACGTTCTTCCTCATCATCATCATGGTCTGGGTGCAGGCCGGTTTCGCCATGACCGTGCTCTCCGCGGCGATCAAGGCGATCCCGGATGACATCATCGAGGCAGCTCGCCTCGACGGAGTGGGTGGTATGCGGATGTTCCGCTTCATCACCGTTCCGAGCATCCGACCTTCGCTGGTGGTCGTGCTCACCACCATCAGCATCACGACGCTGAAGGTCTTCGACATCGTCCGCACGACGACGGGCGGCAACTTCAGCACCAGCGTCCTGGCCTACGAGTTCTACGTGCAGAGCTTCCGGTCGTTCAACACCGGACTGGGAGCCGCTCTTGCGACGCTCTTGTTCGTCCTGGTCATCCCGATCGTGATCTACAACATCCGTCAGATGCGACAGCTGGAGTCACGATGAGCGCGTCCACGACCCCCGTCGCTGCAGTCGCGGTCCCCTCGCCGGCTACGACGACGACGGCCGAGGCCAAGAAGCGGCTGACCTCACCCTGGGCCTCGTTCGCCGCCGCGGTCATCGCGATCTTGTGGACCATCCCCACTGCCGGCTTGCTGATCTCGTCCTTCCGCCCGGAGAACGACGTCAAGGCCAGCGGCTGGTGGAACTTCTTCACCCACCCGAGCGTGACGCTGGACAACTACCGGGCGGTGCTCAAGGGCAGCGACACCGACCTGGCGACCTACTTCGTCAACTCGATCGTCATCACCCTGCCGTCGGTGATCATCCCGATCACGCTGGCGACGCTGGCGGCATACGCCTTCGCCTGGATGAAGTTCCCCGGGCGGGACCTGCTGTTCGTGGCGGTCTTCGCGATGCAGATCGTGCCGATCCAGGTGACCATGATCCCGTTGCTCAGCGCCTACGTGAAGCCGCTGCTCGGTCCGAGCCTGGCTGGTGCTGATGCACCCGGCGGGGGTTTCTACACGATCTGGCTTTCGCACTCCATCTTCGCTCTCCCGCTGGCCATCTTCCTGCTGCACAACTTCATGAAGGAGATCCCGGCGGAGCTGATCGAGGCGGCCCGGGTCGACGGCGCAGGCCACGTCAAGATCTTCACCCGGATCATGCTGCCGCTGATGGCCCCGGCGATCGCGGCCTTCGGCATATTCCAGTTCCTCTGGGTGTGGAACGACCTCCTGGTAGCTCTGGTCTTCGGTGGCGGCAGCCAGGAGGTGTCACCGCTCACCGTGCGACTGGCCGAGCTGTCCGGGACCCGGGACCAGGCGTGGCACCTGCTGTCGGCCGGAGCCTTCGTGTCGTTGATCGTGCCGCTGGTCGTCTTCCTCAGCCTGCAGCGGTACTTCGTGCGTGGGCTGCTCGCCGGCAGCGTCAAGGGCTAGGCCGGCGAGGGCGTGCCCGCGGCGGTGACAGCGTGGACCTTGTCGGCGTACCACCGGTAGGACGCCTTCGGAGTGCGGTGCTGGTCGAGGTCGTCGATCTCGACCAGCCCGAACTTCTTCGTGTAGCCCTCGGCCCACTCGAAGTTGTCGAGCAGCGTCCACGCGACGTACATCCGCACGTCGGCGCCCTGCTCGCGAGCGGCCTCGACCGCGGCGATGTGGTCGCGCAGGTAGGCGATGCGGTCCTGGTCGTCGACGGCGCCGTCCTCGCCGCGGGTCGCGTCGTCGAAAGCGGCGCCGTTCTCGGTGACCATCAACGGCAGGCCGGTGCGACGATGTGTGGCGACGAGCAGCTCGGTCAGGCCGCGCGGCTCGACCTCCCAGCCCATCGCGGTCACCGGGGGACGCGGCACGAAGGTCACGGCGACGCCGGGGTAGGCCGACGCGTCCTGGCCGACCGCGTGGGCTGCCTCGTTGTCGCCGGTCACGGCGTCGACCCTCGTGGGCGTGTAGTAGTTGACGCCGAGCCAGTCGGCCGAGCCCTGGATCAGGTTCAGGTCGCCGTCGCGCACGACGTCCGGATCGGCCAGCGACGGGGCGAGGGCGATCAGAGCGTCGTCGTACGCGCCGTCAACGAGCGGGCCGAGCCAGACCCGGTTGTGCTGGGCGTCGACCCCGTCGGCAGCGGCCACGGACTCGGGCGCGTCCGGACGCTCCGGCCACACCGGCGTCAGGTTGAGGACGATGCCCACGGTGTCGGCGCCCGCCTCGTGCAGTCGCGACCTCGCCAAGGCGTGACCGAGCAGCAGGTGGTGCGCGGCGCGGTGCGCGGCGGACGGCTCGGTGCGACCAGGTGCGTGCCGACCGGCGGCGTAGCCGAGGAAGGCCGAGCACCACGGCTCGTTGTGGGTGGTCCACAGGTGCACCCGGTCGCCCAGGTGCTCGTGCACGATCGCGGCGTAGTCGGCGAAGCGCTCGGCGGTGTCCCGCGACGGCCAGCCGCCGGCATCCTCCAGCGGCTGCGGCAGGTCCCAGTGGTAGAGCGTGGCCATCGGGGCGACGCCGCGGCTCAGCAGACCGTCGACGACGCGGTCGTAGTACGCGAGCCCGCGCGGCTCGACCGCGCCGGTGCCGAGGGGCTGTACCCGCGGCCAGGCGATCGAGAAGCGGTAGGCCGCGACGCCGAGACCGGCCACGAGGTCCAGGTCGTCATCGATCAGCTCATAGGAACGGCAGGCCACCGACCCGTCGCTGCTGTCGCTGATGGTGCCCGGCGTCGCGGTGAAGGTGTCCCAGATCGAGGGACCGCGCCCGTCGGCGGTCGTCGCGCCCTCGACCTGGTAGGACGCAGTCGCGGTGCCGAAGGCCAGGGTGGTGCCGTCCGGGAGGTGGCTGCTCATGGTCGCCAACCTACGACGGTGGGCGTGAGGGTCGCGAGGTGGCTCGGATGACGAGCATCAAGGACGTGGCGCGCACGGTCGGGGTGTCGACGGCCACCGTGTCGCGCGCGCTGCGCGGCCTGCCGAGAGTCTCGGACGAGACCCGGGAGCGGGTGTTGCAGGCCGCCGCTGACCTCGACTACGTCGCTTCGCCGAGCGCAGCCGGGTTGGCCAGCGGGCAGACCCGGGCGGTCGGCGTGGTGGTGCCCTTCGTGACGCGCTGGTTCTACGCCTCGGTCGTGCAGGGGGCTGAAGAGCTGCTGCGCGAGGCGGGCTATGACCTTTTGCTCTACAACCTCGGCGGCGACCGTGAGGCGCGGCGCCGGGTCTTCCTCACGCACCTGCTGCGCAAGCGGGTCGACGCCGTGCTGGTGCTGAGCCTCACCCCGACTGCGGAGGAGATCGCGGCGTTGGCTCGGCTCGACCGACCGGTGGCCGTGGTCGGTGCCGACGTGCCCGGCTGGGCAAGCGTGCGCATCGATGACGCCGAGACCGCGCGCATCGCGCTGCGGCACCTCGTCGATCTCGGGCACCACGAGATCGGCTATGTCGGCGGCTCGCTTGAGGACCAGCTGGACTTTGCGGCTCCGCTGCACCGGCTGAAGGGCTACCGCTCGGCGATGGCCGACGCCGGACTGACCGTCGATCCGGCGTGGGAGGTCGTGGGGGACTTCACCGTCCGCGGCGGTCTCACGGCAGGCCGCGAGCTGCTGAGGGCCCACCACCGCCCGACGGCGATCCTCGCCGCCTCCGACGAGATGGCCGTCGGAGTGGTGCACGCCGTGCGCGAAATCGGCCTGCGGGTGCCGGAGGACCTGTCCGTCGTGGGCATCGACGACCACGAGATGGCGGAGTACTTCGACCTCACCACGGTGGCGCAACCGGTGCACCTCCAGGGTCGGCTCGCGGCGAGCCTGCTCCTCGAGACACTCGACGCGGGCGTGCGGCGGCTGGTGGACCCGCCGGCCATCACCGTGCCCACCGAGCTGATCGTGCGTGGCACCACCGGACCAGCTCGGGCCGGCGCGCGCCGACCGTCCGTCGGGGTCAGGCTTCGCTGACCCAGCAGTAGGACCACGGCGGCAGCTGGACGGACACCTCGTCGACCACCACCCCCGGACTGGCGAGCACCACCGCGGCGTCCGTCGCGAGACCCGGCAGCGCCTGACCACGCGCAAGCAGCACCGGGTCGTCGCCGACATGGGCGAGAGCGACCAGCCGACCGCTGCGCGGATGGCGGCGTACCAGGGCAAGGACGTGGTCGTCGCCCACGTCGAGCATCGTCGGTTCCTGACCGGCGTGCAGCGCGAGCATGGAGGCGCGCACCCGGGCCATGTCTGCCAAGCCGGCGAACACCGTGTGCTCGACGGTGCCGCGTTGAGATCGTCGAGCCGCAGCGGCATCGTCCATCGGCGGTCGGTGCAGCCACCGGTTGTCGGCGGCGTGCGCCGGGTCGTCCGCCCAGTGTTGGTCGTTGCACAGGGCGAGCTCGTCGCCCATGTAGAGCAGCGGCACGCCACCGAAGACGTAGACGACGCTGTAGAGCATCAACAGCCGCGCGACGGCAGCAGTGGTCTGCGCGTCGTCACGACAGGCGAGAGCGGCCTCGAGGCCGCACAGCGATGCTGCGCTGCCAGAGATGCGCCGGTCACCGGTGCGGTGGTTCTGCTGGAAGACAGCACCTCGGGCGAACGAGCCCGGGTGCAAGCCGGCGTAGAAGTCGGAGAGAAAGGCCCGGTGCGCGTACGGATCGAGACCGGCGGCGCGGGCGTCCTCGTCCGAGACCGCCCAGCCGATGTCGTCGTGGCAGCGCAGGTAGGTGACCCACGCGGTCGTGCTCGGCGCGGGACGCATACGCGAAAGAGCAGTGCGCGCAAGGCGAACGTCGCGGCTGGCGAGCGTCGACCACAGCAGCACCATCAGCTGGTTGTGATAGGCCAAGTCGCACTCGGGCCGGAACCGGTCGTGCGCGCCGAGGTAGGGCACGAGGTCCTGCGGCGACACGATGGCCTCAGCTTTGAACGCGACGCCAGGAGCGGCGACCGAGACGAGAGCGCGCAGAGCCTGCAGCAGCAGGTGCACCTCGGGTTGGTTCTGGCAGTCGGTGCCGAGCCGCTTCCACAGGAACGGCACCGCGTCCAGGCGCAGCACGTCGACGCCGTGATTGGCCACGCGCAGGATCGTGTCCAGCATGACCGCGAAGACATCCGGGTTGGACCAGTCGAGGTCCCACTGATAGCTGTTGAAGGTCGTCCAGACCCAGCCGACTCCCTCGACGTGGGTAAAGCTGCCGGGGGCGGTGTCGGGGAATACTTCGGGCAGCGTCTGCTCAAAGCGGTCGGGCTCGGTGCGGTCGGGGAAGATCCGATAGAACGCGCGGTACGCTGGGTCACCGGCCGCGGCCAGCTGGGCCCAGGGGTGCTCGGCCGCCGTGTGGTTGAGCACCAGGTCGACACACAAGGACATGCCGCGCTCATGCAGGTCCTCGGCGAGGACCTCGAGGTCAGCCATCGTGCCGAGCCGGGGGTCGACCGCGTCATAGTTGACGACGGCATAGCCACCGTCGTTGTCCCCGTCCCGAGGGCGCAGCAGCGGCATCAGGTGCAGGTAGGTGATGCCGAGCTCGGACACGTAGTCGAGCCGGTCGCGCACCTCGGTGAGGGTGCCGGCGAACCGGTCGGTGTAGGCGACGTACCCGATCGTGCCGGCCCGCTGGAACCAGCCCGGGTCGACCTCGCGGCGGCGGTCGAGGGTGCGCAGGCGCGTCGGCCGGGCAAGACCGGCATCGATGCTGCGCTCGACCAGACCTGCCACCAGAGCGGTGAAGGTCGCGGTGTCCGACCCGGCACCGTAGAGCAGGGCGAGCGGTTCGACGACGTCAGGCAGGTGCTGTTCGAGGCGCGCGACGAGGCCTTCGCCCTCGACCGGACCGAAAGCGGCGACGCCGCGGGCTCGTGCGACGGGCAGCACGGTTGCGAGCACGGCACGGGTGCGGTCCCGAGGACCGGTATCTGAGGTCTGGGCTGGCATCACGCCTGATCGTAGGGGCGGTAGGTTCGGCGGCGTGGATCCCGTGGTCGCCGTCGCAGGCGAGGTCATCACCGACATGGTCCCGGCCGGCGCAGATGGTGTGTTCCGGGCCGCGCCGGGTGGCAGCCCCGCCAACGTCGCGATCGGCGTCGCGCGTCTCGGACTGCCCGCGCGGATGCTCGCCCGCCTCTCCGACGACCTGCTCGGTCGCCGACTGCGGTCGCACCTGGAGAGCAACGGCGTCGACCTCTCGCACGCGGTCGCCGCGACCGAGTCGTCGTCGTTGGCGATCGTCGCCCTGCAGCCCGACGGGTCCGCGGCCTACGACTTCCGGGTCGACGGCACTGCCGACTGGCAGTGGCGAGACGACGAGCTGACCATGGCCCTGGACGACGTCGCGGCTCTGCACGTCGGGTCGCTGGGCCTTACGACGGCACCCGGTGGAGAGGTGCTGCGCCGGTTGGCCGCGCGCGCGGTCAGCACGGCCACGGTGTCGTTCGATCCAAACGTCCGTCAACTGCTGATGGGTTCCCGCGAGGAGGTGCTCGCGGTCGTGCACGAGGTGCTCGCCATGGCCGACGTCGTCAAGGCCAGCAGCGAGGACGTCGAGTGGCTCGAGCCGGACCTTTCGATCGAGCAGGTCGCCGAGGCGTGGTTGTCGAGCGGCCCGGCGCTCGTGGTCATCACTCGAGGCGGGGAGGGGGCGCTCGCGCTGGCTGCGGGCGGCGTACGCGTCGATCGGCCGGGCATCCGCGTCGACGTGGTCGACACCGTCGGTGCCGGTGACTCGTTCACGGCGGCGTTGCTCGCCGGTCTCGGCGCGCGTGGGCTGCTCGGTGCCTCGCACCGCGCGGCGTTGCGGGCGTTGACCGCCGACGAGGTCGGTGCCTTGGTCGACGAGGCCATCGAGGCCTCGGCCATCACCTGCTCGCGTGCGGGCGCCGATCCGCCGCGCGCTGAGGAGCTGCACCGGTCGTCGGCGGGCGGGTCATGAGCGAGGTCAGATATGACGAGCTGG
This sequence comes from Sporichthyaceae bacterium, assembly GCA_031365725.1. GTDB lineage: Bacteria > Actinomycetota > Actinomycetes > JACCUZ01 > JACCUZ01 > JANLYQ01. The sequence continues at coordinate 40,376 of JANLYQ010000124.1, read as the reverse complement.
CGCGCTCCGACGCCCTGAGCGCTGGGGTCTATCACCTGCCAGCCGGTGCGCACGACGGACAGTCGCCGCACGACGAGGACGAGGTCTACGTCGTCACCGCGGGCGCGGCGATGCTGGTCGTCGACGGTGTCAGGACACCGGCGACCGTCGGCGCGGTCCTCTTCGTGCCTGCGCGCATGCCGCACCAGTTCGTCGACATCACCGCTGACCTCGAGGTGGCTGTGGTGTTCGCGCCACCTGAGTCGGGGCAGGACACTGCCCCGCGCGCATGGCCTCTCGACCCTTCTGCTTGACCCCCAGCACACCCACGACAATCAAGGAGCCCGCGATGGCCATCGCGACCCAGAACCCGGCGACCGGCGAGACCGTCAAGACGTTCGACGCCCTGAGCGACAGCGAGGTCGACGAGCGGCTCGCCAAGGCCGCCGCGGCGTTCGCGACCTACCGCTTGACGTCGTACGACGACCGCGCGGGGTGGATGCGGGCAGCGGCGGACATCCTCGACGCCGAGGTGGACTCCATCGCGGCGATGATGACCCTGGAGATGGGCAAGACCCTCAAGTCGGCCAAGGCCGAGGTCGCCAAGTGCGCCAAGGGGTGCCGGTTCTATGCCGACCACGCGGCTGAGTTCCTGGCCGACGAGGCCGCCGACGCGGGTGCCGTCGGCGCGGTGAAGGCCTACGCGCGCTATCAGCCGGTCGGCGCGGTCTTGGCGATCATGCCGTGGAACTTCCCGCTCTGGCAGGCGATGCGCTTTGCCGCGCCCGCGCTGATGGCCGGCAACGTGGGGCTGCTCAAGCACGCGTCCAACGTGCCGCAGACGGCGCTGTTCATGGAGGACCTGTTCCGTCGGGCCGGGTTCCCTGCGAACGTCTTCCAGACCCTGCTGGTCGGGTCCGGTGCGGTCGAGCGGATCCTGCGTGACGAGCGGGTCGTGGCCGCCACCCTCACCGGCAGCACCCCGGCCGGTCGTGCGGTGGCCGGTGTCGCCGGTGACCGGCTCAAGCACACGGTGCTCGAGCTCGGTGGCAGCGACCCGTTCCTGGTCATGCCGTCGGCCGACCTCGCGAAGTCCTCGTCGGTCGCGGTGACCGCACGGTGTCAGAACAACGGCCAGAGCTGCATCGCGGCCAAGCGGTTCATCGTGCACGAGGCCGTGGCCGACGAGTGGGAGGGGCTGTTCGCTGACAAGATGCGCGCCCTGGTGCTCGGCGACCCGATGGACGACGCGACCGACGTAGGCCCGCTGGCCACCGAGGGCGGCCTGCAGGACGTCACCGAGCTGGTCGAGGATGCGCGGGCCAAGGGCGCCACGATCCTCGTCGGCGGCGACACCGTCGACAAGCCCGGCTGGTGGTACCCCCCGACGGTCGTCACCGACATCACGACCGACATGCGTCTCTATGCCGAAGAGGTCTTCGGCCCGGTGGCGTTGGTCTTCCGGGTGCCCGACCTCGACGCGGCCATCACGCTGGCCAACGACTCGGAGTTCGGTCTCAGCAGCAATGTGTGGACCAGCGATCCCGCCGAGCAGGACCGCTGCATCCGCGACCTCGAGGCCGGTCAGGTCTTCGTCAACGGCATGACCATCTCCTACAACGAGTTGCCGTTCGGCGGCATCAAGAACAGCGGCACCGGTCGCGAGCTCTCGGCCCACGGGATCAGGGAGTTCACCAACATCAAGACGGTGTGGGTCGGCGAGGGCGTCAAGGCCGCCGGCGCTGCCACTCCCGAGTGACGCGGGTCTGAGGGGCGGCGGTCAGCTCGGGGCGCTCCGCCCCGACGCGCGGGCGGCGTGACGAGCGACCTTGGCCCTGTTGCCGCACCAGCGCATGCTGCACCACCGCCGACGTCCACCTGGGTCGCTGAACAACCAGCCGCAGTCGTGTCCTGGGCAGGCAGTCACGGTCGATAGTCCGCTCATGAGCAGCCGTTCCAGGGACCACAGGAAGGCATCCAGCGGGGTCGACAGCTGGATCGGCTCTGCCACCCAGCTGTCGGCGGGATCCGCGCTCAACCCGAGAAACCTCAGCTGCCGGCGTGCCCGCAGGAGGTCGGCATTGAGCCGTCGGATCAGCATCGGGTCCTGATCACCAAGAAACATCTGATAGAGGTCACCACGCACGCGCCACGCGCGGTCGAGCTCCAGGTCGGCGGCGTGCGGGTCCGCTGCGGCAAGGTCCAGGCACAGCCGGCGAGCCGGGACCGACAGGAGCTTCTGGTCAGCGGCCAGGACCGCCAGGTGCGGGTAGTCCGTGAGGTACTCCTTCGGGCGCGCGGACCCCCAGCCGGCCCGGGTGTTGCACAGCTCGAGGCAAGGATGCCCGGAGATGGGGACTGGGAGCACCAGCCCGTGCGCCCGCCGCGACGCAGTCGGTAGCGCGCTGAGAGTCGGTCCGGACACCTCACCAGCGTAGTGGTCGGCCGAGGCTGGTGCTAACCTGTTCCTCAGTTTCAACGGTTAGGCCAGATGGCACTGCTGCAAGGGGATCCGATGCGACCACGGGCACTGTCGCTGCTGGTCGTGGCCTCGGGGTCCGTCCTGGTCCTGACCGGGTGCTCGTCGGCGCCGCACCCACCCGATGCTTTGGCCAGCTATACCGATCCCGGTGACGGCTGCCAGCAGACTCTCTCCGCCATCAGCTATGCCGAGGGACCGCTACGTGACCTGGGCCAGGAGGCCTATCAAGAGTTCACCGATGACGTGCGCAGCCGGCTCAGTGCCGTTGACGGCACCGTCGCTCTCGAAGTGCGCGACTACCCGTCGTCGGCGGCGCTGCGGCAGGCGCGGATGGCCGGCACCATGGCTCAAGCCGCGGCGAAGGCCGGGGTCAGTCGCCGGGTGCGGGTGGAGCGCCTGCGCGAGTACCGGGTGGAAGCAGCCAAGGTCGTCGTGGTGTGCACACGCGCTCTCGAAGCCCGAGCGTCCTAAGATGATCGGGCTTCGCCGGCGTGGCGCAACTGGTAGCGCACCCGACTTGTAATCGGGCGGTTCGCGGTTCGAGTCCGCGCGTCGGCTCACTACATCACCGCAGGTCAGCCGGCAGTTTCGACGATCGAGCTCAGGCTTCTGCCCGCGCTAGCCCCGCCAGGCGGCGATCATCGCGTCTCGGAGCTCGCCGACGAGCCCGACCTCGGTGTTGATCAGCACGACGAGGTGCACGTCCTCCTCGGACCAGCGATAGGTCAGTGCCTCGACGCCGGGGTCTCCACCGCCGTGCCCGTACCGTCCGTCGGGGTAGAGGTGCACGCCGTAGCCCTCCCCGAAGCCGTCCCCGGCGTCGGCGTGCTGGGTCAGGACGACATCGCGCAGCGGCCCCAGCAGCGTCCCGTCTGCGTACGCCCTGAGGAACCGGTCCAGGTCGCGCGCGGTGCACATCGCGCCACCATCCGCACCGCCGATCACCGGGATCGAGTAGACGTTGCTACGCCATGGCCCGTCGGGTGATGCGCGGCGGTAGCCGACCGCCACGTCAGCGACTGCGTCGTCGAGCCGGAAGAAGCCGCTTTCCGACATGCCGGCCGGGTCGAAGACGCGTTGCTGCACGACGTCGGTGTAGGCCTGACGGGTCAGTTCCTCGATCACCATGCCGAGGACGATGTAGCCGGCGTTGGAGTACGCGAAGCACTCGCCCGGCGGGCGGTAGGGAGGCAGGTCGCCGAAGAGCGGCAGAAAGTCAGCCGGCCGGGTCAACGAGTACGAGGGCAGGTCGCGCCACAGCTCGGCGTAGTCGGCGAGGTAAGCCGGGGAGTCCTCGTCCTCCTCGCAGTAGTCGGCGATGCCCGAGGTGTGGCAGAGCAGATGGTGCACCGTGACCGCGGGCAGCAGGGTCCTCGGCCTGCGGTCCGGAGGCAGCACGTCCACGACAGGAGTCCCGAATGCCACCAGCCCGTCACGGACGAGGCTGACCACCGTGCAAGCGGTGAACATCTTGGTCACCGACGCAATGCCAAACCTGGTGGCTGGCGTGACCGGGGCCCGGGTCGCGCGGTCGGCGTACCCGACGCAGGCCTCGAAGAGCCGCTCACCGCCCCGGGTCAGGAGCATCGCACCGGACAGGTCGCGGGTCTCGCCCCACGCGCGCAACTGGTGGGCGAGCGCCTCCAGTCGGCCCGCCTCCCTCGTCACCCGGCGAGCGTTGCACCACCACGGCGATGTCGCCACCGAGTTGAACCATCGGTGCACCCCCGCCAAAGGCCGGCCCACGACGAGCCGATCGGTACTGGCACCCTTCGGTGCCCCCTCTGTCAACCGCGACCCGCCTGTATCGGAGATGGGCGTTGGCGCAGCTGATCCGATGGCAACTCCTCCCCTCGGTCACACAGTCTCGGGAGCCGTCGGTCGCGCGTCCTCGGGATCCACCAGTTCGCATCGCCGAGCAGGGTCATGGTCGCCGGCTCCAGAACACCATGACCATCACGCCGTACGCAGCACGTGGACACCTGGCCTCCCCCCGCCGCGGGGTCGTCCCCGCACGCTCGACCCGCACTGACCGCGGCACCCGTCGACGAGCGAAGGTGCCCAACACGACCACCTGGTGTGCCCAGTGGTGGGGCCCGTGCAGAACTCCCGTCCGGAGATCCTCTAGCGGCCCACCCCGGGAGCCGATGCTATGACTGAGGGTTGTGGCAACGGGAGACGAGCGGTGATGATTCAACGCGGCGGGAACGAGGCGCCGCCCGCCGAGTCGTCTACCCGTCCCGCGACCCGGCAGCGCGTGCGGACACCGGCCCGGTCGGTGGCGCACGAGGAGGCGCTGGCCGACGCCTACCTGGTGCTCGAACTCGCTCAAGCGGACGCCCCCGTCGGCCCAGACGAGCCGGGCGGCCCGGACACTCACATTGCTGCGCTGAGGCGACGGGCGCACGAGCACGGCTGGACCGACGTCGCCTTCGTCGTGGAGTACGCCCGTTGGTCCCGCGCCATCGTCACCGAGCAGGACGTGTCCGAGCTGCAGGAGACGATCGAGTCGTTGGCGCGACAGAGCGGCGACAACTCGCTGGTGGCAGTGGTCCTCGCGAGCCGGGCTCAGCTGGGCTGGTCCGGCCACGAGAAGTACGCCGTCGGAGCTGACGCCGACGTAGCCCGAGCAGTGGCGCTGCTGCAGGACGGTGGTGGCGACCTCGTGCACCGGCCGACGGGGTGGGTGGCCTGCGCCCTTGCCTACGCCTACTGCGGCATGCGCGACCTCGAGCTGGACATGCACGAGCGAGCCCTCGCAGATCTCAGCCGACCGTGGTCCGGCGCGCTCGACCGGATCAGGGTGACGACGTTGCACGCGGTTTCTGCCAACCGGATCGAGTCAACGACCGAGCAGGTGGCGGCACTTTTCGAACGGGGCGAGCGCGATGCGGCTGCCGTCGCAGCCCAGGAGGGCATCGGCTCCCTGCGCGCCGATCTGGCTGATCTGCCCGCTCCGTGGGTGGAGGAGTACCGGTGCCTGTTGCACCTGCTCGAAGCCATCGCGGGCGCGCCTGCATCAGCGGCTCTCGAAAGCGTGCTTGACCAGGTCACCGGTTCGCCCTGGCCGGGCTTTGCCGCGTGCGCCCGCCTGGGTGAGGCAGTGCGGGCGGCCGACGACGGACGGGCTGAGGCGGCTGCGGCGGTCGCGGTCGAGGTGGCGGCCGCCATGCACCCCGACCTCATCCCCGGGATCCGGATGCTGGCGCTGTCGATCGGCGCGCGGCAGTCAGGACTCGGTCCTGCCGCCCAGCTGTATGTCAACGAGCTGCTCACCGTGCACGCCTCCGGGCAGCGTCGGGCCATCGAGGCGGCGCGGTCCCGGCAGGTAGCCGAACGGGTGCATAGGGAGAACCAGGTCCTGTCCGAGCGCGCGTACGTCGACGAGCTGACCGGTCTTGCCAACCGACACGTCTACACCCGGGCGCTCGAGCGCCTGCGGCTGCGCGGGTCACGCAACCTGACCACGGTGCTGCTCCTCGACATCGATCACTTCAAAGCGGTCAACGACACGTTCGGACACGCGGTTGGCGACGAGGTGCTCCGTCGCTGTGCCACCGAGCTGACGCTGCACTCTCGGCCGACTGACCTGGTCGCCAGGCTCGGGGGAGACGAGTTCGTCATCGTGCGGGATGCCGGTGACCTCGCGGAGATGCGCCGGCGGGCGGAGGCCTTGGTGGTGCGCCTCGGCACCCAACCGTGGCACGAGGTCCATCCCGACCTGTCGGTCACGCTCAGCGCCGGCATGACCACTGGTCCATCGGCTGACATCGACGCGTTGCTGGAACGCGCTGACTCTGCGCTCTACCGCGCCAAGGCGGGTGGGCGTGCCCGACTGGAGACCGCGACCGACCTCGACGACGACTCGGTCAGCGGAGGTGCTCGTGAGAGTCATCGCGCTTGACGACCTCACGATCCTGCCCGCCAACAAGGCGACGAGTGAGGATCTCGAGGCGGTGTTGGGGACGACGGACGCCGATCGGACCAGCGGGATCGTGGCGTACCTGGACGGCCAACCGGTGGCGTGGGCAGCCGTCGAGCCGCGGACGGCGTACCCGAAGCTGCGTTCGTCCCGCATCCCGTGGTCCGGGCGGGACGAGGACAAGGACGACGAGACCGTCTGGGCGGTGACGTGCTTCGTGGTGCGCAAGGAATGGCGCGGCCGTGGCCTGACCTATGCCCTCGCGACGGCCACGATCGGCTTCGCGCGCGAGCGGGGGGCGTTGGCGCTCGAGGCATACCCGATGGTGACTCAACCGGGCAAGGACATCACGTGGGGCGAGACGCACGTCGGCACCCGGCAGGTGTTCCAGGACGCGGGCTTCTCCGAGGTCACACATCCGACCGTACGTCGGGTGGTCATGCGCATCGACCTGACGTGACAGCACGAGACGCGTAGACACCCTCGTTTCCGGCGAGTTGCTGGCGGGTAGTCGGCGGTGTGCAGCGGCGTGTTGTCGCCGCGCCACCCCGACGTGAGGATCATCCATGGTTGACGTGACAGCGCATTCCGGCTTGCTCTCCACGACCAAGGTGCATGTGGAGGACACCGGAGGTGCTGGCCGGCCGGTCGTGCTCATCCATGGCTGGCCGTTGTCCGGCGAGTCTTGGGCGTCACAGGTACCGGCCCTGACAGCGGCGGGGTACCGCGTCGTCACCTACGACCGTCGTGGCTTCGGGCGCAGCGACGAGCCCAGCGGCGGCTATGACTACGACACGTTGGCTGATGACCTTGATGGTGTGCTCACCGAGCTCGACCTTCGGGACGTCACCCTCGTCGGCTTCTCCATGGGCGGCGGCGAAGTCGCTCGGTACGTCACGAGGCACGGAGAGGAGCGCCTGCACAGCGTGGTGTTCGCCGCCGCGGTGCCGCCGTTCCTGCTGAAGTCTGACGACAACCCGGATGGTCCGCTGACCGAGGAGCTGGCTGCGGAGATGACGAAGAACCTGACCGAGGACCGAGATGGCTTCTTCGACCAGTTCACCACCCAGTTCTTCTCGGTGGGCGGCGACCTCAAGGTCACGGAGACGCAGCGGCAGGAGGCCATCGCGGTGTGCCAGCAGTCCGACCAGAAGGCGGCTCTCGCGTGCATGGCCTCGTTCGGCACCACCGACTTCCGCTCCGACCTGCCGAAGGTCACGGTGCCCGCCTTGGTCCTGCACGGTCGCGGCGACGGCACCGTGCCGTTCGTGGGGTCCGGCCAGCGCACCCACGAAGCGATTGCTCACTCCTCACTGGTGGTGGTCGAGGACGCTCCTCATGGGTTCAACACCAGCCACCCGGACGAGTTCAACCAGGCGTTGCTCAACTTCCTGGCACGCTAGCCGTGGCTGCCGGCCCGGCCGGCTGAGCTCGTCGAGCGCGGAACAGCCGGGCGGCGTACACGATCGCGGAGATGGCGACCAGCGCGCCGGTCACCATCAGCCAGTGCCCGAGGAACACCGCGTTGGAGCGATGGGTGGCGCGGGGGTAGCCGCGCGCCAGCCGCAGGATCAACGGGTACCAGGCGATGAACAGGAAGCTCGACAGCACCACCGGCACCCGCACGTGGTTGACCCACGGCACCCGAGGGGCCGTGCCGCCGCGTAGTCGCGCAAGCACGTTGTCGAGGCCGGCGTACACCGGGAACAGCACGACGTCGTGCACCAGAAGCATCCCCACGAACCAGATCGCGATGGCGATGAGAATGCCCAGGTCGTTGACGCGCGAGATCGCGTATCCCGCGATCGACATCCCCACGACCACGGCGACCAGATGGGCCGGCGAGTCGCCGTACGTCTGCCGAAAGCGGGTCATGCCCCACGCTCCACGAGGCGCACCTCGCGCACCCACTTGGTGCAGTGCACGCCGGGTGCGGCCGGGACGATGATGCGCGCAGGGAAGCCATGGTCCAACGTCAGGTCCGCGCCGTTCACGCCGAGTGCCAGCAGCGAACGCGGGTCCGCGACCTGGTTGTCGGCCAGACGCACGACGCCGAACGCGCCGTGCTTCTGCAACGAGGTCACCTCGACCGTGCCGGGCTGCGCGCCGACCAGGTCGAGCAGATCAGCGAGGCGTACGCCGGTCCAGGTCTGCACCGTCGACCACCCTTCGACGCAGGCGATCGGCAACCGCGCGGTGGTCTGCGGCATCGCCAGCAGCTGCGCACGAGTGAGCGCGATGGTGCGCGAGCCGGCGACGACCGACAACGCCCAGGTGGTGCTCACGTCGGCGGCGGTGATGCCGCGGCTGCGCGCGGTCTTGTTGACCGGGAAGTCGCCGGGGTAGGACCCGCCGCGCGGCGCCAGCAGGGCCGTGCCGCGGAGGCGGTCGCCGAACGTCTGACCACCCGCGAGTCCGAGCAGCAGCAGCGAGCCTGCACTCACCAGGCCCAGGAGCCCGCGTCGCGACATCGTCGGCGCGGCGGGCGAGGTCGCGACCAGCCCGCTCTCGGTGTCGTCCTCCGGCACCGTGTCAGCGAGCGGGGTGCGCAGCTCGCGGGCGATGCTGCGGGTGCGCAGGGCGTGCCTCATCGCCGGCAGCTTGACGGCGACGTGAGTGACGAAGGCCCCGATGAACACCCACGCGCCGTAGAAGTGCGCGGTGTAGAAGCTGAAGCCCCACGGGTAGAAGATCTGGATGTTCATCAGGCCGGTCATCAGCTCGAAGACTGCGCCACCGACGAGCAGCACGAGGCTCAATCGCTCGATCACCTGGGAAGGTGTCTTCACCGGCGGCCACGCGAACAGCTTGGGGATGACCGACCACAGCTTGGCCAGCACGATCGGCAGCAATGTCACACCGAGCAGCACATGGACGCCGATGACCGCTCGGTAGAGCCAGCTCGGGTCGGTCGGCCAGTCGAAGAGATAGGACCCGAGCAGGCCCTTGCCCGGTGTCTGGTCGTTGCGTGCTCCGAGCCCCGGGTCGTAGGACGCGTAGGACAGCAGACCCGTCACGAAGATGATGGGGATTCCGACCAGCAGCACGCACCCGAATACGGCGGTCAACCAGGGACCGCGCAAGGGGCTGCGCCAGAAGGCGGGGCGGAACGGGCCGGGAGGTGGCTCGCCTCGCCCGAGGGCCAAGTCGGTGAGCCGGTCGACCGGGAGACGAGCCATCAGTTGGTGTCCTTCCGCGTCACCGGCAACCGGTGCCGAGCATACGAGTCGGGGTGACGTGCTGACGGTGGCCCGTGACCGGGTGAGCGCCCTTACGGAGAGATGACAACGTCCGCGACCTGGCAACATCCGGGAGACGACGAACGCCTCGCACCTGCACGGTGCGAGGCGTTCGTCGTGGGTTCCCCCCGGGACCAGGGACGACTACTTGGTGTTGACCGTGATCTTGGCGACGCCCACGAGCAGGCCGGCCTTGACCGCGTCGGTCTTGAAGGTCTTGTCGAGCAGGTCCGCAGCGATCGAGGAGATGTGCACCGTGGTGCCCTCGAGGATCGCGGTGTTGGCCGGACCGGTCTGCAGCGGCTTGAGGGTGCGGCCGTTGAGGTTGAAGATGAGCGCGTGCTTCGCGGCGGAGGTGCCGTTGACGCTGACGTCGCCGTACAGCTCGGACTTGGCGGGGTCGATGTCGAAGTTGGTGAGCTCGACCTTGGTCGCGCCGGACGTCAGCGACAGACCGCTGCCGTCGTGCTTGATGTCACCGAGGACGTAGGGGCTGTGCGTGCCCGGGGTGTAGTAGGTCACGTTGCCGGCCGTGATCGGGAACATCAGCGCGCCGTTGGCCAGGGTGGCCGTGCCCACGGTGCCGGGGGTCAGCTTGAGCGCGGTCAGCGCGTCGGTGAAGCCCTTGTCCAGCGCGACGGCGGTCTCCTTGCCCGACAGGGCCGGGATCACGGCGGCCGGCTTGGCCGATGCCTTGCTGCTCGATGCAGTCGTGGACGAGCCCCCGCACGCAGTGAGGGAAGCAGCCGCAACGGCGGCGGCGGCGAGCGAGACGAGTGCGCGGGAGGTGGTGCGCATGTGGATCACAGTCCTTCGGAGAGGGTGTTGGTGGTGTTGGTCAGATGAGGTTCGGGGCCGCGGCCCTGCCGGACTGGTCCTGTGTCCGGGGTCACGTAGCCTCACCCGGATGGAGCAGCGGGCGTGACGTCGCCAGCGTCGCGACGATCGGTCCGCACCCCGGCCGCTCTGGCTGCCTGGGCAGCGCTCATCGCGACGGCGTACGTCATCGGACAGCGGCTGCTGCCCGGTGGTCACCTCGCAGTCGCGTCACCGCCGTTCCAGGGGCACTACCGGTTCCTGCTCCGTGCTGCCGTGCCCGGGACGGCGTTCGCTCTCGCTGCTGTCCTCGTGCTCCCGTCGCTGTGCCGGTGGTTCCCGTGGCGACTGCTGATGCCGATGTCCGTGCTCACGGCGGCGGGCTGGGCGCTCGCCCTTGCGGTGTGGGACGGGCACGGCGGCGTGAGCTCACCGATCAACCGTGCGTCGGAGTATCTGCCGGCGATCGGGTTCGTCGGCAACGACCCGGTGCACTTCCTGTCGACCTTCGCGGAACGGGTCCGCGACAGCGCCTACCCCGTGCACGTCAAGGGCCATCCACCGCTGATGGTGCTGGTGTTCTGGGCCTGGGACCACCTGGCGCCGGGACCCGTGTGGGCGGCGGCGCTGGTCATCGGCGCCGGCGCCTCGTCGGTGGCTGCCCTGGCCGTGACGTTGCGGGCGCTGGGCGACGAGACAGCTGCGCGGCGCGCACTGCCGTTCCTCATCTTGGGGCCGTTCGCCATCACGATCGCGACGAGCGCGGACGCGTTCTTCCTCGGCGTCGCGTCCTGGTCGGTGGCGACCCTGGTCACCGGACTCCAGCGCCGGTCACCGGTCCTGCTGGCTCTGTGCGGGCTGTTGCTCGGCGCGCTGCCCTACCTCAGCTATGCGCTGCCGGCCTACGGCGCGATCCTGCTCGCGGCCGGTTGGCTCGCCGTACGCCGCTTCGGCTGGCCACGGCCGCTGCACGCGCTCGTGCTCGTCCTCGGCGCGGCTCTGCTGCCGGTGCTGCTGACCGCGGGGGGTTTCTGGTGGCCCGACGGCGTGGCCGCCACCCGCATCGCCTGGTTGGACGGCTACGGCTCCACCCGCCCCTACCTCTACTCGTTCCTCGGCGACGTGGCGATCCTCGCGGTCCTGGTGGGTCCGGCGACCGCCGTTGCCGCTGTACGGCGACAGGGACGGGTGACCGCTGCCCTTGCCGGATCAGCCTTCTTTGCCCTGCTGGTGCTGGGTCTCTCGGGCGTCACCCGGCTGGAGACCGAGCGGATCTGGATGCCGTTCGCGCCGTGGCTGGTGCTGCTCACGGCGGCGCTCCCCGGTCGCGCCCGCGGGTGGCTGCTGCTCAATGCCGCCTGCGCGATCACCTTCCAGCTGCTGGTGCGCGACGTCTGGTGACGCGGCCAGATCCGCACTGATGGCCGTCGGTGACCAGCCGGACACAGTGTCCGTTTTATCCGTTGTTGTGACCCCTCGAGGTCTTTACGCTGGCGCTCGCGTGCCGCAAGGTGAGCGCACACGCCGTGATGTGACCCCTGCCGCACTGTCACGGCCGCTTGCTGGAGGACGCATGACACGTTCACGACAGTCCGTTCGGCGCCGTCGGGGGGCGCTGCTCACCACCGGTGCCGTCCTCGTCGGCTCCGGCCTCGTCGGCCTGGCACCCGGGGCGGCGAACGCCTCGAGCCACCGGGAGGCCCCTGGCGTCACCGACCTGCCGAAGTACGACAACACCGACGTCTACGCGTTCGTCAGCCCGGACCGCTCGGGCACCGTGACGCTGGTGAGCAACTGGACTCCGTTCGAGGAGCCGGCCGGCGGGCCCAACTTCTACCCCTGGGCCACCGATGCGCGCTACGAGGTCAACATCGACAACAACGGTGACGCGAAGCCGGACCTGACCTACCGGTGGACGTTCACCAACGCCCGGACCCCGGCGCCGGCGGACAGCTTCACCGGGCTCGGCACCTTCCTCTACAACAACGGGCCGGTGACCTCGCTGACCGACCCCAACCTGCTGTTCCGGCAGACCTACGACCTGACGCTCGTGCAGCCGGGCAAGCCTGACCAGCTGCTGCTCAACGACAAGCCGGTCGCCCCGTCGTACGTCGGCAAGGCGTCGATGCCGAACTACAAGTCGCTGCGCAACGCTGCCGTGACCACGTTCGGCGAGGGTCGATCGCGCTCGTTCGCGGGCCAGGCAGAGGATCCCTTCTTCCTGGACCTGCGGGTGTTCGACCTGCTTTACGGCGCGGGCTGCAACACCGAGGTGGGGCACGACACCCTCAAGGGCTACAACGTCAACACCTTGGCCCTGCAGGTGCCGACCAGTGCCCTGCGCACGCCCAGCGACCCGGTCGTCGGTGTGTGGAGCACCACCTCGCGGCTGAACGCCGGCGGGACCTACACGCAGGTGTCCCGGCTGGGGCAGCCGTTGGTCAACGAGGTCGTGATCCCCTACCAGCTCAAGGACGCCTTCAACTCCATCGACCCGACCCAGGACAGCGTCGCGCTGCCCTACGTCGTCAAGCCGGAGATCGCCTCGCTGCTCAAGAACGTCTGCGGGGTCAACGCCCCGACCGACAACCGGCAAGACCTGGTCGATGTCTTCCTCAAGGGAGTCGCCGGGCTCAACCGTCCGGCCAACGTGACCCCGAGCGAGCAGCTGCGGTTGAACACCTCGATCGCGCCTGCGGCCACGCCGCAACGACTCGGTGTGCTCGCCGGTGACAAGGCCGGGTTCCCCAACGGCCGTCGACTCACCGACGACGTGCTGGACATCGCCCTGCAGGTCGCCGGCGGCGCGCTGGTCGGCAACGCCAACACCCTCGGGGACGGGGTCGACAAGAACGACGTCGGCTTCAGCCACTCGTTCCCCTATGTGGCGCTGCCCCAGTCCGGGTCGGCTGCCAAGGCCCCCGGCCGAGAGCGGCACGAAGTGACCGTGATGACCGGCGGCAACGGACAGTCGCCCGCTCGGCCGCTTCCCGTAGGCAGTCTCGCTCTCGCGGCTGTAGGTCTGCTCGCGATCGGCGCGGGGGCACTCAGCCGCCGGCGCCGTGGAGCGGCTCCGACGCTCGCGGTCTGACCGCACGTCCCGGGACGGATGGACCCCAGGTCCATCCGTCCCGGTAGGTCGCCCGGTCGAGCAGGTCGAGCAGGCATGACTGGCCAGCACGGGGGCAGGACCATGTCATGTCACGCATCCTCACCGGCCTCACCAGTGGAGCGCTCGCCGGAGCCGCTGGTGCCACCGCCCTCAATGTCGTCGGCTATGCCAAGCAGGCAGTGCAGGGGTCTGCGTCCAGCGCGACTCCAGACCAAGCCGCGCAGGCCGCGGTGGAGGCGCTCGGGGCGCAGGTCCCCGGTGGGCCGGACGTCCGCGCCAACCGGCTCGAAGGACTGGGTCCGCTGGCGGGGATCGGAGTGGGGATGGGCGTCGGAGCACTGGGTGGGGCCTTACGGGCGAGCGGGATGAAGATCCCCATCGCGGCGGCTCCGGTGGTCCTGGGACTCGCCGCCATGGCACTCAGTGACGGGGTGATGACCGCCCTGGGCATCACCGACCCGAGGACGTGGTCGATGAAGAGCGTCACCGAGGACGCGGTGCCGCACCTGACCTACGGCGCGGTCACCGTGCTCGCCCTGCACCGGATGATCGACCCGCGGACCCTGCAGGTGCGCTGAACGTTCGTCCCGTCGTCCCTGAACTCAGCCGTGCTCTTGCGCGGGTCGCCACATGGTGACGACGTCACCGCTGCTGTCGGGCAGCGGGAACGACCCGTGCACGCCGAACCCGTGTCGCTCGTACAGGGCGACGTTGGCGACGTTGCTGGCTTCGAGGTAGGCCGGCAGGCCGGCCGCGTCCACGACCTCCAGCGTCTCTGCAAGCAGTCCTAGACCGCGGCCGCGGCCCTGGTGGTCCGGGTGGGTGCCCAACAGGGTGAGGTAGTAGTGCGGCTCGTCACGCGGGTGGGCGCGGTCGAAGGCCTCGAAGAGCTCGAGGACGGGCACCGCAGCGCGCTCGCCGAGCAGTTCGGTGACCAGCGGTGCGACCCTCGCCTCCTGCTCCTCGGACATCTCGGTACCGCCGGGCGGGATCCACACGGCTGTTGCCGAGGCGTCGCCGGTCAGCCAGACGTTGGGATAGCGCAACGCCCCGTCGACGAACAGCCCCCAGAACCGGCGGTACTGCGCCGGCCGCGTGTCGGGGTCGGGAAAGGCCCAGCTCCAGGTCGGGTCGTCGTGGAAGGCGCCGACCAGGATCTCGACGACCCGGTCACGATCGTCGTGGGTGGCCACCCGTGGCCCCCGGTCCTGACCGAAAAGGCCTGGCGTCCCTGGCATCCCTGTCACGTACGGCCTCCTACGGCGCGCCCGCACCGGCGAGCACAGCCTGGCAGCGGGCGACGTATGCCGCCATGGCGGCCCGCCCGGGGGCGACGTACGTCCGGGGGTCCACGATCCGGTAGTCGCCCGCCAGCACCTCCCGGACCGCGCCGGTGAACGCGATGTTGAGCCCGGTGCCGACGTTGACCTTGACCATGCCGGCCCGCACGGCCCGCCACAGCTCGTCGTCGGGCACGCCTGAGGACCCGTGCAGCACGAGGGGCACGGGCACCGCCGCGGCCAGTGCTGCGATGAGCGCATGGTCGAGTGCGGCCGTGCGTTCGGTCATCGCGTGTGAGCTGCCGACGGCGACCGCTAACCCGTCGACTCCGGTGGCAGCGACGTAGGCAGAGGCCTCGGTCGGATCAGTCCGTACGCCGGGGGCGTGCGCGCCGTCCTTGCCCCCGACCTCGCCGAGCTCGGACTCGACCCAGAGGCCGTGGGCGTGACCCCAGACGACAGTGGCGGCGGTGGTGGCGACGTTCTCGGGGTAGGGCGCGGTGGACGCGTCGACCATCACCGAGCTGAACTCGTGGCGGGCGGCCTCGTGCATCAGGTCGAGGTCGACGACGTGGTCGAGGTGCAGGGCGAGGTCGGCGGTCGACGCCGTGGCCACCGCGGCACACGCGGCGGCGATAGGTGCGAGGCGACCGCCGTGGAAACGCACGGCGTTCTCGCTGACCTGCAGGATCGCCGGCTGCCCGCTGGCTTCGGCGGCCGTGGCGATGGCCTCGGCGTGCTCGAGGCAGATGACGTTGAAGGCTCCCACCCCGAGGTGGTCCAGGTGGGCTCGCGCGACGAGGTCCGCGGTCGGGACGAGCGGCATCGACGACCCCGGCCGTCAGAGGGCGATCGGGGCGCGCAGCGCCTCGGGGAGCAGGTCCCCATGGGCGGCGGTGAGGGCGTTGCATAGGTCCCAGATAGCGTCGACCGTCAGCGACGCGGCCGTGTTGGGGTCGACCATCGCCGCGTTGCGCACCAGTCGTGGGTCGCCGGACAGGGCGGCCTGCACCGTGAGCTCACCGACCGAGGCGAACGACCGGTTCAGCGCCGCGCACTGCAGCGGCAGGTCACCCACATGCATCGGGTGTGCGCCGAGCTCGTCGATCGCGGTCGGCACCTCGACGGCATAGTCGGTGGGCAGGTTGGTGATGTAGCCGTGGTTGGCCACGTTGGCGAAGATCGTGCGCCGTGTGCCGGTCTCCATCGAGTGGATGACCTGGGGTGCATACTCCGTCGAGTCCTTGTCGATCTCCAGCGGCTGACCGGCGGCGAGGGAGTCGCGCACCTCGGCGTACTCCGTGAGGTTGTCCTCGCTGATGCGCACGTAGTCACCGACCGGGATGCGCAGCCGCTCGACCTCGGCGTCGTGCCGGAGGTACCAGGGGAGGTACTCGGCGGAGTGCTCGCTGGTCTCGGTGGGGTAGTAGCCGAGCCGGCGGTACATGTCTACGCGCACCCGGCGGCGCAGCTCGGGATCGGCCGCGATGCGGGCGTCGAGCAACGGGTAGAGGCTCTCGCCGTCGCGTTCCCAGCGCAGCAGCCACGCTTGGTGGTTGAGCCCGGCTGACCACGTCGACACCTCCTCGTGCGGGACGTCGATGACCTCGCACAGCCCGCGCACGGTCCAGTAGACCGAGTGGCACAGACCGAGGACCTTGAGCCGGGGCGCAACGGCCGCGAGGTAGGCCACGTTCATGGCCATCGGGTTGGTGTAGTTGAGCAGCCATGCGTCGGGGCAGATCTCGGTCATGTCGCGGGCGATGCCGTCGAGCACCGGGAAGGTGCGCAGGCCGCGGAAGATGCCGCCGACACCGAGGGTGTCGCCGATGGTCTGCCGCAACCCGAAGGACGCCGGCACCTCGAAGTCGCGCACGGTGGCTGCGTGCATGCCGACCTGGATCGAGTTGATGACGTAGTCGGCACCGTGCAGGGCCGCCCGCCGGTCGAGGTCGGTGACGATCTCGGGGTGCACACCGAGGGCTGCAGCGGTCGCGCGGGCGATGGCCTCGCCGGTCGCGAGCCGCTCGGGGTCGATGTCGTGCAGCACGATCCGCACGTCGGCCAGCTCGGGGAAGCCCAGGATGTCGCCGAGCAGCTCGCGGGTGAACACCACGCTGCCGGCGCCGAGGAAGGTGAGGCTGGGACGTCGAGTCACTCACTGATCTTCCCACCCGACTAGCGCAGTGCGGAAGAACGCAGCACGATATGAGCAGAACTGGACGTCTGCACCTGCGCGTTTGTGCAACAGGCCCACAGGCTGCCACGCTGCGTCCGCTGTCGACCCAGGAGGTGTCCCGTGCCGCCGTCGTCCCTGCGTCGCGCCGACCGGGTCACTGCGATCCTCGAGCGGCTCGCGGCTGAGCAGAGTCTGAAGGCGACCGACCTGGCTCGGGAGTTCGGGGTGTCGGCGGCCACGCTGCGGCGCGACCTGCAGCTGCTCGAGGACCAGAAGCTGTTGTCCCGCACCCACGGCGGGGCCCGCGCCCAGGACGTCGCCTACGAGCTGCCGGTGCGCTATCGAAGCGGTCGCCGTCGCGACGACAAGGTCCGCATCGCTGCGCACGCCGCAGACCTGTTGCCGCGCGGCCGGCTCACCCTCGGTCTCACCGGTGGCACGACCACCAGCGAGGTGGCGCGGGTGATCGCCGGGCGGGTGGACCTGACCGTCGTGACCAACGCCCTCAACATCGCCACCGAGCTGGCAGTGCGACCGCGTGTGAAGGTGATCGTGACCGGCGGCGTCACCCGACCCCAGTCCTACGAGCTGGTCGGGCCGCTGGCCGATCGCACCATGTCGGGGTTGCACCTCGAGGTCGCGGTCGTCGGCGTTGACGGCATCGATGCCGCCGCCGGGCTCACCACGCACGACGAGGTCGAGGCTCACACCAACGCCTCGATGGTCGACCGGGCGGCCAGGGTCATCGTCGTCGCAGACGGGTCGAAGGTCGGGCGTGTCCTGCTCGCGCGGATCTGCGCGATCGACAAGGTGACCGAGCTGGTCACCGACTCCTCCGCCGACGCGCGGGCCCTGGAGCTGTTGCGGGCGCAGGGTGTCCTGGTGCACGTGGTCGGCGGAGGGGACTAGAGCGTGGCCCCACTACCCCCCGCCGTACGCCGACAAGGCCCGGTGCTCGTCGTCGGTGACGCCAACCTCGACCTCGTGCTCACCGGCGATGTCGTGCCGAGGTTCGGTCAGGTGGAGCAGCTGCTCGACGCCGCCGACCTGACCCTCGGCGGATCCGCCTCGATCGTGGCGGCCGGTCTCGGAGCGCTCGGCACCGAGGTGTCGCTGGTCGCGCGCATCGGCGACGACCTCTTCGGCCGGCTCACCCTCGAGGCCCTGGTGCGTCGTGGTGTCCACGTCGCCGGCATCGGCACCGACCCGGAGCTGCCCAGTGCCCTCACGGTGATCCTGTCCGCACCGGGCGACCGCGCGATCCTCACCCTGCCCGGGGCGATCCCGCAGGTGCGCGGGGACGACGTGACCGACGAGATGCTGGCGCGCTGCGCGCACGTGCATGTGGCGTCGTACTTCCTGTTGCCCGGTCTCGCCGCCGGTCTGCCCGACCTCTTTGCCCGCGCCCGGTCTGCTGGATGCACGACGAGCCTGGACACCAACTGGGACCCGGCGGAGGCGTGGGCAGGTGTGCTCGACGTGCTGCCGCTGGTCGACGTGCTGCTGCCCAACACTGCTGAGCTGCGCGCTGTGAGCGACCTGCTGCCCGCAGGCGCAGGCGCCGGTGACGTGGCGGCTCGTGCCACCGCCCTGGCCCGCCTGGGGCCCCTGGTCGTGGTCAAGGACGGTGCCGCCGGTGGGCTCGCTGCCACCGCCGACGGCGTGCTGCACGCCCCCGCGGGGGTCACCGACGTCGTCGACACCACCGGCGCAGGTGACAGCTTCGACGCCGGCTTTCTCGCTGCCTGGGCGGACGGTCACCCGGTGGAGAGCTGTCTGCGGTGGGCGGTGGCGGCAGGGTCGCTGTCGACCCGGGCTCTGGGCGGCACACCGGGCCAGGCCACCCGCGGCGAGGTCGCGGCACTGGTCGCCGGGACGGCAGGGTCGGGACCGACGTGATCACCGCCGTCGCGGCCGGGCCCAGCATCGATGTCACCTACGTGGTCGACGCGATGCGGCTGGGTGAGATCAACCGGCCGACCGTGACGGTCCGGGTGCCTGGCGGCAAGGGTCTCAACGCGGCTCGGGCGATGCATCGGCTCGGTGCCGATGTGCACGCCGTGGCCCCGCTCGGTGGTCGTGCGGGTGACTGGGTCGCGGCGCGACTGGTGGCCCTCGGCATCGCGGTGCACGTGACGCCGGCCGATGCCGAGACCCGCACCTGCGTCTCGATCGCCGACGACGGCAGCCACACGATGACCGAGGTCTACGAACGCGCCGGCGAGCTGTCAGGGGACGAGTGGCAGGCCTTTCTCGGCGCCGTTGACGACTGCCTGGCGCAGTGCGGATCCCCCGGCTGGGTGACGGTGTCCGGGTCGGTGCCGCCGCCCTCGACAGGTCGGGTCGGCGACCTGGTGCGGGTTGCGCGGGCACGAGGTGTGCGGGTGGCGGTCGACGTGCACTCGGGGTCGCTGGCCCAGGCCCTGTCGATCGGCGTCGACGTGGTGAAGGTCAACGCGCACGAGGCTGCCTCGGTGCTGGGGGCGGCCGCCGCCGACTCCTCGGTCGAGAGCCTCGCGGCCGCTCTGGCGCGCCAGGTCTCGGTCGGGGCTGTCGTGACTGCCGGCGTGGAGGGGGTCTGGGCGGTGCGGCAGGACGGCGCACGGCGATCGCTGCACGCAACCCAGAACGCGCATCGCGGGCCGTTCCCCGTCGGCAGCGGCGACTGCCTGCTGGGCGGACTCGTCGTCGGCCTCGACCGCGGCGAGGACCTGCTCGACGCGGTGGGTCTTGCGACGGCCGCCGCAACCGCGAACGCGCTGTGCCCGGGTGCCGGCGACTTCCGCCTCACCGACGTCCAGAGAGTGCTGGCCGACCTCAGCCCTTGAGGCCGCTGAACGTCATCGTCGCGACGAAGTGCTTCTGCGCGAGCATGAAGAATACGATCAGCGGCGTGGTGGCGATGACGTTGCCTGCCATCAGCAGCGACCACTGGGTGCGTCGGGTGCCCTGGAAGTTCGCGAGGCCCAGCTGCAGGGTGTAGCTGTGCTCGTCGTTGATGGCGATGAGCGGCCAGATCAGGTCGTTCCACGCACCGAGCAGGGTAAAGATCGCCAGCGTCGCGAGAGCCGGTTTGGCCAACGGCAGCACGACCCGCCACAGGGTGCCCAGCGGCGAGCAGCCGTCCAGACGGGCCGCCTCCTCGAGCTCCCTGGGCAGAGAGAGGAAGAACTGCCGCATGAGGAAGATGCCGAACGCGGACGCCAGCCACGGCACCATCGCTGCCGCCAGCGTGTTGATGATGCCGATGCGCGAGAACATGACGTACGTCGGGATCATCAGCAGCTGCGTCGGGATCATGATGGTCGCGATGATGGCGAAGAAGCCGAACGCGCGACCGGGGAACTTCAACCGGGCGAAGCCGTATCCCGCCAGCGAGCACAGCACCAGATGCGAGGCGATCGCCACGGTGGACACCAGGACCGTGTTGAGGGTCCAGCGCAGCACCGGCGAGTCGGTGAACAGCCCGGTGTAGCCACCGACGCTGAGGTGGGTCGGCAGGAAGCGTGGCGGGAAGCGGTTGATCTCCTTGTCCGACATCAACGAGGTCATGACCATCTGCACCAGCGGCAGGGCGAAGATCAGTGCGGTGGGCGCCAGGATGAGGTGCCACGGGCTGAACGGCAGCAGGCCACGGCGCCGGGTCGTCGAAGGCCTGGCGGTCGCGTCGGGCGTTGCGGTCGCGTCGGTCGATGCGGGCGTTGTCGGGCTCGCCATCAGAAGGCCTCGAACTTCGTGCGCTTGGAATAGACCACCATGATCAGCGTGAGCAGGATCGTCACCGCGAACAGGCCGTAGGCGACGGCCGAGCCGTAGCCGAAGTCGAGCTTGCGGAAGGCTTGCTCCCACAGGTAGTAGACGACGGTCTGGGTGGAGCCGAGCGGACCGCCGCGGGTCGTGGTGAAGACGAGGTCGAACAGCTGCAAGGCGGTGATGGTCTGCCAGACCGTGGTGAAGACCGTGACCGGTGCGAGCTGCGGCAGGGTGATGTGGCGGAACACCTGCCAGCTGTTGGCGCCGTCGGTGCGGGCCGCCTCGACCAGGTCCTTGGGGATGTCCTGCAACGCGGCGAGATAGACGACGACGGTGAAGCCCAGCTGCTGCCACAGCGACATCACCGCGATGACGACCATCGCCTGGCTCTGGCTCTCCAGGAAGCCCTGCTGCGGGATGTGCAGGACCCGGAGCAGGTTGTTGGCCGCACCGAACTGCGGGTTGAAGACGAAGCCGAACAGGATGCCGGTTGCCGCCGCAGAGGCGACAAACGGCACGAACACAGCGGTGCGGTAGATCGCGACGAACCGGATCGGTTGGTTGAGCCCGACCGCCAGCAGGATGCCCAGGATGATCGAGGTCGGCACGAACAGCGCCGTGAACAGGATCGTGTGCTGCACGGCCGCCGCGAGGTCGGGGTCCTTCGACATCGAGCGGTAGTTGTCCCAGCCGGCCGCGACCGGGTCGCTGAAACCGTTCCAGTGCTCGCGGGAGAGGAAGAAGGCCCAGACAGCAGGGAAGATCGACAGCCCGAGCACCACGACGGTGGCCGGACCGACGAACCCCCAGCCGGTGATCCCCGCTGAGACCTGCCGGCGTACGTGCCCGGGTCGGCGACGGGGCAGGTCGGGCACCGGTGGCGGCACCGACGGCTCCGCCAGAACGCTGGTCAAGGTGGTCACCCGCTCACCCTTGCGCGAGAGCCTTGTCGGCCTTGGCTGCGGCTTCGTCGAGGGCAGCCTTCGGGTCCTTGGCGCCTTGCAGGACCTCCGACACCGCCTTGCCCACGGCCTCCGACAGGCCGACATAGCCCGGTACGGTCGGACGCGGCTTCTTCGCGTTGACGGAGTTGGCGGTCATGATGTCGATGCCCGGGTAGGTCTTCTGCACCTCTGCGAAGGCCGGGGTCGAGGTCTCCGACGACCGCAGCGGCAGGTCGCCGATGACCAGGTTCCAGCGGGCATCCTGCTCGTTGGAGGTGAGCCACTTGGTGAACTCGTAGGCCCAGTGCGCGCGGTTGGCGTCCTTGTGGTCGAAGAGCACCCAGAGATCCGGGCCGGCCACGGTGTCGTGGTTGCCGTCGAAGGCCGGCAGGTAGGCGACGCCGTACTGCGTCTTGGCCTGCTTGAGGTCGTAGAGCTGCCAGGGCCCGGAGATGATCATGCCGATCCGGTTGGCCGCGAAGAGCGGGCCGTACTTCTCGTCCGTCTGGTCGAGGTAGAGCGACTTGTCGGTGACGGCCATGTCGCGCAGGAAGGTCAGCGCCGCGACGCCGGCGTCGGAGTTGAACGCTGCCTTCTTCTGGTCCGCGGACAGGACGTCGCCGCCCTTCTGCCAGAGCAGTGGCCACAGGTGCCAGGTGGTGTCTTCGCTGCCGGAGACGGAGTAGGCGCCACCGAAGGTGTTGGTGGCGGGGTCCGTCATCTTCTTTGCCGCGGCCCGGTAGTCGTCCCAGGTCCAGTCGTTGGTCGGGTAAGCGACGCCGGCCTTGTCGAAGACCGTCTTGTTGTAGAGCAGGACCAGGTTGTCCACGATGGCCGGGAAGCCGATCGTCTTGCCCTGCGGGGTCGCGGTCAGGCGGCCCGCCTCGGCGAACTCGTCCCACTTCAGCGCAGGGTCCTTGACCTTCTCGGTGATGTCGAGCGTGCGACCCGAGGCCGCGAGCTCGCTCGACCAGCTGCCGAAGGAGTAGGACACATCGGGGTACTGGCCGCTCGCGAAGCCCGCGGACATCTTCTGCAGCAGCTCGTCCGTGGTCGAGGCGCCGGAGGAGGTGTCGATGGTCACGTTGGGGTGCACCTTGTGGAAGTCGGCTGCCAGCCCGGTGAGGATCTTCTGCGCGTCCGACGACTGACCGGTCCACCAGGTCAGCTTGACCTTGGCGGCGGTGTCGAGGGTCTTCGACCCGCTGCCGCTGCCCCCACCACCGCACGCGGCCAGGGTCACGGCGATGGCTGCGGCGAGTGCGGTGGTGCCGATGCGACGCAGGCTCATCAGATGCTCCGGATCAGGTCGGTGGGGCCGGCAGGCTGGAAGGCGGGCGGGAGGATCACGGAGCGGGTGAGTCTTCGCGGCTCGTCCGGGTCGAGGCCGCGGGCGGCAGCCATCGCGACAGCGAAGCGCTGCGCGCGCACCAGCTGGCCCAGCGGATGCAGGTCGTCTGCGACCACCGTGGCTCCGGTGCCGGCGATGTCATCCAGCAGGGCCTGCGGGGCCGGGCCGAAGACCCACACGAGGCTGCGTTCGTCAGCGACCGCGATGGGACCGTGGCGATAGTCCAGCATCGGGTAGGACTCCGACCAGGCCTGCGCTGCCTCGCGTACCTTCAGCGCTGCCTCGTGGGCGAGCCCGAGGGTCCAGTCGTGGCCGAGGAAGACCACGTGCCGGGCAGCTGCGGCGTCCATCGGCAGGTCGAGGTCGAGGCCGAGCCGGGCGGCAGCGGGCAGCTCCTCGACCGGCGCGCCGAACGCCGCCAGGCTGAGCGCGAGGGTGGCGGTGGGAAAGCGGGTCTGCACCACCGAGGTCTCGTCGGCGAAGTCGAGCACGACCGTCTGGTCGGCCATCGCCGCGACCGGGCTGTCGGCCACCGCGGTGACCGCCACCTGCACCGGCGCCGCCGTCCGCAGGTCAGCGAGTGCCGCCAGAACCTCCGTGGTGGTGCCGGAGCGGGTGAGCGCAACGATGCGGTCGTAGGTGCGGCCGTGGGGCAGCTCCGAGGCGTACGCCGCGTGGGTCTCGCCCAGACCGTGCGCCTCGCGCAGCCGGGCGAAGGAGTCGGCGATGAAGGCGGAGGTGCCGCACCCCAGGACGAGGACCCGCTCGCCGGGGGCAGCGAGGGGCGCGCCACGGGTCGGCGCCGTGGCGATCGCCTGCGCCCACACCTCGGGCTGGCTCGCGATCTCACGTTCGGTGCTGCTCATGCGCGGCGGTCGCCTCCGGTGCGTCGCAGGTCTGGACGAGGGTGTGCGACACATGAGTACGCTCGAACGTGCGCGAACGGCAAGGGTTTCGCGCAATGCGAGCACGCAGAGATGCGCGATTGGAGCATGGTGAGCGCTGATCCCGGTGCCGACCTGACCGACCTCCGGCTCGCGGACTACCGCCCGGTCTCCCGCGCCCGGCCGCGGGTGACGCTGGTGCCCCAGTCGGCAGTGCCGTGCGTCGACGTGCACAACCACTTGGGCCGCTGGCTGACCGGCGACGGCTCCTGGATGGTCGAGGACGTGACTGCGCTGGTCGCGACGATGGACCACGCCAACGTCGCGACCGTCGTCAACCTCGACGGGCGCTGGGGCCAGGACCTGGTGGACAACGTGGCGCGCTACGACGCCGCGTACCCGGGCCGGTTCGTGACCTTCTGCCATCTGGACTGGTCGTTGCTCACCGAGGGAGCAGCCGGCATCGATGGTCTGGTGGCGAGCATGCAGGAGTCAAAGCGGGCCGGTGCTCGCGGCATCAAGGTGTGGAAGGACCTCGGACTCACCTGGCGCGACGATGACGGTGCTCTGGTCGCGCCGGGCGACCCCCGGCTCGCGCCGGTGTTCGCCGCCGCGGGTGAGCTCGGCCTGCCGGTGCTCATCCACACCGCCGACCCGATCGCGTTCTTCGACCCGCTGGACGCACGCAACGAACGGCTGGAAGAGCTCGCGGGACAGCCGGACTGGTGGTTCGGCGATCCGTCGCGGCACCCGAGCTTCGATGCGCTGATGACCTCGCTCGAGTCGCTGGTCGCCGCGCATCCGGGCACGACGTTCATCGGCGCGCATGTCGGGTGCTGCGCCGAGGACCTCGGCTGGGTGTCGCGCATGCTCGGCGCCTACCCGAACTTCGCCGTCGACCTCGGCGGTCGGTTGGCCGAGCTCGGTCGGCAGCCGCGCGCATTCCGGCGGCTTGTCGCTGAGCATCCGCGGCAGGTGCTGTTCGGCACCGACGCCTATCCGGTGGGCGCCGAGGACTACGCGACGTTCTTCCGCTTCCTCGAGACCGACGACGAGGACTTCTCCTACGCACCCAGCGAGGACATCCCGCCGCAGGGCCGGTGGCAGATCGCCGGTGCGGACCTGCCGCCCGAGCTGCTCCCCGACCTGTACGCCGGCAACGCCCGGCGACTGTTGCACCTGCCCGGCTGACGCCCCGCCGCCCCGCCCCGCCCCGCCCCGCCCCGCCCCGAGCCCCCGCCGCCCGGTCCACCCCGCCTCCGGAGAGCGATAGGTCCACTTCTGCGACCGTTTCGTCTCCGGAGCGCCGGCTTGCGAGGTCCGGTGGTGCCGCCTAGGAGGAACAACCCGACTCAGGTGCCGCCGTACGCCGGTGTGACGCGGTTGTTCCTCCCATCCGGCACCCGAGCGGCAGCATCGACCGGAATCGCGGCGCAACCGCCGGTCGGACGCTCAACGCGCCAGGTCGAGATCCCTTGTGCCGCGATCTCGGTCGCTTCGCCGGGAGGACTGTCCCAACGGCCCTGAGGGTGGCGTCCTTGGGCATGCTCGGCACGTGACGACGAACGAGCCGCAGGTGCCGCCATCTGCTGGGGTGCTCGCTGCCTTCGGGGTCGAGGTCACCACGGCGCCCGTGTTGCTGCCCGGGGGCCAGGGGACGACGTGGCTGGTCGGCAACCGGGTGCTGAAGCCGGTGGGAGACGAGCCCTGGGCGGAGAAGGAGGCGGATTGGCTCGGCTCCTTGCTCGACGCGCTGCCCGAGAACGGCTTCCGGGTCAGCCGCCCCATCCGCCCCATCCGCCCGGTCCGTGGCCGCCGCGAGATCCGCGTGCCGAGCACCTGGACCGTCGACGGGTGGAGCGCCGGGACCTGGGTGGAGGGGGAGCACCACCCTCCCGCCGGGGTCGCCGAGGACCAGCGGTGGGCGGATGTCATCGCCGCCGGCCGTGTCTTCCACGCAGCCCTCGTCGGCGTGCCGCGGCCGGACTTTCTCGACCGGCGCGACGACCCGTGGTCCCGCGGCGACCGTGCGGCGTGGGACGACGCAGCGCCTTGTGCGATCCATCGCGAGCTGCAACAGGCACTCGACGAACTCAGTCTCCTCCGGAGCCCGAACACCGCGCCCATGCAGCTGGTACACGGCGACCTCACCGCCAACGTCCTGTTCGCCGGCGGGCAGGACCCGGCGATCATCGACCTGTCGCCGTACTGGCGACCGGTGAGCTTCGCCGAAGCCGTGGTCGTGGCGGATGCGATCGCATGGCACGGCGCCGGGCGCGAGGTGCTGTACCTGCTGCCTCGAGACGTCGATCGCGCCTCGCTCGTCGCGCGGGCGCTGATCTTCCGGCTGATCACCTCGGACCTCGTGGCGGCCGACCTGGGCCTGCGGCGGTCGGCGTACCTGCAGGAGAACGTCGTGGCAGCGAACCGCGTATTGACGGTGCTGCGAGACGCGCATCGTCACATCTGAGTGACTGACCGTCGGGATCGGTGCCGCATTCGGCGCTGTGCGGCGGTTCGCCACAGTCCGGGGAGGACGCGGGTGGTTAGGGTGCTGGCCATGGCTGGTACCAACGGGGGTACGGCGATCGAGGTCGCCGACGTCAAGAAGTCCTACGGCCCGCTGAAAGCGGTCGACGGGGTGTCGTTCGAGGTCCGCGCGGGGGAGTTCTTCGGCATCCTCGGGCCCAACGGTGCCGGCAAGACGACCACGCTGGAGATCATCGAGGGCATCCGCCAGCCCGACTCCGGCCACGTGCGCGTGTTGGGGCTGGATCCGTGGCCCCGCAAGCCGGCGCTGCTGCCGCGCATCGGTGTCCAGCTGCAGGCCAGCTCGTTCTTCGAGAAGCTCACGGCGCAGGAGCAGATCGTGTCCTTCGGGGCGCTGTACGGCGTGCCGGCGGCCAAGGCGATCGAGTGGCTCGACGTGGTCGGGCTTGCCGACAAGGCCGGCACGACCGAGAACAAGCTCTCCGGCGGCCAACGGCAGCGCCTGTCCATCGCGTGCGCTCTGGTGCACGACCCCGAGCTGGTCTTCCTCGACGAGCCGACGGCGGCCCTGGACCCGCAGGCCCGGCGCAACCTGTGGGACGTCCTGTTCGGCATCCAGGCGAGGGGAACGACCGTCGTCTACACGACGCACTACCTCGACGAGGCCGAGGCGCTGTGCGACCGGGTCGCCATCATGGACGCGGGCCGCATCCACGCCCTCGACACCCCGGCCGCCTTGGTCCGCGGCCTGGACGCGCCGACCAGGGTCGCACTCTCCGACCGGGTGCTCGACGTGGAGACAGCGCGCCTGCTGCCCGGGGTCGAGAACGTCGACGCCGAGGACGGTGAGGTGCGGGTGACCACGAGAGATCCCGCCAAGGTCCTCAGTGCCCTCGCAGAACAGAACCGCCTCGATGGCGTCAGCGTGCGCACCGCCACCCTCGAGGATGTGTTCCTCGACCTGACCGGCAGGGAGTTCCGGGCATGAGCACCAGCACCCTCACCTCGCCCCGCGGCGGCGCGCCGACCTACTCGCCCTCGACCGGTCGACAGCTCATCGTCCTGGCGACGGCGATGCTGCGCGGCTTCTTCCGGGATCGCACCGCGCTGTTCTTCACGTTCTTCTTCCCGCTGATGTTCCTCGTCCTGTTCGGGCTCATCTTCGGCAACACCTCGACGACTAAGGCGGACATCGCCGTAGTCGGGAGCGGCCCGATCGTCTCGCACCTGCCCGGCAGCGTGCTCAACGTCAAGCACTTCGACTCTGCGGCCAAGGCGCTCGCAGCTGTCCGTGCCGGTGACATCCCGGCTGTGCTGATCGAGAGAGGTAACAACCTGACGCTGCGGTTCGCCCAGTCAGACGCGGTTCAAGCCGCCACCATCCAGGGCATCGTCGGTGCTGTCGTCGACCAGTCGAACGTCGCGGCGACGGGGCAGAAGCCGACCTTCGCTCTGCGCAGCAGCCGGGTCGAGGACAAGAGCCTCAAGGCGATCCAGTTCTTGACCCCCGGCATCCTGTCCTGGGGCGTCGCAACCTCTGCTGCGTTCGGTGCCGCGTTGACGCTGGTGTCCTGGCGCAAGAAGCAGCTGCTCCGGCGCATCCGGCTCTCGCCGGCGCCGGTGTGGACGGTGCTGGGCGCACGGGTCGGGGTGAGCATCGTCGTGGCTCTGGTGCAGGCGCTCGTCTTCGTCGGTGTCGCTGTCACGCCGCTGTTCGGGCTCAAGCTGCCCGGCAGTGTGTGGCTTGCCCTCCCGCTGCTGGTCGCCGGCACCCTGTCGTTCCTGTCGATCGGGCTGCTCGTCGGGGCCATCGCCAAGACCGAGGAGGCGGCCAGCGCGATGGCCAACTTCATCGTGCTGCCGATGGCATTCCTGTCCGGCTCGTTCTTCAACATCGACGGCGCACCGCTCTGGCTGCGCGCGGTGTCCAAGGTCTTCCCGCTGCGCTGGATGAACGACGGCATGCTGGACGTCATCGCGCGCGGTCGTGGTGGCACCGCGATCCTTGCGCCCATGGGCGTACTCCTCGGGTTTGCCGCCGTCCTGACGATCATCGCGTCGCGGATCTTCAGCTGGGACGAGGCCTGAGCCGCTTGCGTTGACTGCAGCAGGCTGTCTGACGATCAGTCGCGCGGCCGCGCCTTCACCAACGCGTCGACCGCTCCGCCGAGACGACCGAACGAGCGGGGATAGCAGACGAAGGGCGCGCCCTCACAGGCATTGGGGTCCGACGCCGCCCAGTCGGGGTCGCCGAACCTGTTGCCCACGTTGGACTGCACGGAGACGATGTACCAGCGTCCGTCCTGTCCCGGCAGTGCCCGCACGATGCCCGCGTCGGAGCCGGCGTTGTAGGTCAGCCCGGTCTTGTGCGCAAACAGCACCTGGGCTGCTGCGTTGCAGGGTCGCACGTCGAACCCGAAGTCGATCGGCAGGTCGCCGTCGTAGGTCACGACGTGCCCGGTCACGGGGTCGATCCATCGGTCCGGCACGCGCGCCGGGATCCCTTGCACAGCGTCGGCCGACCCGCACAGGTTCACCGGGTCGAGGACCTCGTGGAACGACTGCTGAAGCAATTCCGCGCGGAAGTACTGCCGGGATGCAGCCGTCAGCTCGCTGTCGGCGCTCACCCGCGCGCCGGCTGGCGTACGCCACAGGTTGCGCCCGCGACCGTTGACGACCAGCAGCAGGCGCGCGGCGTCGAGCGCACCCATGGTCATCGCCCCGGAGAACCACCCACTGCCGACGGCGGGACGCGACGGCAGCATGCGCAACGTCGACAAGCCGACCTCAGCGAAGTGCGCGTTGGTGCTCGCGATCGCGTTGTGGTCGTTGAGCGACTGCAGCAGCACGCAGGTGGCGAAGTTGTCGGACACCGTGATCATCTGGTCGAACCAGCCCGACACCGTGTCGGTGGCGCCGTCCGCCTGCGGCGGCGGGACGCTCCCCTTGGGGTTGCTGGGGCCGTAGTCACAGCTGTCGCCGGCGACGTCGTGGTAGGTCACCGGCGTCGTCAGGGACAGCGCGCCGCCGTCGACCAGCCGCAGGATGCCGTAGCCGACCATCAGCTTGAGGACGCTGGCGGGGTAGGTGACCAGGTAGGACTTGTCGACCCGGCCGCCGGGCTGAACCAGGACGTCCTCGGGTGCGGGACCGGCCGACCACGCGGTCTGGTCGTCCCAACGCTCGGTGCGCCAGCGGGCGAACTGCACGCCCTTGGCCTGCAACCTCCGCTGATCGATCGCTACCTGGTAGCCCTGCGGGGAGTCGCGGTCGTAGAGCGCCTCGGCCGACCCCACCACTCGACCCTCGCGGTCGAGCTCGATGACGGCCACGTCGACGTTGGGAAGGGCACGGACCGGTTGGGCCAAGCCGCCCACCCGGGTGTCGTAGTCCACGATCTGGTCGAAGCCCGCCGAGCGCACCGCCGCAGCGAGACCACGCGACAGGCGCATCGACTCGGACTGTGGGCCGCGCTCGTCAGCCGCCCGGGCGGCTGCACCTGGGGCCCCTGCTGTCGCGGACGCGACCACCAGCGCGAGCGCGGTCACCGACACGATCCCGACCCGGCGGCGGGACAGCGACAGACGCATCATCGGGGGACCTCCGGACGCGGGGTGGGGAAGAGCGCTCACGCTAGACCGGTGGCGGCTCCACCACCAGACCTCGGCCTCGGAGGCAGACGACCGGGTGCTGTGGCGTGGAGATCCGGCCGGCCCGTGCCAGGCTGGGCGCCATGACCACCCTTGCCCCGGATTCACTCGCACCGACGTGGGTCGTCGTCGGTATCGACAACGGCGGCACCGCCAACAACGCCACCGTCCTCACCGCCGCCGGCCAGTTCCTGGTCGACCGGCTGGTCGAGGTGCCCTCCCGTGTCGTCGACGGCCCTGGGCCCGCGGTGGAGGCCATGGTCGCCGCCCTCGAGACGGCGCTGGAGGTGACCGGTGTCCGGCGTACGGCGGTGCGTGCGGTCGGTCTGGACACGCCCGGGCCGGCCAGTGCCGACGGGGTCATCTCCTCGTTGGGCGCTACCAACTTCAGCGCCCCCGAATGGTGGGGCTTCGACATCCGCGGGGCACTGGAGTCGAGGCTCGGCCTGCCGGTCGTCTACAACAACGACGGCAACGCGGCCGCGCTCTATGCCCACCACGCGCACTTCGGTGCCGAGGCCGCCCGCACGTCGTCGGTCTCCGCGATCGTCGGCACCGGTCTCGGTGGCGGCGTGGTCGAACGCGGCCAGGTCGTGCGCGGAGCCGCGGGCATGGCCGGTGAGCTCGGCCACCTGCCGATCCCGCTCGACGGGTTGCTGGAGCCGGACCAACCGCTGCCGCGCTGCAACTGCGGCACCGTCGGCGACGTCGAGAGCATCGCGTCGCTGACCGGCATCAAGAACAACCTGCTGCCCTACTGGCTCGGCCGCACTCCCGACCACCCGCTGGCCCAGATGGCGCTGCCCGATGCCGCGAAGGCGCTGCGCGGACTCGCTGAGCAGGGCGACGAGCTCGCGCTGCGCATCTTCGGCCAACAGGCCAAGGCGCTCGGCCGGTTGTTCTGGCTGGCAGCCAACTTCACCGACCCGGACGCCTACTTCGTCGGCGGCGGTGTCGTCGAGACCGGCCCCGAGTTCCGAGAGTGGTTCCTGGCGCAGGTGCTGGAGCACACGACGTTGCGGGCCGAGCAACGCGCCGCGTCGACGATCGGGTTGATCCCCGACCTCGATATGGCCGGTGCCCGGGGGGCCGCGGTGGCGGCTCTTGCGGTCGCCGGCCGGCGACCCGCTGACGGTTGACCAGTCCTTTGCACACTGTTCTACGACGACCGGATCGGGGAGCCAGTAGATGACCACGGGGAACCAGAAGCGCGAGCATCCCGGCGAGGCGCGCTATGCCGCACTGGCTGCGGTGCTGGTCGCGATCGCGCTCTATGCCCTGTTGCCGAGCCCGTTGTTCTTCGGGCCGCGTTTCGTCGTCCCGGGGCTGGAGCTGCTCCTCCTCGTGCCACTGCTGATCGGCAACCCGCGGCGGATGACGCGGCAGACGGCACCCCTGCGCTGGGTGTCGCTCGGGCTTGTCGCGCTGATTGCCCTGACCAACGTGGTCGCCCTCGTGCTGCTCATCGACCAGCTCGTCAGCGGCGGGACCAAGCAGGGCGGCCAGCTCCTGCTCGGCGCAGCCCAGGTCTGGTTGACCAACATCATCGCGTTCGGGCTCCTGTTCTGGGAGCTCGACCGGGGCGGACCCGTGGTCCGCACCCAGATGCCGCGCGGCAAGCTCCCGCCGGCGGACTTCCGGTTCCCCCAGGACGAGGACCATGACGCCATCGACGAGGTCGCGGCCCGGTCGTCGGCGAAGTCCGACTGGTCGCCGGGCTTCCTCGACTACCTCTACGTCTCGGTGACCAACTCCTCAGCATTCAGCCCGACCGACACGATGCCGCTGTCGCACCGCGCCAAGCTGCTCATGTCCGTGGAATCGATCTCGGCCCTGATGCTCTCCGTGCTGGTGATCGCTCGCGGGGTCAGCCTGCTCAAGTGACGCGGTTTCCTGCGGGTCACCTGGTGCTGGCGGCATGGACACTGACGGCATAGGCCCCACCGTCGTAGGGATCCCCCGCCCAGGTCGCTAATCGCTGCACCAGGTGCAGTCCGGCGTCGCTGCACCACTCGTCGTACGCCGACAGCGGCACGCGTGCTGCGACGGCCGGCAGGTGCGCGCGGTCGAGACCGAAGCCGGCCACCAGCAACCCGCCGGGACGCAGATGAGCAGCAACGCGCTCGACGACCCGCACCTCGGTGCCGGGGGCGACCAGCGGCACGATGTTGCCGGCCATGAGGACGACGTCGAAGCGAGCCCCGTCGCCGTCGACGTCGCCGCTGCTGTCGCTGTCGCCGACCTGCTGCGGCGGGTCGCCGCGCAAATCGAGGGTGCTGAGGTCCGCCTCGACCCAGGGCAGCGCCGGCCCGCGGCTGCGGGCCACCTCGAGCATCGAGGTGTCGATGTCGGTGCCGATGACGTCGTAGCCCAGCCCGGCGAGCCGCAGGGCGACGCGACCCGTGCCGCAGCCCGCGTCGAGCACCCGCGCGCCCGGTGCGACGAGGGTCGCGACGAACGACGCCTCGCCGTGGACGTCGGCACCGGCCGCCGCCAACGCGTCGAACCGGGCGGCGTAGTCGGCCCCCCCGGTGCCTCCGGTGGCGTCGCTCCAGCGGGTCACGACATGCTCCTCGGTGTGAGATGGACGACGACGGACCTGCGGGCCGGATTGGCGACAAGGCTGTCGCGCATGTACGCCGCCGAGGTGCCGGCGTACGGCGCTCTGGTCGAGACCGCACAGTCGGTCAACGCGGAGGTCATGGCGCGTGACGGTAGCGCGGCCGAACGTCTGGGCAGCCTCGACCGGGTGACCGCCGAACGTCACGGGGCGGTCCGGGTCGGCAGTGCCGCGGAGCTCGCGCAGGTGGGCCGGCTGTTCGCGGCACTCGGGATGGAGCCCGTCGGGTCCTACGACCTGCGCGAGGCGGCACCCACACCGTTGCCGATCGTGTCGACCGCGTTCCGACCGGTCGAGCCCAGCGAGCTGGCGACCAACCCGTTCCGGATGTTCACCTCCGTCCTGGTGCCCGAGGATGAACGCTTCTTCACCCCGGAGCTGGGGGCGCGGGTGCGTCGGGCTATCGCCGCGCGGACTTTGCTCGCGCCACGGCTGCTTCAGCTCGCCGACCGGGCGACGGCCGAGAGTGGACTCGGCGACGACGAGGCGGTCGAGCTGCTGCGCCTCGCGTGCGACGCTCTCGCCTTGTCGGGCGAGCCGGTCGACCGGGGCTGGCACGACGAGCTGTCGGCCGTGTCCGGTGTCGCTGCCGACATCGCCGGTGGGACGAGCACGCACCTGAACCATCTGACGCCACGAGTGCTCGACATCGACCTGCTCTACGACCGCATGTCGGAACGCGGCATCGAGATGATCGACCGCATCCAGGGACCACCACGGTGGGCCGGTCCGGACGTGCTGCTCCGGCAGACCTCGTTCCGCGCACTGGCTGAGGCCCGGTCGATGCGCGCCGCCGACGGTCGGATCACTGCTGGCGAGGTGCGGGTGCGGTTCGGCGAGGTGGAGGCACGCGGCATCGCTCTGACACCCGCGGGCCGGTCCGTTGTCGACGCGCTGCCGCGCGATGCCGACGCCTGGGCGGCGGCTCTGCCATCGACCGAGGGCGGTCTCGATGATGCAGGGCTGGCATGGTTCACGGTGTCCGAGGTGGCCGGCCGGCTACATCGCGCACCGGTGGTCTACGAGGACTTCCTGCCGGCGTCAGCCGCTGGCATCTTTCGCTCCAACCTCGACGACGGCGCTGCATCGTCGGCACCTGGTGACGCACCGGCGGTGGTGCGCGATCACGACTGGATCGCGGGCGCGCTGGGTCGAGAGGTGCGCGACCCCATGGCGCTGTACGCCGCCCAGGTCGAGGCGTCGTGGGCCGCCGTGGGTGGTCGCGGACGAGGGGGGGTGTCAGCATGAACGAGAACCCGGCCGGTGCCGAGGGAGCGGCGATGGCATCGGCGAGGGTGCTCGCCGCGCTGGCCTCGCTGACGGGCGACCTGTCACCGGGCTCGGTGCTGGGTCCGGACGACGACCTCGCCGGTTGGTCGCGGCCGTGGCGTGGCCCGCCCGGCCGCGCGGCTTTCGTGCTGCGTCCGGGCAGCCTCGAGGAGGTGCGCACCGTCCTGCGCTGGGCCGTGCGCCACCGGCTGCCGCTGGTGCCGCAGGGCGCCCGCACCGGCCTGGTGGGTGCCTCGGTGCCCGGTGCGGCCGGCGCGACGGGAGTGCTGAGCACCGAACGGCTCACCGCGCCGCTGGTGCTGCACGAGCAGGACCGTGCGGTGACCGCGGGCGCCGGTGTGCTGATGTCGTCGATCGCGGCGGCCTGCGCACCTGCTGGTCTCGAGCTGCCGATCGACCTGTCGGCCGATGCGAGCGTCGGTGGGCTGGTCGCGACCAACGCCGGTGGCTGCCGAGTGCTTCGACACGGCGACGTACGCCGACGGGTCCTCGGGCTGCAGGTGGTGCTGGCCGACGAGGACGCCACCGTGCTGGGCGACCTGCGTCCGCTGCGCAAGAAGAACGACAGCCTGCGCCTCACCGATCTCGTTGTCGGGTCGGCCGGTCTGCTCGGTGTGGTCACGGCGGCGGCCCTCGAGCTGAGTCCGAGACCGACCGGTCGAGCGACGGCCTTCGTGCGACCGGCCGGCTCGCTCGTCGCCTGCGCGGATGCTCTGGAACGTGCCCTCGGCTCAGCACTCGGTGCCCTCGAGCTCGTGTCGGCGACGGCACTGGAGCTGACCGTCAGCCGGCTCGACGTGGTGGTGAATCCTTTCGTGGGGGACGCCTTCGCCGACGTGCTGCTGGTGGAGGCTGAGGTGCACGGAGGCGCAGACGCTGCCGGGGTCCTGCTGCAGGCGCTCGACGCCGTCGGTGGCGTGGTCGACGACGCGGTGCTGCTGCCCGTCGCTGATGCCTGGGCGTTGCGGCACGGGGTGAGCGAGGCACTGTCTCGCGTCGGCGAGGTGCTCGGGCTCGACGTCTCGGTGCCCCGCAACGCCCTCGCCGCGGTGCGGGAGGCCACTGCTGCCGTCGTACGACGATCGGCGCCGGGGGCAGTTCTGGCTGACTTCGGGCACCTGGGCGACGGCGGGCTGCACCTCAACGTCGTGCTGCCGCGTGCGGTCGATAGCGCAGACCCCGGGACGGTTGCCGTGGCTGCCGCCTTGCGGCACGAGGTCTATGCGCTGGTGACCGCGCACGGGGGGTCGTTCTCGGCCGAGCACGGGCTCGGCCCGGCGAACCTCGCGTGGTGGACCGAGCACTCCGACCCGGCTGAGGTCGCTGCGTTGCGCGCCGTGAAGGCCACCTTGGACCCGTACGGTCTGCTGGGCACCGACGACCTGCGCGCAGCCCTGACGAACCAAGCGCCAGCACCGACCACCGCACCGACGACAGGGACCACATGACCAGCGACACCGTCTCCTTCCCCCGCCCCGACGACCTGCGCGACCTCGCCCGCCGGGCGCTGACGGCCTGCGGGGTCGACGTGTCCGCCCTGGCCGGTGACTCCACCTCCCGCACCCCGGTGCTCGGCGTGCCGTTGCTGCCGCTGGCGTGGTCCCGCGCGGACGACGTGCACGCGGCGGTCCAACGCGCGCACGAGGCGCACCTGGTGTGGCGGGTGACGCCGGCCCCGGTGCGCGGCGCCCTGGTCAAACGGCTCGGTGAGCTGCTGCGCGAGCACCTCGACGACCTGGCCGACCTGGTCACCCTGGAGGTCGGCAAGATCCGGTCCGAGGCGCGCGGCGAGGTCCAGGAGATGGTCGACATCTGCGACTTCGCGGTCGGGCTGTCGCGTCAGCTCTACGGCCGCACGATGCCCTCCGAGCGTCCGGGTCATCGCCTCGCCGAGACCTGGCACCCGCTCGGCGTGGTCGGTGTCATCAGCGCCTTCAACTTTCCCGTCGCGGTGTGGGCGTGGAACACCGCGGTCGCGCTGGTCTGCGGTGACACGGTGGTGTGGAAGCCGTCCGAGCTCACCCCGCTCACCGCGCTCGCCTGCACCGCGTTGCTCGACCGTGCGGCCGTCGAGGTCGGTGCGCCTGCGGCGCTCGGGCAGGTCGTGCTCGGTGACGCATCGGTCGGCGGGCCGCTGGTCGACCACCCGCTGGTGCCGCTGGTCAGCGCCACCGGCTCGGTGCGGATGGGCCGTGAGGTCGCACCCCGGGTCGCCGCGCGCTTCGGTGCGAGCCTGCTCGAGCTCGGCGGCAACAACGCCACCGTCGTCACCCCGTCCGCCGACCTCGACCTCGCCGTGCGCGGCATCGTGTTCGCAGCAGCCGGCACCGCGGGCCAGCGCTGCACCACGTTGCGCCGACTGATCGTGCACGAGACCGTCGCCGAACCCTTGTTGGACAAGGTGGTCGAGGCCTTCGGACGGTTGCCGGTCGGGGACCCGTTCGAGGCTGCCACCTTGGTGGGTCCGCTGGTCGACGGTCGCGCGTACGCCGCCCTGAGCCAGGCCCTCGGGGAGGTCCGCACCGACGGTGGTGAGGTGCTGGTCGGTGGCGAGCGCCGCTTTGTCGACGCAGCACCCGACGCGTTCTACGTCGCCCCCGCCGTCGCCCGCTCGACCGCCCAGGGTGCCGTCGTACGCCGGGAGACCTTCGCCCCGCTCCTGCACGTGCTCACCTACGCCGACCTCGACGAGGCGATCGCCCTGCAGAACGCCGTGCCGCAGGGCTTGTCGGCCTCGATCTTCACCGGCGACCAGGCCGAGGCCGAACGCTTCCTCGCACCTGATGGAGCCGACTGCGGCATCGTCAACGTCAACATCGGCACGTCGGGCGCCGAGATCGGCGGCGCCTTCGGCGGCCAGAAGGAGACCGGTGGCGGCCGCGAGTCCGGCTCGGACTCCTGGAAGGCCTACATGCGCCGAGCCACCAACACCGTCAACTACTCCGGCGCGCTCCCCCTGGCCCAGGGCGTCGACTTCTCCGTCTGACCCGCCCTGCCCCGCGCCGTACCGAAGTCTTCCCGGAGCCGAGATGTGACAGAGGGCCCGAGTTCCGGTGGTGCGCCGTCACAACCAGGGCGTACGATCGACGAGTGGACGCCTTCGAGACCTTGCTGGCCGCCGACGAGCGCATCGAGCCGCGGGACGACATGCCCGAGGCCTACCGCAAGACGTTGATCCGGCAGATCGCGCAGCATGCGCACTCCGAGATCATCGGCATGCAGCCCGAGGGCAGCTGGCTGACCCGCGCGCCGAGCCTGCGCCGCAAAGCGATCCTGCTGGCCAAGGTGCAGGACGAGGCCGGACACGGGCTCTACCTGTACTCCGCGGCCGAGACCCTGGGCGTGGAGCGCGCCGAGCTGCTCGACCTGCTGCACGCCGGCAAGCAGCGCTACTCCTCGATCTTCAACTACCCGACGCTGACCTGGGCCGACATGGGCGCGATCGGCTGGCTGGTCGACGGCGCGGCCATCGTCAACCAGGTGCCGATCTGCCGCTGCTCGTACGGCCCCTATGCCCGGGCGATGATCCGCATCTGCAAGGAGGAGTCCTTCCACCAACGGCAGGGCTTCGAGCTGCTGCTGACGCTGTCGCGCGGCACGCCCGCCCAGCACGCGATGGCCCAGGACGCCGTCGACCGGTGGTGGTGGCCGTCTCTGATGATGTTCGGCCCGCCCGACGACGCCTCCCCCAACTCCGCGCAGTCGATGGCGTGGGGCATCAAGCGCTTCAGCAACGACGAGCTCCGGCAGAAGTTTGTCGACATGACCGTGCCGCAGGCCGAGGTCCTCGGACTGGCGCTGCCTGATCCCGAGCTGAACCTCGATCCCGACACCGGTCACTACCGGTTCGGGGCCATCGACTGGGACGAGTTCTTTGCCGTGCTCAAGGGCGACGGGCCCTGCAACGCCGAGCGCATCGAGCACCGCCGTGCCGCGCACGAGGAGGGCGCCTGGGTGCGCGAGGCCGCGACTGCGTACGCCGCCAAGCAGGCGGCCCGTTTCCCGCACGGCACCGACGGGGAGCGCGTGGCCCAGCTGTCAGGTGCTGCGTGAGCAGCGACTGGCCGCTGTGGGAGGTCTTCGTCCGGTCCCGACGCGGGCTCGCCCACCAGCATGCCGGCAGCCTGCACGCACCCGATGCGGCGATGGCGCTGCGCAACGCGCGCGACGTCTTCACCCGGCGGTCCGAAGGTGTGTCGTTGTGGGTGGTGCCGGCAGCGGCGATCGTGGCCTCCAGCCCGGACGAGAAGGACGCGTTCTTCGACCCGGCCGCCGACAAGACCTACCGGCACCCGACGTTCTACGAGGTGCCGCCCGAGGTGCAGCACCTGTGACCGCTGACCCCGTGGCTGCGTCGATACCGCCTCTTGCGACCTACGCGCTGCGTCTGGGTGACGACGCCCTCGTGCTCTCGCACCGTCTCGCCGAGTGGGTCACCAACGCCCCGCAGCTCGAGGAGGACGTGGCGCTGGCCAACATCGGCCTCGACCTGCTCGGGCAGGCGCGCACCCTGCTGACCTATGCCGGCGAGGTCGAGGGCGCCGGGCGTAGTGAGGACGACCTCGCCTACCTGCGCGACGAACGCGAGTTCCTCAACGTGCACCTGGTCGAGGCGCCCAACGGCGACTTCGCGGTGAGCATGGCGCGACAGCTGTTCTTCTCGACGTTCCAGCTCGCGCTGCTGCAGCGGCTGGTGAGCAGCACCGACCCGACCCTGGCTGGTCTCGCCGGCAAGGCTGTCAAGGAGGTCGACTACCACCGCGACCACGCCGCGCAGTGGGTCCTGCGCCTGGGTGACGGCACCGAGATCTCGCACGCGCGCATGCAGGCCGGCGTCGACCGGATGTGGCCCTACGTCGACGAGCTGTTCCTGGGCGACGAGGTCGACGATGCTGTCGCCGGACAAGGTGCAGGGGTCGACCCGGCACTCCTGCGACCCGAGTGGGACGCCTATCTCGACGCCGTCCTCGACGAGGCAACGCTCACGCGACCGGAGGGCCTGCGTCGCCCACCGGGTGGCGGTCGCCGCGGCGTGCACACCACGGCGATGGGCCACCTGGTCGCCGAGATGCAGCACCAGCACCGCTCGCACCCGGGGGCGTCGTGGTGATCGGATCTGTCGTCGCCGCTGACGACGTGCTCGCCCGGGCACAGGCGGCCGCCGCGGCTGTCCTCGACCCGGAGCTGCCGGTGCTGACGATCGCCGACCTCGGGGTGCTGCGGTCTGTCGAGGTGACTGCTGACGGCACCGTGGTGGTGACGATCACCCCGACCTACTCCGGGTGCCCGGCCATGGACGCGATCAGGACCGACCTGCTGACCGCCGTACGAGCGAGTGGTGCAGAACGTGTCGAGGTCGTCACCGTGCTGAGCCCGGCCTGGACCACGGACTGGATCTCCGCCGACGGCCGGGATGCGTTGCTGCGCTTCGGGATCGCGCCACCGGGGCCAGCGCGAGACAGAGCCGCCGGGCAAGGCTCAGGGCCGGTGTTCGTGCCGTTCTCGGCCCGGCCGGTGGACGTGCCTGCCTGCCCGCGGTGCAGCAGCATCCGGTCCACGGAGATCAGTCGCTTCGGCTCCACCGCGTGCAAGAGCCAGTGGGTGTGCGCCGACTGCCGCGAGCCGTTCGACCACATGAAGGCGATCTGAGCGTGACGGCAGAGTCGGCTACCACGACCTCCGATCGCCGCCACGGTGCCTTCCACCCGCTGACGGTGGCC
Organism: Sporichthyaceae bacterium; assembly: GCA_031365725.1. Classification (GTDB taxonomy): domain Bacteria; phylum Actinomycetota; class Actinomycetes; order JACCUZ01; family JACCUZ01; genus JANLYQ01. The sequence continues at coordinate 665 of JANLYQ010000124.1, read as the reverse complement.
GCAGTCGAGGCGCTGACGGCGGACGCGGTGGCGGTAACCTTCGACGTGCCCGAGGACCGGCGCGCCGACTATGTCTTCCGGCCGGGGCAGCACCTCACGTTGCGCACGATGGTCGCGGGCGTCGAGGTCCGCCGGACCTACTCGATCTGCTCGTCGGTCGGGAGTGGTCGGCTGCGGGTGGCGGTGAAACGCCTCGAGGGTGGGGCGTTCTCCGGACACGCCACCTCGGCGCTACGCGCCGGCGACGTGATCGAGGTGATGACCCCGACCGGACGGTTCGGGCCGGTGCTCGACCCGCTCCGGTCCCGACGGTGCGCCTTGATCGCTGCCGGCAGTGGCATCACGCCGCTGATGTCGATGCTTCGCTGGCTGAGCGACACCGCCGCGCCGGTGGATGTGATCCTCATTAACAACGTGCGCACACCGCACGACATTATTTTCGAGCGCGAGTTGTATTTGCTTAGCACAGAGCTTGGAGACCGGTTCCGTCTGGGTATAGTCCCTACCCGCGTGCCAGCGGGACAAGCGTGGAATGGGCCCGCGGGACACTTCTCGGAATCACTGCTACGTTATTTCGCTCCGGATTTTCTTGAGCGGGAAGTCTACCTCTGCGGTCCGGCCGGATACATGGAGGCCGTTAGGGATCAACTGGAGCGCGCAGGCTT
>JANLYQ010000098.1:0-10617 GCA_031365725.1 Sporichthyaceae bacterium | reverse complement strand
CTGGCCGCTCGTCAGCAGGCCGAACGTGAGCTGGCGGCCGAGGCAGACCGGCGCGCTCGCGAGGCTGCCGAGCAGCGTCGCCAGGCGGAGCTGGCCGAGGCGGAGCGGCTCGAGGTTGAGCGGGTGGCCGCCGAGCAGGCTGCTGCCGCCCAAGCCGACGCCGAGCGGGCGGCTGCCGAACAGGCAGCTGCCGCCGACGCCGACCGCATCGCCGCCGAACAGGCCGCTGCCGCCCAAGCCGAGGCCGAGCGGGTGGCTGCCGAGCAGGCCGTCATCGAGCGTGCTGCTGCCGAACAGGCCGAGTCGGACCGACTCGAGGGTCTCCGTCAGGCGTCCGCCGAGCTCGCTGCTGCCCAGCAGGACGCCGACCGAGCCGCGGCAGCTATCGTCGAGAAGGCTCGCCTCGAGGCCGAGCGCTCAGCGGCCGAAGCGTCGGCCGTTGCACTGGCTGACGTACCGGAAGCGCCGGCGCCAACGTACGACTACGCCTTTGCGGCGCAGGCAGCGAGCATGCTCACCGAGCTCAACCGCGAAGCACCGAGCCGGCCCGTCGCACAGGCTGAGGTCGTCGCTGCGGCCGAGCCGCGGGCCGAGTCCACGAACTCTTCTTCCCCCGCGGGCGACGAGCTGATGGGCGGCGCCAACGGCTCGCCGTCGCCGATGGTGACCCGCGACCACGCCGACACCGCGATGCTGCTGCGCGAACTGTCCAGCCTCGGCTTCGGCGCTGACGACCCGGCGCCGGCCGGATCGATCTCGCCGCCCAGCCGCGAGACCGAGCTGATCCCGGTGACGGACACGAAGAAGAAGCGCAAGGGTCTCTTCGGCCGCGGCTAAGCCGCCGACCTGCCGACCTGTCGACCTGCCGACCTGCCGACCTGCCGACCTGCCGGTGGATCATGTGGGCATGCGCGCAGTCGTCCAACGGGTCAGCGAAGCGAGCGTCACGGTCGACGGCGCGCTCGTCGCGCGGCTCCCGGCGCCCGGGCTCTGCGTGCTGGTCGGCGTGACGCATGACGACACCGCCGAGACCGCCGTACGTCTTGCGACCAAGGTGCACGACCTGCGCATCCTCGACGGCGAACGCTCGGCCGCCGAGGTCGGTGCACCGCTGCTGGTCGTCAGTCAGTTCACGTTGTACGGCGACACCCGGAAGGGTCGACGCCCCACCTGGAACGCCGCTGCGCCAGGCCCGGTCGCCGAACCCCTGGTCGACCAGGTGGTCGCCACGCTGCGGGCTGCCGGCGCGCACGTCGAGACGGGAGTCTTCGGCGCGGACATGGCCGTCGCGCTGGTCAACGACGGTCCGATGACTCTCCTGCTCGAGGTCTGAACGTCGAGAGTGACCGCACCACGGAGGCGGCAGTCCCACTCACGCACGCGCGGCCCACACCATGATCGAGTGTGCGCCAGCGCACCGGACGCGCCGACCCGGCGGTGTGTCGGCGCACATTCGAGGTGGCCGGTGAGCGGGGGGACGGCGGGAGCCGGGGGGACGGCGGGCCGGGCAGGCCGGGGTCAGGCGGGGACGATGACCTCTTGGGCGGCAGCGACACCGGCCGCGGTCAGCGGTTCGTCGGTCGGGGTCGAGCGCTTGATGACGGCGAGGGCGATCGGGCCCAGCTCGAAGTGCCGCGCCGACGACGTCACCGTGCCGACTTGCCGGTCGCCGAGCAGCACCGGCTCATCGTGCTCAGGCAGCACGGACTCGCTGCCGTCCAGGTGCAGCAGCACGAGCCGCCGCGGCGGCCGACCGAGGTTGTGCACCCGGGCGACGGTCTCCTGCCCGCGATAGCAACCCTTGTCCAGGTGCACCGCGGTCTCGAGCAACCCCAGCTCGTGCGGGATCGTGCGGTGGTCGGTCTCGCGACCCAGTCGCGGTCGACCAGCCGCGATGCGCAGCGCCTCGAGCGCCCACACGCCGGCGACAGGCCCGGTCAGCAGCTCGGGAAGGCGTTCCCGCGGCACGAACGACTCGACCAGATCGAGCCCGAGGACACCCTCCCGGGTCGGCACCGCAGTCTCACCGCCGGGTGCGACGGCGCGCGGACCGAGCAGGACGGCGTACGACGATGAGACGTCGGCGACCTCGACCTTGGACCAGAAGCGCATCCGGTCGAGGAACTCCACCAGCGACTCGGCAGTGCCCGGCTCGACGTGCGCCCAGACCGACTCACCGTCATCGACGAGAGCCAGTGCGTGCTCGATGTGGCCGTGCGGGGAGAGCAACAGGGCCTCGGTCGCCACGCCGGGCGCCAGGTGCTCGAGGTGCTGGGAGGTCAGGGAATGCAGCCAGGCGAGCCGGTCGGGGCCGGAGATGCGCAGCACCGGACGATGCGAGAGGTCAACCAGCACACCGTCACCGGCAACCACAGCTCGCTGCTCGCGGAACGGATCGCCGTAGTGCGCGGCCACCCCGGCGTCCGGCGGATCGGCCTCGACCGCGCCAGGAAGCCGGAGACCGGGGCTGGGCGCCACCGTCGCTGCCGGGCTAGGCGCCACCGTCGCTGCCGTGCCGACCGCCACCTCGCTCGGGGCCTCGGCACCGCCGCTGGTGGTGATATCGGTCATGACTGACACCCCTTGCAACGCCCATAGATCGCGAAGTGCGCGACATCGGTCGCGAAGCCGTGCTGCTCGGCGATGCCCGCCACCAGCGCCTCGGCCAGCTCGACCCCCGCCTCGGTGACCGCGCCGCAGTCCTGGCAGACCAGGTGCAGGTGGTCGTCGCTGCTCGCGGGGTGGTAAGTCGGGGCGCCGTGTCCGAGGTGGGTGTGAGTCACCATGCCGAGCTGCTCGAGCAGCTCGAGGGTGCGGTAGACGGTCGAGAGGTTGACCCCGGTCGCTGTGCGCTGCACCTCGGTGCAGATCTCGTCGGGCGTCCCGTGGTCGAGCCGGGTCACGGCGTCGAGCACCAGCTGACGTTGCGGGGTCAGTCGATAGCCCCGCGCCCGGAGGGTGGCGTGCAGCACCGACCCGGGGGGCGTACGCGCGCCCGGTCCGTCCGCTCCGGACGCCTCGGCACCGGAGTGGGTAGCGGCGGAGTGGGTCGTGGCGGAGTGGGTGGCGCCGGAATGGATGGCGCCGGAGTGGGTCGCGCCGGCCTCGGTCATGACCGGTGCAGCGTCGCCGACAGGTGCGGCTGGAGCGGGTGCCCCATCGCGGCCATGTCGTAGGCCCAGAGCAGGTTGCCGTCGACCAGCCCGTAGAGCCGATGACCAGCGGTGTAGTCCTTGGCCGTGGCGGTGCGCGCGACCACATCCGTGCTCAGCTCGATCTTGGCCCCGTCAGCCGTGCCGACCCAGACCTCGACGAACCCGGTCGGGTGCGCGAGCACGAACTCGAGGGAGCCGTCGGACTCCGGGCGCCAGTAGCCGGTCTCCTGAGCGAGCCCGCGCACCTTCTCGCCCGCCTCGTCGAGCAGCCAGCTGCGGCTCTGGTGGTGCAGGAAGGGCTTGTCCGGCACTTCGCTGATCGTCAACTCCTGGCCGAACCGGAACTCCGGCACATCGGGATAGCCCCCCACCCCCACGCCGGTCCAGGCGCCCACGAGCCAGGACACCGGGATGAGCTGCACCGGCAGATCAGGCCGCAGCTCCATCATGCGGAGACGCCGTCCGTTGCCGGCGGGGTCGAGACCACGTCGCGCCCAAGGGCTTCGGCGTCAGCACCGGCGCTCGACCAGAGCCGCCAGATCACGAGGACCGCGGCGCCTGCCACCAGCGCGAACGCCAGCACGAGCAGGGCGATCACGGCGGCGGACAGCATGTCCGCGAGTCTACGTCGGGGGTGACCGGCACGCGCCGTGCAAGCCTCGTCCTGCGGCGGTGGCGCGGCGGTCGAGAGCCGAGAGCAGCCCGGCGTGCTCGGTCTGAGACCGGTAGGCCCGGGCGACGGCGGCGCCCCGCCGCACCAGCTCGCCCTGCACGAACACCCCGGTGGGCAGCCAGACGTCCCACAGGTCGCGGCCATAGCGGTCACGGTGGCCGCGCTCGTAGGCCGCGGACACCACAGTGCCCACCGGCAGCAGCGACGTCAGCAGTCGCGACGCCTCGGGCCCCCAGCAGCCGACCGGCGCACCCGGCCGGACCGTCTCCGGAGCATCCACCCCGATCAGACGCACCCGCAGCCGCGCCCCATGACGCACGGCGATCAAGGTGTCGCCGTCGACCACCCGCTCGACCCGCGCCGTGAACGCCCCCGCCGGCACCGCCGGGTCGTCACCGACGCGCGCACCCGGCACAGCAGAGACAACCCCGGCCGACGCGCTCCCCGCCGCCGAGTCGGGGGCGACCGTCGACGGCACGCCACAGCCCGCGAGCAGCACAACGCCGAGCAGGAACCACCCCAGCCCCAACACGTTGGTCGACGTCATGCTGCACAGCCTCCCGGCACCCCCGGACACATGCGTCACCGGAGCCGGTCCCGGCGGCCCGCAGCCGGCAGCCAACGTGTCAGGCGATCGCGACCTCGACCTCGGCCACCTCGCCCCGTGCTGCTACCACGGTGCGGTCGACCGCCGACGCCTTCGGTGCCAGGGTGCGCACCGTCCAGGTGCCGGGGGCGGCGAAGAACCGGAACTGACCGGTCACCGACGTCGGCACCTCAGCGGTGAACTCCCCGCCGCCATCAAGCAGCCGGACATAGGCGTTGCCGACCGGCTCACCGTCGCGAGTGACGATGCCCTGCACGATCGTGGCGTCGGTCAGGTCGAGGCCGGCGGTCGAAGGACCGCCAGGAGTGGCGCCGCACATCAGGCGCTGCCAACCGGTGCCGGGGTGCCGTCGCCGAGCTCGATCGGCACCCCGACGAGCGAACCCCACTCGGTCCACGAGCCGTCGTAGTTCTTCACGTTCTCCTGACCGAGCAGCTCGTGCAGGACGAACCAGGTGTGCGCCGACCGCTCGCCGATGCGGCAGTAGGCGATCGTGTCCTTGGACAGGTCGACACCCTTGCCGGCGTACAGCGCGGTGAGCTCGTCGTCGCTCTTGAAGGTGCCATCGTCGGCCGCGGCCTGCGACCACGGGATGTTGGCTGCGGTAGGGATGTGACCCGGGCGCTGCGACTGCTCCTGCGGCAGGTGCGCGGGCGCGAGCAGCTTGCCGCTGAACTCGTCGGGTGATCGGACGTCGACGAGGTTCTTCTGCCCGATCGCTGCCTCGACCTCGTCGCGGAACGCTCGGATGGAACGGTCCTGCTCCTTGGCGGTGTAGGACGTGGGCGCGCGATCGACGACGGCGTCGACCAGCTCACGTGAGTCGAGCTCCCACTTCTTGCGGCCGCCGTCGAGCAGGCGGACGTCGGCGTGGCCGTAGAGCGTGAAGTACCAGTAGGCGTAGGCGGCGAACCAGTTGTTGTTGCCGCCGTACAGCACGACGGTGTCGTCGTTGGCGATCCCCTTGCCGGACAACAGGATCTCGAACTGCTCCTTGCTGACGAAGTCGCGCCGGACCGGGTCCTGCAGGTCCTTCTTCCAGTCGATGCGCACGGCACCGCGCAGGTGGTTCTTGTCGTAGGCGGCGGTGTCCTCGTCGACCTCGACAAGGACGACCTTGGGATCGTCGAGGTGGGCCTCGACCCAGTCGGCGTCGACCAGGACGCTCTCGCGGGTGGCACTCATGCGTGGACCTCCGTGCGGATGGTGGTGGGAGATGTCGGGGTGCGGCGGATGCCGCCGCGGTGCAGCAACAGATAGACCTCGCAGCCGAGGCAGATGCCGAAGGCAGCGTTCAGGAAGGCCGCTGCCAGAGCAGCGGCGACGGCGAGCGTGGTGACGATCGTCGTGGGAAGGGCCAGACCGGCGCCTGCGACGATCGCGAAGCCGAGGCCGACGAGCTGGGCGAAGCGCAGCGGACGGGTGTCCTCCAGCTCGGTCGGCGGTGCGAGCCGCGGCCGGACAAGACGCCGGAACAGCACGCCGTACGGCGACCTGCCGGCGGCACCGAGCGCGAACAGCACCACCTGCGCAGCGAGCAGCACGGTGGAGCCGGTCACGAGGACAAGGGCGAGCACCAGGGTGGTCGCAGCAGCCGCAAGGCGTGGGCCGCGCGGGTCGACCAACGACGGCGCAGCGGTGGAGGACGACGGCGAGCGCCGGGTCACGGCAGCTGGGGACGCGAAAGTGGGGGCGGACATGAGGGCACTCCTGACGGGAGGCGGACGGGGGTCGTCTGGTGTCAGGAGGCGGGACAGAGCGCAGTCGCAACGCGCAGCAGATCAACTGCGCGGCGACGTGTCAGCTCGGTGCTCACGAGGTCGATGCTAGGGCCGTCCACCCTGCGGCACGAGTTGTTCCAAAGGGTGGGACGACGGTAAGGCACGGTCTCCAGCGTGACCGCGATCGACGTCATGCGATCGCCTCGCCCAGTGCGGCGATGACATCGGCCTTCCGGGGCTGGCCGCTGGCGCGACGCACGATGCCGCCGGCGGCGTCGAGGACCAGCACGGTCGGGGTCCGGCGCACGTCCAGACGCCGCACCAGCTCGAGGTGAGCCTCCGCGTCGATCTCGACGTGCGTCACGCCGCCGACCTCGCCACTGACGTCCTCGAGGATCCGCCGGGTGGCCCGGCACGGCTGGCAGAACGCGGAGGAGAACTGCACCAAGGTAGCTCGGTCGCCCAGAGGCGAACCGAGATCGGACTCGGCCAGGCGTTCGCGCGCAGGGGCCAGCGTCACTCGACCGCGACCCAGACGCCGTCCGGACCGCTGCAACCACATCCCGGCCAGGCTCGCGGCCGCCAGCACGACGGCAACGACCACGAGACCCTTCACGACTGGCCCAACCGCGGACCCCCGTCGGCGATTCCGCCGCCGGGTGACGACCGGTCTGGCTAGCCACCTGCGAACGGCGGCAGGACCTCGATGGTCGCGCCCCCGGCCAGGGCGGCGTCCCGAGCGGACCGGGTGCCGTCGATGAGAAAGCTGGCCACCGTGAAGACCCGAGCGAGCTCGTCGCCGTGCGCTACGGCTGCCATGTCGAGGACCTCGCCCAACGTTGCGCCGTCGTACGGCTCCTCGCTCGTGCCCGCGGCGGCGCGCGCCGCGGCCCAGTAGCGGATCGTGCCCTGCGCCACCGGACCACCTCCTCACCGCTGGACAGCCTGGTGCTCGTCCTCCCGCGTGTTGCGCGGGTCACCAGCGTGCCGCGTGTGTCGGCAGCATGCTGTGTGTCCGGCGTGTTTCGTCGTGATGACCGTTCTCGCCGACCGGACAACAGGGGTCCGGCGGGCACCATCATGGTGAACTAGACATTGTCCGCGTTGACGGACGGCGGTTCTCGGAGGGTGGTCTTGTGAGTCAGCTCCTTCTCCTCACCAACACGTTGCAGCCCTCGACCGAGGTGCTGCCCGCCCTCGGGCTGCTCTCGCACACGCTGCGCGTAGCGCCGGCCGAGGTCTCCGCGCTGCTCGAGGCGCCACCCGCGGACGCCCTCCTGGTCGACGGTCGCAGCGACCTGCCGCACGTCCGTTCCCTGTGCCGGGTGCTGCGCACCACCGGCGTCGACTGCCCCGTCATCCTGGTCGCGACCGAGGGCGGCCTCGCGGCCGTCAGCGCCGACTGGGGTGTCGACGACGTGCTGCTCGACAGCGCCGGACCGGCCGAGGTCGAGGCGCGTCTCCGACTGGCGATCGGTCGCCTGGCCAGCCGCACGGGCGCGGACGAGGAGCTCACCGAGATCCGTCGTGGCGACGTGAGCATCGACGAGGCGACCTACACCGCCCGGGTCAAGGGACGCGTCCTCGACCTGACCTACAAGGAGTTCGAGCTGCTGAAGTTCCTCGCCCAGCACCCGGGCCGGGTCTTCAGCCGCGCGCAGCTGCTGCAAGAGGTCTGGGGCTACGACTACTACGGCGGCACCCGCACGGTGGACGTGCACGTGCGCCGGCTGCGGGCCAAGCTCGGCTCGGACCACGAGACGCTGATCGGCACCGTGCGCAACGTCGGCTACCGCTTCGTCCTGCCCAAGGACGTCGCGCCGCCGCCGCACGGCACCGGCAGCACCGGCAGCACCGGCGGCACCGGCGGCACCGGCGGCCACACCATCGACGCACCGGTCAGCGGCCAGCCCGCCAGCACGTCGATCGGCTGACGCGCTCGCACTACGCTCCACGGATGTCCGCGCCCGCCGATCGACCCTCCTGGCGCGTCGAGGTGCTGGGCCAGCTCGACGGTGACGAGGTGCGAGCGGTCACCGACCTGGTCGAGTCCGCGACCGAGACCGACGGCGTCCGACCGCTGTCCGAGCACGTGATGCTGCACCTGCGCTACGGCGGTGACGAACGCGTCCGCAACGTGCTGGCGTGGTCCGGGGACCGGGTCCTGGGCTACGCCCACCTCGACGTGACCGACGAGGTCGAGGGAGCCAGCGCCGAGCTCGTCGTGCATCCAGACCACCGCCGTGACGGCCTCGGCCGGGCCGTGCTCGACCAGGTGCTCCGCGAGACGTCGGACGGTCGGCTCCGGCTCTGGGCGCACGGCGAGCACGCCGGCGCGACCGCACTGGCCGAGGCGCTGGACTTCCGTCGCTCCCGGGTGCTCTGGCAGATGCGTCGCTCGCTGTTCGCCCCGTTGCCGGAGGCCGCGCTCCCCCCCGGCGTCACGCTGCGCACCTTCGAGCCCGGCCGTGACGACGCGGCGTGGGTGCAGCTCAACCACGAGGCGTTCACCGACCACCCCGAGCAAGGCAGCTGGACCCTGGACGACCTGCACCGGCGGGTCCGCGAACCGTGGTTCGATCCCGCCGGCTTCTTCCTCGCCGAGCACGACGGCGTCCTCCTGGGCTTTCACTGGACCAAGGTGCACGGCGGACCGACACCCCCGGCGCACGCCCATCCGCACCAGGACTCCGAACAGCACCACCATCCGCACGACCACCGCGGTCATGGCCACGACCCCATCGGCGAGGTGTACGTCGTGGGCGTGCACCCGAGCGCCCGGGGCACGGGCCTGGGCCGGGCCCTCACCCTGACCGGCTTGCGGCACCTGCGTCAGCTGGGCCTGCCGGACGCCATGCTCTACGTCGAGTCGGACAACGCCGCAGCCATCCGCCTCTACACCGGGCTCGGATTCACCCGCTGGGAGACCGACGTCCGGTTCGTGCGTGACGTCGGTCACTCCGCTGTCGCGCCACGGTGACACCGCGCCGAACCTGAGCCCCCTGTTCACCTCTCGTTCACCGAGTGCGGGCCCTCGCGTCACCTGCGCTCCTTAGCGTCCCCCCGACACCACGCATCACCACCCGTCAGCCCAGACCGCGACACACGTCGCGGCTGATGCCACCCGTCCTGGAGGACATCCCCCGTGAAGCTCAACCGCGTCTCGATGCTCGTCGGTGCTGTCGCCGCCGGCAGCCTGGCCCTGACCGCGTGCGGCGGCAGCAGCAGCTCGAGCGGCACCTCGTCGTCAGCCTCTGCCTCCAGCTCGAGCTCCGCCGGCGGCGGCAAGCTCAGCGGCAACCTCAACGGCGCGGGCTCCACCGCGCAACAGGCCGCCATGCAGTCCTGGCAGGCCGGCTTCCAGTCCGCCAACCCCGACGTCACGGTCAACTACGACCCGGTCGGCTCTGGTGGTGGCCGTGAGCAGTTCCTCGCCGGTGGCGTGCAGTTCGCCGGTTCCGACTCCGCGCTGAAGGCCGAGGAGCTCACCGCCTCGAACAGCAGCTGCGCCGGCGGCACCGGCGCCATCGACCTGCCGGTCTACGTCAGCCCGATCGCGGTCGCCTACAACCTCAAGGACGTCCCCGACCTCCAGCTCTCGTCGGACACCATCGCCAAGATCTTCGACAACAAGATCACCAAGTGGGACGACGCCGCCATCAAGGCCGACAACCCCAGCGCCAAGCTCCCCAGCACCGCGATCAGCCCGGTGCACCGCTCGGACGACTCGGGCACCACGACCAACTTCACCGACTACCTGAGCAAGGCAGCGGCCGGTTCGTGGACCTACCCCGCGGGCGGCACCTGGCCGACCAAGGGTGGAGAGGCCGCTGAGGGCACCTCCGGCGTCGTGGCCGCCATCAAGGCCGGCGACGGTGCCATCGGTTACGCCGACGCCAGCCAGATCGGCACCCTGGGCAAGGCCAAGGTCAAGGTCGGCACGACCTACGTCGAGCTCTCCGCTGACTCCGCCGCCAAGGTGGCCGACCTGTCGAAGCCGACCGCCGGCCGCCCGGCCGGCGACCTGTCGATCGACGTCGCTCGCGACACCACGGCCGACGGCGCCTACCCGATCATCCTCATCAGCTACCAGATCGTCTGCAAGCAGTACGCCAAGGCAAGCGACGCCGACCTGGTCAAGGCTTTCGAGACCTACGTCGTCAGCGCCGAGGGTCAGGCCGCAGCCGCCAAGGCGGCCGGTTCCGCTCCGCTGTCCGACGCGCTGCGCACGCAGGTCACCGCCTCGATCGCCATGATCAAGGGCAGCTGACCCTCTAGCACCGCCGCTGTCCGCGGACAGCGGTTGCTCGTCGACGGTCCGGACAGCCACCCAGGTGGCTGTCCGGACCGTTACGCGCAGGACCCAACGAGGCGAGAGAGGGTGCAGGGCCCGAGATTACCCACACCGTGACCCCCCCCAAGGGTGAGGCCACGATGGCGACCCCCACGAGGCTGCGCGGC
>JANLYQ010000059.1:0-3649 GCA_031365725.1 Sporichthyaceae bacterium | reverse complement strand
GATTTGCCAGTCACCGGCCCCCCCTTCCAGCGAGAGTTCAGTCACCACCGCTGGCAGGTGTTGGCGCATGTACGCCAGCCGCTCCTCGTGATGCCCCACGGCGGAGTCAGGGCCCTGCAGAAGCTTGCTCACCTCGTTGGTCATCTCGAAGGGAGTGCGCGCGAACTCAAAGTCCTTCACCTCTATGGCTAGGAGCATCTTGCTGTCCCGGTCTACGACCAGGACATCGATGTCGCCAATTTCGTTTCCGTCCGCGCGGGTCAGCCTCAACGTTCCAAGTTTCTTGACGTTTTCGCGGACCTCGAGCCCCTCCGCCGTGCGAAAGAAGTCCGCGATGGCTCGGTTGAAGTCGGCATTGGCAGCTTGGCGAGTCTCCGTGATGTAGTGCGCCATTTCGTCGGACCGAGTCTTCAGACGCGCGCTCAGCAGCTGATCCAAGAGGTACCGGCCACTGCGGCGTAGAGCACGCGGTCCCCAGACGAGTTCGGGTCCCGCATGCCCCCGCTCGCGGAGCATCACTGGACGCCGAGCGGCCGAACGATCTCGAGAAAAGCGCCACGGGTAGTTGTCGGCGGAGTCGGGGAACCTCGCCATCGGCCGCAGGGTGATCATCTCTAGCCCGGCCCGGATCGTCGCCTCCGGGTATCCGAGCTCAGTGGATAGGTGCGAAACGGCCTCGCTAGTACCGCGGACAGCGATCTGTCTTGGCTCGCCCAGGGCGAGGTTGGTCATCTCGCCGGTGATCTCAGCGAGTTGGGTGGCGCTGAGTCGAAATTCTGCCTCGAACGCTGCGTTCAAGCCCGTGGGGTCGAATGGTGCCCCCGGCTGCTCTGCAGCTCGCCAGTGACGGGCGAACACGTCGCGTGCGTCGCTAAGCGCCCGACCAGACAGCCTTTCTGAAAAGGCCGACACAGCCAAGTGGTAGGGATCTGATCGACCGATGCCGAGGCGGCCCGAGGCCAACACCGAGACCATAGAGGCCGACAGGCCATAGTGCAGGGCATCACTCATGTACCCGTACTCGATGATCTGCCTCGCGAGGGCGAGCAACTCGTCGTACGTCCCCACGGAAAGAGGGTCATTCCCGTTAGGCGGGCTGGCGGTTACGGCCTCGACGATGAACCGACTCGCTGGTGACGAAACTGTTAGGTCGCGTGCAGTCTTCAAGGAACGGAGGACCGCTGACGAGTTGTCTCCGAAGCACGCGGCCTGTGACGGCACAAGCAGGCGGTCACGTGCACTCTGATAGATCAGTCCCTCTTGCTCGGCCGCGAGGTGCTCCAGGAGTCCGAGCGGACTGAGCCTCGCGAGGGTCGAGGTAAAGCGCTGGAACAGCTCAGAGACGATCTCGTTTAGGACGCGCGTGGCCTGATCGTGTGGCACAGATCCTTCGGCGAGATTCAGGCCGTTCCGTGCAAATCGACCGACTTCATCCAGTAGCGCCTCTACATTGGAATCGGCCAGCAAGCGAGGGCGAGGTGCGTCGCCAAGCGCGAGAAGGCTGTCGTCTTCAGCCCCGAGAACGTGAAACATCTTCACGTATCCGTCCGGCAGCTCGGCTGCAACCGTTCGGGCAATACCGTCGCCGTTCAGGCCGACTAACCGACGAATGGATTCAACCAGCTCCCCGGCCAGGGCCCGCTCAGCGCCGTTGTCCGCACCTTGGAGACGGGCGCCGGCACCCCTGTGCGTCAGGCTGACGTGAGACACCTCGGGTAGCACTTCCTCCCTCCCCGCACAGGGCGAGAACAGGTTTGATGACGTTGACCCTCACTGCTGCAGATCTGATCGATCAGCCCCTTGAGAATGGGGCGATGAATCCTCGTTCGGACCGGCCTCGCCGCCGCTCTTTCACCGCCAAGTACAAGCTCGACATGCTCGCCGAGTACGACGCGGCCGACGTCGCGGCACGCGGGGTGTTGCTGCGTCGTGAGGGCCTGTATTCCTCGCATCTGAGCGAGTGGCGCAAGGCCCGCGACAGTGGCGCCCTGGCTGGCCTGTCCCCGGCGGGCAGGCCGGGGAAGAAGTCGGGTGAGCAGCTGGAGAACGCCAAGCTGAGGGCGCGGACCGAACGCGCCGAACGGGAACTGGCCAAGACCAAGGCCGCGCTGGAGATCGTGGGAAAAGCACACGCGCTCTTGGAGATGCTCTCCGAGAGCGCGGACACCGAGCCGCGGTCGACGCCGTGATCAGCCGCGCTGTCGCCGAGCTCGCAGCGCTGACCTCGACCGCACGAGCCTGCACGCTGCTGGGCAGGCCGAGGGCCAGTCACTACCGAGCGCAGCAACCGCCGGCGGTGCCGGCGCAACCCACGCCGCGGGCTGCGCCGCCGAACGCGCTGACCGTCGCCGAGCAGGACGCGGTGATCGCGGCGTTGACCAGCCCGAGGTTCTGCGACAAGTCCGTCGCCCAGACCTGGGCGACACTGCTCGACGAAGGCGTCTACCTGGCCTCGATGAGCACCATGCACCGCCTGCTGCGCCTGATCGGACAGTCCGGCGACCGCCGCAACCATGCGGCCCACCCGGCCCGGGCACGCCCGGAGCTGATGGCCACCACGCCGGGGCAGGTCTGGAGCTGGGACATCACCAAGCTGCGCGGCCCCGCCCGCGGCGTCTACTACGACCTCTACGTGATCCTGGACATCTACAGCCGCTACGTCGTCGGCTGGACCGTCGCGGCCCGCGAGGACGCCGACATCGCCAAAGCCCTCATCGAAGCCGCCGCCCAGGTCCACGGCGCACCCCTCAGCCTGCACGCCGACCGCGGCACCTCCATGACCTCCAAGCCCGTCGCGCAGCTGCTCGTCGACCTCGGCGTCGCCCGCAGCCACAGCCGGCCCCACGTGTCCAACGACAACCCCTACAGCGAGGCCGCATTCAAGACCTTGAAGTACGCCCCCGCTTTCCCCGCCAACTTCGGGTCCCTGCCCGATGCTCGCGCCTTCTGCGAGGCGTTCTTCACCTACTACAACCACGAGCACCGCCACAGCGGCATCGCCCTGCACACACCAGCATCGGTCCACTACGGCACCGCCACCCAGATCCGCCAGCAGCGCCGAGCGACCCTGCACGCCGCCTACGACGCCAACCCACGCAGGTTCCGGCACCGCCGGCCCGAGCCCCCGACCCTCCCCGCTGCCGCATGGATCAACCAACCCAGCCGGGAGGCCCTCATCCAGAGCAACTAGACCCCGACTGTCTCAAGCGGCTTGACACCTTCCGCATCGGCACCCACCGCCTGCCTTCAAGGCACGCATGTCACTCGGACGCTGGACTGCTGGACGGGCTCAGTTCGTGGACCCGAAACCGACAGTTTCGATTGACCACGCTCCATCGCCGCGAAGCGAGAAGTTGAGTTCTTGCAGGGCATTGCCTGAGCCCCTGGCGACAACCTGCGTGGCGCCCTCGTAAGCGGCCAGGAACACGAGCGCCTCCGCCAATGCGACTTCAATCTCGCGCGGAACATCGCGGGCAAGCTCCAAGACATCCAGCGATGCGACGCCAGGTTCGCCCGGAACCCAACTGGCACACGCATGCGCCACAACCGGGAGGGCGCTCATGGTGTCGGGGTGGACCACTATCCATGCGACCAAGGTCCCCTCACGCTTGCGGCGCTGCGGGACTGACGGATCCAGCCCGCCATCCGC
>JANLYQ010000057.1:0-5351 GCA_031365725.1 Sporichthyaceae bacterium | reverse complement strand
CCGATGCCGCCGTTCCACAGCAGATCGACCGGGGCCACCAGCACGGCCCGCATCAGCTCGGCCGGCGTCAACGAGGTGACACCCGCAGGCAGGTCGAGCCGGGCCCGGACCTCCGGGGTGATGGGGATCGACTTGGCGGTGCGTGGATGGACGCCGCCACCGGACGAGATCAGTGAACGGTCGTACTCGGCCCAGGAGGACCGCGGCAGGTCGAACAGGCGCCGGCGCTCGGCGTACGACGCGGCCGGGTCCGGGTCCGGGTCGAGGAAAACGTGCCGGTGGTCGAAGGCCGCGACGAGGCGGATGTGCTCGGAGAGCAGCATCCCGTTGCCGAACACGTCACCGGACATGTCCCCCACGCCGACCACGGTGAAGTCCTGGGCCTGGGTGTCGACGTCGATCTCCCGGAAGTGCCGCTTGACCGACTCCCAGGCGCCGCGCGCGGTGATGCCCATCGCCTTGTGGTCGTAGCCGACCGAGCCGCCGCTGGCGAACGCGTCGCCGAGCCAGAAGCCGTAGTCCTTCGCGACTCCGTTGGCGATGTCGGAGAAGGTCGCGGTGCCCTTGTCGGCGGCGACCACGAGGTAGGTGTCGTCGCCGTCCTGCCGCACCACCTGCGGCGGCGGCTCGACCTGCTGAGCGCCGTCGACGGTCACCAGGTTGTCGGTGACGTCCAGCAGCCCGCTGATGAAGATGCGATAGCAGGCAATGCCTTCAGCCAGCACCGCCTCACGGTCGGTCGGGTCGCTCGGCGGCCGCTTGACGACGAAGCCACCCTTGGCACCCACGGGCACGATGACAGCGTTCTTGACCATCTGCGCCTTGACCAGACCGAGCACCTCGGTGCGGAAGTCCTCGCGCCGGTCGGACCACCGCAACCCGCCGCGAGCAACCGGACCGAAGCGCAGGTGGACTCCCTCGACGCGGGGGCTGTAGACCCAGATCTCGAAGCGGGGCCGCGGTGCCGGGAGGTCCGGCACCTGGTGCGGGTCGAGCTTGACGGCGACGTACGGCTTGGGTCGGCCGTCCGGACTGACCTGGTAGAAGCTGGTGCGCAACGTGGCCCGGATGCAACCGAGCAGGGCGCGCAGGATGCGATCCTGGTCAAGGCTGGCCACGGCGTCGAGGGCGCCGGCGATCTCCTCGACCAGCCCGTCGACGAGCTCTTCGCTCGCCGCGTGCGCACCGGTGTTGCGGGCCGGGTCGAAGCGCGCCTCGAACAACGCGACGAGCAGCCGCGCGATGTGGGTGTTGGAGGTGAGGCACTCCTCGATGTAGTTCTGGCTGAACGTCGAGCTGCCTTGCCGGAGGTACTTGGCATAGGCCCGCAGCAGCATGGCCTGCCGCCAGGTCATGCCGGCCCGCAGCACAAGCGCGTTGAAGCCGTCGCTCTCGGCCTCGCCGTGCCAGACGGCGGCGACCGCGTCCTGGAACAGCGTGCGCGACTCGTCGGTCGGCAGCTCACCGGTCGGTTCGTAGCGCAGGCCGAAGTCATAGACCCAAGCGGGGCGTTGGCCGGCCCGGTCGATGTCGTACGGACGTTCGTCGACGACCTCGACACCCATCTCGCGAAGGATCGGCAGCACTGTCGACAGCGACACGGGGTCCCCGACGTGGAAGAGCTTGAGCCGTCGCTCACCGGGAGCTGCGTCGGCAGGGACGTAGAGCCGCAGGTCGATGTCACCCTTGCGGGTCAAGGCCTCGAGCCGGTGGAGGTCGGCGACGGCCTCGCTCGCCGGCAGATCCTCCTTGTAGGCCTCGGGGAACGCGTCGGCATAGACCGCGGCCAGCGTCGCCGCCTTCTGCGCCCCGCAGCTCTGCCGCAACGCGTCGGCGAAGTCGTCGTCCCACGACCGGGTCGCTCGCACCAGTCGGGCCTCGACCTCGGCGGGGTCGACGTTGCGCACCGACGCTTGCGAGTCGACGCGCACGACGAAGTGCAGCCGCGCGAGCACCGACTCCGAGACCAGCGCGGTGTAGTCGATCGATGTGCCCTGGAAGGCGTCGAGCAGGATCTCCTCCATCGCCCGGCGTACCTGCGTGGTGTAACGGTCGCGCGGGAGGTAGACCATGCACGACATGAAGCGGCCGTAGTCGTCGCGGCGCAGGAACAGTCGGAGCTGGCGGCGCTCCTGCAGGTGCAGGACCGAGAGCGCCGTCGCCTCAAGATCGTCGGTGGAGATCTGGAAGAGCTCGTCGCGGGGATAGCTCTCGAGGATCTGCAACAGATCCTTGCCGGAGTGGCTGTTCGGGCTGAAGTCGCTGCGAGCGAGGACCTCGGCTGCCTGCCGGCGTAGGACGGGGATGCGCTGGATGCTCTCGTTGTAGGCAGCGGAGGTGAACAGCCCGAGGAAGCGCCGCTCACCGACGACCTCGCCCTCGGCGTCGAAGGTCTTGACGGCGACGTAGTCGAGGTAGGCCCGACGATGAACGGTGGAGCGGCTGTTGGCCTTGGTGACAACACACAGGCGACGCTGACGCGCGACCGCACTGACCTCGCGCGGCAGCCGACCGCCGTCACCGGCCTGTGGCTGGTCGGCCCGCAGGATGCCAAGGCCACTGCCGGGGATCGCGACGAGTCGGTCGCTGCCGCCCTCGGTGCCCCCCGCGCCCTCGACGCTCTCGTCGCGACGCAGGACGTACTCGCGATAGCCGAGAAAGGTGAAGTGCTCGTCGGCCAGCCACTGCAGGAGCTCGGTGGTCTCGGCGACCTCCAGCGCAGGGATGTCGCGCGGCGGCGAGGTGCTGATCTCCTGGGCGATCAGCCGGGCCCGGGCCGCCATCTTGGGCCAGTCCTCGACCGCCTCACGGACGTCACGCAGGACCCGCTCGAGGTCGGCCGTGAGCTCGGCGCGCGCATCGGCCTCGGGTACCGGGTCGATCTCGAGGTGCATCCACGACTCGACCAGCGCGTCGTCGGCCTTGGCCCCGGCCGAGGCAGGGTCACAGATCTCAATCAGGTCGCCAGCCACGTCCCGCCGCACGACGAGCTGCGGGTGGATCACCAGGTGGATGGCACGACCGGTGCGGCTGAGCTCGGCGGTCACCGAGTCGACCAGGAAGGGCATGTCGTCGCAGACGATCTCCACGATCGAGTGCGAGGGGATGCTCAGCCCCGCCACCTCGGGCGGCGACACGCGGACGGTGGCGCGGCCCTGCGGCCGGCGCGCCGCGAGCTCACGGTGCGCCATCGGCACCGCAGCCAGGTCCTCGGGTGCCCGCCCCACCAGGTCCTCGGCTGCGACGTGGCGGAAGTAGCGACGGAGGTACGGCGTCAGGCTGGGGTCGCCGGTCGCCTCCCCCGCCCGCTCCAGGAGCTCGGCCTTGGCCTGCCCGAGGGTCTTGAGCCGATCAGTCATGCTCGCCGACATCGTCGTCGTCGCCCGCCCTGCCTGCTGTGCGTCAGTGGAGGTGCCCGCGTCGTCGGGGACACCGGATCGACCTTAGCGCCGGGGCGCTCACTCACCCGTCAGAGGTGCGAGCGCAGCTCCCAGAGCAGCGGGTAGTAGTGCAGCCCCAGACGTGACCGCAGGTACGGCGATCCGCTGGAGCCACCCGTGCCGGACTTGGTGCCGATCTGTCGCTCGACCATCAGCACATGCCGCGACCGCCACATCGCCGCATTGGCATCGTGGTCGAGCAGCCGCTCGGCGAGCTCCCAGACCTCGCCGTGGGTGGCCCGGTCCGCGGCGACGACCAGCATCGACGCGATGACCTCCTCGTCGCTGCCCGCCGGCAGACCTGACCGGCGTACGACGTCGAGGAAGGCATCCCACAGCGACGGCGCGGCCAGGCGTTGCTCGAGGCGGGCGCGCTCGTCCTCGGTCAGCCCGCGGAACCGCTCGAGGTAGCCGGGGTCCTTGGCGCCGGACAGGAACTCGAGCTCACGGAACTGCACGCTCTGGAAGCCGCTGGCCGGGGCCAGCCGGTCGCGGAAGACCAGGAAGTCCTGCGGCGTCATGGTCTCCAGCACAGCGACCTGGCGGATCAGCACGTCCTCGATGGCGACCACGCGAGACAGGAGGTGCCGGGCCCGCCAGAGGTGCCCGGCAACCATCTCGTCGCGGGCCGCGGTCAGCTCGTGCAGCAGCTGCTTGAACCAGAGCTCGTAGACCTGGTGGATCGTGATGAACAACAGCTCGTCGTGGGCCGGCGGGTCGGACTCGAGGCGCTGCTGGTCCAGCAGCTCGGCCACCCGCAGGTAGGAGCCGTAGGTGAGGCGTGCCCCCTCCTCGCCGAAGTGCCGGT
The DNA here is from genome assembly GCA_031365725.1 of Sporichthyaceae bacterium. Classification (GTDB taxonomy): domain Bacteria; phylum Actinomycetota; class Actinomycetes; order JACCUZ01; family JACCUZ01; genus JANLYQ01. The sequence continues at coordinate 1,103 of JANLYQ010000057.1, read as the reverse complement.
CGGTCTCGCGGGTCTCGGTCACGACCGCAGGCTAGCGCCGCCCGCGTGTACGGGCGATCAGTCGCGCGATCAGTCGCGCCCATGCCGGAAGACCTCGTCGGTCACGGACTGGACGCCCCGGTCGAAGTGGTCCAACCGGTGATCCCGCCAGCCACCCCGCTCGCGCACCTAGTGTTGCGCCGTGATCGACGCCGGCATCGACCAGCCATATCCGGGCCGAACTGCGGACGTGCGCTTCACCAAGTGGGGCGGCGCTCGGCACTGGGAGTTCCCCACCGTTGCCCTCGGCGAGGACGAGTTCGGCTGGTGGGGCGGCGTGCCCGCCGGCACGCAGCTGTCGCGCCCGGGAAACGCATTCGTCAGCGAGACCCCGTGGGTGCTGCTCATGCCGGAACAGAACGCGTGGTCCGCGTCGTTTTACGCCGCGCCGCACCACATCGAGGTGTACGTCGACATGACGACGGTGCCGGAGTGGGGCGGCAGCACGGTGACCATGGTCGACCTGGACCTCGACGTGGTGCTGCTGCGTGACGGCAGCCTGTTCGTCGACGACGAGGACGAGTTCGCCGAGCACCAGGTGACTCTGGGCTACCCGCCGGAGATCGTGAGGCTGGCCCAGTGCAGTGCCGACGAGATCCTCGCCGCTATCGCCGCCGGCACCGAGCCGTTCAGCGAGGTCGGCCGCCAGTGGTTGGAGCGGTTCCTCACCAAAGGATGACCCGTGCTCAGCCCGGCCAGGACCCGATGCACCTAGGGATTATTAGGCGGCGGCGAGCAGCTGGTGGAGGCCGCGCTCGATGGGGCTGGTGAGGGTGATCCCGTCGGGTGGCGCGCGCCGGATCTCGGGCGGTTGCCGGGTCAGGGTTGTTGTGAGTCCCTCGGTCAGCTGGCCCCCGTGGAACGCGGGACGTGCGGCGTCTGTCCGTGGTGGTCGTGCGCCGGGCAGTGGAGGTGGGTGGCTGGTGTAGGTGTGTCCGGTGGGGGTGGTGAGGTCGACGCGGTGGCCGGCACCGTCGGCGCCGTCCGCGCCGGTGGTGGCTTTCCAGCCGGGGGCTTGTTTGGCGTAGTTGCAGGCGGCGCAGAGTCCTTGGCCGTTGGCGGCG
>JANLYQ010000052.1:0-3120 GCA_031365725.1 Sporichthyaceae bacterium | reverse complement strand
GGTGGGCAGGCTGCTATCGACGAGATAGCCCGTCTGCGCTGGGAAATCCTGCACATCCCGACCTCGGTCACCGTCGGTGTCAGCAACAAGGTGCAGCACATCCCGGCGAACGCATCTGGGACGCGCAACTTCGCCGGTGGCCTGTCGGTCGTCGGGGAACTGGGGCCCGAGGTAGTTCGCATCCCAGGTGGCTCGGACATCTTCAGCAATGCTGACTCGCAGCAGATGTTCAACGGCTCGCGCGGCGGCGGTGACACCTATGTGGTGAACGTGAGCGGCGTTGTGGGCGACAAGCAGGACGTGGTGCGATGGATGCGGGTCGGCTTGGACGACTACTTGACGCGGAACGGTAAGAAGAAGCTCGGCGTCTGATGGCTGCTGATGTCAGGGTCTCCTGGGCTCGCCTGACCGTCCCCACCCCGGCCGTCACCGTCCAGGTCTCCTGGGTGCGGCTGACGACACCCCCCGGCGCCGCCGGGACGCTGGCGTACCAGGACACTCCGGGGCAGGCTCGTGGCTTCGCGTCCTTCGAGGCGTTCGGTGTCGTCCGGGTGCTCGACCTCGGGCCGCCACAGCGCGCCCGTGGTGGCTCCCCTAGCCAGGTCACGTCGACCGTCGTCGTCGGGCCGCTGGCACTGACAGACCGTCCCGGCTACATCCGCACCATCCCGTCTCAGGACTCGTTCGTCCTCGCGGTGGCCGGCGCGGCGCTGGTCCCCGGCCTGCCACCGTTCATCCTTGAGGTCGACGCCGACCCGTCGACCGTGGGCCTGTTCACCCTGGGCACGTCGACCCTGAACGGGACTGATGTCCTGGCGCCGGTGCACCGCTGGATCGCGGTGCCGGGTGGCGACGTGCGGACGGCGAACATCCGGCGCGGTCGGGCGCGGGAGGACCACGCCTACGACGTGGGCACGATGGTCGTGGTGCTCGACGCCTACTCGGGCGCCTACGACCCGGACAACCCTGCGACGCCGTACCAGCGCGCCGGGAAGTCGCTGCTGCGGACCCGGCTCGGGGTCCGGCTGAAGGTCCGGCTGGATGGCGTCGACTACATCCTGTTCACGGGTGAGCTCGAGTCGACCGCGGTGGATCACAGCCGCAGCCCGAGCATCACCTGGACGTGCTCGGACATCATGGCGGCGCTGGGTGTGGCGCTGCAGCCGGTGCCGTACTCCCGTGAGGGCGAGTTGTCGTCGGACCGGGCTCATTGGCTGCTCGACTGGGCCAGCATCGACCGGGCCGACCGCGTGGTCACGACGGGGTCGCGCACCCTGGTGGGCACGACGGGCGGTGGGACGCTGCTGTCCAACCTGGACCGTGGCGCGGTCGCTGAGCAGGGCCGTGCGTTCGCGGACCGCCTGGGGCGGATCAACGTCACGCAGCACTGGCAGGACTACGCGAAGACCAGCAGCCTGACCTTGTCCGACTCGGGCGTTGCCGGCACCATCGACTACGACTCGCTGATGGTAGAGCCGGGTGAGCAGCAGGTCATCAACGACGTATCGCTGACGCAGACGACGCAGGCTCTTGACGTGAACGGCAACTTGGCGGCTGTGACGCGCCCGTACTCGGCTCAGGCTGTGGCGTCGGTGGAGCAGTACGACAAGCGTCCATCGCCGGTCACCGTGGCCGACCCGATTGTCGGAGCTGAGGCGCAGGCGCTGGCCACTTACCTGTCGACGTACCGTTCGGTCCCGGCGTCGCGGTTGTCCAACGTCACGCTGTCGATGGCCGGTCGGCTCAACTCGGTCCTGGTCAACCTGTGCAAGCTCGACCTGTCCGACAAGGTGATGGTGGAGCGGACCACCTTTGACGGTCGGGCGCTCTCTTGGTCGCTGTTCGTGGAGGGCATCGACCACGCCATCTCGACGACCGCGTGGACGCTGATGCTGTCCACCGCTCCAACGACGAACCTGGCGGCGTTGGGCGGCACGCCGTTCCGACTGAACGTGTCCACCCTGAACGGCACCGACGTCCTAGTCAGCTACTGAGGGAGATCGAGTGACGAACTACACGGCGCCGCGCACCTGGATACCGGGCGAGACGCCCACGGACGCCATGCTGAATGCGCAGATCCGGGACAATGAGATCGAACTGATGAAGTCCGTCGGCGTGTTCGGCCACAACTTCAGCGGTTCGCCTGCCGCGGGAGGCGTCATCCCGTTTCGGATGCAGTGCGGGTCCAACGTTGTGACTTCCGATCCCGCAGGCTTGGCGACTGTCACCTTTCCCATCGCCTTTCCCGGCATCTGCATGACGGTGATCCTTACGAACGGGGACTCCTCATCCAACGGCGATCTGACCTTTGCCACCAACGGAATCTTCCAGTCGTACTTCGGTTACGGAACGTTCCGCTCAGGCGGTCTGGTCGCGACACAAACTCACCGCATCAACTGGCTGGCAATCGGATGGTAACGACGAAGGTGAGCAGCTGATGATCTGGTATCGGCAGGCCCCGGCCAAGGCGATGAACAAGGAGCTGGACTGGGACTCCGACGCGTGGAAGCTGACGCTTCACACGTCGACCTACACCCCGAACCTGGACACGCACGCCTACGTCTCCGATCTCACCAACGAACTCGCCACTGCTGGCGGGTACACCGTCGGGGGCTTCGCGCTGACCCTGTCGGCGCCCACCTACACGGCCGCCAACTCCTTCGGCACCACCCGCGCCAACTCCACCGCGTACTCCGTCGGTGACGTGGTGCGCCCGGCAGCCGGCAACGGCTTCCTGTACGTGGCGACCACGGCGGGCACCACCGCCGCCTCTGTGCCGACGTACCCGCTGGTGCTCGGGCAGACCGTGGTCGACGGAGGAGTGACGTGGGCGAACGTCGGCGCGGGCATCGTCACCCTGACCGGCACCAACCTGTCGGCGGCGAGCTTCACCGCTGGCCCGTTTCGGTACGCCGTCCTTTCCGACCGGACCGCAGGCACCGCCGCGACCCAGCCCGTGGTCGGGCTGATCGACTTCGGGGCTAACCAGACCGGCTCGGGCGGCGCGTTCACGATCACCTGGTCGGCGCAGGGCATCCTGCAGCTGTTCCTCTGATGCCGTTCCACCCGCTGGCTACATTCGGGTCGGCAAAGCGGAGCGTGCCCTACGTGCCGCTGCCG
>JANLYQ010000008.1:0-10918 GCA_031365725.1 Sporichthyaceae bacterium | reverse complement strand
TTCGCCAGCCTCAACCGGCAGGGAGTGGACCTCGCCCTCGCCGAGATCGTGCTCAAGGACCTGATCCCCGACAGCAGCCAGCCCGAGATCACGGCCGCCACGATCATGGCGCAGACCTCCGCCTACTTCGGACAGTCCATGGAGGAGATCTGCGGTACCAGCCGGTCTCGCGTGCTCGTCAACGCCCGGCAGATCGCGATGTACCTCTGCCGCGAGCTCACCGACCTGTCGTTGCCCAAGATCGGGCAGCAGTTCGGCGGCCGGGACCACACCACCGTGATGCATGCCGACAAGAAGATCCGACAGTTGATGGCCGAGCGACGCAGCGTCTACAACCAGGTCACCGAGCTCACCAACCGGATCAAGTCCCAAGCCCGGGCCGGTTGACGCGGTGACCGTGACGCTCCGCATTCACACCTTGGGGAAAACCCTGTGGACAGTCACTCACAGCGTGGGGACCGGTCTGGGGATGACACGCAACGGCCACCGTCGTACACAGAACGTCACGACTCGTCCGCAGGCCCGCACCCAGGTTGTCCCCAGTACCTCATATGGTCTGACCTGCGGAAACACGCTCGATCCACAGTGTCCACCACCCCTGGTGCGACAACGACAGTTACCTAGAGAGTTGGATCGGCACACCATGGTCAAGCACGCGTTCGTTGGGGACAGACGGATGGAAGGCGGTCACCGGTGAGGTTCCGGGTAGAGCGGGACGTGTTGGCCGAGGCTGTGGCGTGGGCGGCACGGAGTCTGCCGGCCCGCCCGCCGGTGCCGGTGCTCGCGGGGCTGATGCTCGATGCGAGCAGCGCCGACGGTGGTCGGCTGGTGCTCTCCAGCTTCGACTACGAGGTGTCCGCACGGGTCGAGGTGTTCGCCGACGTCACCGAGGCCGGGGCCGCGCTGGTGAGTGGTCGTTTGCTGGCCGACATCACCCGGAGCCTGCCCGCCAAGCCGGTCGAGGTGGTCACCGACGCCACCAAGGTGATCGTGACCTGCGGGTCATCACGCTTCACCCTGCTGACGCTGCCGGTCGAGGACTACCCGACGCTCCCGACCATGCCCGGCGCCTCCGGTGCGCTGCAGGGTGACGCGTTCGCCGCGGCCGTGGCCCAAGTGTCCATCGCCGCCGGACGTGACGACACGCTCCCGGTGCTCACCGGCGTGCGGTTGGAGATCGAGGGCGAGACCATCACGATGGCCGCCACCGACCGCTACCGCCTGGCGGTGCGGCACGTGGTCTGGACTCCCGAGCAGACCGGGCTCAGCGCGATCGCGCTGGTGCCGGCGCGGACGCTGTCCGACACCGCCAAGTCCTTGGCGTCGGCCGACAAGGTCACGGTCGCTCTGGCCCCCGGTGGCACCGGGGAGGGCCTGGTCGGGTTCGAGGGCTCCGGACGGCGGACGACCTCCCGGCTGCTGGACGGTGAGTTCCCCAAGTACCGCTCGCTGCTGCCTGCCGAGTCACCGATCGTCGCGACCGTGGAGACGGCGAACCTCGTCGAGTCCGTCCGCCGGGTGGCGCTGGTGGCCGAGCGCAACACCCCCATCCGGCTGAGCTTCGCCGGTGACGAGGTGACGCTGGAGGCAGGCAGCGGTGACGAGGCGCAGGCGTCGGAGTCCCTCGAGGCCACGCTGATCGGTGAGGACATCTCGATCGCGTTCAACCCGGCGTACCTGCTGGACGGGTTGAACGCGTTGGACGCGCCGTTCGCTGAGTTGCGGTTCACTGCATCGACCCGCCCTGCTGTCATCGCCGGCAAGCACACTGCCGACACGACCGCCGGCGACGAATACCGCTATCTGCTCATGCCGGTGCGACTGTCCGGTTGAGTGGTCAGCGACATCCTCGACACGTCGACCGGATACGACACAGAACGGTGGCAGCGCATGGAGATCGGACTCGTCGGGCTCGGGCGGATGGGCGGCAACATGCGCGAGCGGCTGCGCCGCGCCGGGCACACCGTCGTCGGCTACGACCGCAACCCGGACATCAGCGACTCGTCCTCGCTCGAGGACATGGTGTCCCGGCTGCCCTCGCCCAAGGTCGTGTGGGTCATGGTGCCGGCGGGCGAGATCACCCGGTCGACGATCGTGTCCCTCGGCGAGCTGCTGACGACCGGCGACCTCGTCGTTGACGGTGGCAACTCCCGGTGGACCGACGACAAGGAACACGCCGTCATGCTCGGCGAGAAAGGCATCGGCTTCGTCGACGCCGGGGTCTCCGGCGGGGTCTGGGGCCTGGACAACGGCTACGCGCTGATGGTCGGCGGCGACCCGGCCGACGTGGCGAAGGTCCAGCCGGCCTTCGACAGCCTCAAGCCGGCGGGCGAGTCGGGCTTCGTGCACGCCGGACCGGTCGGTGCCGGTCACTTCGCGAAGATGGTGCACAACGGCATCGAGTACGGCCTGATGCAGGCCTACGCCGAGGGCTACGAGCTGCTGCAGGCGGCCGAGGTGGTGGAGGACGTCCCCGGTGTCATCAAGTCCTGGACCCACGGCACGGTCATCCGGTCCTGGCTGCTGGACCTCCTGGTGCTCGCACTCGACGCGGACCCTGAGCTGGCCGAGATCAAGGGCTACGTCGACGACTCCGGCGAGGGGCGCTGGACCATCGAGGAGGCGATCAACCATGCGGTGCCGGCCCCGGTCATGACCGCGGCGTTGTACGCCCGGTTCGCTTCCCGCCAGGACGACTCCCCCGCGATGAAGGCGGTTGCTGCCCTGCGCAACCAGTTCGGTGGCCACGCCGTGACCAAGATCGCCAAGGGCGAGGTAGAGAACCCCGCCTAGATGTCAGCGTCCCCCCGATCATGAGAGTCGCGCACCTGTCGCTGCGCGACTTCCGGTCCTATCCCGAGGTCGAGCTCGCCCTCGACCCCGGCGTGACTGCGCTGGTGGGCCCGAACGGTCAGGGCAAGACGAATCTGGTCGAGGCGATCGGCTATCTCGCCACGCTGGGCTCGCACCGCGTCGCTGCGGATGCGCCGCTGGTGCGCCTCGGCGCCGAGCGCGCCGTGGTCCGCGGGTCGGTCGTGCGCGATGACCGTTCGCTGCTGGTCGAGGTCGAGATTACCCCGGGCCGGGTGAACCGGGCCCGGGTCAACCGCTCCCCGGTCGCCCGACCGCGGGAGGTGCTGGGCATCCTGCGCACCGTGCTGTTCGCCCCCGAGGACCTGGCGGTGGTGAAGGGCGACCCGGCGGAACGCCGGCGCTTCCTCGACGACCTGCTGGTCCAGCGCACTCCGCGGTACGCCGGGGTGCGCAGCGACTACGACCGGGTGCTCAAGCAGCGGAACGCCCTCCTGCGGTCGGGGAGAGGTCGGGCCGGGTCGGTCGACCTACGCACCCTCGAGGTGTGGGACACCCACCTCGCCGCGGCGGGCGCAGAGCTGCTGGCCGGCCGGATCGAGCTGGTCGAGGCGTTGCGGCCATTGGTCGACAAGGCCTATCAGGCGGTGGCCGAGTCGAGCTTTGCCTCCAGCGGTCCGGCGGAGATCGCCTACCGCAGCTCGATGGGGGCCGACGTCCCCCTGGTTGCCGACCGCGAGCTGCTCGCGGCTGCACTGCTGCATCAGGTGGCGGAGGTACGCAAGGCCGAGCTGGAACGGGGGGTGTCGTTGGTCGGGCCGCACCGTGACGAGCTGCTGCTGACGCTCGGGCCGTTGCCTGCCAAGGGCTACGCCAGCCACGGTGAGTCGTGGTCCTTCGCGTTGGCGCTGCGGCTGGCGTCGTACGACCTGCTGCGGGCCGAGACCGACGCCGGTGGTGAGCCGGTGCTCGTCCTCGACGACGTGTTCGCCGAGCTCGACGACCACCGCAGGGCTCGGCTGGCGGACATGGTCAAGGGTGCGGAGCAGGTGCTGGTCACCGCGGCGGTGCCCGGCGACGTGCCGGAAGCGCTGGCCGGCGCGCGCGTCGACGTGATGGGCGCCGAGGTGCGGCGGGTGCGATGAGCAACGACGACACCCAGCCACGGCGCAGTGGCGTCGATGTCGCCCGCGCGGCCCTGGCCGGCGCCAGGTCCGAAGCCCGGCGTCGAGGGCTGCTGCCTGGCCGCCCACTGCCACCGACCAGCGGGGCTGACACCACCGAGACGCGCGCCCAGCGGGAACGCCGGTGGGCCCGACGCGCGCCTGAGATGCGCAGCGGTGCTCACCCGGACGACCGGGACCCTCAGCTGCTCGCGCCCACGCTCGAGCGGCTGGTCACCGAGCGCGGCTGGGACACCGACGTCGCCGTCGGTGGCGTCATGGGCCGCTGGGCGTCGATCGTCGGACCGGAGGTCGCGGCACATGCCGTCCCGGTGTCCTTCGACGAGGGGGCTCTCGTGGTCGCCACCGACTCGACGGCGTGGGCGACCCAGATCCGGCTCCTGTCGACCACCCTGCTGGCCCGACTGGCCGTTGAGCTCGGCGCCGGGGTCGTCACCTCGGTGACGGTGCGCGGCCCCTCGGCGCCGTCGTGGAAGAAGGGCCTGTTCACCGTCCGTGGTCGGGGGCCGCGGGACACCTACGGCTGAGCGAGGCGCCCTGTGGCCCGTGGTGACCCCCTGGTCGCGTGGGGGGAGCCAAGCCCACCCCGGAACGCGGCGGAGAATCGTCCCCAGGGGCCCGTGGTGGCCGTTCTGGGGGCAGTTCACCCACTAGGATGGGGGACTGCCGGGCATCAGTCCTTTGTCCCGGCGTACCGGGTCGATACGGCCTGCGACGAGAGGTGTCCCGTGACCCAGCCGGCCCAGCCGACCGAGCCCACCACCGCAGCAGACGAGTCCCCGGCCGGGCCGACCGCCCTCGCTACGCCACCAGCGGTGCCCGAGGCGCCCCGGTCCTACGACGCCAACTCGATCCAGGTGCTCGAGGGTCTCGAGGCGGTCCGCAAGCGCCCGGGCATGTACATCGGCTCGACCGGCGAGCGCGGTCTGCACCACCTGGTCTACGAGGTCGTCGACAACGCGGTCGACGAGGCGCTGGCCGGCTACTGCGACCGGATCGAGATCACCCTGCTCGCGGACGGCGGTGTCCGGGTCGTCGACAACGGCCGCGGCATCCCCGTGGACAACGTCGAGAGCGAGGGCCGCTCGGCCGTCGAGGTGGTGTTGACGGTCCTGCACGCCGGTGGCAAGTTCGGTGGCGGCGGCTACAAGGTCTCCGGCGGTCTGCACGGAGTCGGGGTCTCGGTCGTCAACGCCCTGTCCTCGACGCTGGCCGTGGAGATCCAGCGTGAGGGGCACCTGTGGACCCAGACCTACAGCGTGGGCGTGCCCGATGCGCCGCTGGCCAGGGGCGGGGTCGCCGACAGCACGGGCACGACCATCACCTTCTGGGCCTCGGCCGACATCTTCGAGACCACGACGTACAGCTTCGAGACGCTGTCGACCCGGTTGCGTGAGATGGCGTTCTTGAACAAGGGCCTCACCATCGTGCTGCGCGACGAGCGCCCGGCGGCCGTCGAGGAGCACGAGCTCGACGAGGTCGAGGAGACCACGCCGACCGAGGTCGTCTACAGGTACGACGGCGGCCTTGTCGACTACGTCAACTTCCTCGGTGCGCGCAAGGACCCGGTGCACCGCACTGTCGTGGCCATCGAGGCCGAGTCCGACGCCGGCGGATCCGACGATGGCTCCGGTGGGCTCTCCCTCGAGGTGGCCATGCAGTGGAACACCGGTTTCACCGAGTCGGTGCACACCTTCGCCAACACCATCAACACCCATGAGGGCGGCACCCACGAGGAAGGCTTCCGGGCCGCGTTGACGACACTGGTCAACAAGTTCGCGCGCGACTGGAACATCCTCAAGGAGAAGGACGCCAACCTCACCGGCGACGACGTCCGTGAGGGGCTGACGGCCATCGTGAGCGTCAAGCTGGCCGAGCCCCAGTTCGAGGGTCAGACGAAGACCAAGCTGGGCAACACCGAGGCCAAGTCGTTCGTCCAGAAGATCGTCAACGACCGCCTCGGAGAGTGGTTCGAGAAGAACCCCACCGAGGGCAAGGAGATCGCGCGCAAGGCCCAGGGTGCTGCCGTCGCGCGCCTGGCGGCGCGCAAGGCTCGCGATGCGGCGCGCAGCCGCAAGGGTCTGCTCGGGGGCGGCAGCCTTCCCGGCAAGCTGGCCGACTGCCAGTCCACCAACCCGGAGGAGTGCGAACTCTTCATCGTCGAGGGCGACTCGGCCGGTGGCCCCGCCAAGCAGGGTCGGGACCAGCGCATCCAGGCGATCCTGCCGATCCGCGGCAAGATCCTCAACGTCGAGCGCGCCCGGCTCGACCGGGTGCTCGGCAACCAGGAGGTCCAGGCCATCATCTCCGCCCTGGGCACCGGCATCCAGGGCGACGAGTTCGACCTGGCTCGCCTGCGCTACCACAAGGTCGTGCTGATGGCCGACGCCGACGTCGACGGCCAGCACATCCGCACCCTGCTGCTCACGTTGCTGTTCCGCTTCATGCCCGAGGTCGTCGAGCAGGGTCACGTGTTCCTGGCCCAACCGCCGCTCTACAAGCTCAAGTGGGCCCGCCCCGCGGAGCCCGAGTATGCCTACTCCGACCGCGAGAAGGACGCCCTGCAGGCGAGCGGCGAAGCGGCCGGCAAGAAGCTGCTCAAGGGCGAGGGCATCCAGCGCTACAAGGGTCTTGGCGAGATGAACAACGACGAGCTCTGGGACACCACGATGGACCCGGAGAAACGCATCCTGCTCCAGGTCACCCTCGAGAACGCCGCGCTCGCCGACATCATGTTCACCGAGCTGATGGGTGAGGACGTCGAGAGCCGACGCAGGTTCATCCAGCGCAACGCCAAGGACGTCCGGTTCCTCGACATCTGACGACATCGCACCGTGGCTGACCGTCTCGCCGCTCGCCGTACGCCATCTAGGAGAAGCTCCTCGTGACTGACATCACCGACATCCCGCCGGTCCCTCCGGGCGGCCGCATCGAGCCGGTCGACCTGCAGGTCGAGATGCAGCGGTCCTACCTCGACTACGCGATGTCGGTCATCGTGCAGCGCGCGCTGCCCGACGTCCGCGACGGACTCAAGCCGGTGCACCGTCGGGTGCTCTACGCGATGTTCGACGGTGGCTACCGGCCCGACCGCGGGTTCTCCAAGTGCAGCCGCGTCGTCGGTGACGTCATGGGTCAGTACCACCCGCACGGTGACACCGCGATCTACGACACCTTGGTCCGGCTCGGCCAGCCGTGGTCGTTGCGCTATCCACTGGTGCAGAGTCAGGGAAACTTCGGCTCTCCCGGTGACGACCGGCAAGCCGCCATGCGCTACACCGAATGCCGGTTGGCGCCGCTGGCCATGGAGATGGTGCGCGACATCGACCACGAGACGGTCGACTTCGCGCCCAACTACGACGGGCGTCAGCAGGAGCCGACCGTGCTGCCGGCGCGGTTCCCCAACCTGCTCGTCAACGGGTCCGGCGGCATCGCCGTCGGCATGGCCACCAACATCCCGCCGCACAACCTGCGCGAGGTCGCCTCCGGCGTGCAGTGGCACCTCGACCACCCCGAGGCGACCCAGGAGGAGCTGCTCGCCGCGCTGCTCGAGCGCATCAAGGGGCCGGACTTCCCGACCAAGGGTCTGATCGTCGGCACCAACGGCATCCGCGACGCCTACACGACCGGTCGTGGATCGGTGACGATGCGAGCGGTTGTCGAGATCGAGGAGGACAACCGGGGTCGCACGATCCTGGTCATCACCGAGCTGCCCTACCAGGTCAACCCGGACGCTCTCGCCCGCAAGATCGCGGAGCTCGCCGACTCCGGAAAGGTCGCCGGGATCGCTGACCTGCGGGACGACTCGTCCTCCCGGACCGGCATGCGGCTGATCGTCGTGCTCAAGCGGGACGCGGTCCCCAGCGTGGTGCGCAACCACCTCTACAAGCACACCCAGCTGCAGGACACCTTCGGCTGCAACATGCTGGCCCTGGTCGACGGCGTGCCGCGCACCCTGGCGCTCGATGCGTTCATCCGGCACTGGGTGACCCACCAGATCGAGGTCATCGTCCGGCGCACGACCTTCCTGCTGCGCAGCGCCGAGGAGAAAGCGCACATCCTGCGGGGACTACTCAAGGCACTCGACCGCATCGAGGAGGTCATCGCGCTGATCCGCGCCAGCGCCTCCGCTGACGAGGCGCGCGACGGATTGATTCAGCTGCTGGAGATCGACGAGCTACAGGCGCAGGCCATCCTGAACATGCAACTGCGCCAGCTCGCGGCCCTGGAGCGACAGACGCTGCTGGACCGTTACGACGCGTTCATGCGCGACATCGAGGAGTACCAGTCGATCCTCGCCTCCGAAGCCCGGCAGCGCCAGATCGTCAGTGACGAGCTCGCCGGCATCGTCGAGAAGTACGGCGACGAGCGACGCACCCAGCTGGTCCCCTACGAGGGCGACATGTCCGCCGAGGACTTCATCCCCGAGGAGGACGTGGTCGTCACGATCACCCGGGGTGGCTACGCCAAGCGGACCCGGGCCGACCTCTACCGCGCGCAGCGTCGGGGCGGCAAGGGCGTGCGTGGTGCGCAGCTGCGCCAGGACGACCTGGTCGAGCACTTCTTCGTCACCACCACCCACCACTGGATCCTGTTCTTCACCAACAAGGGTCGGGTCTACCGGGCCAAGGCCTACCAGCTGCCCGACACCGGGCGCGACGCCCGCGGTCAGCACGTCGCCAACCTGCTGGCCTTCCAGCCGGACGAGCAGATCGCGCAGATCATCGACTTGAAGGACTACGAGGTCGCGCCCTATCTCGTGCTGGCCACCAAGCGCGGCATGGTGAAGAAGACCCGCCTCACGGAGTACGACTCGAACCGTTCGGGAGGCCTCATCGCGATCAACCTGCGCGAGGACGACGACGGCGTCAGCGACGAGCTGATCGCGGCGCGGCTGGTGACCGCCGACGACGACTTGCTGCTCATCAGCCGGCAGGCCATGTCGGTGCGCTTCACCGCCACCGACGAGGCGCTACGTCCGATGGGCCGGCCCACTTCTGGGGTCACCGGCATGCGCTTCAAGTCCGACCCGGCTCGCGGCGGCGCGGACGAGCTGCTCGCCATGGAGGTAGCAGCGGTTGGTCACACCGTCTTCACCGTCACCGACGGCGGCTACGCCAAGCGCAGCCCGGTCGAGGACTACCGGCTGCAGGGCCGCGGCGGATACGGCACCCAGGCGATGAAGTTCAGCGAGGCTCGCGGCTCGCTGGTCGGCGCCGTCGTGGTCGCCGACGACGACGAGGTGTTCTCGATCAAGGCCAGCGGCGGGGTCACCCGCGTCTCAGTGGGCGAGGTCAACCCGACAGGACGTGTCACCATGGGCGTGCGCTTCATCTCCCTCGACGACGACGACACCGTGGTCGCCATCGCTCGCAACGCCGAGCGGGTGGCTGGTGACGACGAGCTCGACGGCGTCGACGAGGTGGACGAGAGTGCCGTGACGGACCAGTCGGACCAGACGGACTCAGCAGCATTGCCAGCGGACACAGTCGAGAGTGGTCAGGACGGGCCGGAGGTGACTGATCAGTGAGTAGTCCCGAGGGACCGAGTCAGTACGAGGGGTGGCGCGGCGGGCAGCCGACCACCACGATGGCCGCCGTGACCCCGGCCGCAACCGATTCCTACACCGCGCCCGCCGCGGCCCGGCCGGCGGCGCGGGTCAAGGCCCGGAAGGCTCGGCTGGTGCTCGGCCGGATCGACCCGTGGTCGGTGATGAAGCTGTCGTTCCTGCTCGCGCTCGCAGCCGCGGTGGTCGCCGTCGTCGCGGTGTTCGTCCTGTGGTCGGTGCTCGACACGATCGGGGTGTTCACCTCGGTCGGGCAGGCCGTGGAGAAGGTCACCCGATCCAGCGACACGTCCCAGGGCGTCAACATCCTCGACTACATCGGGCTGAGCCGGGTCATGTCGATCACGATCGCACTCTCGGTGGTCAACCTGGTGCTCATGACCGCGCTGTCCACCCTGGCGGCCTTCCTCTACAACCTGGCCGCCAGCCTGGTCGGCGGCCTGCACGTGACGTTCACCGAGGACGTCTGAGACCCCCGCACGAGTCGTAGTAGTGTTGCCCGGCGCGCCCGGGGCCTATAGCTCAGTTGGTTAGAGCGCTGCCCTGATAAGGCAGAGGTCAGTGGTTCAAATCCACTTAGGCCCACTCGACGTGTCCGCCGCAGCTCCGCGGTCGGCCGCCGTTTCACGGCTTCAGGAAGGCTGCCGATGGCGAAGAAGAGCACCGCCACCCTGCTGGCCACGGTGGCAGCAGCCGTCGGTGGCCTGCTCGCCTGGAAGAAGGCTGTCGCCGACCGTGGCGCAGAGGCCGACCTCTGGGCCGAGGCCACCGACAAGGTCGACTGACCGCACCAGCACATCCGCACGAGCGACACCGCACAGCAACATCCCCCTCGGGGGCGTAGCTCAACTGGCAGAGCACCGCCTTTGCAAGGCGGGGGTTAGGGGTTCGAGTCCCCTCGTCTCCACCCTTCTTGACCTGTATAGCGGCGGGTCTCCGCAGGTCGCAGCCTGCGTGAACCCGCCAAGCGACTATCCACCGAGGACCACTGATAGCCGCTTCTGTCCCTTCGTGCCCCCCATGTGTGGCACGAATGTGGCACAGGCGGCGACGCGCCTAGGACTGGAAGCGGCGCACGGCCCGTCGATCAGCGAGGAGGCCCGCGGCTGTGACGGTGTCGCCCCCGCCGGAAGCCCGATCTGTCGAGTCTCCTTCCTCAGGCCAATGCTCACCCTGTGACTCGGCGATCCGCCGGGCGATCGCCGTCTTGCTGCCACTGGCGCTGACGCCCATCGCATGGGCGACCTCGTGCCAGAAGGCGGTTGGTTCGGTGACCCCTGCGGCGTGCCGAAGCCGGCCGATTCGCAGGGCGTCGGAGATCTGATCGCAGATCTCCTGTTTGGTGAGGCCGTTCTTGTCG
>JANLYQ010000125.1:0-23604 GCA_031365725.1 Sporichthyaceae bacterium | reverse complement strand
TGCGATCGTCGCCGGCCAGACCTTCGTCCCGATGGCCCAGGACGGTCTCGTCTACGCCTACCCCTTCAACGGCGCCATCGGCTCGCAGTCGACCACGGCTGACATGCAGGCGATCTACCAGTGCCTGGTCCCCGGGTTCGGTCCGCTGATCCCGCAGGCCGGCTCCGGTACCCGCAACAGCTGGGCCACCCTGATGGGCATCAGCACGACCACGCTGCCCGCTTGCGTCAAGGACACCCTCGGCGGCCTGCCCATCGAGGAGCACGACGGCACTCGCTTCACCAGCGGGAACCAGATGGTGCCGTTCTCGGTCGCGCAGTACATCGCCCAGTCGTTCGGCACCGTCGTTGACAAGCGCAGCACGGCACAGCTCGGCCAGATGAACGGCGTCAACCCGGTGGACCAGAACACGGCCCAGACGACGCTGCGCACCGTCGGCAACATCCTGCCCACGTCGGTGGCCAACGACGCGACCTCGCTCGGCAACGACGTCTTCATCGACAACGGCACCGGCAAGTCGCAGATCTGCGTCAGCGGCAAGGCGACCATCACGAAGTACGGCTTCCTCGCCAGCACCTGCTGAGCACCCGCCGGGCGACGCCCGGCACCTGATTGTCCCTGCGGGAGGCGTGCGTCCCCCTCCCGGCGCCTCCCGCAGGGCCTGCACCACTCCCTCCAGAGCATCAAGAAAGGTAGATCATGCGTTCCATCCTCCAGCGCGGCCTCGCGGCGACAGCCGTCACGGCCGTGACCGGCGCCCTGCTCATCGGCGGGGCATCGGGTGCATCAGCGTTCGCTGCCGGCCCGCTCGCCAAGGTCGCCAACGGCAACTCGGGCCTGTCGACCGGCACCAACTTCGACTCGGTCAAGGTGACGGCCCCCGCGGCGTGCGACGCCGCAGCGACCCGGCACACGACGATCGTCACCTCGGTCGTGGCCACCAACCCGGCACAGCAGGCCTCGGTCGACCCCTGGGCCGGCAAGCTGCTGTACTCCCCGATCGCGGTCGGCCTGCCCGGCCCGATCACCGACTTCCCCTCAAACGGCAGCTGGCAGCAGATCGCTGACGCGTTCGGCCTGCCGCTGGTGGCAGGTACGTACAACCTGACGCTGCAGTGCCAGAACAACCTCGGCACCTCGATCTTCGAGCAGTGGACCGGGGTCGTGAACTTCTCCACCCCGCTCCTGTGGTCCGTCCCCGCGGCACCCCTGGTCCCCACCACGACCACGGTCACCGCCACCCCGCAGCCGGTCACCGCCGGCTCGAACGTCACGCTGACGGCCACCGTCACTGAGACCAACCCCGCCGCACCCACCGGCAACGTCGACTTCAAGAACGGTGCCACCGTCATCGGCTCCGCTCCGGTCAACGCCTCGGGTGTTGCCACCTTCACCGGCCCGCTCGCGGCCGGCACCTACACCATCAGCGCCGTCTACGCCGGCGACGCTGTGTTCGCCACCTCCACCGGCACCGTGGCCACCGCGTTCGTGGTCACGCCTGCTCCCGCCGCGGGCACGTCCACCGCGCTGGCTGTCAGCCCGACCTCGGGTGCTGCCTTCCAGAGCGTCACCGCGACCGGCACCGTGACCAACACCAGCAACGCCGCCGTCATCCCCGTCGGCTCCTGCACGTTCAAGGACGGCGCGACCGTCCTCGGCACCTCTGCGCTCAGCGGCACCGGCGTCTGCACCTACACGGCCTCGTCGTTCAGCGGCCCTGGGCACAGCTTCACCGTCGACTTCGTCCCGGCCAACGCGGGTCTGTTCTCCCCGTCGACGTCGGCCGCCGTGACGGCGTCCTACTCTGCTCCCCAGTTCACCCCGGACGAGCAGACCATCGTGGTCACCGTGCCCACCGGCAACCTGACCATCTTCACCCCCTACACCCCCGCCGCGCCGCTGAACCTCGGCAACCTGACGCTGTCGGCCAACGGCACGACGTTCGGAGCCTCGGCGGCCTTCAACAAGGTGACCATCACCGACACCCGCGCCGGCAACCCCGGCTGGACCGCTGCCCTCACCCGGGCGGACTTCATCGGAGCCAACCCGGCCAACACGATCCCGGCCAAGTACTCCGGGTTCACGGCTGTGACCGGTTCCTACACCGCTGGCAACGCGATCCAGGCGGGCGATGTGACCTTCACCGACATCCCCGCCAACAGCCCGACCTACGTCGCCGGCCCGGCCACCTTTGCCAGCACGGTTGCTGGCAAGGGCACCGGCACGGTCGACATCACCGCGAACTTCGTGCTCGCGGGCGTGCCGACCTCGACGGCACCGGGGCTCTACACCGCGACGGTGGTCTTCACCATCGCGTAGTCATGCTCACCGCCTGAACCTCGACGAGGTCCTGACCCACCGCTCGACTGACCGCTGCGCTGCCCACGTCACCGTGGGCAGCGCAGCGGCCGGGCACCACGATCCACCTACCTCGACCACGGAGCACCCCTGATGGCCCTCTCGCCCCCACGCGCTCGCATCCCGATGACGTCGGGGAGCGAGCGCGGCCGCGTGTGGCGATACGCCGTCCTGGTAGTGCTCGGTCTCGTCTCGACCTCGCTGCTGTGGACTTCGACCGCAGCGCCGGCCTCAGCGGCGACGCCACGACGAGTCGGCTTCGGCATCGTGCCCTCTACGGCGACCGACCTCGATGTGCGCGCGCTCTACTCCTTCGGCCTGACTCCAGGAGCGGTGGCGCAGGACCATGTCGCCGTCGTCAACTACAGCAACCGGCCGCTGCCGCTGAACGTCTATGCCGCGGACGCGATCAACGCGAGCAGCGGTGGGTACGCCCTCCGACCGGCGGACGACCACCCCACCGGGGTCGGCTCCTGGGTGACCATCGGGGGGACTCATGGCGTCCGCACCATCAAGGTGCCCGGCCGGCGCAGCGACGGCACTCCCGGCCGGGTCATCCTGCCCGTGGCGATCACCGTGCCCGCCAACGCGACCCCGGGTGACCACGCAGGCGGCCTGATCGCCTCCCTGGACACGATCGGCAAGAACCCCAAGGGCGAGAACATCAAGCTCCAGCAGCGGGTGGCCAGCCGCGTCTACATCCAGGTCGGCGGCACCCTCCAGCCGGACCTCGCGGTCACGATGATCTCCGCGACCTACCACGCCGGATCATTCCCCTGGCAGGCCGGCTCGGTGACCGTGGCCTACACCCTCACCAACGGTGGCAACATCCGGATGGGTTTCAGGCCTTCGGTCCAGGTCGCTGGCCCGTTCGGCCTGGGGCGGCACGAGGCCACCGCCCGGAAGATTGCCGAGCTGCTGCCCGGAAACGGGGTCACGCTGCACACCACTGTGCCTGGCGTCCGGGGGCTGGGGGTGCTCGACGTCACCGTCGTCGCCGAGCCGACCGCGGCCATCGCCGCCGCCGTCCCGTCCATCAAGCCGGCCCGGCAGTCGCTGCGGATCTGGTTCTTCAGCTGGACACTCGTGCTTCTCCTGCTGTTGCTGCTCGCCGCCGGCACCTACGTCGTCATCCGGTGGCGACGGCGCCGTCCGGCTGGCGGTGCCGGTGCCCTCCGGTCCCGGCACGCCACTCCGCGTCGAGCTCCCGCCACCGTCGGTCGCTAACCGCAGGAACCGGCCGGTGTCGTTCGTCGGCCGTTCATCTTGCTGACGTCACGCGGCTGTCTCGCTCCGACAACGTTGCGTCCGTCGGGACTTCCCGGCCCCACCGCCTACCGCCGCGCCGCTTGCCGTGCGCGCACAGAAAGGGACTGCGACGTGACCAGGCCTTCGGTACGTGCACTCTCGGCCGTTACGGCCTCCGCCGTGATGGCCGGGGTCGTGTTGTTCGTCGGGGGGAACAGCGCCTCGGCCTTCGACGCCGGCGCCCTTGCCAAGGTGACGAACGGCAACCTTGTCACGTCCCCGTCGGGCACCAACTTCGACAGCGTCGCGGTGACCGCCCCTGCGCCGTGCAACGCCGCAGCAACCCGGCACACTGTGATCATCACCTCGGTCGTGACCACCAACCCGGCTGACCAGGCGGCTGCCGACCCTTGGCAGGGCAAGCTCCTCTACTCCCCCATCGGGGTGGGCCTGCCCGGCCCGATCACCGACTACACCTCCAACGGCAGCTGGCAGCAGATCGCCGACGCCTTCGGCCTGCCATTGCTGCCTGGCACCTACTCGTTCACGCTGCGCTGCCAGAACAACCTCAACACGGTGACCTACGAGGAGTGGTCCGGCGGCGTGGTGTTCAGCACGCCTAGTGCCTGGACGGGCTTCGTCGGCCTGGCCACGACGCCGACCCCGACACCGACCCCGACCCCTACCGCGACCCCCACCCCGACGCCGACGCCCGTGCCGACGACGCCGGCACCGACGACGACCGCGCCGACCACACCTCCGGTCGTGGTCCCGGGTGACACCACGGCACCGGTCGCCCGCATCGTCCGGCTGGGCAGCGCGACCCTGACCACCTCGGCGGCCGCCATCTGGGCCGCGACCGACGCTGTGGGTGTGTTGTCCTACGACGTCCGGCTGCGCTCGGGCATGTGGAACAAGCCGTTCGGTGCCTTCTCTTACCCCACGTCGCTGCAGAAGACCAAGAGCGTCGCGCTCGCCCTGCCCTTGGCGGCCGGGATGGAGACGTGCCTCTCGGTCCGGGCACGGGACGCGGCAGGCAACACCTCGGCCTGGAGCGCGGACAAGTGCAGTGCCCGCCCGCTCGACGACCGCGCGCTGCTCGCCAAGGGCGCCTGGGCCAAGACCAAGGGCAAGGCGTTCTACGCCGGCACCGCTCGCACGGCCAAGGCCAAGGGCGCCACGCTGACCCGCAGCGGTGCGCGTGCCGGACGCGTCGCGCTCGTGGTCAGCAAGGGGAAGGGCTTCGGCAAGGTGGGCGTGCTCTACAACGGCAAGCTGGTCAAGACGGTCGACCTCTCGGCCAAGAAGCCGGCGACCAAGGTGCTGGTCGCCCTTCCGCGCCTGAGCAAGTCCGGCACGATCACCCTCAAGGTGCTCACTGCCGGCAAGCCGGTGCAGGTCGACGGTCTGCTCATCGCAGCGGTCTGACGTGGCGCGGAAAGGCAGACGGCTTCGACTGATGGTGGGAGGTGGGGCGGTGCTCGTTGCCGCCCTGTCTCCCACCGCCGGGGGGACCGCTGCTCACGCCACCGCGGCAGCCGCAGGCAGCGGTCACCTCACCTCGATCGCCAATGCCAACGCCAAGGACAGGGCTGGGGGCGGGCAGTTCGACGCGGCGCAGCTCACCGCTCCGACCCCGTGCGACCCAGCGGCGACCAGGCACGTTACGCGGATCATCGCGGTCCACGGCACCAGCACGGCGGACAAGGTCGAGGGTCAGAAGTGGGTCGGCCAGCCGTTGTACGCCACAGCTAGCGCGGGGCTGCCCGGGCCACTGACGGTGCGCTCCAACGGCAGCTGGCAGCAGCTGGCGGACGCCTATCACCTGCGTCTGGTGCCCGGCACCTACGAGCTCGAGCTGCGCTGCCAGGACAACCTGGGGCAGAAGATCTTCCAGACCTGGACCGGCGACGTGACCTTCTCGTCGCCGACCAGGTGGACGGGCTTCCTCGCGAAAGGCGGCGGCTCGGCGTCGCCGACGGCTTCCAGCTCGGGGAAGGTCTCGCCCACGGTGAGCTCCCCTGCATCGCCCCCGGCATCGGCGTCGGGGGCTGCCGGGTCCACTGCCATCAGCTCACCCGACGGGTCGGGCTCACCAGGTGGTGCTTCTTCGTCAACCGGACCGTCGGTCGCCGGGGCTACCCCGACGCCCTCGGCCACCACGGTCGTCGCTGACCAGAAGGAGCGCAGCAGCGACCCAGCGCTGCGTAAGTACCTGATCCTCGGTGGACTTGCGCTCGTCGTGGCAGCCGTGTTGCTGCTGAGCGCCTGGCGTCGTACCCGCACCGACCCGGCTCTTGAGGAGCACCGATGATATTGACCCCGGGCGCCGACCTCGAGGTCTCCCCTGGCGCCAGCCGAACCGCCCATGGGGTGGAGGTGGACGTCACGGACGAGCAGCGACCGCCGCTGGCTCCGGAGCCGGCCAGGGGCCGCCGGATCTCCCGGGTCGGGCGCCGCCGGGCCCAGGCGACCAGGGTCGAGCGTCGGCCGCTGCCGACGTCGTCCCCGTGGTACGTCCCCGCGACGGCGCTCGGGGTGATCTCGTTGCTCCTGCTGGGTTTCTGCCTGCAGGTGCTGCTCATCGGTGACGCGTCGTTCGCGAGGGCCCAGCAGCTGGCCCTCGCCGACTTCCGCTACAACCTCGCCCGCGCCACCGCACCCGTCGGGCAGTCGTTCACGCCGCAGCCGAAGATCCAGACCTCTGGTGCCGGAGCCAAGCAGCAGGCCGCGCCAGCTGCGCCCGTCCCCGTGCTGTGGCCCCTCGGCTCACCCGTGGCGGTCATGTCGATCGGTGCGATCGGTTTGCGCAACACCGTCGTCCTGGAGGGCACTACCCCGAAGGTCACCCAGAAGGGCCCTGGCCACGAGCGCAACTCGGTCCTCCCTGGCCAAGAGGGCTGGTCCTTGGTCTACGGACGGGCGTGGTCCTACGGCGGAGTGTTCGGCCGCATCGACACCCTCAAGCGGGGCGACCGCATCACCTTGACCACCGGACAGGGACGGCACACCTATGCCGTGACCGGCGTACGCCGTGCCGGTGACCCGCTGCCGAAGCGCGACCAGGGCCAGGGCCGGTTGGTGCTCGGCACAGCCGCCGGCGACGCCTTCGCCCCGACCGGGGTGGTCTATGTCGACGCGGTGCTGACCTCCGCTGTCGTGCCCACACCGCCGCGACAGGCCCTCGCGCTGCAACCAGGCGAAGCCATCATGGCCGGGGACTCGACCGCGTGGTTCGCCGTCCTGCTGTGGGTGCAGGGGCTGATGGTCGCCGTCCTCGGTCTCACCTGGGCGCGCAACCGTTGGGGCCGCACCCAGACCTGGATCGTGGGGGTCCCCGTCCTTGCCGCCTTGGGCATCGGCACCGCCGACACCCTGGTCCGTCTCCTGCCGAACGTGCTCTGACCGATGAGTGCCCAGCCCTCAGCTCAGCCCGCCGACCACCCGCCGACCCTGCGCCCGGAGGCCCCGATGTCCTTGGACACCCACGAGATCGAGCTGACGACCAGCATGGTGCCGCAGCGCGGCCCGAGCACCGGGGGCGCTGCCGCGGGGACGGCGGCGGCGGGGGAGATCGACGCCCGCGCCGTGTCGGCGTGGTTCGGTGAGCGCAAGGTCCTCGACCGGGTCAGCTTGCTGATGCCGGCCAACCAGGTGACTGCACTGATCGGCCCGTCCGGCTGCGGAAAGTCGACCTTCCTGCGCATCCTCAACCGGATGCACGAGATGGTGCCGACGGCCTCGATGGCGGGGGAGGTGCTGCTCGACGGCGACGACGTCTACTCCGAGACCAAGCGGCTCACCGATGCCCGTCGCCAGATCGGCATGGTCTTCCAGAAGCCGAACCCGTTCCCGGCCATGTCCATCTACGACAACGTGGTGGCGGGGTTGCGCCTCACCGGGACCAAGGCGGGCCGGGAGACCAAGGACGCACTCGTCGAGGACTCGCTCACCCGGGCCGGCTTGTGGAAGGAGGTGCGTGACCGGTTGCGTCAGCCGGGCGGGGCGCTGTCCGGTGGGCAGCAGCAACGGTTGTGCATCGCCCGGTCGCTGGCCGTGCGGCCGCGGGTGCTGCTGATGGACGAACCTGCCTCTGCCCTCGACCCCACCTCGACCCGGGTGATCGAGGAGACGATGGCTGAGCTCGTACACGAGGTGACGATCGTCATCGTCACGCACAACATGCAGCAAGCAGCCCGGGTCTCGAGCCGCGCGGCCTTCTTCCTGGCCGAGCACAACGCGCCCGGCGTCATCGTCGAGCAGGGGCCCACGTCGCAGATCTTCGAAGCGCCGGTGGACCCCCGCACCAGGGACTACGTGCACGGCCGCTTCGGCTGATCGGCGGCCCTGTCTCGAGCAGACGGGGCCGCTGTTCCCGGCCGGGAACTCCTAGCGGCTGGGGCTGGGCGACGCCGCCGCTGGGGCGGTGATCGACTTGATGGTCCACGACTTCTTGCCGGTGAGCCCGGAGGTGGACACACCCACCTGGAGATCGACGACCTGTCCGGTGCTGCCGATGACCGGTGTCGTCGTGCCGTCTTTCCCCGTGCTCACGCCAGGGTCGCGATCGAGCAGCGCACGAAAGCGAAAGTCTGCGTTGGCCGGCCCGAGGTAGACCAGCTGTCGCACGTGCACGGCGCCACCGGTCTGGGTGACGCCATCGTTCTTGTGGGTCTGCACGTCGATCACCCAGTTGGCACAGGTGAAGCAGCCGAGCGAGATCGACTTGCGCAACGGGTCGGCGTCGTTCTGCGCGTAGCCGTAGTTCAGGGTCTCGACCCAGACGAGGATGAAGATGCCGGCCTGGGTCTTGTCGACGGTCGCGACTGGCAGAGGTGCGGGTGCCGTGGTCGGGGCGACGTACGTCGTGCCGGGCGCGGGCGTCCGGACGCTCGCCGACTCCGGTGTGGCCGCTCGTGTGGTCGCTGCGGACGCGTCGGTGGGAGGGCTGCTGCACCCGGTCACTGCGGGGAGGCAGCACGCGACAAGAGCAACGACGAGGGCCCGCATGCATGGCGGCTGGGTGCGAGACACCCGCGGACGCTATCCGCGCCCGACGCACGAGAGGTGTCGCGCGGCTGGCCGGACAGTGGCCGCCATCTGTCCGGCGGATGACCCTGGCTCGGCTAGGTGTCTTTGTCGGGCAGCTCGTCATCGCCGCGCTTGCGCAGGAAGCCGATGCCCGGCAGTCCGGTCAGCACCCGGCGCAAGTCCTCGGCGGTGGCGAGCAGCTCATGGATGTCCGGCCCGACCCGGTCGAGGGTCTTGAGCACCGGCAGGACGTCGTCCTCGAGGTGAGCGAGCAGCAGCGGCAACCGGTCGACCAGAGCGACTGCGGCGTCGACCTCCTGCGGCGACACGCTCTCGGCGAAGCGCGTGGCTGATGGCGCCACACCACGCAACACCGGCTCCCAGGTGGAGAGCATCGCGTCGACCCGGTTGAGGATGCCGGAGGCACCATCGACGGTGCGGCTCGAGTCCCGCGTGACGATCTCGGCCACGTCAAGCACAGCCTGAGTGCGTGCGGTGACCTTCTCGGCGCGGGTCACCACCTGCGCCGCCCGTTTGGTCACCTGGTCGGCGCTGGTCGCCACGGCTTCGCTGCGGGCAACCAGCGACTCGGTGCGGTCGAGCAGCGCCTCCATCCGGGTCAGCGCCGCCGCGGCCCGTGGGACCAGCGCGATCGCGCTCTCGACGGCGTCGGCAGCCGCAACGGCTCCGCCGAGCAGGGCGGTCGGACTGACCCGGGACGGGATCGTGAGGCGCATGCCCGTCTCGTTCCCCATGGCTGGTCCTGGCACTCGCTGTCTGGCTCGATCGCCTGTGCGGCCGGAGAGCGCGAACGAGGTGCACAGCCGTCACGTCCCTGACTCGGGCGTCGTCGTAGGGCCTCGGCTCGGTCAGTCGGGCAGCTCGAGCACCCGCGCGTGCAGGACGTGGCGTTGCGCGAGTGCCGCGCGCAAGGCGCGGTGCAGCCCGTCCTCGAGGTAGAGCGTCCCGCGCCACTGCACCACGTGGGCGAACAGGTCACCGAAGAAGGTCGAGTCGTCGGCGAACAACGTCTCCAGGTCGAGCTCGCGCTTGATGGTGACTAGCTGGTCCAGCCGCACCTGGGTCGGGGCGAGCTCGCCCCACTGGCGCTGCTCGAGACCGTGTTCGGGGTAGGGCCGATGGTCGCCAACACCCTTGAAGATCACCCTTGCGAGCATAGGCTGACGGCCACATCACCCGGTCGCTGGAAGAGGTCTCATGTCGGCAAAGGACGAATCGGGCACCACGGCGCCCGTTGCTGACGCGGCAGCCGCACCCGGTGGACCGGTCGACCCGCAGATTGCCGCCGTACAGCAGGGATATGCCTTTTCCGGGCCGGCCATCGAGCTCGGCGCGCTGGTCGTCGACGGTGCCGCGCACCCCGAGGCCTCGGTCCGCATCCCGCTGGCGATGGTCAACCGGCACGGTCTGGTCGCCGGCGCGACCGGCACCGGAAAGACCAAGACCCTGCAGCTGATGGCTGAGCAGCTCTCCGCGGCCGGCGTCCCCGTCATGGCCGCAGACATCAAGGGCGACTTGTCCGGCATCGCACAGGCAGGCGAAGCAAGCGACCGTACGACGTCACGCGCCAAGGACGTCGGTCAGTCGTGGAGCGGGCTTGCCTGCCCGGTCGAGCTGCTCGCTCTGGGCGGCAAGGGTGAGGGCATCGCGTTGCGCGCCACCATCACCTCCTTCGGTCCCACCTTGCTGTCGAAGGTTCTGAGCCTCAACGAGGTGCAGGAGTCCTCGCTCGGTCTGGTGTTCCACTTCGCCGACACCGCGGGTCTGCCGATGCTCGACCTCAAGGACCTGCGTGCGGTGGTGCAGTACCTCACCAGCGACGAGGGCAAGGGCGACCTCAAAGAGCTGGGCGGGCTGTCGCGCGCTACTGCCGGCGTCATCCTCCGAGACCTGATCGCCTTCCAGGACCAAGGTGCGGACGAGTTCTTCGGCGAGACCGAGTTCGACACAGCTGACCTGATGCGCGTCGACGCCTCGGGCCGCGGCATCGTGTCGTTGCTCGAGCTGCCACAGCTGCAGGACCGGCCCAAGTTGTTCTCGACATTCCTGATGTGGATGCTGGCCGACCTGTTCCACGATCTCCCCGAGGTCGGCGACGTCGACAAGCCCAAGCTGGTCTTCTTCTTCGACGAGGCGCACCTGCTCTTCGACGATGCCTCCAAGGAGTTCCTGACCGCGATCGCCCAGACCGTGCGGCTCATCCGGTCCAAGGGTGTCGGCGTCTTCTTCGTCACCCAGACACCCAAGGACGTACCCGGTGACGTGCTCGCCCAGCTGGGCAACCGGGTGCAGCACGCCCTGCGCGCCTTCACCCCGGACGATGCGAAGGCGCTCAAGGCGACCGCATCGACCTTTCCGAACTCGGGCTACGACCTCGAGGAGGTGCTGACCAAGCTGGGCATCGGTGAGGCGATCGTGACGGTGCTCTCCGACCGGGGTGCTCCTACTCCCGTGGCGTGGACCCGCCTCCGCGCGCCCCAGTCGAAGATGGCTCCGGCCGACGCTGCTGTGCTGACTGCCGCCATGGCCGCGTCCCCGTTGACACCGAAGTACTCCCAGGCCATCGACCGTGACTCGGCCTACGAGCGGCTCGCCAAGAAGCTGCAGCAGGCGCCCGCCAGCACGGCTCCTGGTGGACTCGGGACCGGTGACGGCTCGTCGCCAGGGTCCGGCGACCAGGGCAGCGGCGCCCCTGCACCGCGAGCACCCAAGCCGGCGCACGCGCCCAAGGCGGAGAAGTCCACCGCCGAGAAGGTGCTCGAGTCCTCAGCCTTCCGGTCGATGGCCCGATCCGCGGCCACGGTGATCGGCCGGGAGATCACCCGCAGCATCTTCGGCACCCGCCGCCGCTGACCGCCGCCGACCGGCGAAACATCCGCACCAGCCTGGGGCCGCACCGACTGAGACGAAAACTGCCTCCCCATGGCCAGCTGAGGCGCCTTCCGTTGCCGTCGGCTGCCGTGTGAAGCCTTCGCGCCGAGGCCTTGACAGCGGCGCGTTGATTTAGCACTCTAGGCATGAGAGTGCCAGTCGTCCTCGAGGGGACTTCCCCCGAGGTCATCAGCCAACAGGAGGGATCATGACTCGCACCCCGTGGGACCCGTTCAGCACGCTCGCTCGCCTCGACCAGGACGTCGACACCCTCGTCCGGCGGGCCTGGGGCAGCACCCCCGCCACGAGGGGGGCCACCGCACTACCGCGAGTGGTCGGCCGTACGGCGGGCTTCGTCCCCGCTATCGAGATGCGCGCCGACGGCGCCGATGTCGTCATCACCCTCGAGCTGCCCGGGCTGGACGTGTCGACCGACGTCGACATCGAGGTGGGCGAGGGACGCCTGACGATCAGCGGGCAGCGGCACGACCGTAACGAGCAACGCGACGAGAGCGGCAAGGTGCTCGTCCGCGAGTTGCGCTACGGCTCGTTCCGGCGGGAGTTCGCGCTGCCGGAGGGTGTGACCGCCGAGCACATTGACGCTGCCTACGACCAAGGGCTGCTGCAGGTCCGGGTCCGTGAGGTCAGCAAGCCGGCGGCGCCGCCGCAGAAGGTGGCGATCCGCTCGGCCGGCGAGGGTCTCCGCACCGTCGAAGGTCACGCGGAGCCTGCTGACAACGGCTGACCGGTGGTGGATGAGGGCCCGGACGCTTCGAGCGTCCGGGCCGCCCCCGGCACCACACCATCTGCGTCGACGCATCCAGCCGCAGGCATCGAGGAGGCACGGCCATGAGCACGTTTCCCGGCGACGAATCGGCCGAGCAGCCAATCGTCGACACCACCGGCCACGGTCCTGACGACAGCGCGATCCCCGTTCCTCGCCTGGAGCTCCGCCGGCTCGGCGACGACGTCGCGGTCGCGCTCCGGGCCGTGACCGAGGCGCGCGCCTCTCGCGACGCGCTCGCGGCACTGAACTGGGTCACCGTGGCGATCGAGCAGCTCACCGCGACCCAGCACCAGCTGGTGGACGTCCTGCTTGACCACGGGCACACCTGGAGCGAAGTCGGTGAGGCGCTCAGCACGAGTCCAAGCGCTGCCGAGCGTCGCTTTCCGCGACGCAGCCCGGATCTGCGGACTTCGAGGTCGGATCACTGAGGCCAGCGGAGCCAGGCTCACACCCCCGTTTGACGGAGTGGGACCCCACCGTTTCGCGCTGCCATGGCTGGCTGTTCTGACATCGCATGATCGCGGGGAGAGTCGGCACCTCTCAGGTGTCTGATGCCTTCACGATCTTGGTATCAGCCTCTGGCGGAGGATGCGAGATTCGAACTCGCGAGGGTGTTACCCCTACACGCTTTCCAAGCGTGCGCACTCGGCCACTATGCGAATCCTCCGCCGACGAGGGTACCGGAGCGCCGCGGCCGCTCCGGACCCCGGTTAGACTCCCCGGCGACCCCTCGTGCGGCGTCATCCCGCTGAACCCCCCCAGGGCCGGAAGGCAGCAAGGGTAGGCAGGCTCTGGCGGGTGTGCGGGGGGTCACGTGCGTCTTTCCGCCGTACGTCGGCAACGCGGGCAACGCGGCCCGGCCCCCCGTCGTACGGCGGGGGACAACGACGGCGACGTGTCCGCCCCCCGGGCTAGGGTCGCCGAGTGACCCAAGCTCTCTACCGCCGCTACCGGCCGGTGACCTTCGCCGAGGTGATCGGGCAGGCCCACGTCACGGGGCCGCTGCAGCAGGCGCTGCGTCACGACCGCACCCATCACGCCTACCTTTTCAGCGGGCCGCGCGGCTGCGGCAAGACCACCAGCGCGCGCATCATGGCCCGTTGCCTCAACTGTGAGCAGGGCCCGACCCCCGACCCCTGCGGGGTCTGCGAGTCCTGCGTCGGCCTGGCTCCGGGTGGGGGCGGCAGCCTCGACGTGATCGAGCTCGATGCAGCGACCCACGGCCTCGTCGACGACGCGCGCGACCTGCGCGAACGGGCGTTCTACCACCCGTCTTCCTCGCGATTCAAGGTCTACATCATCGACGAGGCGCACATGCTCGGCCCGGGTGCGGCCAACGCGCTGCTCAAGATCGTCGAGGAGCCGCCGCCGCACGTGAAGTTCGTCTTCGCGACGACCGAGCCGGACAAGCTGATCGCCACGATCCGGTCGCGGGTGCACCACTATCCGTTCCGCCTGGTGCCGCCGGGCGAGCTCGCGACCTACCTCGGCACGCTGCTGGACAAGGAGGGTCTCACCGCCGACCGTGGCGCCATCGCGATGGTCGTGCGGGCCGGACGGGGGTCGGTGCGTGACTCGCTGAGCATCCTCGACCAGCTCGTCTCTGGCGCGCCGGACGGTGGGATCACCTACGACTACGCAGCCGGTCTGCTCGGTCTGACCGACGCTGCGCTGCTCGACGACACGATCGAGGCCTTCGCCGCCGGCGACGGCGCCTCGGTCTTCCAGATCGTCGACCGGGTGGTCGAGAGCGGGCACGACCCACGGCGCTTCGCCGAGGACCTGCTCGAACGGCTGCGCGACCTCATCGTCCTGCACGCCGTGCCCGACGCGGCCGGCGCGATCCTCGGCGAGCACCCCGCCGATGAGCTCGACCGCATGCGCCAACAGTCCGCCAACTTCGGCGCCGCCGAGCTCTCCCGCGCCGCCGACATCGTGAACGCCGGGCTCACCGAGATGCGCGGGGCGACCGCGCCCCGGCTGCAGCTCGAGTTGATCTGTGCGCGGGTGCTGCTGCCAGCCGCCGAGGACGGCCCGCGCGGCCTGCTGGCCCGGCTCGACCGGATCGAGCGCCGGGTCGAGATCGTCGACGTGCCGTCATCGTGGTCAGCGGGGTCATCGGGGTCATGGGGGTCATCGGGGGCACCGACATCACCGACGTCGCGTCCGTCGCCGTCTCCCTCACCTCGTATGCCGCCGCTGCAGCCGACTCCCGCGCCCAGCGCCGCTCCGGTCGAGCCGACGGGCGCCGCCCACGGACCCCCGGTGGCACCGAAGGGAACCGCCGGACCACCATCGGACGGCCCCGCCGTCGCCCCGACGCCGACGCCTGGACCTACCTCGACGCCGACACCGGCACCGGCACCGGCACCGGCACCGGCACCGGCACCGGCACCGGCACCGGCACCGGCATCGGCATCGGCATCGGCATCGGCACCGGCCGGGGCTGCGACCTCCCCGGGCGGGCTGGACCTGGTGACGGTGCGCCGCCGATGGCCGGAGGTGCTCGACGAAGTCAAGACGTTGCGCCGCTATACCTGGACCCTGCTCAGCCACAACGCGCAGGTCGCCGCGCTCGAGGGCTCGACGCTCACCCTTGCGATGGTCAACGCCGGCGCCCGCGACGGCTTCCTGCGCGGGGGCAGCGACGAGATCGTGCGCGAAGCGCTGGTCCGCGTCCTCGGCGTCGACTGGAAGGTCGAGGCCATCGTCGACCCCTCGGTCGGCTCCCCGGCCACCGGCGCCGGGGCGGGCGGCAGTGCACCGACGACAGTGGTGAGCCCACCCAGCGGCTCCACCTGGTCCGCCGCTCCGCCAGCGGAGACGGCGTCCGAGCCACCGGCGCCAGGGCCGGCGCCCGAGCCGTCTCCCCGAGCAGCCGCCGAGGCAGCGGTCGCCGCGCAGGCCCAGACGGCCGGCAAGGACGGATCCGGCGCGCCCGGCCCCGACGACGCGCCCTCGATCGACGACGACGACGTGGACGACGGCGACCTCACCCACCAGGACCTGCTCGCCCGCGAGCTCGGGGCCAAAGTCATCGGCGAGTACGACGCCAGCTGAGCCTGCCGTCGGCGCGACCCCGTAGGCTCGCGACCGTCCGACGGCGACGCTGTCGCCACCCCGGAGAGAGCGAGCAGCACCGTGTCCTCAGGCCCCGATCAGCCCGGCGGCTTTCCCATGGGCGGCGGACCCGGCGGCCCCGGCGGCTTCGGTGAGCCCGGCGCCTTCGACCTGTCCGCCCTGATGGCCCAGGCCCAGCAGATGCAGCAGCAGCTGATGTCCGCACAGCAGCAGCTGGCCGACACCCAGGTCACCGGCTCGGCGGGCGGCGGTCTCGTGCGCGCCACGGTCACCGGCGCCGGAGAGGTCGTCGGGCTCGACATCGACCCCAGCGCCATCGACCCCAGCGACGCCGAGGGCCTCGCCGACCTGGTGCTCGCCGCGATCCGCGACGCCACCCGCGCAGCCGCCGAGATGCAGGAGCAGGCCATGGGGCCGCTCACCCAGGGGCTCCCGAACATGCCCGGCATGCCTGGTCTGCCAGGTCTCCCAGGCATGCCCGGCGCAGGTCAGTAGCCCACGATGTACGAAGGCGCCGTCCAGGATCTCATCGACGAGCTCGGGCGGCTGCCCGGCGTCGGCCCCAAGAGCGCGCAACGGATTGCTTTCCATCTGCTCGCTGCCGACCCCACCGACGTACGCCGTCTGGTGCACGCCCTCACCGAGGTCAAGGACAAGGTGCGGTTCTGCATCGTCTGCGGCAACGTGTCCGAGCAGGACCGCTGCCGGATCTGTCGCGACCCGCGCCGCGACCCGGCAGTGATCTGCGTGGTCGAGGAGCCCAAGGACGTCGTGGCGATCGAGAAGACCCGCGAGTTCCATGGGCTCTACCACGTGCTCGGCGGCGCGATCAGCCCGATCGAGGGCATTGGTCCCGACGACCTGCGGGTCAAGGAGCTGATGACCCGGCTGGCCGGCGACGTCACCGAGCTCATCCTCGCGACCGACCCCAACCTCGAAGGCGAGGCGACTGCCACCTACCTCGCCCGACTGGTCAAGCCGATGGGCCTGCGTGTCACGCGGCTTGCCAGCGGGCTGCCGGTGGGCGGTGACCTCGAGTACGCCGATGAGGTCACCCTCGGTCGTGCCTTCGAGGGACGCCGGCTGATCGACGTATGACCGGCAGACTGAGCACCGGCACACCCACCGGACGCGCGACGCGCTCCACCTGCACCGCCACCAGAAAGGGCACCCGATGACCACCGAGGACGACTTCGGGGACTTCACCGTCGAGATCGCCGACCAGGTCGAGAGCTTCTGCGTCGCGGTGCGCGAGATCGCCTCCGCCGAGCAGCCGGACCATGCGATTTCGCTGTTGCTGCTCGAGACCTCGCAGCTGCTGCTGGCCGGCGGTCGTCTCGGTGCGATCTCCGACGTGGTGCCCGACGAGCGGTTCGAGCCGGACGCCGGTTTCGACCCCGACGTCGAGGGGCTGCGCACGTCGCTGGCCAACCTGCTCGAGCCGATCGACGAGCACGCCGCACTCTTCGACCCCTACGCCGAGGAACCGGAGGTCTTCACCTCCCGGCTCTCCGACGACATCACCGACGTGATGAGCGACCTGCTGCACGGGCTGCAGCACTACCGCGCAGGTCGGGCCACCGAGGCGCTGTGGTGGTGGCAGTTCTCCTACCTGTCCAACTGGGGCTCGACCGCCAGCTCGGCGCTGCGCGCACTGCACTCGGTCGTCTCCCACGTGCGGCTCGACACCCCTGTCGATGACGTCGTACGCCTCGAGGACCACCTGTTGGCGCAGGCCAGTCATGAGTCGCTCAGCTAGCTCTCGCCCGCGGCCACCCGTTTCGCGACGCGGACGGCAACCGCCGCGGAGTGTGCCGGATCCCTAGACTGGGCGCCAGACCTTGCCCCGCCGCGGGGCGAGATGACCGCCTGTCTGCCGTCGTACGCCGAGGAGGGCCACTGTGGGCCTGGTCGTGCAGAAGTACGGTGGCTCCTCGGTCGCCGACGCCGAGGGCATCAAGCGCGTGGCGGGCCGCATCGTCGACACCCGTAAAGCCGGGCACGACGTCGTGGTGGTCGTGTCTGCGATGGGAGACACCACCGACGACCTGCGTGACCTCGCCCAGCAAGTCAGCCCGCTGCCGCCGCCGCGCGAGCTCGACATGCTGCTGACCGCCGGTGAGCGCATCTCGATGGCGCTGCTCGCGATGGCGATCGCCAACCTGGGCCACCAGGCGCGGTCCTACACCGGCAGCCAGGCCGGGGTCATCACCGACTCCGCGCACGGCAAAGCGCGCATCATCGACATCACGCCGGGTCGCATCCGCGACGCGCTCGACACCGGTGCCATCGTCATCGTTGCCGGCTTCCAGGGCGTCTCGCAGGACACCAAGGAGATCACCACTCTGGGCCGCGGCGCCTCCGACACCACAGCCGTCGCGCTCGGTGCCGCGCTCGAGGCCGAAGTGGTCGAGATCTATACCGACGTCGACGGTGTCTTCTCGGCCGACCCGCGCATCGTGCCCTCGGCCCGTCGGCTGCCGAGCATCTCCTACGAGGAGATGCTGGAGATGGCGGCATGCGGCGCGAAGGTGCTGCACCTGCGCTGCGTCGAGTACGCCCGGCGCTATGGCATCCCCGTGCACGTGCGCTCGTCGTTCTCCACCCGCGAGGGCACCTGGGTGACGGACAACCCGCGGCTTCACCTATCAGCGACATCAGCTACATCAGCGACATCGAACGACGACAAACAAGGGACCGAGCCCATGGAACAGGCGATCATCTCCGGCGTCGCGCACGACCGAAGCGAGGCCAAGATCACCGTCGTCGGTGTGCCGGACAAACCGGGTGAGGCGGCCACGATCTTCCGTGCGGTGTCGGCCGCCGAGATCAACATCGACATGATCGTGCAGAACATCTCGGCTGCCGCCACCGGTCGCACCGACATCTCCTTCACGCTGCCCACGACCGACGGACAAACCGCGATGGCCGCGCTCGACCGCATCCGCGACCAGGTCGGCTTCGAGAATCTCCTGTACGACGACCAGA
This sequence comes from Sporichthyaceae bacterium, assembly GCA_031365725.1. Taxonomy (GTDB): domain Bacteria; phylum Actinomycetota; class Actinomycetes; order JACCUZ01; family JACCUZ01; genus JANLYQ01. Next base: position 5,219 of record JANLYQ010000125.1, on the reverse strand, counting down.
TCGGCAAGATCTCCCTCATCGGTGCGGGCATGCGCAGCCACCCGGGTGTCTCGGCCACCTTCTTCGGCGCGCTCGCCGACGCCGGGGTCAACATCGAGATGATCTCCACCTCGGAGATCCGCATCTCGGTGGTCGTGCGCGAAGCCGAGGTCGACCTCGCTGTCACCGCGGTTCACACCGCCTTCGAGCTCGACGCCAAGGAGACCGAGGCCGTGGTCTACGGAGGCACGGGCAGATGAATGCGGGTCTGCACGTGGCGGTCGTCGGCGCGACCGGACAGGTCGGCAGCGTCATGCGACGACTGCTCGACGAGCGCAACTTTCCGTTGGCCAGCCTCAGGTTCTTGGCCTCCGCGCGTTCTGCGGGGACAACTTTGCCGTGGCGCGGCAGCGAGATCACCATCGAGGACGCCGAGACCGCCGACCTGACCGGCATCGACATCGCACTGTTCTCCGCAGGTGCCACGTCCTCGCGGGCCCTCGCACCGCGCTTCGCCGCAGCAGGGGCCGTCGTCATCGACAACAGCTCGGCCTGGCGCATGCACCCCGACGTGCCGCTGGTGGTGAGCGAGGTCAACCCTGAGGCGGTCGACGCCGCCTCGATCGGCATCATCGCGAACCCCAACTGCACGACCATGGCGGCCATGCCGGTGCTCAAGCCGCTGCACGACGAGGCGGGTCTGGTGCGGCTGATCGCCAGCACCTACCAGGCCGTCAGCGGCAGCGGCCTGGCCGGCGTCGACGAGCTCGACAAGCAGGTGCGTCAGGTCGTCGACCGCGCCACCGAGCTGGTGCACGACGGGTCGGCCGTCCCGTTCCCGACCCCCGCGAAGTACGTCGCGCCGATCGCCTTCAACGTCCTGCCGATGGCAGGGTCGGTCGTCGACGACGGCAGCTTCGAGACCGACGAGGAGCAGAAGCTCCGCAACGAGAGCCGCAAGATCCTCGGCATCCCCGACCTGCTGGTGTCCGGCACCTGCGTCCGGGTGCCGGTCTTCACCGGGCACTCGCTCTCGATCAACGCCGAGTTCGCCCGGCCGCTGTCGGTGGAGCGGGCCCGCGAGCTGCTGTCGTCCGCACCCGGCGTCTCGCTGGTCGACGTACCCACGCCGTTGCAGGCAGCCGGCAATGACCCGTCGTACGTCGGTCGGATCCGGCAGGACCCCGGCGTCCCTGACCAGCGTGGGCTGGCGCTGTTCGTCAGCAACGACAACCTGCGCAAGGGTGCTGCGCTCAATGCCGTGCAGATCGCCGAGCTGATCGCCCTCCGACGCTGACCCAGCCACGTCCCCCAACGTGGAGTGGCGCGTTCCGGGGTTCCCCACGCAACTTCTGGGACCCCCGCAACGCGCCACTCAGACGGTCGGCCTGGGCCGGATGGTCAGTATCCGAGCGTGATCATGGTTCTACGGTTGAACGCCTTGCCGCGGTGGGTGTGGTTGGTGGCGAACGGCTTCCGCTCCCCCTTGGTGGACAGGTGCTTGGTCACCTTGAGCCCGCGGGTCAGGTAGCGGCATACCGCCTTGGCTCGTGCCATCCCCAGCGAGACGTTGGCCTTGCCGCGGCCGTCCCAGTCGGTGTACCCGACGCAGCGCACGTCGGTCACCGGGCCCAGCTGCGCCCGGAGGCGGTGCAGGTAGCGCAGGCCGCTCGGCCGGATCTTCGCACTGGAGGGGTTGAAGAACACCGGACGGACTCGCAGTGACTTCGGGAGCAGCCGTACGCCGGTCACGACCGCCTGGAGCGGCTTTCCGGTGGTCGGCACCACCGTGGCGACCACGGTGACCTTGCGGCCACCGGGCTTGCGCATGAGGGCCTTACCCCGTGCGTTCAGCGTGACCGATGTCAAGGCGCGCACCGGCTCTGCTCCGGTCGCGTAGGTCACCGTGCCGGTGCCCATGAGCACCTGCTGTCCACGGACGGTCGCATAGACGTTGACGATGCAGCTCGACACGGTCGATCCGGTCACCCAGCAACTGGTGGGCACGCTGCCACCAGCGGACAGGACCTTCGCCGGACGAGAGCCGCCGATGGTGACGGTGGCGGTGGCGGTAGTGGTCGGAGCGGCTGCAGCCGCCTGGACGGTCGGTGTGAACCGGCCCGTCCCGCTCTGTCCGTAGGCGTCGGTCACCCGGAAGACCACGCCGGTGCCCACGCCGGAAAAGCCGGGAGCCGGCGTGAAGACGATCGTGCCGGTCGCCGCGTCCACAGCGTAGGTGCCTTCACCTGGGACGGTCACCGTCCCGGCCGGTTGGCCGGCGGTGTCGAGGAGGGTGATCTGGCCGCCGGTGGGCACGGTGACCGTGCCGGTCTGGTTGCCTGTCCCGGTGCCCGTCGTGGTAACGGTAGGCGGCGCAGGGGCCGCAGGCAGCACCAGGAACGACTGGGTGACCGAGGTGGCGGCCTGGTAGGTCGCGTCGCCGTCCTGGCTTGCCGTGAGGGTGCACGTGCCCACCGAGGTCGGTGTCACGACGGCGCCGGAGACCGTGCAGACCGACGGCGTGGCGCTCGTCAACGTGACCGGAAGCCCCGAGCTCGCGCTAGCCGCGGGCGAGGTTGCCCCGGCGGACAAGGCCCGGTCCGGCACGGCCGGGAAGGTCACCGCATTGGGCAGGTAGGGCCTGTTCGCGGACAGGTTCGACCAGGCGCTGTTGCCGTCGGCGTTGACGGCAGCCACCCTGAAGACGTACGGGATGGTGGGGTCGAGCCCGGTGACCTTGTACGACGTGGCCGTGCTGGTGCCGTCGGAGATGGTCGTCCAGGTGATGCCGTCGGTCGAGCGCTCCAGCACGTAGTCGGTGACCGCCGGGGTGGCGCCTGGATTCACCGGTGCGGTCCAGCTGAGCTGCACGTTGCCGGGTTCACCGGTTACGTCAACGGTCGTGAGGTTGGTCGGCGCGTAGGCCAACGACACCCATTGAGTGCTCGCAGAGTCACCCGCCGAAGTCCCGCCGGCAAGAGTCATGGTCACCCTGACAGTGGTACGGCCGCGTGCGTTGCCGGCGAAGTTGAAGGTGTACTGACCGTTCGCATCGGTGATCGCGGTGCCGCTCGTCGCCGCACTCGTCGGACCGGAGATCACATAGTTGAAGGAGTTGTTCGACAACAGGGTGCCGTCAGCGGTAGCGGCTGTGAGGGTGTAGGCCTGACTGGTGCCGACGTCGCTGACGGAGGGACCAGACACCGAGATCTGTGGGAACCGGACCGTGCGACCACCGAGGGCCACCCGGAGGCCGGCCCCGTTGGGGGACGCCGTGAGCAGCGCTTGCAGCGGGGTGGAGGACTCACCGGTGAAGGTGTAGTGGTTGATCGCGTTGACCTGGGTGTTTTCCGGCAGGCTGCTGAAGAACGTTGCTCCCGCCGCAGTCACGTACGACGAGCCGGTGCCGCCGAAGGTGACGACGAGGGACGGGAAGAGGTCGGTCAGCCACACGTAGTCGTGACCGGTGCTGAACAATCCGCCGCCGCGGTTGACGTGGGTGACGATCGCCGAACCCCAGTTGTTGAGCTCGGTCTGCACCGGTGCGGCGAGGGTGTTGTCCTCGTCCGAGCAGATGTGGATGTGTCGGTAGTTGTTGGCGCCGATGTTGCCGAAGAGACCGGCCACCGCTGTCGCGCTGTTGAACTGCTCAAAGGTCTCACCGGTGCTCTGGCGGTCCAGCATCGCCTTGCAGGCGCCGACCACGGCGACCTTGCCGTTGTCGACGTACCCGTTGGCCACGTTGGCGTCGAGGTTCCGGTAGACGTTCCGGATGTAGGCGGTCGTCTGTGCTTCGTGATCGGCCGGGTCGTTGCCGTCCAGGACCACGGGTCCACCCGGGACCGAGTTGAAGCTCACGCTGGAGGCGGACGCACTGCCGGCGCCGGTGACGATGGCTGGCGCGATGACCAGTGCTGCGGTGAGCAGCATCGCCCAGCGGCGTGGCCGGTGTGCGCCGCTCGTCGGAGCCTTCTCCGAGTGCTGCTGGCTCAGCGTCATGTCTTACTACCCCGATCGTGTCGATGTCCCCTGTGTCGTTGCCTCTTCGACCGGCTGCCGTCTGATCCTTAGCAAATGTTCGGACCAGGTCGGCGGACCGTTCGGCCGAGGCGGGCCCCACGCTCGCGGGCCTAGCAGCGGTCAGAGGTGCCTGCGGTTGGTGGCTTAGGCTCGGCTGCGAGGGGGTGGGGCAGGTGCGCAAGGCGGCGTCGTGCTGGCCGCTCGCGGTCCTGATCATCGCGGCGCTGCTTCTGCTCAACGCGTGCAGCAACGAGGCTGTGGTCACGCGTCGGGCCCGTGCGGCGTTCGAGCAGCAGCTGCACGTCAGCTCGTCGATCAGCCTGGGTGTCCGCACCGGCGGCGAGTGCGCGGTGGCGGTGTTCCGGACTGCCGATGGTCGGCGACGTGGGGTTGCCCTGGCCCGTGACGGCGCGATGCCGCTGCGTTGGCAGGTCTTCGGCGTATCCGCTCAGCTCCGTCTGACGGATTTCGTGGATGACGCAGAGGCGGGCTGCGGCTTGGTCCCGGGACTGCGCTCCGTCGCGACGCCGGCGCAGCACCTGAGCGTCATGACGCCCTACCGCTACACCGTCCGCGGCTCGTGCACCGGCCCACAGCTGCGGGTCGACGGATCGGTGTGGCCGCTGGCCACGCCCTGGCACGGCGACCATCACTCGCGCCCGGCGACCCTCGCCGGCCACAAGGGCACGCTGCGCCTCGTCACTGTCAACCGCGCTGTGCTCATCGACCCGCAGGGCAGAGTCGCCCGTTTCACCCGGTCGGCGACCGGCGTAAGTTCCCCGCCCTGCGACTGAGCACCAGACGGTCGCGTGGTCCGATACTGGTGTGGTGGCCGACCTCTTGGACTATTGCGCCGACCTTCCGGTCGAGAGCACCCCGCCCGGAGGTGTCCTCATCGCCGAGGGCGCAAGGCCGGGGCGGCTGCTCGTCCTGGAGTCAGGGTCGGTCTCCGTGTCCCGTGACGGCGTTCCGATCGCGCGCATCGACGCGCCGGGCGCCGTACTCGGTGAGATGTCGCTCGTCCTCGACAAGCCCGCGACGGCGACGTTGGTCGACGTCACCGTGCGCGTGGTCGACGAGCCCTTGACGTTCCGGAGCGGCCAGGGCCTGGGCCAGGCCGCACCGTCGTTGTAAGGTCGGTTCAGCCGATCCTGACGACCCCCCCGTGTGCGGGGGCGGGGGCCGAGCCGACTGTCACGTACATAGCTCCGTCCCGCCCC
>JANLYQ010000121.1:0-15991 GCA_031365725.1 Sporichthyaceae bacterium | reverse complement strand
GGGCAGGTCACCACCAAGTGGTGGAAGGAGGAGCGCGGCGAGACGATCTTCGTGGACTACAACCAGAACGCGCGCGACCGCACCATCGCCTCGGCCTACTCCGTGCGACCGCTGCTGCACGCCCCGGTGTCGGCGCCCCTGTCCTGGGACGAGCTGCCCGACACTGATCCCCGCGACCTGACGGTGCGCACGATGCCGGCGCGATTCGCTGAGCTCGGTGACCTGCACGCGGAGATCGACGACGTGGCCCACGACCTGTCGCCGTTGCTGGAGTGGTTCGACCGCGACGAGCGCGATCACGGGCTGGGCGACATGCCGTACCCGCCGGACTACCCGAAGATGCCCGGCGAGCCCAAGCGGGTGCAGCCCAGCCGGGACACCGACCGCCACGCCACGGAGGAATGAACAAGGGCCGGCCGCACCCCCCTCGGCACACCTGCGGCGGCCGGCCCCATGATCGTCTCGGCTGCGGGGGGAGTTCGCTTGAGCAACCGTTCGTACGTTCGTGAGTAGCCTGACCGGGGCATAGACAGAAGGCCCGGGCGTGTGCCCGGACCAGTCCCTGCTCATCGAAGGCGGTTCACACCATGACCATCTCCAGCATCCTCGGCGCGCTGATCATCGGCGCGATCATCGGCGCCCTCGGTCGCCTGGTGGTGCCGGGCAAGCAGGACATCCCGCTGTGGCTGACCGTCGTTGTCGGCATCGTTGCCGCGCTGATCGGCTCGGCCATCGTCGGGTCCCTGCGCAACACCAACGGCATCGACGTCATCGAGATCATCGTCCAGATCGCACTGGCGGCCGTCGGCGTCTACGCCGTGTCGGCGATGCGCTCAGGTCGAGGCGCTCGGGCCAAGCTCTGACTCAGCCCAGCGAGTAGTAGGTGACGTCGACCCGGTAGGACCTCACGTCGTACCAGTCGATGCCCGTGGTCACCGTGGTCCACAGCAGGCTGCGTGACCTGACCAGCAGCGGCGCGGCCTTCACCCACGGCCCGGAGTGCATCCCCATCGGCGCCCCGAGTCGGAAGGCCGCGTCGCTGAGGTTTTCCAGCCGATCGAGCAGGACCAGTCGGGCCGTGTCGCGGTAGCGAGGGTCACCCGATCCGCCGTACGCCGACACCCGGACCTTGCCGTAGCGCACGGCTGCGGGCAGCCGGACGTGGTGGGTGCCCGCGGCGTAGGCGTCGCCCGAGGTGCAGGTCGACGAGCTGGCATAGGCCAGCCAACCGGAGTGCACCTTGCCGGTGCGCCGGAACACCGACGAGCACCCGTCGGCGAACGACTCGTCCAACGATGCCCGTGCACGCACCGTCACGGTGCCGTGACGCAGCACAAGTCGTTGCTGGGTAACAATTTCCCGCAGGACGCGCGATGTCGTGATGTTGCCGGCGCGGTCGGTGGCGGTCACCGTCAGGCGGTAGGTGCCCGGGACGAGACGACCGCCGCTCGACCGGCCGTCCCAGGACAGCGTCGATGCCGTCGTCCTCGCGGTGGGCGAGGGGGCGGAGGTCGAGCGGATCGTCGTGATGAGGCTGCCACCGGGGCTGCGGACCTGCAACGCGATCATTGCCGGTTCGGAGACGAGCCCTGTCACCCGCACCTCGTCGAGGTAGCCGTCGCGGATCGGCAGCACTCGATGTGCCGAGGCCCGTACGCCGCGGAGCGCAGGTGCTGTGCGGTCGACGCGCACCGGGGCAGACGCTCCGCCGACCAGTCCGCCGGCCGTGGTGCTGATGCCGACGGTGTAGGTGCCGTCCGGCACGACGTGCCCCGCGCTGCCGCGCCCGGCCCAGACGACGGTGTGCACGCCTGGGGTCTGCGTCCCGAGCGACCGTCGCAACGCCACCGCACCCGTCGGCCCGCGTACCAGAAGCGCCACCGACTGCGACCGGTCCAGCCGGTAGGTCAGGGTGCTGGTGGACTTCGGTCCCTCGGCGCCGGGGCTGATCACGCCGGGCCGGGCGGACACGACCGCGGGATGCAGCTGGTCGATCGTCACCGGCACGCCACCTGGATGTCCGGTGTCGCAGACAGACCCGTCGCTGCGGCACAGGACGGCGTGGATGGTGTGCGCCCCGTCGGCGTACGGCGTGAGGTCGAGGGATGCCGTGAAGGGCGATGCGGCGTCACGAGAGCCGGCGCCTCTCCCGTCCACGTCGAAGCGCACCGAGCCGCCGGGGGCGCCGGCTGCCACCGCGACCGAACCGCCGGTCAGGACCGCCCCGGCGCTGGGTGACGTGACCACCGGCGCGGCATTGGCGACGAGGACGGTCCGGTCAGCACCTGTGCTGTCGCACTGCTCGGCGACGCTGCATCCGACCGCGCCGACCGGCTGGGCCCCGGCGAGGCCCCAGGTCTCGAAGCTCGCGCTGGCGTTGCCGCCCACCGCAACGACCGTGGCCGTCTGGTCGGCGAACCTGAACCGCACCCGTGGTGAGGCAGTCGTCGCCGACACCGCGACGATCCCGCTCGCCGTGCTGCCCGGGGCCGGCGCGGTCAGCACGGGAGCGGCCGCCGGCGGCAGCAGGTCCAGCGACCGGTCGACGTGCACGAGGCCGTGGGCGAAGCCGTAGCGCGCCGTGTCGGTGCCGCCGGCGAGAGCCTGCGCGAGGTCGGTCGCGCGGCGCCCGGGCCGGTACGCCGCCAGCAGCGCCGCCGCCCCGGACACCAACGGCGCGGAGAACGACGTGCCGTCGGCGGACTCGAAGCCACCTCCTGGTGTGGCCACCAGGATCGAGCGGCCGGGGGCGGCGAGGTCGACCCAGGAGCCATAGCTGGAAAACGGTGCCCGCACCGATCCGTCAGCCGAGGTGGCGCCGACGGCGAGCACGCCGGACAGCGCGCCGGGGTACTGCTTGGCCGCGGTGCCCGCGTTGCCGGCAGCGGCGACAACGAGGGCGCCGTGCTGCTGGGCATAGGCGACCGCCGCCGCTTCCAGAGGGTCGCCGTTGGGCCCGCCCAGGCTCAGGTTGACGACGGTCGCGCCGTGGTTGACGGCCCAGACGATGCCGCGCGCGAGGTCGTCGGTGAAGATGCGACCGGTGACGTCGGCGACCTTGACTGCGAGCAGGCTGCTGGCACGTCCGGCGCCGGCGATGCCCACTCCGTTGTCGGTGGCAGCTGCTGCGACCGACGCCGTGCCGGTGCCGTGCCCGACGACGTCGTGCACGTCGGTGCCGCCGGTCACCGCGTCGTAGGCGCCGACGACCTTGCCGGCGAGGTCGGGGTGGGTCACGTCGACGCCGGAGTCGACGATCGCGATGCGCACCCCGGGTGAGCCGGTGGCGCCGCGGTCCCAGGCCGCCTCCAGCCCCATGGCGACGAGATACGGGCGCTGCACGGGCGCGTGCGGGTCATTGGGTTCGGCGGTGAACCACCGCTGCTGCGCGGCGTCGACAGCCGTGACGCCCGGGAGACGCGACAGCGACCGGCGCAGGTCGGCCAGCCGCGCGAGCGGCACCGTGAGCGACAGCGCGTGCAACGCGCTGAGCCGACCGGTCCGGCGCCCGCCGACAGCGGCCGCAGCACGCGTCACCTGCGCGGTCACGTCCCGCGCGCCCGGCGCCGTACGCACGACGACGCGCACCGTCGCCGAGCCAGGAGCATCATCAGGTGCCGCCGCCACGGGCGCTGCGGCCGAGACGCCGGTCGCGAGGGTGAGCAGGCCGGCGAGAATCAGCACGAGCAGCCTGGCGCATCGCGTCATGCCGGGTGCCTCACTCGTGGCCGGGGTCAGCTGATGATGCGGTCGGTGCCCGAGACGATGTGCAGCACCGGCAACGCGAGTCCGTCGCGCAGCCGCGAGGCCCAGTCGCGGTGCAGACCGTCCTCGACGGGGTGCGGTGGGGTCACCACGATCACCTCGTCCGCGTCGCCGGCGCCCGCCGCCTCGATCGCGGCCGGCACCGGGTCGGAGCCGGTCACCGAGCCCTTGGCAGCGAGTCCGGCAGCAGTCAGCAGGGCGGTGGAGGCGTTGACCGCGTGCATCGCCTCGACCTCGGCTTCCTGGGGGGTGGCGTCGTCGTCGTGGGAGTCCCCGAGACGGCCGAGGGCGATCTCGTCGAGGGCCTCGAGCAGGCGGCTGTGCTCGGCGTCGGCCGGCACCAGCACGTGCACGCTGACCTCGTCGGTGCCGTGCAGCTCAGCCACGCGGCGGGCATCGTGCTCGGTGAGGGTCGTCTCGCTGAGCAGCAGGATCGTGTACAACGCGGGCCTTCCGGTCTGGGCGGTGATGTGGCTGTGACGTGCAGGGACGGTCGCGGCGAGGACTGGTCAGGGGTGCAGGATCTCGGCCAGGTCGAAGCGTACGGGCCGCTCGATCTGGGTGTAGGTGCAGGACGTCGGCTCGCGGTCCGGGCGCCAGCGCCTGAAGAAGGCGGTGTGCCGGAACCGGGTGCCCTCCATGTGGTCGAACTTCACCTCGACGACCAGCTCGGGCCGCAACGGCACCCAGCTGAGGTCCTTGGTGGAGTTCCAGCGGCTCACGGCGCCGGGCAGGCGGTCGGCCGCGTGCGCCTCCGACTCCGCCCAGGCCGCCCAGGGGTGACCCTGCAGGTCGGACACGGCGTACGGCGCGAGCTCGGTCACCAGCTCGGCCCGGCGGGCTGCCGTGAAGGACGCCGACACCCCGACGTGCTGCAGGTGGCCCTCGTCGTCATACAGCCCAAGCAGCAGTGAGCCGACGACGCCGCCGGACTTGTGCCAGCGGTAGCCCGCGACCACGCAGTCGGCGGTGCGCTCGTGCTTGATCTTGTTCATCGCGCGTACGTCGGGCTGATAGGTGCCGTCGGTCGGCTTGGCCATCACCCCGTCGAGCCCGGCACCCTCGAAGACCTCGAACCAGCGCTGCGCCACCTCTGGGTCGTCGGTGGAAGGGGTGAGGAACACCGGCGCGTCGGCGGAGGTCATCAGCTGCTCCAGCCGTTCGCGGCGCAGGCTGAACGGCTGGTCCATCAACGACTCGTCGTCGACCGCGAGGAGGTCGAAGGCGACGAATGACGCGGGGGTCTCGGCAGCCAGCCGCTCGACGCGAGACGCGGCCGGGTGGATGCGCTGCAGCAGGGCCTCGAAGTCGAGCCGGTCACCGGTCGCGATGACGATCTCGCCGTCGACCACGCAGCGGTAGGGGAGGTTCTCCCGCAGCGCCTCGACAACCTCGGGGAAGTAGCGGGTCAGCGGCTTCTCGCCGCGGCTGCTGAGCTCGACCTCGTTGCCGTCCCGGAACGCGATGCAGCGGAAGCCGTCCCACTTCGGCTCGTACCGGAAGTTGCCGACCGGAACCGCCTTGACGGACTTGGCGAGCATCGGTCCGACGGGAGGCATCACAGGCAGGCGCACCCGGCCATCATGCCCGCTGCCGGGATTGCGCGGGCTCGCGTCGGCACCGGCTCCGCGACCGCGAGGCGTCCGGAGAATCAATCGCCTGCGCTGCATGTGCGCTCGGCGCTAGGGTCCGCCTGAGCGTCTACTCACCTGTCGCTCTCTGATGTCGAAGCCTCACGCTGCGCACCAAAATCTGTGACAGGTCACGGATGTGCGGGCTCGATGCGCGACTCGGACCCAACGTTCGGGGGGACTGGTCATGGCGGTGTTCGGCGGTCGACGACGGTCGTTGTGGAACTGGCGTCGGGCGGGGGCGGCGACGGTTCTCGTGCTCGCCGCGTCGAGCGTCGCCGTCGTCCCTGCCGGTGCAGCCACCCGCAGCACCGTGCAGATCCAGACGATTCCGGAGCTGACCTATGGTTCGTTCACCACGGTCGCTGGTCGGATCCTGTCGGGCGGCGCCGGCACGGGGCATGTGCAGGTCGTCGTCTATGGCCGAGGTTCCGCCGCAAGACGTTGGTCGCGTGTGGCCACTGTTCGAACGACCGGCACTGGACGCTTCCACGTCCTGGCGCGGCCAGGAACGAACACTCGGTACTTTGCCTTCTTTCCGGGAACGAGCGGCCGACGAGCTGCCTCCTCGCGCGCGGTGACCACGCTGGTCAGGCCACGCACAACCCTGACTGCCAGTGCTGCGAGCGTGTTGACCGGCCAAAGCGTCACGTTGACCACGTCGGTTGCCCCCAGCCATGCGGGGACGGCGGTCACCTACCAATGGTTTGACGGGATGACCTGGAAGAGCATCGGCACCGGCACGTTGAACGTGGCATCGCAGGCCGCGACCGGGTTCTCGGTTCCGAACGTCGGCAGCCAGTGGTTCCGGGTCGTCCTCGCGGCTCACCGCGACCACTCCGAGGGCCGCGCCCTCGTCAACGTGGCCGGCGTGGCCGCTCCGGTGACCGGCGCGCAGCCACCGCCCACGACCCCGCCACCCACGGGCGGTCCCGCGGTCTACGAGGCAAGGGACCTTGCGCCGGGCGGAACAGCAAATGCCGTGACCAGCAGGCAGGGCTTCAGCATCCACGGCGGCACCAACACCTGCTCCTACAGCGGCGTATCGCAAATGACGGTGACTGATCCCAACATGGTGAGCGATGGAGCCAGCGTCACCGACTACTACCGAAACAACTTCTGGACCTACGACCCGCGAACCCGCCAATGGACCTACCTGGGCTCGAGCGGCTGGAACGGGAGCGGTCGGTTCCTGGCAACGGCGTGGTACGACGCCGCGACCGGGCAAGCTGCGAACCACAGCTTCACGTTCGCCCCCGGCTACTACTACGGCATCACCCAGACGTTCCTCGACGGGGGAGACGGGAATCGGGCGTACGAATTGGCTGTCCCGTTTCTTGTGGACTCCGGCACCCTCTACGCGTGCCTCCAGTAGTGCCCCAGGTGGTCACCGGGTCATCTGGTCGAAGTCGACGAGGTCGGCCCGCCGCCAGTAGTCCTGATGGCTCCGGTGCAACCATTCATCAACCCATCGTCGATCGGGCTGGGCCGGCACGCCGGGCGCTTCGCGCAAGCGCTCGAGATCGGCTTCGGCGGCCTCGACGGCGGCGACAACCTCGCGCAGCGGGCGTTCCCCTCGACGGACGGCTCGGAGGTAGTCGCGGTCCCGAACCGGCATGGGCAGGGTGATGGTGCCGGTCGACAGGAGCTCGTGGCCCTGCCGTCCGAGCCGCAGAGCATGCATCGCGTACTTCGTGTCGTAGCCGTGAACGGCCACAAGTTCAGGCCGGTTCGTGTGCGCCCCGGTCTCGCCTGTCATGGCGACCTTCTGCGCCCGCAGGTAGCCCAAGAATCGATCTGCGACCTGCTGCGAGAGGAACCGATGTGCATTGGTGACAAGTTCTGCGCCCGCCTCCGTGCGGTGCATCGTCTCCTCGTCCGGTGTGAACAGAACAAGGAGCACGGTCGGGTTGCCGCCGAGCGCCAGGCGGGCCCACTTGCGGGCGGAGTACACGATCACGTCGAGGTCACCCGGCCCGGACCGGTTTGCCAGACCCCCTTGCTGGTCCCACACGGTGTGCCGTTCGTACTGTTCGAAGGCGACAACTGGCTGCTGACCAGCGACTCCGCTGGGGACACGCGCCAGGCCTGTGACGAACTGAGGCGGTTCCAGGCAGATGCCCATCTCGTCGCGGTCGTCCTGTCCGCTGACCGCGGTCCCGTGCACCCCGGATCCGACCTGGGTGCGGAGGATCATCCCCTGCTCGGCAATCCGCCGGGCGAGGTCCGAAGCGTGCGGGTGGTCAAAGCCGGGGGGAAGCGAAGTGTCTCCCTGGATCGCCATCGCCCGCCGCACAGAATCAGCCTATGGGGACCCAGCGGAGTCGGACGACGCCAGGCGAAAGTCGCCGGAGCAGGCGCCAGCACCTGGTGAGGCGCCTGCTCGCCAAGCGTGGTGACGACTGCGTCCCTCGACGGAGGTATGACATGGCTGGCGCCTGAACGCACCTGAGCCAGATGGACGACTCAGCAGCGCCAAGCATCAACGGCTGCGAGGACTGTCCCGCGTCCGGTGGCAGCTGGTTGCACTTACGGATGTGCCTGGCGTGCGGACACGTGGGCTGCTGCGACAACTCGCCCAACAAGCACGCCACCGCTCACTTCCGGGCCACTGCTGATGCGCTCGTCCAGTCCATTGAGCCAGGTGAGGACTGGGTGTGGTGCTACGAGGACAGGTGGCGTTCCTCGTCGAGGGGTTGCCGAGCCGCCAGCACCCGTGACGGCGCACAGCGGAACGACAACAGGCCAACAGTCGCCTCAACAGGCACCCACGCCTGTTGTGGCGACTGCTCACCTACCTCAGGTGGTCACTTGCGGCGGCGGGCGGCGAGGGCGGCGGCGAACATCGGCGTGAGGGGCAGCCGGGGCAGCAACGTCGCCTGCAGCGCGTGGTAGACGTCGGGCTTGCCCGACCAGGTGCCCGACGACGGCTGCAGCGTCGGGTCGAGCTCGTGGTGCCAGGAGCCGCGCTCACGGTCCACCAGGTGGGTGCGGGCGAAGTCCCACCACCGTTGATGATCCTCGGCGTACGCCGGGTCACCGGTCGCCTGGAAGAGGGCGGCAGCGGCGCCGGTGGCCTCGGTGACGACCCAGTGCATGCGGGCGCGGGTGATGGGCGTGCCGTCGAAGTCGGTGGTGTAGACGAAACCGTCCGCGCCGTCGGGAGCCCAGCCGATCCGGACCGCGGCCCGGTAGAGCTCCTGCGCGTCCGTGAGCAGCCAGTCCCGAGCCGGCTCGGCCGCAGCCTGCTCCGCGGCCTGCAGCTGTACGGCCAGCCGGGCCCACTCGAACAGGTGGCCCGGCGTCACGCCGTAGGGCCGGAAGGGATGCGCTCGGTCATCGGTGTTGTAGTCCCGCAGCACGCTGCCGTCGGGGGCGAAGTGTTCGGGCAGCGCCCAGCCGGCGTCGCGGGCGACGTGGTGCACGACGTGCTCGACAAGCTGACCGGCGCGCGCTCGCCACCTGGCGCCGAGAGCGCCGAGAGCGTCGGCTGCGGCCAGGTAGGCCTCGACGCTGTGCATGGTCGCGTTGGCCCCCCGATAGGGCTCCTCGGCGCTCCAGTCGGCGCTGAACGACTCACGGACCAGGCCGGCGCCCTCGACCCAGAAGCGCTGCTCGACCACGGCCAGCGCGTCGGTCAGCAGTTCGGTCGCACGGGGTCGCTCGGCGATGACGGCGGCAGCGGCCGCGAGCACGACGAACGCGTGCGCGTAGGCCGACTTCGTGTCGTCGGCCGTGGACGCGAACCACCCGCCGTGCTCGTCGTCGCGCAGCACGCCGCCGGGCAGCAACGCAGCGAGGCCGTGGTCGACGAGGTCGGCTGCGCCCGCGTCGCCGAGCAGCTGGGCCAGGGTGAAGCAGTAGGTCATGCGGGTGCTGATCCACGTCTCGACGGGCGCGCCGGGCACCAGCCGCCCGTCGGCGTCCAGGCTGCCGAAGCCCCCGCCCGGCGACCGGGATCCCGCGGCAAAGCTCAGCAGCGACCTCAGCTGCTCGTCGAGCACCTCGACGCTCGGCTGCGGCGGCTCGGGCTGGTCCCACGATCCCGAGGCAGTCACGGTGACGACCCTAGCTGCGACAGCAGTCCGAGCCGCGACGGCTAGCCTCGCGTGGTGCCCCGCCTGCGAGAGTCCCGACTGCGCCGCGCGTCGCCGTACCTCCTGGCGGGGATGCTGACGGTGAGCGGCACTCTGCACTTCCTCACCCCGCGCCCGTTCGTGGGCATCATGCCGCCGCAGCTGCCCGCGCCGTACGCACTCGTCTACGTCAGCGGGGCGGCCGAGCTGGTGTGCGCGGTCGGGCTAGTGACGCCGCGCACGAGGCGCATCGCCGGGTGGGCGACGGCGCTGCTCCTCCTCGCGGTGTTCCCGGCCAACATCCAGATGGCGATCGCCTCGGGGGAGCACCCGCACACGGTGGCCTACCGGGTGCTGACATGGTTGCGGCTGCCCGTTCAGTTGCCGCTGATCGCGTGGGCGGTCACGGTCAGTCGACGAGCCAGCGACTGAGCAGCACGCCGTCCTGCTCGAGCGCGCTCCCCAGGCGCAGCGACGCATCCAGGTCCGGCCCGGCAGTGACCCGGCTGCCGTCGCCGCCGACCAGCCGCGGATCGAAGGTCAGGCAGAGCTCGTCCAGCCGTTCGGCGGCGACGAGGGCAGAGAGCAACGACGGGCCGCCTTCGCACAGCACCCGGGTCAGGCCACGGTCGGCGAGCTGGTGGAGAGCATCGGCGAGGTCGACCTTCTCGGCACCGGCGACCACGACGTCAGCGACCTCGGCGAGTCGGTCGCGGTCGGTCGCCGTCGTGCCGGCATGAGTGATGACGATGGTCGGCGGCGTGCCGAACAGCTCTGAGGCCGGATCGAGGTCGAGGCGGCCGGACACGAGGGCGAGCACCGGTGCCGGCCGCTGGCCGAGCCGGAGGCGCAGATCGGCATACGTCGGGTCAGGGCGCAGCGCCCGATAGCCCTCGGTGCGCGCGGTGCCGGCACCGACGAGCACCACATCCGCCAGTCCGCGCAACAGCGAGAACACCGCCTTGTCGGGCTCGCTCGAGAGCCCCTCGGACCGGCCATTGCGGACCGCCGAGCCGTCCAGCGAGCTCACCATGTTGGCCCGCACCCAAGACTGCTTGTGCCGTTGCTGCTCGGTCGGGTAGGCGTAGGTCGCGACAAGATCGACGTTGCCATCGGTGCCGCCCGAGGCAACAAGTGCCCGCATGGCGCTCACCGGCGGCGACCGCGGAAGGTGCCGGCGACCGACGCGACACCGGCCGCCGCGACCGCGACCTGGCAGCCCAACACCAGCGGCCACCAGTGCACACCGGCAGCGCGAGCCAGCGCGAGCCCCGCCACCGAACCGAGGACGCCGAGCAGCACCGTCATCAAGCAGCCGATCGGTTGCCGACCCGGCACGACGAGCCGGCCGAGCGCACCGATGACGAGCCCGACGACCAGCGCACCGAGGATGCCTTGCGAGGTCATGCCGCTGAGCCTGCCACCCTGTCGGCCACGATGTCGCCCACGATGTCGGCCACCCGGACCACCGCCACCGACTCGGCAGGCAGCTCGACCTCCGCGACCCCGACCAGGGGGGACCCCGCAGAGGCGAGCAGCACGTCAGCCACAGCGGCGTCCACCGGTACCGTTTGCGCGCGATCGGCCAGATTGACCACCACCCGCAACGGTCCACGCGACACGACCACCGACTCGCGGTCGGCGTCGACGGTCACCGCCACGAGGTCGAGACGTGGGTCGGCCAGCCAAGGCTGCGCCCGCCGCAGGGCAAGCAGGTCGCGGTACCACGCGAGCATCGAGGCGTGCTCGTGCTGATCGACCTCGTCCCAGCGCAGCGTCGAGGCCTGGACGGTGGCCGGGTCCTGCGGGTCGGGCACGTCGTCGGCTGCCCAGCCGTGCGGGGCGAACTCGCGCCGACGGCCCTCTCGCACCGCCTCGGCAAGCTCCTCCTCCTCGTGCGAGGTGAAGTACTGCCAGGGAGTGGCAGCGGCCCACTCCTCACCCATGAACAGCATCGGGGTGAACGGCGAGGTGAGCACCAGGGCCGCGGCCACCCGCGCGCGGCCGGGGGACAGGGTCGCCGCGATGCGGTCGCCGACGGCCCGGTTGCCGACCTGGTCGTGGGTCTGGCTGTAGCCGAGGAACCGCCAGCCGGGCACCCGCGAGACGTCAACCGGGGCGCCCCAGTCGGCGTCGCGGAACGAGGAGTGCGTGCCGGCGTGGAAGAACGCGCCCGTCAGGGTGCGCTCCAACGCGCGGTAGGGATCGGCCGCGAAGTCGCCGTAGTAGCCCTGCCCCTCGCCGGTGAGCAACGCGTGCACGGCGTGGTGGAAGTCGTCGCTCCACTGTGCGGTCATGCCGAGCCCGCCGCCTTCTACCGGCATCACCGTGGTCGCCTGGTTGAGGTCGGACTCCGCGATCAGCGACAGCGGTCGGCGTACGGCGCAGGAGAGGGCGTCCACCTCACGGGACAGCTGTGCCAGCAGGTGCACCTCGGAGTCGTCTGCGAGAGCGTGCACGGCGTCCAGGCGTAGCGCGTCGATGTGAAAGTCACGCAGCCACATGAGTGCGTTGTCGACCACCCAGCGCCTGACCTCGTGCGCGCCGTCGTCGTCGAGGTTGATGCCCGATCCCCACGGGGTCTCGTGCTTGTCGCTGAAGTACGGCCCGAAACGCGGCAGGTAGTTACCCGAGGGACCGAGGTGGTTGTAGACGACGTCGAGGCAGACCCCGAGACCGCGGGCATGGCAGGCGTCGACGAGGCGCGCGAGGGCGTCCGGGCCGCCGTACGGCTCGTGGACGGCGTAGGGATGCACGCCGTCATAGCCCCAGCCGGCCCGTCCGGGGAACGCACCAACCGGCATCAGCTCGACCAGGTCCACGCCCAGCCCGACGAGATGGTCCAGCCGGCCGATGACCGCGTCGAGGGTCCCCTCGTAAGTGAACGTGCCGACGTGCAGCTCGTAGACCACCGAGCCGGGCAGTGCCACCCCGCGCCACCCGTGGTCGGTCCAGGTGACCCTGCTGGAGTCGTACATCCGGGACGGGCCGTGCACGCCGTGCGGCTGCCATCGGGACCGTGGGTCGGGGAGCGGGTCGGAGCCGTCGACGACGAACGCGTAGTCCGTGCCGTGGGCCGGGGCGGAGGCGTCGGTGCGCCACCACCCGCCGGCGCCGGCGGTCATCGCCACGATGCTGCCGTCCACGAGGACGCGGACCTCGGTGGCGTTGGGGGCCCAGACCTCGAGCGGGGAGTGGGGCTGCAGGATGGTCACGACGAGCGAACCTACCCACGCTGCCCTACCCGAACCCGGCCGCACCTGCGACGATGATCACCATGGCCAAGACCTCGGCGAAAGCCACCAAGAAGGCACGACCGGAGTTCAAGCGGGTCAGCGACCTGCTGCGACTGCCGATGGGACCGGTGGACCTCAACGCCATTCCCACCGACGCCACCCCGGGCTTCACCGGCGGCAAGTCGGCCGGCAGCGAGGCGCTCGCGCTGCTCGGTCCGCGTCTCGCCGACCTTCAGGAGCGGCTGTACGCCGAGGGGCGCAGCGGTGGCCGGCGCAGCCTGCTGCTGGTGCTGCAGGGCATGGACACGTCCGGCAAGGGCGGCACTCTGCGCCACGTGGTCGGCCAGGTGGACCCGCAGGGCGTGAGCATCGCGGCCTTCAAGGCGCCGACCAAGGAAGAGCTGGCCCACGATTTTCTCTGGCGCATCAAGTCCCGGGCGCCGGCGCCGGGCATGATCGGGGTCTTCGACCGGTCGCACTACGAGGACGTCGTGGTGGTGCGGGTGCGCAACTATGTCGAGCCGCGGACCTGGCGTCGCCGTTACGGCACCATCAACCGGTTCGAGGCCGGGCTGGTCGACAACGGCACGACGGTCGTCAAGTGCTACCTGCACATGTCCAAGACCGAGTCCCGCGACCGGTTGCTGGCACGCCTCGACCAGCCGGAGAAGCTGTGGAAGTACAACCCCGGCGACCTCGAGACCCGACATGAGTGGGCCCCGATGGTCGACGCCTACTCCGAGGCTCTGGAGAGGTGCAACACCGAGGCAGCGCCGTGGCACGTCGTGCCGGGTGACCGCAAGTGGTACCGCAACTGGGCCATCATGAACATCCTCGTCGAGCAGCTCGAGGCCATGGCCGTCACGTGGCCGGCGCCGGACTTCGACGTCGAGGAGCAGCGTCGTCGGCTGCTCGCCGAGACCTAGGAGTCGGCTCGCACCAGCAGGGCGACCGGCAGGGTGGCGAGCACGTCGGTGAGGGTGACGTTGCCGTCGTAGGTCGATGCTTCTCGGGCGGTGAGCTCGTCGCGCCAGGTTCCCGGCGGCAGGGTGACCTGTCCCGACTCGGCGCTTGCCGCGGCCACCGACAGCCGCGAGGCGACCACGACGACGGCAGGGTCAGCGGCACCCCGGGCAAAGGCGACGGCGTGCTGGCCGATGGCGTCGAGCGGTTGGTAGAGCGAGCCGGCCCCGAACCAGTCGGGGTGGTCCCGGCGCAGCCGCAACGTGCGTGACACGACCAGCAGCTTGTCGTCGTCGAGGTCGCGGGGCGCCTCGCCCGCGTCGAGTCGAGCCAGCCGGGCCCGGCGCTCGGCGTAGTCGACGGGGCGACGGTTGTCGGGGTCGACGAGGGACAGATCGGAGACCTCACAGCCCTGGTAGACGTCGGGGACGCCGGGCACGGTGAGGGCGAGGATCTTCTGGGCGAGGACGTTGCTGCGCCAAGCCGGAGCCAGCCGCTCGACGAAGGCAGCCACCTCGCTGGTGAGGGTCAGATCGGCGAGGAGCGCGCGGGCGAACGTCGCCACGGCATCGTCGTACTCCTCGTCCGGAGCGGTCCAGGTCGTGCGTCGTTTGGCCTCGCGGGTCGACTTCTCGAGGTAGGCAGTGAGCCGGTCGGGATCGAGCGGCCACGCGCCGACCAGGGTCTGCCAGATGAGGTACTCGGTGTTGGAGTCGAGCTCGGCCGGTCGCCGGGCTGCGGTCGCCGCCCGCCACCCGGTCACGGCGCGGGACCACTCCTCGGGCACCTCGGAGAGCACCGCGAGCCGAGCCCGCACGTCCTCGCTGCGCTTGGTGTCGTGGGTCGACAAGGTGGTCATCGCCTCGGGCCAGGTGGCGAGCTGGCGGGTGCACCACGCGTGCAGCTCCTCGACCTCGACACCGAGGTGAGCCGGGTCGCCGCCGACCTCGTTGAGGGAGGTGAGCCGCAGCCAGCGGTAGAACGCCGTGTCCTCGACCCCCTTGGCCATCACCGGGCCACAGGTCTGCTGGAAGCGCACCACGAACTCGTCCCGGTGCGGGCCGCGGCCCTGGGTGCCGAGCGCGAGGTCGACGAGCAGGTCGAGAGTGCCGTGCCGGTCCTCGGCCAACCGAGCGCGGGCTGCATCAGCAGCAGCGCGGACCGTTGTGGCCGAGTCGTGCGGCGCGAGCTCTCCCGGCACGACGTAAGCCCGGTAGACCGGCACGGCGACGAGTAGCTCGACCAGGGACTCGTGCAGCCCGCGGCGGGTGTGGTCGCGCAGCTCGAGGTGGTCGTGACAGATGGCCGCGGCGACCTCGACCAGGCGAGCGACCTCGGCCTGCAGCCCGTGCTCGACGACGAAACGCTTGGCTTCCTCGATGACCACGTCGAAGTCACCGGGTTCACCGGTGAGGCCGGTGTAGAGGTTGGTCAGCGCGGGCGCCGAGCCGGGGTCGACGAGCACTCCGCCCAGACGCAGCAGGGCGTCGTAGCCGGTGGTGCCGGCGCACGGCCAGTCCGCAGGCAGCTGCTCGTCGCCCTCGAGGATCTTCTCCACCACGACCCAGGCTCCGCCGGTCGCCTCGGCCAGTCGGCGTACATAGCCGCGCGGGTCGGCCAGGCCGTCGGGGTGGTCGATGCGCAGGCCGTGGATGCGGCCCTCGGCGACCAGCGCCAGCAGCACCGCATGTGTCTCGGCAAAGACCTGCGCGTCCTCGACCCGCAGCCCGGCGAGGGTGTCGATGTCGAAGAAGCGCCGGTAGTTCAGCTCCTCGTCGCCGACCCGCCAGTGCGCGAGGCGGTAGAACTGCCGGTCGAGCAGCTCGACCAGCGGCAGGTCCTCGGTGCCGGGGCGCACCGGGAACACGTGGTCGACGTAGCGCAGCACCGGTTCGCCGGACGGGTGCCCGGTGCGGTCCAGGGTGATCTCGCCGTCGGCGACCGCCTCGCCGATGCGGCGGCCGAGCACCGGCATGAGCAGCGCGCGTTCCTGCGCGGCCCAGTCCACGTCGAACCAGCGGGCGTACGGCGATGCCGGCCCGGTCCGCAGCACCGACCACAGCGCGGCGTTGAGCGAGGCCGGGGTCGGCACCGCCATGTGGTTGGGCACCACGTCGACGACGACACCCAGGCCGAGGTCGCGGGCGGTGTCGGTGAGCCGGTGGAACGCCTCAGCACCGCCGAGCTCGTCGTTGAGATGGGAGTGGTCGACGACGTCGTACCCGTGGGTGGAGCCGGGTGCAGCCTGCAGGATCGGGGAGAGGTAGACGTGCGAGATGCCCAGGTCGTGGAGGTAGGGCAGCACGGTCGCGGCGTCGTC
>JANLYQ010000033.1:0-51143 GCA_031365725.1 Sporichthyaceae bacterium | reverse complement strand
GCCCGCTTCAAGATGAGGTCTCCCACAGGGTTAACCTGGTAAGGCCCCCAGTAGACGACTGGGTTGATAGGCCGGAGGTGGAAGTGCAGCAATGCATGGAGCTGACCGGTACTAATAGGCCGAGGACTTGACCACATTCTCACTATCGTTGGTCCGCCGACGACGAGATACTTTTGCTTCGCGTCCACTGTGCAGTTCCCGAGATGCGGTCGGTTTCGACCTTGACATCTCCATAGAGTTTCGGTGGCCATACCGAGAGGGAAACGCCCGGCTCCATTCCGAACCCGGAAGCTAAGCCTCTCAGGGCCGATGGTACTGCGCGGGGGACCGCGTGGGAGAGTAGGACGCCGCCGGACATCTTTCACCAAAGGCCACCTCGATGAGGTGGCCTTTGGTATGTCCGGACACCATGATCTTGGCTTGGTCTATCCTTGTCTTCCCGCTCCGGAGGTCCCGAGTGAGCTCATCCGACGACAGGTCGCCGCGAGGCACGCCCAGGGGGAGTCAGCCGGCCGGTGGACCGCGCCGCGGACGTCCCGGCCCCGACGGCGCGGCTGGACCTCGTCGCTCCGGCGCGGCTGGACCTCGTCGCTCCGGCGCAGAAGGGCCTCGGTCAAGGACCCGAGGCAGCGTTGCCGAGGCCGGCGCCCGACCTCAGACGGCGCGACGCAACGAACCGGCCCTGCCGGATGACGTGACGGGATCGGAACTCGATCGGGCAGTCCGGGCGGAGCTGAGCTCGTTGGCCGCGCTCAACAGCCAGGCGGTCAGCCGCCACCTGGTGATGGCCGGTCGTTTGCTGCACGAGGACCCTGAGGCCGCCTACACGCACGCCGTCGCTGCGCGGGAGCGGGCCGGTCGGGTGGCGGCGGTGCGCGAGGCGGCTGGACTGGCCGCGTACATGACAGGACGCTTCAACGAGGCCCTCGGCGAGCTGCGGGCCGCCCGGCGCATCTCTGGCGACCAGGGCCTGCTGCCGGTGATGGCGGACTGTGAACGCGGGATGGGTCGACCGGAGCGAGCGATAGCGATGCTGGGCTCGGCGGAGGCGCGCACGCTGGACCTGGCGGGTCAGATCGAGCTGGTGATCGTGGCTTCCGGAGCCCGTCGCGACATGCACCAGGCGGCCGCAGCCGCGCTGTTGTTGCAAGGGCCGGAGCTGGTGGCTACTCGCAGGAAGCCGTGGTCGGCACGATTGTTCTATGCCTACGCCGAGGCATTGCTGGAGTCGGGTCGGGACACCGAGGCTCGCACCTGGTTCGAGCATGCGGCCGCAGCTGACACCGCCGGCGAGACAGACGCGGGGGAACGACTTGACGAGCTGGATGGGGTGGTGATGGCGGTCGACGAGGAACCAGACGGCACCGAGTAGCGCGGGGCGCGGCTGGCCGCTGTTGTCCACAGGCCGCGACACGGCGTACTTGTCCACAGATGTGCGCGAGACCGGATGGGGGCTGTCCCCCCGCTCGAGAATGACGAGCGTCAGCCGCTCGGCGGGGTCCCGCCCAGGAGGCGAGCTGCCGTCGGCAGTGAGGACATCGGTCTCGTGGTCAGGAGCTCAGATGAACGACACGTCCAGTGAACCGGGTCACGTCAACGAGGTCCACGTGGTGGGGCGACTGGCGGTGGCACCCGTGTCGCGAGAGATGCCCAGCGGTGACTTGCTGGTCTCCTTCCGGCTGGTGGTGGCGCGCGCGAGCAGACGGAAGGTTGCTGGCGTGCGAACTCCTTCGGTGGACACCCTCGATTGCTCGGTCTGGCGGGCCGACGTCCGTCGGCGCCTGCTCAGCCTTCGGCCGGGCGACGTGGTCGAGGTGCACGGAGCTCTCCGTCGCCGGTTCTGGCGGCAGGGGGTGATGGCGATGAGCCGAAGTGAGATCGAGGTCAGCAAGCTTCGCCGGCTCACGAGCGCTGCGTGACCGCACCCGCTCCGTCGGTCAGCGGAGGCGGCTCGAGCAGGCGCATGACGAGTCCACTGCGCGGCTTGGGGCCGAACGACGTCGACTTGCGTGGCATCCGCTCGCCAGCTGCGGCGAGAGCCATCACCTCAGCCGTCGTTGTCGGCCGCATAAGGACTGCCACGCCACGCGAGCGCACCGCGGCACGGACGGCGCCCGCGACGTCGTGCAGGTAGGACACCCGATTGTCGGCGTCGGCCACGTCCCACAGGTCCTCCAGGAGCAGGGCATGCAGCACGCTCGCGTCGAGCGCGGCCCAGCGAGCAGAGTGGCCAGTGGGCATCGCGGCCTGCACGCGCGCGTCGTCAGGCGAGTGCAGCAGGTGAAAGGTGACCCCGTCGGTGATCAGGTAGGGATGCGCTCCGGCCGCCGAGGCGAGGGCGTCGAGAGCGACGCCGAGATCCTGGCCGACGGGCTGCGTCGTGAAGGCAACGGCCGCGGCGGCCAGGGCGTCGGGCAGGTCGAGATCAGCCACGACTCGGTGGATGGCGGCTACCTGCAGAGGGTCGTTGTCCCCGGTGACCAGCATGGCGAGGCCGAAGTCCCAGGGTCCGGGTCCGGCCCCATCCGCGTGCAGCTCTGCCTGGAGGCGGCGGTAGGTGGCCCAGCGATGATGCCCGTCGGCAATCAGAGCTTGTCGGGGCAGCAGCTCGTCGGCCACCCGCGTGTGCCACGACGGGTCGGTGACGGCCCACACCTGTTGGCGCGTCCCGTCGCCGGTGCTTGCGTCCACCAGCGGATCACGGGACGTGACCTGACCCCACAACTCAGCCAGCGCCGGACCCCCACGGTCCACCACGAGCAGGATCGGCTCGAGGTTGGCGCGGGTGGCGCGCATGAGCTCCAGGCGATCCGCCACCGGCCCCGGCATGACGTCCTCGTGCGGCAGGACGACGCGTTCGGTCGGGGCGCACAGGCCGACAGCTGCGAGCAGACCGCGCTGCGAGGTGGTGCTGGTGGTCTGCTCGTAGAGGTACAACGCCGCGGCGTCGTCGACATCGAGCACCCCGTCCTCCAGCCACTCGGTCAGCAGCCGGGCAGCAACGTCGTACCGGCTGGAGTGGTCACGGGGCTCGCCGGTGGCCGGTGCTACTCGCGGCAGGATGAGTCGCACGACGTTGTGCGGATCGAGGCGCTCGAGTCGAGAGGCGTCGTCCGGATCGATCACGTCGTACGGCGGGCTGGTGACGTCGGCCAGGCCGGATACCCGGTCGAGCACGTAACGCAATCCGCGGAAGGGGCGCACGACGAGACCGTGGCTGACGGGGACTGTGCTGCTCGACTCGACCTCCTGCTGGATCGACCCGCCAGCCGCGGCGCCTCTCAGGCGCTCGTCCGTCATCGCGTGGCGCTGGTCGGGCATGGGCAGGATCGTACGGCGGTCGGCGAGCGATGATGATGTCTGCTGGCTCGAGCAGGTGTCCACGCGTCCAAGGAGGAGCTGTGAGTAGCGACGACCGGGCAGCAGGAGGTCCGCTGCCCTCGGGTGAGCCCTACGACTGGTTCGTGCGTGGAAACGCCCTTCTCGAGGGCGGCAACCCGGAGGCTGCCGTCGAGCTCCTGCAACGGGCTGCCCAAGCCGAACCGCAGTCGACGAGCGTGCTCGAGGCGCTGGCCCGCGCGCTGTTCGACGCGCGACGCTTTCCTGCGGCCGAGGTGCGGTTTGCCGAGCTCGTCGAGGCTGCGCCGGACAACGACTACGCGCGGTTCGGGCTGGGGCTCTCGCGGTTTCGCCGCGGCGACGTGGCCCGGGCTGTCGAGCAGCTGGCGCTGGCTGTGGCTATGGCGCCGCACCGTCCGGCGTACGGCCAGGCACTGCGGGAGGCGCGCGCGACGCTGCGCGCGCGAGAGGCTGCGGTGCGGGAGGAGGCTGCCGGTGAACGAGATTCGGGCTCCGAGAGTGGCCGGTGAGGTCGCTGGTCGAGCGTCGGCCGGTGGGACGTGGGTCGGCGGAGATGTGCCTGGTGGCAATGGTGACGGCCGGGACGTGACCACGTGACCCATGCCGGCGCTGGGGAGGGCGACGCTCGGGAGGGTACGGCTCGGCAGGGTGGTGCTGGGGAAGCCGCAGCAACCGCGCCATCGCCCGAGGAGACGTCCGACGAGTCGCCGCGGAACCTCAGGCCGCTCGTCGACGGCAGCGAGGAGGTCTTGGCCACTCGCTACGACGTAGGGCTGCTGGACCTGGACGGAGTGCTGTACCTCGGCGACGAGGCTGTGGAGGGAGCTCCCGGGGCGGTGGTGTCGGCGAGCGAGCTCGGGATGCGGATGGCCTACGTCACCAACAACGCGGCCCGGACCCCGCAGGCCGTCGCCGAGCACCTGCGGGCTCTCGGTGTGCCTGCCGAGCCGAGCGACGTCGTGACCTCGGCGCAAGCCGCAGCACGGCTGGTCGCCGAGCGCGTGGCGCCGCAGGCGCAGGTGTTGGTGATCGGGGGTCCCGGACTTGTCGAGGCCCTGATCGCGCGCGGGCTCACTCCGGTGTCCACCCTCACTGACGGCGTGGCCGCTGTGGTGCAGGGCTTCTCGCCGGACCTCGACTGGAGCCTGCTGAGCGAAGGGGCCTACGCCGTTGCGGCTGGGCTGCCGTGGATCGCCAGCAACCTCGATCCGACGGTCCCCACCCCCCGCGGACGAGCACCCGGCAACGGGTCACTCGTCGACGTGGTTGCGACAGCTGGCGGACGACGACCGGACGCAGTGGCGGGCAAGCCGGAGACACCGTTGCTGCGGGAATCGATCGACCGCACGCAGGCGCTCCGTCCCTTGGTCGTGGGGGATCGGCTGGACACCGACATCGAGGGCGGTCACCGTGGCGGCGTGCCGACCTTGTTGGTGCTGACCGGTGTCACCGGCCCCGCGGAGGTGGCGCTGGCTGGTCCAGCCCAGCGACCGACGTACCTGGCGGAGGAGCTCTGGTCCGGACTGTTGGCACCGCACCCGGCGGTCAAGGTCCGAGGTGACGGTGGGACCTGCGGCGGATGGACCGTCACCGTCAGCGAGTCCGGCCCGGCCATCGAGGGCGCGGGGAGCCGGGTAGACGGTCTGCGGGCGCTGTGCGTCGCGGTGTGGGCGGCAGCGGATCATGGCGCCCACGCTGGCATGACGGCGCGTCGGGTCAATCGGACCCTGGGTGAGCTGGGGTGGTGAGCGCCCGGCGCCTCACGCGGCCAGACCCACGAGCGTGGGATGCTGAGTACGTCGAGCGCAGCGGTCAGAGCATCGAGCGCAGACGCAGCAGGTCACGGACCGTGGCGTCGACCTTGACCCGGCCCGCCAACCACGCCTTGGCGAAGCTCAGCTCGCCCGACGTCAGGGCGACCAAGTCGTCACTCTCTGCGGTGAGCCGGATCTGGGCCCGATCGCTCGGGTCGATGGTGATGTCCCGCAGGCGACCCTCGGCCAGCCGGCCGGAGAACGTGATGTCGAGATCGGGGACATGGCAGCTCAAGGTGCGATCGAAGGCAAGGCCGGCGTGGTCGTTGTCGGAGCCGCCCAACGAGCCGGCGAGTCGTTCCAGTGCTGCCCGACATGCGTCGATCGTCGCCATGAGCCAGACGTTAGCGCAGCCTGGCAGCGTGGCCGGCCGGCCCGGTCGGGGTAGCGTTCGGGCTCGGCATGGAGGCCGGCTCGAAGGTGACCAGGAGGGTGGGCGACGATGACGCTCGACGGGCTTCGCGGGTATCTGCAGCTGGCAACCGGGGTCACCGAGGTGACTCGCGAGCGTGCCACCGCGATGGCACGTGCGCTGCTCGCCCAGGGAGAGTCGAGCATCGGGACTGTCCTCCCCGGCCCGCTGCGTTCGCAGGTCGCCGCCCTGACCGAGGACCTGGTCGCGACGAGTCGGGCCAACAGGGACCTTCTGGTGATGGTGGTCCGCGCTGAGGTCGAGCGCTCGGTCACCAGGCTGGGACTGGTGGCGGCCGAGGACCTGGACGCCGCGAACCGTCGGGCCCGAGGGCTCGAGGCAAGGGTGTCCGAGCTCGAGCAGGAGCTTGTACACCGGCAGAGGGCCGTTCCGACGCGTCGTGTGGCTCGTGCTGGCACGGAGGGCAAGGCCACGGCAGCCGGCTCGACTAGGCGACTCGCGGCCAAGGCCGCCGCTGGAAAGAAGTCAGCCGCGGCAAGGACCGCTGCCACCGGGACAGGTGCATCGACCCGTGCTGGCGGCGCGTCCAGCCCGGCCCGCAAGACCCGCAGCCCGCGGACGCAGTGATGAGCGAGCACCCGGTGGGCGAGCAGGATCTGAGTGCGGGCAATCCGACGCAGGGAGACGTCGGCGACGAGGGCGCAGTCGATCAGTCGTCTCAGGACGAGGACCAGGCCGACGGAGGCGGTGACGTCAGCGTCGATGAGCTCACCGATCCTCGGGTGTCAGCCGCAGTCGACCGTCTGAGCGCCCTTGACGGACGGCCACCGGCTGAGCACGTCGCGATCTACGACGAGATCCATGGTGCCCTGCAGGACGCGCTGGCCGACGCCGCGCGGGTGACCCAGAATCCCGGCGCCCCTGCGACCGGTGAGCCTGGTTCGACCGGTGGGCCCGGTTCGACCGGTGGTGCCGGAGGTCCCGGGGACGGGCCGGTCGCGCGCCCGTGACCCGACGCGCCCGACTCGACGCGGAGCTGGTCCGACGGGGGATGGCCCGCTCGCGCGAGCAGGCCGCCGAGCTGGTGTCCTCGGGCCAGGTACGGGTGCCGGGCCGGACCAGCGTGAAGCCGGCGACCCAGGTCGAGGTCGGCGACCCGATCGTGCTGGCCGAAGCGGTCGGCGAATCCTTCGTGTCGCGCGGCGGGCACAAGCTGACCGGCGCGCTCGACGTGTTCGAGGGCAGGGGGCTGGCGGTGGCCGGGCGACGAGCGTTGGACGCGGGCGCGTCGACGGGGGGCTTCACCGATGTCCTGCTCCGGCGCGGGGCCCGCGAGGTGGTGTGCGTCGACGTGGGCTACGGACAGCTCGCGTGGTCGCTGCAGACCGACGAGCGGGTCGAGGTCCGCGACCGTACGAACATTCGTGACCTCGACCTCGTCACCCTCGGTGCGCCGGTCGAGCTGGTGGTCGCCGACCTCTCGTTCATCCCGCTGAAGCTGGTCCTGCCGGTGCTGGCCGCCGTCACCACGGCCGACGCGGACCTGGTGCCGATGGTGAAACCGCAGTTCGAGGTCGGCCGCGAGGCCCTGGGATCCGGCGGGGTGGTGCGCGACCCGGCGCTGCGGGAGAGAGCGGTCACCGAGGTGGCCCGGGTCGCCTTCGACGAGCACGGACTGGGCACGGCAGGCGTGACGGCGAGCCCGTTGCCGGGGCCGGCCGGGAACGTGGAGTACTTCCTGTGGCTGCGACGAGACGCCGCGCCGCTGGACCCGGCTGCTCTTCGCGCGGCCATCGAGGCAGGGCCGGCGTGACCGGGGCGTCTCCGACCGCGGGTGCAGGAGACACCGGCAGCTCCGCCAGCTCCGGCGGCTCTGTCCGCACCGTGCTCGTGGTCGGGCACACCGGGCGCGACGAGGCCGTACGCGCGATCCGGACAGCTGTCGCCCGGCTCCTCGCAGCAGGGCTGCAGGTGCGGGTGCTCGCCGACCAGGCCGAGCAGCTGGGGCTCACCGGTGTGCTGGTCGTCGACCGTGGCGACGACGCGGCCGCAGAGTGCGAGCTGGTGGTCGTCTTCGGCGGCGACGGGACCTTGCTGCGGGCTGCCGAGCTGGCCCGTCCGACCGCCACACCGGTCCTCGGGGTCAACCTCGGTCACGTCGGCTTTCTCGCGGAGGCCGAGCGGGACGCGGTCGATGCCACCGTGGATCGCGTGGTGGCCCGCACCTACGAGGTGGAGGAGCGCCTGACGATCGACGTCACCGTCACCACCGACGCAGGCCTCGTCACCTGCGGCTGGGCGCTGAACGAGGCGTCGGTGGAGAAGGCGAGTCGTCAGCGGTCGCTGGACCTCGTGATCGAGGTGGACGGTCGTCCGCTGTCGCGGTGGGGTGGGGACGGTGTCGTGATGGCCACGCCGACGGGATCGACGGCGTACGCGTTCTCGGCGGGTGGTCCGGTCGTCTGGCCGGCGGTCGAGGCGCTGCTGCTCGTGCCGATCAGCCCGCATGCGCTCTTCGCCCGGCCACTGGTGGTGTCGCCGGACTCGGTGCTCGCGGTCGAGGTGCTGGTCACCGGGCAGAGCGCGGGTGTGCTCTGGTGCGACGGTCGGCGCTCGGTCGACCTGCCGCCGGGGGCGAGGATCGAGGCCCGACGGGGTGCGCAGCCGGTGCGGCTGGCAAGGCTGGCCTCGGCTCCGTTCACCGACCGGCTGGTTGCGAAGTTCGACCTTCCCGTTCTGGGGTGGCGTGGCCGGCCGACGAACAAGGACAGTGCGGATCGCCGGTCTCCCGCTGGCGATACGGCCGGTTCTGACCGACCCTCCGCATAGGCTCGTCAGCGTGCTCGAGGAGATGCGGATCCGGGGGCTCGGCGTCATCGAGGACGCCGTGCTCGAGCTGTCGCCCGGGCTGACCGTGGTCACCGGGGAAACCGGTGCAGGCAAGACGATGGTGGTCACGGGTCTGGGCCTGCTCTTCGGGGGCCGGGCCGACCCGGGGGCCGTGCGGCCGGGGGCTGCCACTGCGTCCGTCGAGGGCAGGCTGCGGGTCGACCCCGGCGGACCGGTGGCGGCCCGCGCCATCGACGCCGGCGCCGAGCTCGACGAGGACGTCCTGCTGCTTGCCCGCAGCGTGTCTGGCGCCGGACGGTCGCGGGCCCACCTCGGCGGTCGCGGGGTGCCGGCCGCGATCCTCGCCGAGCTCGCCGAGTCGTGCGTGGCCGTGCACGGGCAGAGCGACCAGTCGCGGCTGCTGCAGCCGGCGCGGCAGCGCGAGGCCCTGGATCGTTACGCCGGGGCGCCGGTCCTCAGACCGCTGGCCGCCTACCGGTCAGCCTTCGACGAGCTGAAAGAGCTCACCAGTGAGCTGGACGAGCTGGTCCTGCGGGCCCGCGAGCGGACCCAGGAGGCCGAGCGGTTGCGCTTCGGCCTCGAGGACGTGGAGCGGGTGGACCCCCAGCCGGGGGAGACGGTTGCGCTGCGGGTCGAAGAGGACCGGCTCGGATCCGCTGACGTGCTGCGCGGAGCGGCTACCCGGGCTCGGGCTGCGCTGCTGGGCACCGAGGACGGCGACGAGGCGCCGGGCGCGGCGACGCTCGCCGCCCACGCGGCCTCGGCGCTGGAGCAGGTCGGGGTGCAGGACCCGGCTCTTGACGCGTTACGACTTCGGGTCCGCGAGATCAGCTATCTCGTCACCGACGTCGGTGGCGACCTGGCGACCTATGCCACCGGGATCGAGACCGACCCAGCCCGGCTGGCCGCCGTCCAGGAGCGGCGGGCCGAGCTGGCGCGAGTGGTGCGCACGTATGGCGCCGCGGGTCTGGCCGACCTCGACCCGGCGGGGACGTCGGATGAGGCGTCCGCGGTGCTGGCCTGGGCACAGGATGCCGCAGCCCGGCTGACCGGCCTGGAGGGCGACGATGATCGCGTGGCGGGCCTGCGGGCCCGGCGCGAGCTGCTGACCGCTGCCCTTGCCTCGGCAGCCGCCAAGGTCTCGACCGCCCGCGCCGCGGCCGGCGCGCGCTTCACAACGGCCGTCACGGGTGAGCTCGCGGCGCTGGCCATGGCCAGCGCCGCCGTCGAGGTGCGGGTGACGCAGACCGAGGTGGAGCCCGCAACTGGGTCCGCCCTGCAGGTTGGCGAGCGCTGGCTGGCACGGAGTCGGCACGGGGTCGACGATGTCGAGCTGCTGCTTCGTCCGCACGCGGGAGCGCCGTCGCGGGCGCTGCAGAAGGGCGCCTCAGGGGGTGAGCTGTCCCGGGTGATGCTCGCGGTCGAGGTGGTGCTGGCCGGCACCGATCCGGTGCCCACCCTGGTCTTCGACGAGGTCGACGCCGGGGTCGGCGGCAAGGCAGCGGTCGAGGTCGGCCGCCGGCTGGCGGCCCTGTCGCGATCGGCCCAGGTGATCGTGGTGACCCACCTGCCGCAGGTGGCGGCGTTCGCCGACCAGCACCTGGTGGTCCGCAAGGCCGAGGACGGAGCCGTCACGCGCAGCGGAGTGGTGGCACTCGACGAGTCGGGTCGGCTGCGCGAGCTCTCCCGGATGCTCGCCGGGCAGGAGGAGTCGGCGACGGCTGAGGCACACGCCCGGGAGCTGCTCGCAGCCGCTGCCGGGGAGCGGTCAGCGACGGACTGACGGACTGTCGGACTGTCGGACCGACGGACCGACGGACCGACTGCGCACCGCCGACAGACGACGCGCGGCGTACACGCCCGGCGTCCCGTAGGTCCCATCCGTCACACCAGTCACATGGCAACATCAGGCTCATGCGCCTGGCGACTCTGCGACGATCCCGTTCCGAACCGACCCTGCCCGGGCTGTACGGCGTCGCGCGGGTGGGCTCGCGCGCGGGTGCCGTTGCCCGGCTCGTGCAGCCCGGCGACATCGTCGTGCTGGACCACCTGGACCTCGACGGCGGCAGCGCCCGATTGTTGCTCGAGGCCGGGGTCGGCGCCGTCGTCAACGCCGCCGCCAGCATCAGCGGCCGCTGCCCGAACCTGGGACCGGCCCTGCTGGTGGAGGCCGGTGTGCCGGTCCTCGACCGGGTCGGTCCGGAGGTGCTGCGCCTGGTCGGGGACGGCGACCGGGTGCGTCTCGAGGGCGACCAGCTGTTCCGCGGCGAGGCGATCGTCGCCCGCGGACGAGTGATGACTGTCGCCTCGGTGGCGGCGGACATGCAGAACGCGCGGGCCGGGCTGGCTGCCCACCTGCAGGCCTTCGCGCACGCGACCACCGAGCACCTGCGCCGCGAGAGCGACCTGTTGCTGGACGGCACCGGCGCCCCCGCGGTGCGCACGACTCTGGCCGGACGGTCGGTGGTCGTGGTGACGTCGTCGAGGGGAGCTTCGGCCGACCTTGCCGCACTCAAGCCGTGGTTGCGCTCACAGGACGCCGTGCTGGTCGGTGTGGACGAGGGTGCGGACGTCCTGCTCGCGCGCAAGCTGCGGCCCGACCTGGTGGTCGGCGACCCGCGCCTGATGAGCGACGCGGTGCTCGAGTGCGGGGCAGAGGTCGTCGTACGCGCCGACCGGGACGGGACCGCGCACGGCCTGGACCGAGCCGAGCAGGCCGGGACAGAACCGCTGGTGTTCACCATGTCGGGGTCCAGCGCCGATGCAGCTCTGCTGCTGGTCGAGGCGCACGACCCTGCGCTGGTCGTTGGCGTCGGCTGGCACCCGACGCTGGCTGCACTGACCGAC
Organism: Sporichthyaceae bacterium; assembly: GCA_031365725.1. Taxonomy (GTDB): domain Bacteria; phylum Actinomycetota; class Actinomycetes; order JACCUZ01; family JACCUZ01; genus JANLYQ01. Next base: position 39,899 of record JANLYQ010000033.1, on the reverse strand, counting down.
GCCGCGCGCACGGACATGCCCAGCGCGTTCCTGACCCGGTTGCGCCTCGGCAACCGGTTCGTCGACGCCTCGGCGGTCACCGCCCTGTGGCGACGGCCGGCGCGAACCTGGCCGCTGTGGCTGTTCGCTCTGCTGCTGCTGGCGGGGCTGGTGGCTGCCGTCGCGTTCGCCCCGACCGGTACACCCGTCGCGGACCTGCGGGAGCAGGTCGTGACGTGGGTGCAGCACCTGGTTGCCACCGTGCGCTCGACGAACACCGCCGGCGGCACCCATGGCGCCGATGCCACGGCGGGCGGATGAGAGGCGTGCGTCACCTCGGCCTCGCTGTCGTCGCCGCGCTGATCGCCCTCGGGCTCGGGCTCGCCCTGGGGGCCGGTCCACTGGTGGCCCGGTCCTCGGCCCACCGGATCAGTCGCGAGGACCGGCTGGCGAGCACAACCGCCCGGCTCCAGCAGCGGGTGGCGGCCCTGGAGGACAGGGCGCGCACCGACTCGCGCGTCGTGGCCGCGCTCGCAGCCCCGCTCACCGACAAGCGTCTCGCCGGGCACAGCGTGGTCATCCTGCGCACGCCGGGAGCCAGCGACAGCCTGGCCCGCAGCACAAGGGCCGCGCTGCTCGGCGCCGGCGCCGCGCTGACCGGCGAGATCCGGATCACCACGACGTACGACGATCCGGCGAAGGCAACTGCGCCGCTGGAGGACTTGGCCCTGCGACTGGTGCCGCCTGGCCTGACCTTCACCGACGGAGCGAGCTCGATCGAGCGGGTCGGCGTCGTGCTCGCCCGGTCGCTGGTCGCCGCCAAGCCGACGGGCAGCCCCGACCAGGCAGCTGCCCAGGTCGTCGCCGGATTCACCGAGCTGGGCGCCGTACGGCTGGACGGCACCCCCGGGAGACTCGCCGAGCTGGCGGTCGTCGTGTCGGGTGACCGGGAGCAGGCGACAGCGGAACCGGCGCTGAGCGCACTCGTCGCGGCCCTCGACCGCCAAGGCGCCGGAGTCGTCGTGACCGGACCGGGTCCGCTTCCTCCGGTCGTGGGTTGGTTGCGTTCGGGAACCTCGGCGAGCGGTGCCGGCGGTGCTGCCGGGGCGGCGCACCCCTCATCGGTGGACTCCGCAGACACCCCCGCTGGACGGGTCGCAACGGTCCTCGCGCTGGTGCAGCAGCTGGCCCACGGTGCCGGCACCTACGGCACCGGTCCGGGCGCCACGTCGGTGCTACCGACGTCGGTGCTCACCTCTTCCCCGGCTGGCTGATAACCTCGAATCCCGTGGACGACCGGAGTCCCGCTCCGGTCGACATGCCTTCACTCGAGCCCCACGGGAGCCCCCTTTGGCCGCATCGGCGACCACCAAGCACATCTTCGTCACCGGGGGCGTGGCCTCCTCGATCGGCAAAGGGCTGACGGCGTCCGGCCTCGGTCATCTGCTGCGCTCGCGCGGCCTACGGGTCACGATGCAGAAGCTCGACCCGTATCTCAACGTCGACCCGGGGACGATGAACCCGTTCCAGCACGGCGAGGTGTTCGTCACCGACGACGGCGCGGAGACCGACCTCGACGTCGGGCACTACGAACGGTTCCTCGACCGCGACCTGCACGGATCGGCCAACGTCACGACCGGTCAGGTCTACTCGACGGTGATTGCCAAGGAGCGGCGCGGGGAGTACCTCGGCGACACGGTCCAGGTGATCCCGCACATCACCAACGAGATCAAGGCGCGGATCCGCGCCATGGGAGATGATCCGTCGGGCCTTCCCGTTGATGTGGTGATCACCGAGATCGGTGGCACCGTCGGCGACATCGAGTCGCTGCCGTTCCTCGAGGCCGTGCGCCAGGTGCGCCACGACGTGGGGCGGGACAACGTGTTCTTCCTGCACATCTCGCTGGTGCCCTACATCGGCCCCTCGGGTGAGCTGAAGACCAAGCCCACCCAGCACTCGGTCGCTGCGCTGCGCTCGATCGGCATCCAGCCCGACGCGATCGTGTGCCGCTCCGACCGCGACATCCCGGTCAACGTCAAGCGCAAGATCTCGCTGATGTGCGACGTCGACGAGGAAGCCGTGGTCGCGGCCAAGGATGCGCCGTCGATCTACGACATCCCGAAGGTCCTGCACTCCGAAGGCCTCGACGCCTATGTCGTACGACGACTGGGCCTGGCGTTCCGCGACGTCGACTGGACCGAGTGGGACGACCTGTTGCGTCGGGTTCACACCCCCGCCCACCAGGTGACGGTGGCTCTCGTCGGGAAGTACGTCGACCTGCCCGACGCCTATCTCTCGGTGTCCGAGGCGTTGCGTGCTGGGGGTTTCGCCAATGACTGCAAGGTGATCCTGCGGTGGGTCTCCTCTGACGACTGCCAGACAGCTGAGGGCGCGGCGCGTGAGCTGGCGGGGGTCGATGCCGTCTGTATCCCCGGTGGTTTCGGTGTGCGCGGCATCGAGGGCAAGCTCGGTGCTGTGCGGCATGCCCGCGAGAACCGCATCCCCACCCTGGGGTTGTGCCTCGGCCTGCAGTGCATGGTCATCGAGTACGCCCGCAACGTCGCGGGGCTCGAGGGCGCCGGGTCGCTGGAGTTCGACGAGTCGTCGCCGCACCCGGTCATCGCCACGATGGCCGACCAGCGCGACGTGGTGGCCGGCGAGCGGGACATGGGCGGCACGATGCGGCTCGGTCTCTATCCGGCCACCCTGGCCAAGGGCTCGGTCGTGGCGGAGGTCTACGGAGCCACCCACGTGGAGGAGCGGCACCGGCACCGGTTCGAGGTCAACAACGACTATCGCGACCGGCTGGCCGAGGCGGGACTGGTCTTCTCCGGCACGTCCCCGGACGGGCACCTGGTGGAATTCGTCGAGCTGCCGCGCGACGTGCACCCGTACTTCGTCGCGACCCAGGCGCACCCGGAGTTCCGGTCCCGTCCGGCCCGCGCGCACCCCATGTTCGCCGGGCTCGTGGCGGCGGCTCTCACCGGGCAGCGGCAGTCCGCGGCTGCGCACGTGGACCTCACCGCGGTGCCGGCCGGGACGGCGTGACCGGGCAGGCTGAGGACCGCGTGACCCCAGACGAGACGGTGGGGGACGAGCGCGCCGACCTTGTCGTGCGATTGAGCGAGACCGTGCACCGCGGGATGGTCTGGGACGTTCGCCGCGACGAGGTCGAGCTCGGTGATGGGCAGACGGTCACCCGCGAGATCGTGGTGCACACCGGCGCGGTCGGCGTCCTGCCGCTGGATGACGAAGGTCGGGTGCTGCTGCTGCGGCAGTACCGCCACCCGGTGTCGTCCTACCTGTGGGAGCCGCCGGCCGGGCTGCTCGACTTCCCGGGCGAGGACGCGGTCACAGCCGCGAAGCGGGAGCTCGCCGAGGAAGCAGATCTGCATGCTGACCAGTGGCATGTCCTGGTCGACTACTACAACTCTCCGGGCGGCAGTACCGAGGCCTTCCGGTGCTTTCTGGCTCGCGGCTTGACCGAGGTGCCGCTCGAGGCGCGACACCAGCGTGAACACGAGGAGCGAGCGATGGTGCCGCACTGGGTGGACCTCGACGAGGCCAGCGCGCTCGTGCTGGCCGGTCGCCTGCACAACCCGCACGCCGTCACCGGCATCCTCGCGGCGCGGGCGGCGCGCGACGGCGGCTGGGCGGCGTTGCGGCCCGCGGACGCGCCATGGCCGGAGCGCTCACCAGGTCGACTGCCGCGCTGATCGCAGGCCGAGCTCGTCGAGCTCGAGCTGTGCCAACGCGGCCGTGGCTGCCGGGTCGCCAGCCTTCCAGCCGGGCACGACATCCGGGGCGAGCCGGGCCAATCGGCTCAACGGCTGACGAGCCAGGGCGCGTGCGGCGAGGAGGTCGGCCGACGCAGCTCCGAGCCGGGTCAGCCTGGTTGCTGCGGTGGCCTCGACGATCCACGCGATGCGCCGCGGGAGCCACAGGGCCAACAGCACCAGGGCCGGCACCAGAGCGACGAGGATGCCGAGGAACGTCGCGACCTGGGCCACCGTGTCCTGGAACGAGCGCGCCGCACTGGCGAGGTCCTGCCCGGAGCCGGCCACGGCCCGGAACGGTTTGGCCACCTGGCCGCCGACGAGGGGCAGGTCGTGGACGCTGCGCGCCGCCGACCGCATCTCCCGCTGGAACGTCAGCCCGGCCGCCTCGGCGTCGCGCCCCGGTGCCGCGAGCGAGCCGATCCGTTCGTGGGTCGCCTGCCCAAGACGCACGCATACCCAGAGCAGCAGCAGCAGGAGCGCGTCACCCAGGAGCTGGCGGGCGAGGCGGACGGGGCGTTCGGCGTACAGCTTCATGGGTCAAGGACTACCCAACCCGTGCGCAGCAACCCCCGGCGACCCGCCGCACTACACTCCCGAGCGCGCCGGCAACGCCGCCGGCTCCCCACGCACCGAAGGACTTGATATCCGTGAAGGTCGGCATCCCTCGCGAGGTCAAGAACCACGAGTACCGCGTCGCCATCACCCCTGCAGGGGTGCACGAGCTGGTCACGAACGGGCACGACGTCTACGTCGAGAAGGACGCAGGCGTCGGCTCGTCGATCCCTGACGACGACTACGTCGCGGCCGGCGCCACGATCCTCGGTAACGCCGACGACGTCTGGGGCACCGGCGACCTCGTGCTCAAGGTCAAGGAGCCGATCGAGGAGGAGTACTCCCGGATGCGGGAGGGGCAGACCCTCTTCACCTACCTGCACCTCGCGGCCTCGGTGCCGTGTACGACCGCGCTGCTAGACCGCAAGGTGACCGGCATCGCGTACGAGACGGTCGAGCTGCCGGACCGGTCGCTGCCGCTCCTCGCACCGATGTCGGAGGTGGCTGGTCGCCTGGCCCCGCAGGTCGGAGCGCACACGTTGATGCGCGCGCAGGGGGGTCGCGGTGTCCTGATGGGCGGCGTCTCCGGTGTCTACGCCGCCAAGGTCGTCGTCATCGGCGCTGGCGTGTCGGGCATGAACGCCGCCGCGATCGCCCTCGGCATGCAGGCGGAGGTGCTGCTGCTGGACCGCAACGTCGTCAAGCTGCGCGCTGCCGACGCGATCTACCAGGGCCACTGCCAGACCGTGGCCAGCAACGCCTTCGAGGTGGAGCGGGCCATCATGGACGCCGACATGGTGATCGGCGCCGTGCTCGTGCCGGGCGCCAAGGCGCCGACGTTGGTCACCAACGAGCAGGTGTCGCGGATGAAGCCGGGCTCGGTGCTGGTCGACATCTCGATCGACCAGGGCGGCTGCTTCGAGGACTCGCGTCCCACCACGCACGACGACCCGACCTATGCCGTGCACGACTCGGTGTTCTACTGCGTGGCCAACATGCCGGGTGCCGTGCCGCACACCTCGACGTACGCGCTGACGAACGTGACCCTGCCGTACGCCGTGGAGCTGGCCAACCGTGGGTGGCGCGATGCACTGATGGCAGACAAGGCGCTCGCGCTGGGGCTGAACACCTACGCAGGGCAGATTACCTACGGCCCGGTCGCGGAGGCGCACGGCAAGCCGCTGCTGGCCCTTGACGAGGTCCTCGCCTGACGACGCCCCCCGGCGCTGCCGCGACGCCGGTCGGGCAGGCGCTGCAGACCTACCTCGACCATCTGACCGTCGAACGGGGGGTGGCCGCCAACACGCTGGCGTCCTACCGGCGTGACCTGAGGCGCTATCTCACCCACCTCAGCGACCGCGAGGTGAGCACACCGTCGGCCATCGCCGAGGCCGACGTCACCAGCTTTCTTGTCGCGCTCCGCGAAGGCGACGGGGAGCACCCGGCGCTCGCGGCCAACTCTGCTGCCCGGGCGGTGGTGGCGGTACGCGGCTTCCACCGCTTCCTGCTGCGCGAGGGCTTGGTGACCGACGACACGGCCCGGGGTGTCCGGCCGCCGGCGCCGGCCAAGCGGCTGCCGAAGGCCATCTCCGTGGACGAGGTCACCGCGGTGCTGGAGGCAGCAGGCGCCGACCAGACCCCACGGGCCCTGCGCGACCGGGCGTTGCTCGAGCTGCTCTACGGCTGCGGCGCGCGGATCTCGGAGGCCGTCGGGCTGGACGTCGACGAGCTGGCACTGGACACCGGCACTGTCCTGCTGCGCGGCAAGGGCCGCAAGGAGCGGGTGGTGCCGGTCGGGTCCTTCGCCCGGGAGGCGGTCAGTGCCTATCTCGTACGCGGGCGGCCGCATCTGGTCTCCGCCGGCGCCGGCTCGCCAGCCGTCTTCCTCAACGCGCGCGGCGGGCGGCTGTCGCGGCAGAGTGCCTGGACGGTGCTGCGAGCGGCAGCCGAGCGGGCCGGCGTCCACCGCGAGATCTCGCCGCACACGCTGCGGCACTCGTTCGCCACCCACCTGCTCGACGGCGGCGCCGACGTCCGGGTCGTGCAGGAGCTGCTCGGGCACGCCAGCGTGACCACCACCCAGGTCTACACGCTGGTCACGGTCGACCGGCTGCGCGAGGTCTACGCCAGCTCGCACCCGCGCGCCACCTGAGGCACCCTCACGTGATCGGGAGGGACTGCGGCGTGGCGTCGCGGTCCCGGCGTCCCACCTGCCTACTGTCGAAGCAAGGTCGGTACAGCGACAGGCCGACGAGTCGACAAAGCGAGGACGCCCATCGTGAGCACCCAACCGCTGCTGCCCGACGAGCCGCTGCTTCTCACCCAGGAGCAGGGCCCGACCCCTACCCCGTCGCGACGCCCGATCGGGCCCACCGGACGCCCGATGCCGCTGCTGCCCGAACCCGAGCTGCGCACCGAGCACGGACCGGCCCGCATCATCGCGATGTGCAACCAGAAGGGTGGGGTCGGCAAGACGACCACCACCATCAACCTGGGGGCTGCGCTGGCCGAGTACGGCCGCAAGGTGCTGCTGGTCGACTTCGACCCGCAGGGCTCGCTGTCGGTCGGGCTGGGCGTCAACCCCTACGACATCAAGAAGAGCGTCTACGACCTGATCATGGATCGTGACGTCACTCCGGCTGATGTCGTGCAGCCGACCAACGTGCCGGGCCTCGACGTCCTGCCCAGCAACATCGACCTGTCTGCTGCCGAGGTGCAGCTGGTTACCGAGGTGGCCCGGGAGCAGGTGCTCTCGCGGGCGCTGGCTCCGGCCCTGGCTGACTACGACGTGGTCATCATCGACTGCCAGCCCTCCCTCGGGCTGCTGACCGTCAATGCGCTCACCGCTGCGCACGGCGTCATCGTGCCGCTGGAGACCGAGTTCTTCGCGCTGCGCGGGGTGGCGATGCTGGTCGAGACGATCCAGAAGGTGCAGGACCGGCTCAACCCGGGACTGGAGATCGACGGGCTGGTCGCCACGATGTACGACTCACGCACGGTGCACAGCCGCGAGGTGCTCGCCCGACTGGTGGAAGCCTTCGAGGACAAGGTGTTCCACACCGCGATCGCGCGGACGGTGCGGTTCCCCGAGACCACCGTTGCGGGCGAGCCGATCACGACGTTCGCCACCTCCTCCGGCGGCGCCTACGCCTATCGCCAGCTCGCCCGGGAGGTGCTGGCACGGTGCCCGGGCATGTGAGCGAGATCGGCGGCGCAGCGGAAGTGCCGGCCGAGGGCACCGAGATGACGGGTGCGCGCATTCGTCGGCTCCGGCCGGCCGCCGGCGTCACCTCCGGTCGCGAGCGGCACGACGAGAAGATCACGGTCTACGTGTCGCCGGACGAGCTGGTCGCGGTCGAGCAGGCCCGTCTGGTCCTGCGCGCCGAGCACGGCATCGCGGTGGACCGTGGCCGACTCGTGCGCGAGGCCCTGGCCGAGATGGTGCTCGACCTGGAGCAGAACGGTGCGGACAGCGTCGTCGTCTCGCGGCTGCGCCCGACGGTCTGAGCCGGACCCGCCGATTTCCGGCGGGTAGCCCCGCTCGACTACCGTGCGAGCACCGACTGTGGCGTATACGTGAGCGGTGACCCGTCGGGACGTGACCAGCAGCGAGCTTGAGGCGAGTGCGACAGTGGATGTGAGCGAGGAGACCGCTCCGGCCGGGACCGGCTTCCGGGTCGACCTCGGCGACCTCTTCGAAGGCCCTTTCGATCTGCTGCTCGGGCTGATCGCCAAGCACAAGCTGGACGTCACGGAGGTGGCGCTGTCCAAGGTCACCGACGAGTTCATCTCCCACCTCAAGGGCAAGGGCGCCGACTGGGATCTGGGCCAGGCCACCGAGTTCCTGGTCGTCGCGGCCACCCTGCTCGACCTCAAGGCGGCCCGGCTGCTGCCCAGCGGTGAGGTCGACGACGAGGAAGATCTCGCGCTGCTCGAGGCCCGGGACCTGCTGTTCGCCCGGCTGCTGCAGTACCGCGCCTACAAGACCGTGTCCGCTGTCTTCGCCGACCGGATGGCCACCGAGGCCGGCCGCTTTCCGCGGTCCGTGGCGCTCGAGCCGCACCTGGCGGGGTTGCTGCCCGAGGTGCTGCTCGGCCTGGGTCCGCAGGAGTTCGCGGCACTCGCGGCGAAGGTCTTCGCACCCAAGCCGGTGCCCTACCTGTCCATCGATCACCTGCACGCGCCGACGGTCAGCGTCCGTGAGCAGGCGGCCGTGCTGGTGACGTCGCTGCGGCGCACCGGCATAGCGACCTTCCGGTCGCTCACCGCGGACTGCCAGGGGACCCTGGTTGTGGTCGCGCGGTTCCTCGCCCTGCTCGAGCTGTTCCGGGAGGGTGCAGTCACCTTCGAGCAGGCCGATCCACTGGGGGAGCTGCACGTGCGCTGGACCGGCACCGACGACGGCGACGTCGAGGTGCCCGACGAGTTCGATGTCACCGATAGCACTGACGAGCAGTCCGACCAGCACGCCGACGCACCTGGTGTCGCCATCGACCTGAGAGAGACGAGCAACGATGACCCAGCCTGACGAGCAGCACGAGAGCGTCGACCTCGAGCCGGCGGGCCCCGCGGTGACCAGCGACGTGCCCTTGCGCACTTCCCTCGAGGCGATCCTCATGGTCGTCGACGAGCCGGCGCCGGAGGTGCTGCTGGCCCAGGTGACCGAACGCCCTACCGACGAGGTGCTCGCCACCCTGCACGCACTGGCTGATGAGTACGACCAGCAGGGCCGGGGCTTCGAGCTGCGCGAGGTGGCCGGCGGGTGGCGGTTCTACACGAGAGCAAGCGCCGCGGCGTACGTCGAGAAGTTCGTGCTGGACGGCCAGCAGGCTCGGCTGACGCAGGCGGCACTCGAGACGCTCGCTGTAGTCGCCTACCGCCAGCCGGTCTCCCGCGCGCGGGTGTCTGCGGTGCGTGGGGTCAACGTCGACGGCGTGATGCGTACGTTGGTGGCCCGTGGTCTGGTCGAGGAAGCCGGCCACGACGGCGAGGGCGGCTCGACCCTCTATCGCACGACGTCACACTTTCTCGAACGACTCGGGCTGCGCACCGTCGACGAGCTGCCCGAGCTGGCTCCGTTCCTGCCGGACATGGACGCCCTCGACGACATGGCTGGGAGCAACGCATGACCTACGACGAACCGACCGAGGGTGTGCGGCTGCAGCGGGTGCTTGCTGCTGCGGGGATGGGCAGCCGCCGGGCCTGCGAGCTGCTGATCGAGGAGCGCCGGGTCGAGGTCGACGGCAAGGTCGTGCAGGTGCAAGGCATGCGGGTCGACCCGGCCAGCGCGATCATCAAGGTCGACGGCATGCGCATCGCGTCGGCCGCCAACCATGTGTACCTGGTGCTGAACAAGCCCAAGGGTGTCGTCAGCACGATGAGCGACCCGGAGGGCCGGCCGTCGCTGCAGGACTACGTCGGTGACCGGACCGCGCGGTTGTTCCACGTCGGCCGGCTCGACGCTGACACCGAGGGTCTGATCCTGCTGACCAACGACGGGGACCTCGCCCATCGTCTGGCCCACCCGTCGTACGGCGTGGAGAAGACCTACCTCGCCGAGGTCACCGGACCGATCGCGCGCGACGTGGGCAAGCGGCTCAAGGCAGGGATCGAGCTCGAGGACGGACTGGTGGCGGTCGACTCGTTCCGGCTCGTCAGCCAGGTCGGGTCACGGGTGATGGTCGAGCTGTCGCTGCACGAGGGACGCAAGCACGTCGTGCGCCGGATGCTCGCCGAGGTCGGTCACCCGGTCCTCCAGCTGGTGCGCACCGACCTCGGCCCGATCTCGCTGGGCAACCTCAAGCCGGGTAAGCAGCGCAAGCTCTCGCAGCAGGAGATCGGTGCGCTGTACAAGGCTGTCGGTCTCTAGGACATGAGCCACGTCAGGATCCGCTCAGCCAGCGAGCAGGACTGGCCGGCCATCTGGCCGATCGTCGCCGAGGTCGTCGCCGCGGGGGAGACCTATGCCTACCCCGAGGATCTGACCTCCGTAACGGGTCGGTCGCTCTGGATGGAGCAGCCGCCGAGTCGGGTCACCGTCGCGGAGGCCGACGGGGTAGTGCTCGGCTCGGCCAAGATGGGGCCCAACCGGCCGGCGCGCGGCGCCCACGTGGCGACAGCGAGCTTCATGGTGGACCCGGCCAGCCGCGGCACGGGTGTCGGGCGAGCCCTGGCCGAGGACATGGTGGCGTGGGCACGGTCGGCAGGCTTCCGCGGCGTGCAGTTCAACGCGGTCGTCGAGACCAACACGGCCGCTATCGCCCTGTGGCAGTCGTTGGGGTTCGAGGTGGTCGGCACCGTGCCCGAGGCGTTCGACCACCGGCGGTTGGGTCTCGTCGGGCTGCACGTGATGTACCTGCCCCTCTGAGTCGTCCGAGTCCTTCCGCGGCTGGGCTCGGCTAACGCGTCGCCTCCGGAGACGATTCGGCACGGGTGAGGGGCCGATGTCTCTCCGGAGCGACGATGAAGGCACATCGCGGGGGATCAATTGTGTCGCCGAGGACACATAGACGACTCCGCGGAGTCGTCGCCTGTGGACAACCCGAACCTGACTCATCTCGGAGCCCTCCGGAGACCGCTCGGCACGGGTGGGAGGCCGATGTTGCTCCGGAGAGTGGGTGGGCGCAGACGGCGGGGCGTCTCACCGTCGGTGGCTCCCACGCCTCGAATCGTCCGACCGCGCCTGACCGGGCATTGGGTAGGTTGCGCGGCGAGGAGGTGGTGACCATGGCCGTACGGGCGATCCGCGGGGCGACCCAGCTCGACCTCGACGAGCGGGAGCACCTGCTGGCCTCGGTCGACGAGCTGATCCGCGCCATCCTCGAGCAGAACGCGCTGGCCGGCAAAGACCTCGTGTCGATGCTGTTCACGGCGACGCCTGACCTGCACAGCGAGTTCCCGGCGCTGGCCGCGCGCAACCTCGGCATCGGCGACACCCCGTTGATCTGCGCGCAGGAGCTCGACATCGCCGGCGCGCTGCCACGGGTGATCCGCGTCATGGTGCACGCCGAGACGACTTTGTCCAAGGCCGAGGTGCGCCACGTCTACCTCCGGGGAGCCACCGTGCTGCGTCGCGACCTGGCCCAGTGACCATCGACGTATCCGCCCACGAGGGCGGCGTCCTGCGACGGGTCCTGGTGGTCGGCACCGGTCTCATCGGCACGTCGGTGGCTCTCGCCCTGCGACGCCACGGCGTCACCGTCCACCTGAGCGACCACGACCCTGCAGTCGCCCGGCAGGCCGCCGACCTCGGTGCCGGCACCCTGGACGCACCTCTCGCCCAGGTCGACCTCGCGGTGGTCGCGGTCAGCCCGGCAGCAACCGCTGATGTCGTCTGCGGGCTGCTCGCCGGCAACGTCGCCGCCACCGTCGTGGACACCGCCGGGGTCAAGGACACGGTGCTGCGCGCCGTGGCCGCCGAGGTCGGACCGGCACCGCACTTCGTCGGCAGCCACCCGATGGCCGGGCGCGAGCGGTCCGGGCCGGGAGCCGCCCGTGCTGACCTGTTCGAGGGACGGCCGTGGGCGCTGACCACGGCGGGCTCGGACCCGCACTCCGTGGCGCGGGCGCTCGAGCTGATCCGGCTCTGCGGCGGCGACCCGCTGGTCATGGACGCACCCACGCATGACGCCGGGGTCGCGCTGGTCTCGCACCTCCCGCAGGTGGCTGCCTCGCTCGTGGCCGCCCGACTCGCCGAGGGGGACGCCGCGGCGATCTCGCTGACCGGGCAGGGACTGCGCGACGTCACCCGGGTGGCTGCCTCGGACCCGGACCTGTGGGTGGAGATCCTGGCCGCCAATGCCGAACCGGTGGCCCGGCTGCTCACCGAGCTGCGTCAGGACGTCGACGCGGTCATTGCTGCCCTGACCGAGATGGCCGAGGACCCGGACTGGGCCCGGACCTCGCTGCGCGAGGTGCTGGTGCGTGGCAATGCCGGCCGGGCGCGCCTGCCCGGCAAGCACGGCGGTCGTTCGACGGCGTACGCCGTGGTGCCGGTCGTGCTCCCGGACCGGCCGGGCGAGCTCGGCCGGCTCTTCGCCGAGGTCGGTGCCGAGGGCGTCAACATCGAGGACCTTCGCATCGAGCACTCGCCGGGCCAGCCGGTCGGCCTGGTCGAGCTAGCGGTCGCCCCTGGTGCCGAGGTGGCGTTGGCGGCGGCGCTGGACCGGCTCGGGTGGGTCGTGCACCCTTCGGGCGCGTAACATCATCCGAGGTCACCGGTGCTCTCCCGTCCCGGTGACGGACCGCGCAGCAGCGCGTCACCGACTGTCCGTCCACTCCCTGTCGAGGCCTTTGCATGTCTGCGTCCAGCACCGACCCGCACCCCTCGCCCGCGGGTGAGCGACTCGTGGTGGCGGTGGACGGCCCCTCGGGCTCGGGCAAGTCCAGCGTCTGTCGTGAGGTCGCGACCCGGCTGGGGCTGCGCTACCTCGACACCGGGGCGATGTACCGCGCGCTGACGTGGTGGGTGCTGGAGCGCGGCGAGGACCCCTCCGACGAGTCGGTCGTGGCGGCCCGCGCCGAAGAGCTTCCCCTGACGATCGGCACCACCCCGGGCTCGATGCCGCTCACCGTGCAGGACCAGGACGTCAGCGCTGCGGTCCGGGAGCCCCGCATCTCGGCAGCGGTCAGTGCGGTGGCGACCAACCTTGCCGTCCGTGAGGAGATGGTGCGGCGCCAGCGCGAGATCGTGGCGCAGGACGGTGGCATCGTCGTCGAGGGCCGCGACACCACCACGGTCGTGGCGCCGGAGGCCCCCGTGCGGGTGCTGCTCACGGCGTCGACGCAGGCCCGGCTGGCTCGCCGGGCACTCGAGGTGCACGGCAGTGACGACGACCGGGCCATCGCCGCCACCCGCGAGCACGTGATCGAGCGCGACGAGCGCGACGCCACGGTCGCCGACTTCCTCGAGGCTGCAGATGGCGTGATCGTGCTCGACTCGTCCACCCTGTCGTTCCAGGAGACCGTCGACGCCGTTCTCGACCTGGTGGGGTCCCGATGAGCGGCATCGACGGCAACGACATCGACAGCAACGAGATCGACGGGGAGACCGCCGGCCCGGTACCGGTCGTAGCGATCGTCGGCCGACCGAACGTCGGCAAGTCCACCCTGGTCAACCGCATCATCGGCCGCCGCGAAGCGGTCGTCGAGGACGTGCCCGGCGTCACCCGCGACCGGGTGCCCTATGACGCCGCATGGAACGGGCGACGGTTCACGGTCGTCGACACCGGCGGCTGGGAGCACGACGCCAAGGGTCTGGCCGCGCAGGTCGCCGCCCAGGCCGAGGTCGCGATCTCGTTGGCCGACGCGGTGATCTTCGTGGTTGATGCCACTGTGGGCCCGACCGACACCGACGAGGCGGTCGTGCGCGTCTTGCGCAGGGCCGGCAAGCCGGTCGTGCTGGTCGCCAACAAGGTCGACAACACCAAGACCGAGGCCGACGCGGCGGCCTTGTGGTCGCTCGGTCTGGGCGAGCCGTACGCCGTGTCCGCGCTGCACGGCCGCGGCAGTGGTGACCTGCTCGACGCCGTGCTTGCTGCACTGCCTGAGACCCCGGCGGTCATCGACGACCTCGAGGGTGGTCCGCGACGGGTGGCCCTGCTCGGTCGACCCAACGTCGGCAAGTCCTCGCTGCTCAACCAGCTGGCCGGTGAGGACAGGGTCGTCGTCGACTCGGTCGCCGGCACGACCCGAGACCCGGTCGACGAGATGATCCAGCTCGGCGGCCGCGAGTGGCGTTTCGTCGATACCGCCGGCATCCGCCGAAGAGCCCACCAGGCCAGCGGCACCGACTACTACGCCACGCTGCGTACAGCATCTGCCTTGGACCGCGCCGAGGTGGCTGTCGTCCTGGTCGACTCCAGCGAGACGCTGTCCGAGCAGGACACCCGCATCATCACGATGGTCGTCGAGAGCGGGCGCGCGCTGGTCATCGCCTACAACAAGTGGGACCTGCTCGACGACGAGCGGCGGTTCTATCTCGAGCGCGAGATCGAGCGCGATCTGGTACAGGTGCCGTGGGCGCCGCGGGTCAACATCTCGGCGCGCACAGGTCGGCACACGGACCGGCTCGTCCCGGCGCTCGACGTCGCGCTGGCCTCGTGGGAGAAGCGGGTGCCGACTGGTCGGCTCAACGCGTTCCTCGGTGAGCTTGTCGCGGCGCACCCGCACCCGGTGCGCGGCGGCAAGCAGCCCCGGATCCTGTTCGCCACCCAGGCCGACACCAAGCCACCCCGGTTCGTGCTCTTCACCTCAGGCTTCCTGGAAGCGGGCTACCGTCGGTTCGTCGAGCGTCGTCTGCGCGAAGAGTTCGGTTTCGAGGGCACCCCGATCGAGGTCAGCGTCAAGATGCGGGAGAAGCGCGGCCGCTGACCTGCCGCCGTACGGGTGATCTGGTGATCGTGACGTCCAGCGTCGGCGTGCGGCTGCCGATAGCGAGCAGGTCGGACGTTGAGTGGTCAGCGGCCGGCGGCTCGTGGGGGGCCATCGATGACACGACGTACGCCGACCGAACAGACCGACGCCTGGCGATCCCGGCCGTGGCTCTCCTTCTTCATGCGCACCCTGATCTACGGCATACCGCTGCTGTCCGGACTCGCGGTCTCCTCCTCCATCGGGCGGGTGCTGCCGGGGGGTTGGGACAGCTGGGTCTCGCTGGGTATCCGAGCGGTCGCGGCCGTTGCAGCCAGCATGATCGTGGCCTCGGCGACAACCAGGCTGATGCCGTTGGCGCTCCTGCTCAAGATGAACATGATCTTTCCGGACGTGGCACCCAGCCGCCTGGCGGTGGCCCGGCGTACGACCAGCGTGAAGGAGCTGACCCGCCGCCTGGAGCACGGTGAGCCGAGCGAGCGCGAGGCGGCCACGACGATGCTGGCGTTGGTAGCGGCCCTGGACCGCCACGATCGCAAGACCCGCGGCCACAGCGAGCGGGTCCGGCTGTTCTGTGACCTGCTGGGTGACGAGCTCGGGCTCGACCAGGCGGCACGTGGCCGACTGCGCTGGGCCGCGCTCGTGCACGACATCGGCAAGCTGCACGTCAACCAGCGGATCCTCAACAAGCCCTCGACCCTGTCGGCCAACGAGTGGGCCACGATCAAGGCCCACCCCGAGGCCGGCTCGCGGCTGGCCCAACCGCTCGCGTCGTGGCTCGGCCCGTGGTTCGCAGGCATCGCCGAGCACCACGAGCAGTACGACGGCAGCGGCTACCCCCGCGGGCTCGTCGGCGAGGAGATTTCTCTGTCCGGCCGGGCGATCTCGGTTGTCGACGCGTTCGAGACCATGACCGCTGCGCGGGCCTACAAGTCGCCCATGTCGACGTGGGCGGCTCGCGCTGAGCTGGCCCGGTGCGCAGGGACGCACTTCGACCCGATCGTCGTACGGGCCTTTCTGCGGATCGCCCTGCCCCGGGTGCTTCGCGTCGTCGGCCCGCTGGCTTTCCTGATCAATGCTCCGTTGCTGAAGGTGCTGGGTCAGGCGCCGGTCCGGGTGTTGGATGCTGCGTCGCTCGGCACCTCGCACGCCATCAGCGCGGCCAGCGTGACCGCGGTCGCGGTGGCTGTCAGCACCGCGCCCGTGGGCGCCGGCGAGGCTCCCACGGGTCATGTCACTGTCGTCGCGACACAGGCGCCGATGCCACTCCACCAAAAGGGACAGCGACCCGTACCGGTGGCTGCTCCGTCCCCGCCCCGCCGCCGCGTCGAGACCAACCGCGTGTCGACGTCGCCGCCGGTGCACCGGCCGAGCGGCGCCGTCGGGTCGCCACTGCCCACTCGGGTCGCCGCTCCGGTTCCGGCAGATCCTGCGCCGACCGCCCCCAGCGTTGTCGCCACCGCACCGACCACGCCCGCTGCAGCGGCCAACCCGGACACTCCCCAGTCGGGCAAGAGCCAGGGCCAGCAGAGCCAGCAGACCGCTGGGCCGGGAAAGCCCTCGGACAAGGACACCAAGGACCAGTCACGGGCGGCGGACCAGGCGGCCAAGTACGCGGCCAGGGCGGCGGAGCAAGCGGCCAAGGACGCGGCCAGGGCGGCGGATAGGGCGGCCAAGGACGCAGCGAAGGACGCAGCCAGGGCGGCAGACAATGCAGCCAGGGACGCAGCCAGGGCGGCAGAGGACGCAGCCAAGAACGCAGCCAAGGCAGCCAAGGGCACGACCAGCCCCGCTCCGGTGAGGACGGCACCGCCGCCTGCGACGACATCGGCAGCCCCGCCGCCCGTCCCGACACCCGCTGCTTCCGCACCGTCACCGACGGCGACCGGGCCGACCTTCGGCCAGCTCATCGGGCAGACCGTCAACGAGCCCGCGACCCGACCGCTCGGCTCGTCCAGCCAGAACAGCCAGAACGGGCAGAACGCGCAGAATGGCTCAGGCAGCAAGAACGGCCAGAACGGGAAGCCCTGACAGCCACCCCGTGCGCCAATCCTTGGATCGTGAGGCAACGCGCCGAGTGAGGTGGGTGTCTCGCCTCAAGGTCCAGCCTTCGTGGCTTGGTCAGCCGACGAGGACGACAGACAACCGGGTCGGTGAGAGCGTGCTGAACCCCGGCTGCACGCGGGGCGAGCCCGGCATGTCCTTGGCCAGCTCGCGGGCTGCGCGCCGTAGAGCCGGCGGGTAGTAGACGGTCGTAGCGCTCACGGTGCCGCGAAAATCGGCGACCCTCCCGATCCGCCAGCCGGCTGCTTTGAGGCGTGCGGCGAGGGCGGCTGCCGTCCCAGGAGCGGCGGCTTCGTTCAACACGTCGACCTTGGGGCGCGACGCGGCAGTGACGGTCGCGCTGACCGTCGGGCTCGACGCGGGACCGGTCGACGACGGGGACGCAGAGGCCGGTACCAACGCCGGCGCGCTGGGCGAGCCGCTGCCACTGCTGGCGCCGACCGAAGAAGACCTCGTGGTGCTGGCGCTGGCCCCGGCGCCGGAGCTGGCCTTGCCAGAGGTACCTAGACCGGCAGCACCGAAGACGGCCGCGATCACGGCCGCAACTCCGAGCACGACTGCCAGCTGCCCGAGCAGCTGCCGGACGACCAGCCGCACCGGCCCGGCAGGAGACGGCTCGTGGCGCGCCCCCGGCAGCTGCTCCGGCGTCAGGTCCTCCGGCGGCGTGGACTCGTCCATGAGCTCAGCCTCCGGCCAGGCCGGGGACCGTCGCCAGCCGGCTCTCGATCAGCTCGCGGTCGCCGCCGTCGTCGCGGTCGGCAGTCAGCAGCTCCCAGCTCCGCTGGTACAAGGCAACGGCCAAGGCTTGCTGGGCGGCAGGGGACAGGTCCACGGTCATGTCAGCACAGTCTGCCGCAGTGCCGATGTCGGCGCTGACAGCGCCGCTGCCGCCGTACGGTGTCCCTGTGACCTTGCCCACGACCGCACCCCAGTCGCCCGCGGAGCTTGCTGCTGCACTGGATGCAGTGGGCTACCTCGCCGACGACGGTCTTGCCACGGCCGCCTACCTCGCCATGGAGATGGGTCGACCGCTGTTCTGCGAGGGCGACGCCGGGGTCGGCAAGACCGCTCTCGCCGGGGCCCTTGCCCAGATCCTCGACACCCCGCTGATCCGGCTGCAGTGCTACGAGGGGCTCGACGCCGCACAGGCCCTGTATGACTGGGACTTCCCCCGCCAGCTGCTGCACCTGCGGGCCGCCGAGGCCGCCGGCACGGCCGACGCGGACCGGCTCGAGCAGGAGATCTTCGACCGACGATTCCTGATCGCTCGGCCGCTGCTGCAGGCACTCGAAGGCGGTCCGGACGGTCAACGGGCCGTGCTGCTGGTCGACGAGGTGGACAGGGCCGACGACGAGTTCGAAGCCTTCCTGCTCGAGGTCCTGAGTGAGTGGACTATCTCGGTGCCCGAGCTCGGCACCTTGCGCGCGGCCGTGCCGCCGGTGGTGGTGGTCACCAGCAATCGCACCCGCGAGGTGCACGACGCCCTCAAGCGCAGATGCCTCTACCACTGGCTCGCGCACCCCGGACTCGAGCGCGAGGTCGCGATCATCCGTCGTCGGCTGCCGACCGTCACCGAGGCGCTGGCCACCTCCGTGGCCCGCATCGCCGGACTGGCCCGTGAGGAGGACCTGCTCAAGCCGCCGGGGGTCGCCGAGTCCCTGGACTGGACCGAGGCGCTGCTGACCCTGGGGGCGCGCTCGCTGGGGCCTGCCGAGCTCGACCGCGCCGCGGCCAGCCTCGGAGCGTTCGTGAAATACCGCGAAGACCAGGAGCGCGTGGCCGAGCGGCTCGCCGAGTGGGCGGCCGCCGGGTGACCGCCGTCGCGGCAGACGACCTGACCACCACCCTGGTCGGCTTCGCCCGAGTCCTTCGCGCTGCGGGTGTGGCCGCTGCGCCGGACCGCCTCCACCAGACCATCACTGCCGTCGGCCACCTCGATGTCTGCCGTCGTGCCGACGTCTACTGGGCCGGTCGTCTGACGTTGTGCGCCGGGCCGGACGACCTGGACCGCTACGACCGCGCATTCGCGGCGTACTTCTCGGGCGAGGTCGCACCAGGGGTGCAGTCGATGCCGTCCGTGCGGACGTTGCGCCCGGTCGCCCTTCCGGGCACGGCGGGCGCCACCAGCAGCCCCGGCTCGCCGGACCAGCTGCCCGCTGCCACGGCGAGCGAGCGGGAAGTGCTGCGCCATCGGGACCTCGCCGGCCTTTCCGGCGCCGAGCGCGAGGTCGTACGCCGGTTGGTGGCTCTGCTGGACCCGGTCGGGGAGACCCGGGTGTCGCGACGGCACCGACCGGCGTCGCACGGTGCATTGGCTGGGGTGGATCGGCCCGCGACGATGCGGACCCTGCTGCAGCACGGCGGCGAGCCGGTGCGGCTGAGCTTTCGGCGTCGGGCGCCGAGACCGCGACGGCTCGTGCTGCTGATCGACGTGAGTGGCTCGATGGCGACCTATGCCGACCCCTATCTGCGGTTCGCCCATGCTGCGGCGCGACGACGTCCCGGCACCGAGGTCTTCACGATCGGCACCCGGCTCACCCGGGTGACCCGCGAGATGCGAAGCCGCGACCCGGGTGTCGCGTTGCTGGCCGTGTCGGGCGCCGTGCCCGACTGGAGCGGCGGCACCCGGCTCGGTGAGCTGATGAAGGCATTCCTCGACCGGTGGGGCCAACGCGGAGTGGCCCGAGGTGCAGTCGTGGTCGTCGCCTCGGATGGCTGGGAACGTGGCGACGCGTCGCTGCTCGGCGAGCAGATGGCGCGGCTCGGGCGGTTGGCCCACCGCGTCGTCTGGGTCAACCCGCACCGTGGTCGTCCGGGCTATGCGCCGATGGCGGCCGGCATGGCTGCTGCGCTGCCGCACGTGGACGACTTCGTCGACGGGCACACCTTCGACGCGTTGGCGCGGTTGGCCCAGCTCCTGTCAGGAAGGACTGTCGGTGGTTGAGGATGCATGACGTCATCGAGGAGGTTGCGCGCCGCCACGGTGCTGGCGCCCGGTTCGCCCTCGCGACCGTGGTGGGCACCTGGCGCAGTGCGCCCCGTCAACCCGGTGCGGCGATGGTGGTCTCCGCCGACGGCGACCCGATCGGGTCGGTCAGCGGGGGCTGCGTCGAGGGCGCGGTCTACGAGCTGGCGCAGGAGGTCATCGCCGGCGGGCCGGCGGTGCTCCAGCGCTATGGCATCAGTGACGACGACGCGTTCGCCGTCGGACTCACCTGCGGGGGCATCATCGACGTCTTCGTCGAGCCGATGGACGCCGGGGCATTTCCCGAGCTGCCGCAGGTGGTCGCCTCGGTGCGGGCCCACGAGCCGGTGGCCGTCGCGACCGTGGTCGGTGGCCTGGGCCGGATCGGTGCGCACCTTGTCGTGTGGCCGGACCGGTCCGTCGGCGCGCTCGGTTCGGCGCGGCTCGACCAGGCCGTAGCGGACGACGTACGCGGCGTGCTCGAGCACGGCAGCAACCGACTGCTGCGCATCGGACCCGACGGTGAGCGCCGGCTCGACGACCTCACCGTGTTCGTGCAGTCCTTCGCCCCGCCCCCGCGGATGCTCGTCTTCGGGGCGATCGACTTTGCCGCCGCGGTGGCCCGGGTCGGCAAGTTCCTCGGCTACCGCGTCACGGTCTGCGACGCCCGTTCGGTGTTCGCCACCGTGCGCCGCTTTCCCGAGGCCGACGAGGTCGTCGTCGAGTGGCCGCACCGCTATCTCGCGACCCAGGTGGTCGACGCCCGCACCGTGATCTGCGTGCTCACCCACGACCCGAAGTTCGACGTGCCGCTGCTGGAGGCGGCACTACGCACCGACGCGGCCTACATCGGCGCGATGGGCAGCCGGCGCACCCACGACGATCGTCTCGCCCGGCTGCGGGCCGAGGGGGTGTCCGAGGAGTCGCTCGCCAGGCTGTCCTCCCCGATCGGCCTGGACATCGGCGCACGCACGCCGGAGGAGACCGCGGTGTCCATCGCCGCGGAGATCGTGTCGCACCGCTGGGGCGGCACGGGTGCTCGGCTGACCACCACCGAAGGGCCGATCCACGCCGAGACGCACGGGGGCGTTACTGCCGACCCGGCCGCGACCGATCCGGTGCCGACCGGGTGAGCCTGGCAGGTCCCGTCCACTCGGTGGCCGGCCTCGTACTTGCAGCGGGAGAGGGGCGCCGGTTCGGGGGACCGAAGGCACTCGTGGAGCTGGACGGCGAACGGCTCGTCGACCGGGCGGTGCGGGTCCTGGCGGCTGGCGGTGTGACCGCGACCTGGGTGGTGCAGGGAGCCATGCCGTTGGTGGTCGAAGGAGCCCACGTCGTCGACAACCCTGACTGGGCCACCGGGATGGGCTCCTCGTTGCGGGCGGGGCTCGCAGCTCTCGCCGAGGCCGACCCGCCGGTCGACGCCGTCGTGGTGGTGCCCGTCGACCAGCCCGGTCTGACCGAGCAGGCCGTACGCCGGGTGGTGGGGTCGGCGGACACTCTGCGCTCCGCCCTGGTCGTGGCGACGTTCGACGGCCGGGGCGGGCACCCGGTGCTGATCGGCCGGAACCATTGGCCGGCGGTGGTGGCAGGGGCGGAGGGAGACGTCGGCGCCAGGCCGGTGCTCGTTGCTCGCGCTGCTGCCGTCGTGCACGTCGAGTGCGCGGATGTCGCCTACGGCGGTGACGTCGACGTGCCGGAGGACCTGGATCGCTGGACCAGCTGACCCGCGGTCATAGGGTGGCCGGGTGCAGCTCGCCGCCAGGACCGACGTCGGCCATGTGCGTGCCCGCAACGAGGACGCGTTGCTCGTCGACCGGACGTCGCGTGTGATCGGCGTCTTCGACGGCCTGGGCGGTCACCCGGCCGGCGACGTCGCCAGCCTCGCCGCGGTCGAGCGGATCCGGGAGGCGTTGCGCGGCGGCGGCTCCGCAGCCGATCTGGCTGACCTGCTGCGATCCGCACACGAGTCCGTCGTCGCTGCGGCGGAAGAGGACTCCGCGCGTGACGGCATGGCGACAACCGCGGTCCTCGCGCGGCTGGATGACGGATCGGTGACCGTGGCGCACGTCGGCGACAGCAGGGCCTACCTCCTGCTCCCCGGGAGCCCGCTGCAGCAGATCACCGACGACCACGGGATGGGCGGCTACATCACCCAGGCGCTCGGTCTGGACCGGGTGGTCCGACCGGATGTGGTCACCCTTGCTGCTCCGGCCGGGACGCGGCTCCTGCTCTGCAGCGACGGTCTGTCGAACCTGGTCGATGCCCAGGAGATCGCCGACCTGCTCGGCACCGGTGACGCCGAGGCTGCCTGCGACGCCCTGGTCGAGGCTGCACTGGCGCACGGCGGCATCGACAACGTCACCGTCGTGATCGCCGTCCTGTCCTGACGGCCCCCGGGAGCGCGGTCGACGACCGGCTAGGGCGTTAGGCGGCTAGGGCGTGAGGCGACGCGCCGGCGAGACAGGATCTCGCGGATCACGCCCGCATCCGGGTCGGTGCTGGGCGCGATGACCGCCTGCAGGTATCACAGCCCCGGAGCCGGACGCTGGCGCTGTGGTGGACATCACCGGGCCACGCGCACAGCGGCGAGGTCGTGACAGGTCCGCCCGGCCCGCAGCGCCTGACCCTCGAACCTGGTCGCAGCCCGCCACGGTGGGCGGAGCCCGGAGAACTGGCGGGACCGGGCCAGGCCCGCCGCCACGAGCTCCGCGTAGGAGTCGACGTCGGTAGCCACGTGCAGCAGCCCGCCGTCGACCAGCCGGTCGGCGCACAGAGCGAGGAACTGGTCGGTCACCAGGCGGCGTTTGTGGTGCCGGGTCTTGGGCCACGGGTCGGGAAAGAAGACCCGGATCGCGGCCAGGCTCGCCCCGCCGAGCATGTGCCGCAGCAGCACCAGTGCGTCACCGTCGGCCACCCGCACGTTGGTCAGCCCAGCGAGCTCGGCGAGTCGGAGCAGGTTGCCCTGGCCCGGCGTGTGCACGTCGACCGCCAGCAGGTCCGTGGCCGGGTCCGCACCTGCCATCTCGGCGGTCGCCTCGCCCATGCCGAAGCCGATCTCGAGCGCGAGCGGTGCGTCCCGACCGAACAGCACGGCCAGGTCCAACGGCGTTCCGTCGACGGTCAGGCCGTACGTCGACCAGAGCCGGCCCAGGGCGCCCCGCTGGCCCGTGGTGACGCGACTGGCGCGGCGCTTGTAGGTGCGTATGGCCGACGGTGTCGGCAGACGCGGCGCCGGCGGGCTGTCCTTCGTGGTCATGGCGGCCGTGAGGCTACCGGTCGGCCGGCCGACTCCTGGCTGGGTCTACCCCGCGCGCCGGCGGCAGGACCAGGGAGTCCAGCAGCTGCTGGGTGGCCGCAGTCACGGCGGCCACCGCCGCGTCGAAAGTCGCCGCGTTCGAGCGGCTGGGCGACCGGAAGCCGCTGATCTTGCGGACGTACTGCAGCGCGGCGGCCGTCACGTCCTCGGAGCTGACCTGGTCGGCGTACGGCGGGCGCAAGGTCTTGATGCTGCGGCACATGTCGCCAGGCTAGAACGACGCTCGACGGACAGCTGCGTCAGGGCGAGGCGATCCGCGCCATGCCCGTGGGCAGGTGAGCAGCAGCGGCTCGGTCGAGCAACCACAGCGAGCGGTCCCGGCCGACCGCGCCGCCGGCAGGCACCTGGCGCGTCCCGGCGCCGGACAGAGCCATGGCGACGGCGGCCGCCTTGTCCTCACCGGCGACCACGGCCCACACCTCGCGCGCCCCCTGGATGACCGGCAGGGTCAGCGAGAGCCGCGTCGGGGGTGGCTTGGGGGCGTTGCGCACCGCCACCACCGGCCGGTCGTCGTACAACGCGGGGTGCCCGGGGAACAGCGACGCGATGTGCCCGTCCGGCCCTACCCCGAGCAGGCACACGTCGAAGGTCGGCGCGGGGCCGTGGTCCTCCGGCCGGGAGCTGCGGGCCAGGGCGTCCGCATAGCGATCGGCAGCCGCATCGGGGTCGTTGCCGTCCGGGCCGTCCGAGGCACCCATCGGGTGCACCCGCTCGGCGTCCAGGGGAACGGCGTCCAGCAGGGCTTCGCGAGCCAAGGTCTCGTTGCGTGCAGGATCTCCGGCGGGCAGGAAGCGCTCGTCGCCCCACCACAGGTCCAGACGCCGCCAGTCGACCGCACCCCGGGCGGGGGAGGCGGCCACTGCCGCCAGGGTGTCCCGGGCGATGGTGCCTCCCGTGAGCACCAGGGATGCCGAGCCGCGGGCGGACTGGACGTCGACCAGGCGGGTGATCAGTCGGGCCGCTACGGCACCTGCGAGCTCCGCCGGATCTCGGTGCACCAGGACGGTAGGAGTGCTCACTCGCCCGTGCCTGTCGAGCGACGAGCCGCGACCTTCTTGGCGGTGCGCGCCCGGACCCCGGCAGCCGCCTTGGACGCCTCGGCCGCCTTGCGGCGGGTGGCCTTGGCGACGGCAGCCCCTGATACCGGCGGCTTGGCCGGCGGCTTCGCTGCGGACTTGGCTGCGGACTTGGCGGGCGCCTTGCTGGTTGTGGCAGGTGTGGTTTTCTTCACGGCCTTCGACCGGCTGTTGCCGGTCGGGTCCCACCACACCAGCGTGCGCATGGGGGGTCGGTCGTCGAGGTTCTTCTCACCGGTGACAGCCGACAGGGCGTCGGCGTAGGGCTGGTCGGCGTCGAGGCGCCGGAGCTCGTCGCCGAGCAGCTCACCGAGGTCCCGTCGCCGCAGCGGCAGCTGCCGGTCGGAGATGCCGGTGCGCGACAGGGTCGCGAGATAGCCGTCAGGGCGGTCGATGCGCAGCCGCTCCTTGCCGGCGAAGCGGACCTCGACGGCGGTGATCCCGGGGCCGGCGGTGTCGGTGCGCCGTACCCGGATCTTGAGCCGGGTCGTGAGCCAGCCGGCAAGAAGGGCAGCGCTGGGGTTGCCCGCCTCAGCCTGGACCTCGGCGGAGGTGGGCTCGGCGAACATGTCGTCGAAGGCCGATGCGAGCAGCGCCCGCCACGGGGTGGTGCGGGTCCAGGCGAGGTCGGTGTCGCCGGGCGCGTAGTCCTTCGCCCGCCGCCGGAGCGCGGCCGCGGCGTCGGCACCCAGCGCCGTAGCGTCAGTGACCCGTCGCGAGGCGAGGACACCGAGGGCGTCGTGGGCGAGCTTGTCCGGCGTGGTGCCGTGCCACCAGGTGACGACCGGTGCGTCGGAGGCCAGCAGCGGCAGGACGACGGACTCGGCGTGCAGAGCCAGTCGTCCGTACATCCGCATCATCACCGCCTCGTTGGCGCCGAGGCGCCCGCCGACCTGCACCTCGGCATCGAGGCGGTCATCGGCATCGACCCGACGACGTACGACGACGAGCAGGCGGCACGGGTGCGCCGACGCCGCAGCCGTCGCAGCCTGCTGAGCCTCCTCGGCGTGCTCCTCGTCGGCCACGACGACCAGGGTCAGCGCCAGACCGGAGGCAAGCGCACCGGCCGCGCGGCGTTCGGCCGACAGGGTCTTGACGATCTCGGTGCCGTTGGTGTCCCACAGGATGGTGGTCATGACTACGGTCGCCTCCAGACGCGTCCGTCACGGGCGAGCATCTCGTCGGCACCGCGCGGCCCCCACTCACCGGCTCGGTAGAGCTCAGGCTTGGTCCCTGCCCAGAAGGCTTCCAGCGGGTCGATGACCTTCCAGGACAGCTCGACCTCTTCGTTGCGGGGGAACAGGGTGGCGTCGCCTATGAGCACGTCGAGCAGCAGCCGCTCGTAGGCTTCGGGTGAGGACTCGGTGAACGCCTCGCCGTAGAGGAAGTCCATCGACACGTCGCGGACCTCCATGGCCGAACCGGGCACCTTGGAGCCGAACCGAAGCGTCACACCCTCGTCGGGCTGCACCCGGATCACGAGCTGGTTGTGGCCGAGCTCCTCGGTGTCGGTCGCGGCGAACGGCAGGTGCGGGGCCTTCTTGAAGACGACCGCGATCTCGGTGACGCGGCGGGGCAGCCGCTTGCCGGTGCGCAGGTAGAACGGCACCCCGGCCCAGCGTCGGGTCTGCACGTCGAGCCGGACGGCGGCGTAGGTCTCGGTAGTCGAGCCCGCGGGGATGTTCTCCTCGTCGAGGTAGGACACCACGCGCTGACCGCCGAGCCAGCCCTGGTCGTACTGCCCGCGGATCGCATAGTCGGCCAGCTTCTTCGGCAGCTCGATCGCGCCGAGAACCTTCGTCTTCTCGGTGCGGATCGACTCGGCGTCGAAGGAGACCGGCTCCTCCATGGCGGTCAGGGCGAGCAGCTGCAGGACGTGGTTCTGCAGGACGTCACGGGCCGCCCCGGCGGTGTCGTAGAAACCGGCCCGGGTGCCGATGCCGACGTCCTCGGCCATGGTGATCTGCACCGAGTCGACGAAGTTGCCGTTCCAGACCGGCTCGAACAGCGTGTTGGCGAACCGCAGCGCGAGGAGGTTCTGGACCGTCTCCTTCCCGAGGTAGTGGTCGATGCGGAACACGTCCTGCGCGGTGAAGACGTCGTCGACGAGCTTGTTCAGCTCGACACCGCTCTGCAGGTCGTGACCGAACGGCTTCTCGACGACGACCCGGCGCCAACCGCCGCGTTCGTCGTTGTCGGCCATCCGGGTGCGTTGCATCTGCTTGAGCACCACCGGGAACATCGGCGGGGGGATCGAGAGGTAGAACGCGGCGTTGCCCTGGATGCCGTGCGACTCCTCCATCTGCACGAGGGTGTCGGCCAGGGTGTCGAACGCGGCGTCGTCGTCGAAGGAGCCGGGGACGAACCTGATGCTGTCGGCCAGCCGGGACCAGACGTCGTCACGAAAGCCGGTGCGGGAGTGCTCCTGCGCGGCCGTGCGCGCGAGGTCGGCGAACTCGCCGTCGCCCCAGTCGCGTCGAGCGAAGCCCAGCAGCGAGAAGCCCGGGGGCAGCAGGCCGCGGTTGGCCAGGTCGTAGACCGCGGGGATGAGCTTCTTCCGGGCGAGGTCGCCGGTCACACCGAAGACGACGAGCGCGCACGGGCCGGGGACCCGCGGCAGGCGGCGGTCGCGGACATCGCGCAGCGGGTTTCCCGGGCTGCCCCCGGCCACGACGTGGCTCATGCGGTCGATCCGGACAACGAGGCAGCCGCGGCGAGCAGCTCGGCGACACCGGTCGTACGGTCGGTGAGATGCAGCCGTACGACGGGGCGTTCGCGTCCGGCCAGCGCCCGCTGGTCGCCCAGCGCCTGCGCCATCTGCAGGCGACCGAAGGTGAAGGGTCGCCCAGGCACGTCGACGTCGCTCTCCACGGTGCCGGTGACCTGCAGGAAGACCCCGGTCTGCGGACCGCCCTTGTGGAACTGCCCCGTGGAGTGCAGGAATCGCGGTGCCCAGCCGAACGTCACCGGGTGACCGCCCGCGGCGGCCGCGAGCGACCGACGGAGGTCGGCGGTGGCGCCGTCGCCGTGCCGGTCGAGGTAGGCCATGACGGCGAGGTAGCCACCGGGTCCGACCGCGGCGAGAAGACCACGCAGCACGCCGGCCAGGTCGGTGGGGGAGCCGAGCGCGATCAGGTCCCCGTGCACCTGGACCGCTCCCTCGACCAGGACGGGCTCGCCCTCGGGCAGCGGACCGTCGCCGGACTCCTCCAGCAGGGTCGTCGTGTTGGCCTTGGACTCGGCGACGTTGGGCTGGTCGAACGGATTGATGCCGAGGACCTTGCCGGCCACCACGGTGGCGTACTCCCAGAGGAAGAACTGGCCGCCCAGGCTGCCGGCGACCGACGTGAGGTCGTGCCCGTCGGGCGGGTCGCCGATGACGACGGGGTGACCGTCGGGCCCCGCGTCGAGGAAACCTGGTGCCTCGACCCCCTCGACCACCACCGGCAGGATGCCGCGACCCAGCTTGCCGGTCGACTCTGCCACCAGCTGCTCGGCCCAGTCGCCGAATCCGACGATGCCCGATCCGTGGTCGGCCAGGACCAGCTTGTCGCGCCCGGCCAGGGCCGCAACCCCGAGTGCTGACCCCAGCCGCACGCCGTCGTTGTCCTCGTCGGCGAGCGCCATGGCAGTTGACCGTGCGTCGGCCAGCAGGGACTCGACGTCGGCCCCGGCAAGCAGGCTCGGCGTGATGCCGAAGGCGGACAGAGCGCTGTAGCGTCCGCCCACCGACGGGTCGGCCAGCACGACGGTGTAACCCGCCGCGGCCGCCTGGTCGTGCAGCGGGGAACCCGGGTCGGTCACCACCACGATGCGCGCAGCGATCGCCGCGTCGTCGAGCCCGGCGTCTCGGAATGCCTGCTCGTAGGCCCTGCGGTGCGAGTCGGTCTCGGCCGTGCCCCCGCTCTTGGAAGCCACCACCAGGACGGTGCGGTCCAGCCGGTCGGCGAGCGCCGCCCCGACCTGGTGCGGGTCGGTGCTGTCGAGGATGGTGAGCTCGACGCCAGCGGTGCGGGTGATGACCTCCGGCGCCAGGGAGGAGCCGCCCATGCCGGCCAGGACGATGTGGTCGAGGCCGTGCGCTGCCAACGTGGCCGCCAGCTCGCGCAGCTGCGGCAACAGCTCGACGGAGGTGGTCGGCAGGTCCAGCCAGCCAAGGCGCTGACCGGCCTCCTGCTCCGCGTCCGCGCCCCACAGGGAGGCGTCTCGCGCGGCAAGACCAGCCGCGATGCCGGAGACGGCACTGTCGGTCGACGACGCGTCGTCGCCGGCGAGTCGGACCGTCACACTCATGCGTCGGCCTTGCCGGCCTCGGTCGCGAGCCGCTCGAGCTCGGCCTTGGTCGAGGCCAGCAGCTCGTTCCAGGAGGCCTCGAACTTCGACACGCCCTCCTCCTCGAGCAGCTGCACGACCTCGTCGACGTCGACGCCGGCAGCGGCCAGGGCTGCCATGGTGGCGGCCGCGGTGGCGTACTCGCCGCGGATGGTGTCACCGCGGACGACGCCGTGGTCGGCCACCGCGTCGAGGGTCGGCTCGGGCATGGTGTTGACCACACCGCGACTGACCAGCTCGACGACGTACTGCGTGTCGTCGTAGGCGGGGTCCTTGACTCCCGTCGAGGCCCACAGCGGACGCTGCGGGGTGCCGCCACCCTCGGCGATCGCCGACCATCGCGGTCCGGCAAAAACCTCTTCGTAGGCCTGGAACGCCAGGCGGGCGTTGGCGATCGCGGCCTTGCCCTTGAGGTCGGCGGCCTCCGGTGAGCCGATCTTGTCGAGGCGCTTGTCGATCTCGGTGTCGACCCGGCTGACGAAGAACGACGCGACCGAGGTGAGCCGACTCAGGTCGTGACCGGCGGCCCGGGCTCGTTCTAGACCATAGAGGTAGGCATCCATCACGGCGCGGTAGCGCTCGAGGGAGAAGATCAGGGTGACGTTGACGCTGATGCCTTCGGCCAGGCACGTCGCGATCGCCGGCAGTCC
The DNA here is from genome assembly GCA_031365725.1 of Sporichthyaceae bacterium. GTDB lineage: Bacteria > Actinomycetota > Actinomycetes > JACCUZ01 > JACCUZ01 > JANLYQ01. The sequence goes on along the minus strand of JANLYQ010000033.1, from coordinate 10,812 downwards.
GGCTTTGGTCGCCGGGATCTTGATGAACAGGTTGGGTCGATCGACCAGCCACCAGAGCTGGCGGGCCTCGGCCACAGTGCGCTCGGTCTCGTGCGCGAGCCTCGGGTCGACCTCGATGGAGACCCGGCCGTCGGCGCCCCCGCTGGTGTCGTAGACCGGGCGCAGGATGTCGCAGGCCCACCGCACGTCGTACGTCGTGATCATGCGGAGCGCTTCGTCGACCTCGAGGCCGCGGACGGCGAGGTCACGCACTTGCCGGTCGTAGAGCTCGCTGTCGCTGATCGCCTTCTGGAAGATCGTGGGGTTGGTCGTGACGCCGACGACATGTTTGTCGCGGATCAGGTCGGCGAGGTTGTCGGTGGCGAGGCGGCCGCGGCTCATGTCGTCGAGCCAGATGGCCACGCCCTCGTCGGAGCGCTGGCGCAGGGTGTCCGTCATCGGTCCTGCTCCCTTCGGTGTGGTGGGGGTGGGTCGGTGGCGGTGGTCGGGCGCTCAGGTGCCGGTCGTGCTGCCGGTGATGACGCCGACCCGCTCGAGCGAGGCGTGTGCGGCGGCGACCACGCGGTCGGGGGTGAAGCCGAACTGCTCGAAGAGCACGGTGTGTGCGGCGCTGGCGCCGAAGTGCTCGAGGCTGACGATCTCGCCGGCCTCACCGACGATGTCGCGCCAGCCCATGCCGATGGCTGCCTCGACGCTGACGCGAGCCTTCACCGAGCTGGGGATGACCTGCTGCTGGTAGGAGCGGTCCTGGGAGTTGAACCACTCGATGCAGGGCATGGACACCACTCGGGTGGGTGTGCCCTCGGCCTCGAGGCGTTCGCGGGCCGTCATCGCCAGCTGCACCTCGGAGCCGGTGGCAACGATCAGCACCTGCGGCTGACCACCGGTCGCGTCGGCGAGCACGTAGCCCCCGCGCGCGGTGCCTTCGGCCGCACCGTGCTCGGCGCGGTCCCACGTCGGCAGGTCCTGCCGGCTCAGGATCAGACCGGCGGGGCGATCGGTGTGCTCGAGGATGGTGCGCCAGGCGACCGCTGTCTCGTTGCCGTCCGCCGGGCGGACGACGTCGAGGCCCGGGATCGCGCGCAGCGCCGCCAGATGCTCGACCGGCTGGTGGGTGGGACCGTCTTCCCCGAGCCCGATCGAGTCGTGGGTCCAGACGTAGGTGACGGGCAGCTTCATCAGCGCGGCCAGCCGCACGGCCGGGCGCATGTAGTCGCTGAAGACCAGGAAGGTGCCACCGTAGACGCGGGTGCCGCCGTGCAGCGCGATGCCGTTCATGATCGAGCCCATGGCGTGCTCGCGGATGCCGAAGTGCAGCACCCGCCCGTAGGGTCCGCCGGTGAACGCCTTGGACTGGCGATCCTCCGGCAGGAACGACGGCTCGCCCTTGGGTGTCGTGTTGTTGGACTCGGCCAGGTCTGCCGACCCACCCCAGAGCTCGGGCAGAACCGGGGCAATCTTCTCCAGCACGGTGCCGGAGGCCTTGCGGGTGGCCATGCCCTTGGCATCGGCGGGAAACTCCGGCAGTGCAGCGGCCCAGCCCTCGGGCAGGGTGCGGGTGCGCATCCGGTCGAGCAGCGCCTTGCCCTCGGGGTTGCTCCCGGACCAGGCCGCGAACTCCTCGTCCCATGCTGCGTGCGCCTCGCGACCACGGGAGACGACCTCGCGGGCGTGCGCCAGCACCTCGTCGTCGACGTCGAAGGTGAGGTCGGGGTTCATACCCATGAGCTTCTTGGTGGCCGCGACCTCGTCCGCTCCCAGGGCACTGCCGTGGGCCTTGCCGGAGTTCTGGGCGGTGGGGGCCGGCCAGGCGATCACGGTGCGCAACGAGATGAACGACGGTCGATCGGTGACGGCCCGCGCCGTGTCGAAGGCATCGGACAGCGCCTGCACGTTCTCCACATAGCTGCCGTCGTGCATCCAGTCCACCTCCTGCACGTGCCAGCCGTAGGCCTCGTAGCGTGCGGCGGTGTCCTCCGACAGCGCGATCGTCGTGTCGTCCTCGATCGAGATGTGGTTGTGGTCGTAGATGAGCACCAGGTTGCCGAGGCGCTGCGTCGCAGCGAGCGAGGATGCCTCGGAGGAGACGCCTTCCTCGATGTCGCCATCGGAGGCGATGCACCAAACCATGTGGTCGAAAATGCTCTCGCCAGGAGCGGCGTCGGGGTCGAGCAGACCGCGCTCGCGGCGCGCGGCCATGGCCATGCCGACCGCGTTGCCGACGCCCTGCCCGAGCGGACCGGTGGTGGTCTCGACACCGGCGGTATGCCCGTGCTCGGGGTGGCCAGGGGTGAGCGAGCCCCAGGTACGCAGCGCCTTGAGGTCGTCGAGCTCGAGGCCGTAGCCCGAGAGGTAGAGCTGGATGTACAGCGTCAGGCTCGAGTGTCCGCAGGACAGCACGAACCGGTCCCGCCCGGTCCAGCCGGGGTCGGTGGGGTCATGGCGCAGGTGCCGCTGGAAGAGGAGGTACGCCGCTGGGGCGAGGCTCATCGCCGTACCCGGGTGGCCGTTGCCGACCTTCTGCACCGCGTCCATGGCGAGCGCTCGGACGGTGTCCACGGCCCGCCGGTCGAGGTCGGCCCACTCGAGCTTCGACGTGCTCACAGGTCAGGTCTCCTTCGTCGTGGCAGGACGTTGACGGGGACGGCTCGTGGAGCGTACCCGCGGCGTGCGGCTCGCAAAGTACGGCGATTACAGTTGCGTAGAGTGGTTGCCCGAGGGCGGACCGGACAAACGACGGCGCGGCGGCCGTCCACCAGGTCGGAACGAGACGACGAGGACGGATCGAGGTGCGCGTGACGGCAGTGGACTCCCGCCCTGCGGTGGCCCGCCGTGGCGTCGAGGTCGGTCCCGATCGCCCACGGACCCGGCGGCAGACCGCGTCGGCCTTCGTCGCTCTGACCAAGCCGCGGATCATCGAGCTGCTCCTGGTCACCACCGTGCCCACGATGCTGCTGGCTGACGGCGGCATCCCGCCTTGGCGGTTGGTGGCAGCGACTCTGGTCGGCGGCGCTTTGGCAGCCGGCTCGGCGAACACGCTGAACTGCTTTCTCGACCGCGACATCGACCGCCTCATGCACCGCACCGAGCGGCGCCCGCTGGCCACGGGGCTGGTGAGTCCGGTGGAGGCCTTGGTGTTCGGTCTCACGCTCGGCGTGCTGTCGGTCGGCTGGCTCGCTGCAACCACGGGGTGGTTGCCGGCGGTGCTCGCCCTGGCCGCCATCGCCTTCTACGTCCTCGTCTACACGCTGGCGCTCAAGCGACGCACCGCCCAGAACATCGTGTGGGGCGGAGCGGCCGGCTGCATGCCGGTGCTGATCGGGTGGTCCGCGGTCACCGGCTCGCTGTCGTGGACCCCGGTGGTGCTCTTCGCGATCATCTTCTTCTGGACCCCGCCGCACTACTGGCCGTTGTCGATGAGGTTCCGCGAGGACTACGCCGCGGCCGGTGTGCCGATGCTGCCGGTCGTCACGGACTCGGTCTCGGTGGCGCGTCGGGTGGTGACCTACAGCTGGGTGATGGTGGCCACCTCGCTCCTGCTCTGGCCGGTGGCGGCTACCACACCGGTCTATGCGTTGGCGGCGGTCGTCCTCGGTGCCGCCTTCCTGCGTGAGGCCCACCTGCTGCTGCGTCGGGCCCGCTCGGTCGCTGAGGTCGGACCGGCGATCGGCGGCCGTTCGGTCGAGGAGCACGCCATGCGGCTCTTCCACGGCTCGATCACCTACCTGACGCTGCTGTTCCTCGCCGTCGCGATCGACCCGCTGCTGCCCTTCTAGCTCAGCCCGCGGGGGCACCCAGGCGCAGCGACACCCGGGCACCCCCCGGCGACGACCGGCCGATGCGCAGGTCGCCGCCCGAGGCGGCCGCCGTACGCCGGGCGATGTCCAGGCCCAGTCCTGTCGAACCGGCCCGGCTCTCGCCCCGGGCGAGCACGGCCGAGTCGGAGAAGCCTGGACCCTCGTCGTCGACCAGCAGGAGCGCCCCGCCGCTCGCTTCAGCCGTGAGCACGACGTGCATCGCCGCACCCTCAGGGGTGTGCGACACGACATTGCCGATCAGTGCGTCGAGGGCGGCGCCCAGGTCGTCGGCCGAAGCGCGCACGAGACACGTCTGGTCCGGGAGGGCGACGGTGACTTCCCGGCCCTGGTCCTCGGTGAGCGCGGTCCAGAACTCGACGCGTTCGCGGGTGACCTCGCGAGCGTCGCAGCGGGCATCGACACCCTCGCGGACAGGTCGTCGGCCCTCGCGGATGACGGCATCCACCTGACGGGTGAGCTCGTCGACCCCGGCGGCCAGGCGGTCCCGCTCGGCGCCGGCGGCCAGCGAGTCGACGTCGAGACGCAGGGCGGTGATGGGGGTCCGCAGCCGGTGGCTGAGGTCGGCAACCGACTCGCGCTCGTGGGTGAGCAGCTCGGCGATGCGCGCGGCCAGGAGGTTGACCGCCACGCCCACCTCGCGCACCTCGTCCGGGCCGCCGGGCACCGTGCGGGCGCTGAGGTCACCGGCGCCGAGGCGCTCGGCGGTCTGCGCCAGGTCGGTGATCGGGCGGGTGAGCGAGCGGGCCAACCGGTCGGCGACGACCAGGGACAGCCCGACGAGGACCGCTCCCAGCAGCAGGAGCACCGCCCATGCCCTGGCGACTCCCCGCCGCAACCGGGACCGCGGGACCTCCGTAACGACGACCACGGTCTTGCCACCGACCACGACCGGCTGTCGCACCACGGCCGCGCCACTCGACGTACGACGGACGGTGGTCGCGAGCGGAGCGCCGGCCGACGGATGACCGAGCCGGACCGTCAACCCCGAGCGGCTGAGCTGGTCGACCTGCCCCTGGATCTCTGCGGGTCCGGCCCCGGACGCCACGGCCGACACCAGGGCCTGGGTGCGACTGGTCGTCGCGTTGATGGCGTCGCTCGCAGCGGCTTTGCTGGCCAGAACCGAGAGCGGGACAAGGAAGGCGAGCAACACCACCGAGGTGGTGCCGGCGACCAGGAGCGCCAGACGTCGTCTCACCGGCGGGTCACATCTCGGGCGGGGCCGGCACCAGCTTGACCCCGACACCGCGGACGGAGTGCAGCAGGCGCGGCTCGGCCGCCGTCTCGCCGAGCTTGCGTCGCAGCCAGGACAGGTGCACGTCGACGGTCTTGTCGGCGCCACCGAAGGGCGAGAGCCAGACGTCGGCCAGCAGAGTGCGCTTGGTGACGACCTCCCCGGGCCGGGCGGCGAGGTAGGCCAGCAGGTCGAACTCGCGCGGACGCAGGTCGAGCAGGACGCCGTCCAGGATCGCCGACCGGGCCTTCAGGTCGACCGTCAGCCCGCCGACGGTGAGGATCGCCGGCTCGTTGGTGGCGCTGCGTCGCAGCACCGCCCGGATGCGGGCGTCGAGCTGCTCGGCGCTGAACGGCTTGACGAGGTAGTCGTCGGCGCCGGCGTCCAGCGCCGCGACCGTCGAGGCGTCGTCGTCGCGGGCGGTCGCCACGATGACCGGAACGGCACTCACGGGTCGCAGCATGCGCAGGAGCTGCACGCCGTCGACATCGGGCAGGCCGAGGTCGAGCACCACCAGGTCCGGCGGGTCGTCGATCACCCGTTGGAGCCCCCGCAGCGCGGCAGGCTCGGAGGAGACCGCGTGCCCGCGATCGGTGAGAGCCCTGGTCAGGGCGCTGCGGATGTGCGGGTCGTCCTCGATGATCAGCAGCACGGCCACGACGGCGACGCTAGTGGGCAGGACCAACCTCCGCGTGGGAACATGCCCGCACGGGGTGGTTCTGGACCTGTGTTAGCAGTGGATTAGCCCCCATACCGCCCGCGACGGCGCAGGATGTTCCCGTGGACAGGCGGGTAGCGCTGATTGCGCTCTGGGTGGTGTTCGCGGGGGCCTCCGTCGGTGTGGGCTTCGGCGCCGCCGGGCTCGTCGGCGACCCGTTCACCCACACCGCTGCCAGCCTCGACGCTGCGTCCGGTCCGCTCGGTGGCTCGATGGGCTCGGGCCGGCCCTCGGACTCCGCCGGCTACGCGTCCGGCTCGCCCACCGGCGTACCCGCCGGGACGTCCTCGGCGCTGGCCACGACCCGACCCAAGCCCCACCACTCCGCGGCCACGTCGTCCACCGGCCCCGGTCACTCCAGCGCGAACGGTGCGACGAGCAGGCCCGGCGGCCCGTCGGGCGGCAGCGGGACGCCGGGTTCTGGGGGCGGCACCGGCCACGGCACTCCCACCTCGGCTGGCTCCGGTGGCAGTTCCCACCCCACCACCGGCTCTACCGGGGACGACGGCAACCACGGCACACCGAGTTCGCGGCCGAGCACCAGCCCCCCTCCGACCCCCACACCCACGATCGACGCGTCCCGCAGCCTCACGACGCGCGGTGGTTTCGTGGCCGGCACCTGCAGTGGGACGTCAGTGAGCCTGAGCGCCTCGCCCGCAGTCGGCTGGCAGATCGACGAGATCCGCGGCGGTCCGGCGACCGAGGCATCGGTGACGTTCCACCAGTCCAGTGGCGGCGAGGGCGAGGTGCAGGTCGAGGCCACGTGCAGTGGCGGCAGCCCGCGCTTTGCCGTGCAGGATCGTTCGGGCACCGGCGACACGGCACCGTGGGGTCCCTCAGACCCCAGCCCCTCGTCGGACTAGGTCGAGCGCGGGCGCCGGCGCTCCCGGCGCCGCCGGTGGTCGCAAGGCGAGGGCCAGCCGCAGAGCAGCCACCCACGTCAGGCAGGCGCCCAGCACGTGCACGGCGACCAACCCGCCCGGCACGCCGGTGAAGTACTGCACGTAGCCGACGACGCCTTGCGCGAGCAGCAGCCAGAGCAGAGTGTGCGCCCGCCTCGACGCGCCCGGCGGCCCCCCGGCGGCGCGCAGGGCCAGCGCGACGCCCACGGCGAGACCGACCAGCAGGAACACCAGGTCGGCGTGCAGCTGGGTGACGTCAGCAGGGTCGAACGGCAGCCTCCGGGTGGCGTGCAGGTCGCCGGAGTGCGGCCCGGTGCCGGTGACCACGGTGCCGGCCACCAGCAGCAGTGCCGACACCAGGACGGCCGCCCGACCACCGAGCACCAGAGCCGGGTGCACAGCGGCTACCGGCGGGCCGGGGACGACTGGGGGCCGGGTCGCGGACTCGAACGCGCGGGTGGCAAGCGCGATGAGCACCATCGACAGCAGGAAGTGCGCCATCACCGTCACCGGGTTGAGCCCGGTCAGCACCGTCACACCCCCCAGCAGCGCCTGGGCGACGATCCCGCCGACGAGCAGCAGAGCCGGGGTGCGCAGGTCACTGCGCCGCGCCCGCCAGGCAACGATGACCGCCGTCGCCACCACCGCAGTCAGGACGAAGGTCAGCATCCTGTTGGTGAACTCCACCAGGCCGTGCACGCCCATCGCCCGGGTGACCACCAGGCTGCTGTCGGTGCACCGCGGGAAGGTCGGACAGCCCAGGCCCGAGGCGGTCAGTCGCACGGCCGCACCGGTGACCACGATGGCGATGTTGGCGGCGAGCACGGCGAGGAACGTCCGCTGTACGACGATCGGCGCGGGCGGTCGCCGCCACCAGGACCGCAGCCTCTTGATCACGACAGCAACCCTACGGAGCGACGTAGCGACCCTGGATCGGGCATCGGTCATTCCCAGCGGAACGATCGGGTGGCGATCACGCCGGCCACGCCTGCCCAGCCGACCAGCACCAGGACCGCCCACCACGGCAGGCCCTGCCCGTCGCGCAGCACCCGGCGCAGACTCTCGGACAGCGCGCCGGCCGGCAAGGCCTCGAGCACCGGTCGCGCACCGGCCGGGAACTTGCTGAGAGGCACCGCTATGCCTCCGCTGACCAGCAGCAGCAGGTAGACGAGGTTGGCTCCTGCCAGCGTCGCCTCGGCCCGCAAGGTGCCCGCCATCAGGAGCGCCAGGGCGGCGAAGGCCGCGGTGCCTACCAGCAGCAGCAGGACCACGGCGGCCCACGAGCCGTGCGGCGCCCACCCCATCGACAGTGCGACCAGACCGAGCACGGTGACCTGCAGGGTCTCGATGGTCAGGACCGAGAGTGCCTTGGCGCCGAGCAGGGCGCTGCGCGGCAACGGACTGGCACCCAGGCGCTTGAGCGCACCGTAGCGCCGCTCGAAGCCGGTGCCGATCGCGAGCCCGGTGAAGCTGGTCGACATCACCGCCAGTGCCATGACACCGGGCACCAGGAAGTCGACCCGTTCGGCGCGGGTGCCGAGGTCCATGACACTGACGTTGCCGAAGACCACCAGCACCAGCAACGGGATCACGACGGTGATCAGCAGCTGTTCGCCGTTGCGCAGCACCATGCGGATCTCCAGTGCCGTCTGCGCGGCGAGCATCCGGTGCATCGCCGCGGCGCCGGGACGGGGAGCGAACGTGCCCGTCTCGGTGGCCGTGTCGCGGGAGGAGGTGGTCATGTGCGCAGCTGGCTGCCGGTGAGCTCGAGGAAGACGTCCTCGAGCGAGCGACGGTCGACGGTCAGACCGGCCGGCATGATCTCGCGGTCGGCGCACCACCGGGTCAGGTCGGCAAGGAGGTGGGTGTCGACGCCGCCGATGACGACGTACTGGCCCGGTGAGACCTCGTCGACCCGGCTGGCGCGGGGGAGCGCGTCGGTCAGGGAGTCGAGGTCGAGCCCGGGGGCCGCGGTGAAGCGCACGCTGCCGCCGTCGTCGGTGGCGGTGAGCTCGGCGGGGGAGCCCACGGCGATCACCTGGCCGCGGTCGACCACGACCACCCGGTCGGCGAGCCGCTCGGCCTCGTCCATGAAGTGGGTGGTGAGCACCACGGTCACGCCGTCGGTGCGCAGCGCCTCGACCAGCTCCCAGGTGGCGCGGCGGGCCTGCGGGTCGAGCCCGGCGGTGGGCTCGTCGAGGAAGACCAGCTCGGGACGCCCGACCACCGCCATGGCCAGGGAGAGTCGCTGCTGCTGGCCGCCGGACAGGCGTCGGTAGGGCGTGCGGCCGGCAGCACCCAGGCCGAGGCGCTCGACCAGGGTCGTCACGTCGAGCGGGTGGGCGTGTAGGGCTGCGATGTGCCGCAGCATCTCCTCGGCGCGCAGTCCGGAATAGACCCCGCCCTGCTGCAGCATCACCCCGACCCGGGGGCGCAGCGCGCGGGCGTCGGTCCACGGGTCCAGGCCGAGCACCCGGACCGATCCGGACTGGGGGCGGCGGTAGCCCTCGCAGGTCTCCACGGTGGTCGTCTTACCGGCCCCGTTGGGCCCCAGGACCGCTGTCACGGTGCCCTGCTCCACGGTCAGCGACAGGCCGTCGACCGCGGTCTTGTCGGCGTACCGCATGACGAGGTCGACGACCTCGACGGCGGGCGGCATGCACGGAGTCTACGAAGGACGCACCCCACTGTTTGCAGGGGCCCAGCAATAACGGCATACTGTTGTTGTGAAAACCGCCGACGGAGTCGTGAAATCCGCTGTGGAGGACCGCACCCGGGACCGTGCTGCACGTGCGGTGCTCGAGCGCGGCCCGGTCTCGGCGGCCTCCCTCGCGGCGCACCTGGGTCTCACTGCGGCCGCCGTACGCCGGCATCTCGATGCTCTTGTCGCGGCCGGGCTGGTCGAGGAGCGCGAGCCCCGGTCGACGGCCGTACGCGGTCGTGGCCGCCCGGCCCGGCTCTTCGTGATGACCGGCGCCGGGCGCGACTCGTTCGACCAGGCCTACGACGACCTGGCCGCCGGTGCGTTGCGCTTCCTCACCGACACCGGTGGCCGTGAGGCCGTCGGGGCGTTCGCCCGCCAGCGGGTCCTCGAGCTCGAGGCGCGCTATCGACCGGTGGTGGAGGCCGCCGCGCCGGGGCGTCGCACCGAGGCCCTTGCCGAGGCGCTGACCGCCGATGGTTACGCTGCTTCGACCCGCTCGGCGGCAGCTGCGGGGGAGCAGCTCTGCCAGCACCACTGCCCGGTCGCCCACGTCGCCGAGCAGTTTCCCGAGCTGTGCGAGGCCGAGACCGAGGTCTTCGCCCGCCTGCTCGGCACGCACGTCCAACGACTGGCGACGATCGCCCACGGCGACGGCGTCTGCACGACCTATGTCCCGAGCACGATCGACCGCAGGAGCGCTCCGTGACCGCCATCCCCGAGACCACCCACGCCGAGGTCGACACCCTCGGCCGCTACGCCTTCGGCTGGTCGGACCCCGACTCCGCCGGCAGCACCGCCAGGCGCGGCCTGTCCGAGGAGGTCGTACGCAACATCTCGGCGCTCAAGAGCGAGCCGCAGTGGATGCTCGACCTGCGGCTCAAGGGGCTGCGGCTGTTCGGCAAGAAGCCCATGCCGTCGTGGGGTTCGGACCTCTCCGGCATCGACTTCGACAACATCAAGTACTTCGTCCGCTCGACCGAGAAGCAGGCCACGTCGTGGGACGAGCTGCCGGCCGACATCAAGAACACCTACGACCGCCTGGGCATCCCGGAGGCCGAGAAGCAGCGGCTGATCGCCGGCGTCGCCGCGCAGTACGAGTCCGAGGTCGTCTACCACCAGATCCGCGAGGACCTGGAGGAGAAGGGCGTCCTGTTCCTCGACACCGACACGGCACTGCGCGAGCACGAGGACATGTTCCGCGAGTACTTCGGCACCGTGATCCCCGTCGGGGACAACAAGTTCGCAGCGCTCAACACCTCGGTGTGGTCAGGTGGCTCGTTCATCTACGTGCCGCCGGGGGTCAAGGTCGACATCCCGCTGCAGGCCTACTTCCGCATCAACACCGAGAACATGGGCCAGTTCGAGCGGACGCTGATCATCGCCGACGAGGGCTCCTCGGTGCACTATGTCGAAGGCTGCACCGCGCCGATCTACTCCTC
>JANLYQ010000065.1:0-73438 GCA_031365725.1 Sporichthyaceae bacterium | reverse complement strand
TGACCACGACGGCGCCGGTGACCACGACGGCGCCGGTGACCACGACGGCGCCGGTGACCACGACGGCGCCGGTGACCACGACGGCGCCGGTGACCACGACGGCCCCGGTGACCACGACGGCCCCGGTGACCACGACGGCCCCGGTGACCACGACGGCCCCGGTCACCACGACGGCCCCGGTCACCACGACGGCCCCGGTCACCACGACTGCCCCGGTCACCACGACTGCCCCGGTCACCATGACGGCCCTGGTGACATCCACCCCGGTCACGACCACCGCGACCGTGACCCCGCAGGTCGTGACGGCGTCGTCGTCAACGTCAGCCACTGTCGCTGCCACGGTCAGCGCCACCGGCTCCACCACGCCTACCGGCGAGGTCAGCGTGCTGCCGACCAAGGTCGGTCAGGCGACGACCCCCGGCGACAACGCCAGCGTGCTGGCCAGTGGCGGCACCCTGCCGCACACCGGCTCGACGCTGCCGGTCGGCTTGCTCCTGCTCGTCTCGTTCGCTCTCGTGATCGCCGGCGGTGGGCTCCTGCTCCTGCCGAGCCTCACCTTGGCCCGGGTCGACCGCCGCAGGCACTGAGGTCGACCGCCGCAGGCACTGAGCTGACGGGAGCCGGCCAGCCCGGCTCGCGGCGTACGACAGCACGCACGTGAACACGCAGAGGGGCTCCGGATTCCGGGGCCCCTCTGCGCGTGCGACGTAGACTCGCGGAGAACCGGTCGTCGGCCGGTTGTGCCCCTGATCTGTGCTGGTGAGCCCCCTGTGAGCCCCCTGTGATCCGCCTCGAGAACGTGACGAAGCTCTACCCGAGCCAGACGCGTCCTGCCCTCAGCGACGTCAGCGTCGACATCGAGAAGGGCGAGTTCGTCTTCCTCGTCGGGCAGTCGGGCTCGGGCAAGTCGACGTTCCTGCGGCTGATCCTCAAGGAGGAACGCGCCACCAGCGGCCAGGTGCACGTGGCCGGCAAGGACCTCGCTCGGCTGTCCAGCTGGAAGGTCCCGGCGCTGCGCCGGCAGGTCGGCACCGTCTTCCAGGACTTCCGGCTGCTGAACAACAAGACCGTCCAGGAGAACGTCGCCTTCGCCCTCGAGGTCATCGGCCGGCCGCGGCACCAGATCGCCAAGGTGGTGCCCGAGGTGCTCGACCTGGTCGGCCTCAAGGGCAAGGAGAACCGCAAGCCCGACGAGCTCTCCGGTGGTGAGCAGCAGCGGGTGGCCATCGCCCGAGCGTTCGTCAACCGGCCGATGATCCTCATCGCCGACGAGCCGACGGGCAACCTCGACCCGCTCACCAGCGTGGGCATCATGCGACTGCTGGACCGCATCAACCGGACCGGCACCACGGTGGTCATGGCCACCCACGACGACGACATCGTCGACCAGATGCGCCGCCGGGTCATCGAGCTCGAGGCCGGCCGAGTCGTCCGGGACCAGTCCCGGGGTGTCTACGGCTACTCGCACTGACCAGCAGCTAGACAGGTAGGGCAGACAGGGCACAGCACACCGCCACGGACAGGACAGAGACGGCATGCGCGCACGCTTCATCGTCAACGAGATCGGCATCGGCCTTCGCCGAAACCTGATCATGACCATTGCCATGATCATCACGACGGCGGTGTCGCTGGGCTTCCTCGGCAGCGCCGTGCTGTTCAACCAGCAGGTCAAGGTGATGAAGGACTACTGGTACGACAAGGTCGAGGTGTCGGTCTACCTCTGCGGCACCGACAGCGGCCCGGGTGTGGCCGGCAGCTGTGCCGCCGGTGAGGTCACCCAGCAGCAGCGCGACGCCATCAGGGCCGACCTGCAGGCGATGCCCGAGGTCCAGCAGGTCTACTACGAGTCCAAGGCGCAGGCGTTCAAGCACTTCACCGAGCAGTTCAAGAACTCGGCGATCATCGACAACCTCACGCCGGACCAGATGCCCGAGTCCTACCGCGTCAAGCTGGTCGACCCGAAGAAGTTCGACGTCGTGGCGAGTGCGTTCTCCGGTCGTGCCGGGGTCGAGGAGGTCCAGGACCAGAAAGCGTTGTTGGAGAAGTTCTTCAAGGTGCTCACCTGGATCCAGTGGTTCGCCAGTGGGCTGGCGCTGCTGATGATCCTCGTGTCGATCATCCTCATCGTGAACACCATCCGGGTCGCGGCCTTCAGCCGGCGGCGAGAGACCGGCATCATGAAGCTCGTCGGCGCCTCCAACTTCTCCATCCAGCTGCCGTTCCTGCTCGAGGGCGCGATCTCGGGCTTCCTCGGCGCGTTGCTGGCGACCGGGTCGTTCGTGCTGCTCAAGGGCGTGCTGGTCGACAAGATCCTGGAGCCGAACTTCCCGATCACCCGCTTCATCGGGTGGAGCGACGTCTGGCTGAGCTCCGGCGCGGTGTTCATCATCGGCGTGGCGCTCGCCGCAATCGCCAGCTCGCTGGCCTTGGTCAAGTACCTTCGGGTCTGACCCACCGGGCCCCACCAGTCACACCAGCACCACGTCGTACGCACGATCTGTCCAGGTTTCTGACCTGGTCGCGGGGCCCGGCCCGAGATCCTCGAGCCCCTGGAGCTCAGCCCCTCTCATGCGCTGTCGCCCTGCCGTCGTCGTCGGCCTTGTCACCGCTAGCCTCGCGAGCCTGCTGAGCCTGACGAGTGCCGCCGCCAGTGACCCGACCGTGCAGAAGCATCGGGTCGACGCGGCGATCACCGGGCTCAACAAGGATCTCGACGAGACGTCCGCGGCCCTGCGCGCGGCGGGCGCCGCGCTGCACACGGCCGAGGCCAAGCTGCCCGCGGCCCAGGCCAAGGTCGCAGAGGTGCACGGGCGGCTGCTGGCTGCCCAGGAGCGCGACCGGCTGCTCGGTCAGCAGCTGGCGGGGGCCAAGGCCGAGGTGTCCCGCGCCCAGGGCCAGATCAAGGCCACCATGACCACGATCACCAACAACAAGAAGCTGGTCGGGCGCATCGCGCGGTCGTCGTACCAGGCGAACGGGCTCGGCGAGCTCGCGGTCGTGCTCGACTCGCAGTCTCCGTCGCAGTTCGCGAGCCGGCTCGTGCTGGTGCAGAGCGCGCTGCGGTCGGAAGGCAACATCCTCGGTGGGCTCGCTGACAGCAGGGCCAACCTCGCCGCGCTGCGCGCCAACCTGGTCGCCAAGCGGCAGGCCGTCGCGGACATGAAGCACCGCCAGGAGCAGGTGGTGGCCGAGGTGACCGACCTGCAGAACCAGGCGGTGAGCGCGCAGCAGGACGTCGAGACGTTGATCTCGGCCCGCTCCGCCGCCGTGCAGTCGGTCGAGGCGCAGAGGGCTGAGCAGGAGCGCCAGATTGCGACTATGCGGGCCGAGTCGGCTCGCCTGGGTCGGGTGCTTGCCGCGCGGGCGCGGGCCGCGCGGCGGGCGGCGGCCCGGGCGCGGGCGGCGGGCCGCGCGATCAACAGTTCTGGCAGCGGCGTGCTGGCGTTCCCGGTCAGTGCAGCGATCACCTCGCCGTACGGCATGCGGGTGCACCCGATCACCGGCATCTACAAGCTGCACGACGGCACTGACTTCGGCGTCGGCTGCGGCACGCCCGTGCACGCCGCCGCGTCCGGAACCGTGATCCAGACCGCCGATGTGCCCGGCTACGGCAACCAGCTGGTCATCGACCACGGGGTCATGCGTGGCGTCGGTCTCGCCACGAGCTACAACCATCTGTCGAGCTTCTCAGTCGGTTACGGCACCCGCGTCAACGTCGGTGACCTCGTCGGCTACAGCGGCGGCGGCGAAGGCATGTCCGGCGCCGGCTACTCCACCGGCTGCCACCTGCACTTCATGGTCTACGTCAACGGCGGCACCACCAACCCGATGGGTTGGCTCTGACTCGATTTCCCTGAGGCGGGCCGCCGCGGCGCCGCCTACACTCGCCCGGTGACAGTGACAGACGATCGTGGACGGGCCGGCTGATGCCCAAGGAGCTGGGGCGCAAGCTGATCGCCCAGAACCGCAAGGCCCGCCACGACTACCACATCGACGACGTGTTCGAGGCAGGCCTCGTGCTGACCGGCACCGAGGTGAAGTCGCTGCGCGCAGGTCACGCCAACCTCATCGACGGCTTCGCGCACATCCGCGACGGCGAGGTGTTCATGGCCGGGGTGCACATCCCGGAGTACACCGAGGGCACGTGGACCAACCACGAGCCGCGCCGTGAGCGAAAGCTGTTGCTGCACAAGGCGGAGATCGTGCGCCTGATCGGCAAGACGAAGGAAGGCGGGGTGACCCTGGTGCCGATCACGCTGTACTTCAAGGACGGCAAGGCCAAGGTCGAGATCGCCCTGGCCCGCGGCAAGAAGAGCTATGACAAGCGGCAGGCGCTGGCCGAGAAGCAGTCCAAGCGCGAGATGGCGCGCGCGTTGTCGCGGCGCAGCAGCGGCAAGGACAGCTGAGTCGATGCCGCCGTGCTCGCGGAGCGGCCGGAGTGGTGTGAGCAGTCTCCGCGGTCTGCTGGTCCTGTGGTTCACCGCGTGCGTGCTCGGCGTCGGAGTCGGAACAGAGCCGGCGGTCGCTGACACGGGCGCCGAGCAGATCACGTCGTACGACGTCGTCCTCACCGTGGCTCGCGACGGCGGGTTGGACGTGCACGAGACGATCGCCTATGACTTCGGTGGCCAGCAGCGGCACGGCATCCACCGCGAGATCCCGGTGCGGGTGCCCTACGACAACGACCGCGACCGGGTGTATGCGATCACCAGTTTTTCCGTGACGAGCCCGACAGGTGCACCGACAGCCGTGACGCGCGGTGACAGCGGGGGAGTGGCGAGCTTTCGGATCGGTGACGCCAACCGCACGGTGACCGGTCAGCAGACCTATGTCGTCTCCTACCGCGTCGATGGCGCGCTCAACACGTTCCCCGACCACGACGAGCTGTACTGGAACGCGATCGGCAGCGGGTGGCCGGTGCCGATCGGGTCGGCGCGGGTGCGGGTGTCGACCCCGGTGCCCGCGACCCGGAGCGTGTGCTTCGCCGGGCCGCAAGGCAGCAGCCTGGCCTGTGGCTCGCTGGCAACCAGTGGCAACACGGTGACTGCCGACCTGCCGTCGGGCTTGCCGGCGTACGGCGCGATGACGGTCGCCGTCGGCCTGCCCCGCGGTGTCGTCACCGCGACCGGTCCGCAGCTCGTCGAGCGCCCGACGCTGCGTCGGTCGCTCACCCCGACGCCGTTGACCGGAACCGTAGCGGCGTTGGTGCTGCTGGGCGGCCTCGGGGGTGTGGCGAGCCTGGTGGGTCGCGTCGGTCGGGACCGGCGCTTTGCCGGTGTGACGCCGGGGGTGCTGCCCGACGACTCCGTGTCGGTTCCCGACGAGCCGACGCCGATGCGCGGTGACCCGGTGGCCGTGCAGTTCGCGCCGCCCCCTGGGCTACGTCCTGGCCAGCTCGGCACGTTGCTCGACGAACAGGCGAACGCCCTCGACGTGACCGCGACCATCGTCGACCTCGCTGTGCGCGGGCACCTGCGCATCGTCGAGCTCGAACGCACGCACTGGTACTCCTCCCGAGACTGGCAGCTGGAGCGGCTGTCCCTCGGGACGGGCGAGCCGGTGGAGTACGAGCAGCTCCTGATGACCGGGCTGTTCGGAACCGGTGACGTGGTGCTGCTGTCGGCGATCAAGCGGACGTTCGCCTCACACATGGCCGCGGTGCAGAACGCGCTCTACAGGGACGTGGTGACCGCCGGCTGGTTCCGCGGCCGCCCCGACAGCGTCCGTGGCCGGTGGAAGGCCGCTGGTCTGGCGGTGGCTGTGGGCGGTGGCTGGTCGACGTACCTGCTGTGGACGCACCTGCACTGGGCACCGGTCGGCATAGCCTTGACCGTCGTCGGTGTGGCGATGGTGCTGCTGTCCCAGCGGATGCCGGCGCGCACTGCCCGCGGCGCTGCGCTTCTGGTGCAGGCCAAGGGGTTCCGGACCTACCTGCACACGGCCGAGGCCGGCCAGCTGCGGTTCGAGGAGGGGGCGGACATCTTCAGCCGTTACCTGCCGTACGCCGTGGTCTTCGGGGACACCGAGCGCTGGGTGCGGGTGTTCGGACCGCTCGCTGCGGCCGCTGGAGCCGGCACGGCGACGTACTGGTATGTCGGGCCCAGCGGCTGGGACATGGGCCACTTCGGCGACTCGATCACCGGCTTCAGCTCCGCTGCGGCGAGCAGCATCGCCGCGACCACCCCCTCGTCGTCGGGCGGGTCGGGCTTCTCGGGTGGCTCCTCCGGCGGCGGTGGTGGCGGCGGTGGCGGGGGCTCCTGGTGAGCCTTGTGCGCTCTGCTCTGTCCGGAACCCGGTTGCCGACCGAGGGTAGGATGGCACCACAACTGCACAGGGGGTGAATGGTCTCGACTTCGGATGTCGAGCCAGGGGAAGCGGGTCGAGGATGGCTGGGATGATCTCGAGAACCATGCCCAGCAAACCAACAAGCGCCGATTCCAATCAGCGCGCCTACGCCCTCGCTGCCTAAGTAGCGAGAGCAGGCTGTCAGACCGGGAGTGCCTTCGGCCCGGAGCCTGGCATCAGCTAGAAGGCTCCACTGCTCGGCCCGGTCGCGGGGTCGAGCGGGACACCTCACAGCGACTGGGCCTGTCGGCAGCGTGCCTGCACGACCGCCGGGGCCGAGAAAATCAATCGCAGGCTGCACCCGGAGAAGCCCTGGTTCCGCACCGAAGGACGCGGGTTCGATTCCCGCCACCTCCACCTGTCACGCCCCGACCTGCGGGAACACCGCAAGAGGGGGCGGGAGTCCATCCGACTCCTCGTCCCCTGCAGGACACGGGCTTTCGCGGTCGGCCGGTCACTGGACGTGAGCGCGCCGACCGTGATTTCTCGGCGTGCTATCTCGATGAACTCGACTCGGAATCCCGGACGCACCAGATCGACCTCTCCGCGCGCGCTGAGAGGCCTGGCGGCACGACGTGGCTGGTGCCATGATCGGGTGCAGTGCTGATAGAGGAGAGACCATGGGTCTGGCCGGCGCTCCCGCAACAACGATTCTGCCCATCGCGAAGCCGGAGGAGGCGCGAGCCTTCTACTCGAGCGTTCTCGGCCTTCCTTTTCGGGGAAGGGACGCCGACGGGAAGTTGCTGTTCGGCTTGTCGGCCGGCGCTACTCTGGCGCTGATCGAGAAACCCGCCGGGTCGCAGGCTGCGCACACCGCGTTGAGCTTCGAGGTCTCGGACATCGTCTCGGCCATCGCCGACCTCGAGTCGCGCGGAGCGGTGTTTGCCGACTACGACCTGCCAGGGCTTCGCACGACGGAGCACGTCTGTGTGCTCGGGGCAGAGAAGGCGGCCTGGTTCGAGGACCCAGACGGCAACATCCTGTGCCTGCACGAGACCATCTGAGCCCGGGGATTGCGCTACCGATCGGACTCGGTGATGTCGCTGTACCGCTGCAACGGCCGTCGCGTGCGGTGCCGGTCTACCCGAGGAACCCTGACACCTTCGCGGGAATCGCCTCGCTCACACTCGTCCAGGTGGACATCCCCTCGTTGCGAGGGCTGCGCGAGCGCTGTCAGGGCCTGAGGGTGACGGTAGTCCGCGGCTCGGCGGAAGAGAGCAGGGCTGCGACGGCGCGCGACTGGCCGAGCGCATCGTCGACGCCGAGCAGCTGGTGCGCCTCGCCCCTGATGGCCCGACCGACCTCCTCCAGCTCGAGCTGGTAGGACTGGGCGATCCCCACCTCGACGTCGTACGACGACAAGTCCCGGGTCGTCACGACGATCCGGGGCGCGAGGCAGTGCCACGGGTCGGAGACCCGGATCGTGGCGTCGGTGCCGACGACCTCGAGGTGGCTGCGGTCGGGCAGGTGGAAGCCGCAGTCGAAGTGGGTGAGGACGCCGCCCGAGTGCTCTAGCAATCCGACGAAGCCGATGTCGACACCGGTGGGTCCGATCAGGGACAGGCCCGAGACGCGGGTCGGCTCGCCGGCCAGCAGCCGGGCAGCGCTGACGCAGTAGACGCCGACGTCGAGCAGCGAGCCACCCTCGAGGGACGCGTCCAGGCGCACGTCGCCGGTCGGTGGGGTGGGCCAGCTGAACGACGCCGCGATGGTGCGCAGCTCGCCGATCGCACCGTCGCGCACCAGCTGGGCGACGCGCACGGTCTGCGGGTTGTAGCGGTACATGAACGCCTCGCTCAGGACGAGTCCTGCCGCAGCGGCTGCCGCAAAGGCCTCCTCGACCTCGACGGGCCGCTTGCTGTAGGGCTTCTCGCACAGCACGTGCTTTCCGGCCTGCAGGGCGCGCATCGTCCACTCGTGGTGCAGGCCGTTGGGCAGAGGAAGGTAGACGGCCTCCACCTCGTCGTCGGCCAGCAGGTCGTCGTACGACCCATGCGCCCGCGGGATGCCCCACTCGGTGGCGAACGCCTGCGCGCGGTCGAGGCCGCGACTCCCGACAGCGACCACGTCGACCTCGGGGGAGAGGGCGGCGCCGCGCAGCACCTTGGTGGCGATGAGCGCGGTGGAGAGCACTCCCCACCTGATCGGTCGAGACACGAGAGACCTCCTGGCCAGTGGGAGTGACATTGTGTCCTGACGGGGCGAAAAGCGGTGATACGTCTACCTTGGTGGGTCTGTCCGTTGCCTTCCCGCTTCTCTATGCTCGGGCCACGGAAGGTGGGTGGCCCTGGTGAGCGACACCGTCGAGCTCGGGATTCCCGGGCTTGCGTTGGACGTCGGAGACCACGTCTGCGCCTTCTACCGAGGGTCGGATGAGCGAGACGCCATCCTTGAGTCCTATCTTGTCGCGGGAATCCGCAGCGGTGACAAGTGCGTCTGCGTCATCGACACGGGCGACCCCGCACTGCTGCGCTCGTCGCTGGAAGACCGTTGCGACCTTGCGTCATTCCGGGACGGCCAGCTCGACGTGCGGGTCTCCCAGGAGACCTACCTGCGGGAAGGCAGCTTCTCCGCCGCGGCGATGCTGGCGTTCTGGGAAGTCGTGGTGGGCGCCGCCATCGGGGCCGGATATCCCTTCTCTCGGGCGGTGGGTGAGATGACCTGGGCGTTGCGTCAGATGCCGGGGGTCGAGGATCTCGTCGAGTACGAAGCGAACCTCAACTTGTTCCTGCCCCGCTTTCCGCAGGTGATCCTCTGCCTCTACGACCTGGAACGCTTCGACGGTGAGATCCTGGTCGACATCCTGAAGACTCACCCGCGGGTGCTGGTCGCCGGGATGGTGCTGGACAACCCTTACTACCTGGAGCCGGCCGAGTTCTTGGCGTCCCGACGGTGACTACCGCCCTGACGCTGACCAGCCCGGCCACCACCAGGTCGCCTGAGCAGGCACTGAAGGAGCAGCTCTCCAACCTTCAGGGCCTGCTCATGTTGTCCATGCTCATGACCGAGAGCAGGGACGAACGCCAGATCCTGCATCTGTGCTCCACCGCTGTGCCCTCGTTCGGCACCTGCTCCCTCGAGGGTGTGCATCTGATCGCGAGTGGTTGGATCGGC
Organism: Sporichthyaceae bacterium; assembly: GCA_031365725.1. Taxonomy (GTDB): domain Bacteria; phylum Actinomycetota; class Actinomycetes; order JACCUZ01; family JACCUZ01; genus JANLYQ01. Next base: position 63,979 of record JANLYQ010000065.1, on the reverse strand, counting down.
ATCGAGGAGCGCACGTTGACCGGCGTCCGGGGGGCCGGCCTCAGCGAGGCAACGAGTCAGCTCACGGCTCTCGGGCCGGGCGGCGGGCCGGTCGTGATGTCCGGACGTGGTTGGGGCTGGGCGTTCCCGCTTCGAGGGCTCGGCAGCCACCTGGGACACCTCGTGGTGAGTGCCGACCGGACCCCGCCGATGGAGGAGCAGTTCCTGGTCCGCGGTCTGGCGCAGGAGACCGGCATCGCTCTGGCCAACGCGCGGCTGCACGCGAGCGAGCGAGCGATCGCTGAGGCGCTGGCCGAGACCGTGGGCAAGCTGGAGCGCAGCACCGCCATCCACGATCGACTGACCCGGGTGGCAGTCGCGGGCGAGGGCCAGGTGGGCATCGCCCAGGCGGTGCACGAGCTCACCGGCTATCCCGTGGCCGTCGAGGATCGCTACGGCAATCTGCGCGCGTGGGCCGGACCTCACCGCCCAGTCCCCTACCCCAAGGACCCGGCCGCTCGCCGCGAGCAGATGCTGCGTCGCGTGCTTCGTGAAGGTCGGCCGGTGCGCGAAGGTGGTCGCCTGCTGGCGGTGGCCCGCCCGCGGGACGACGTGTTGGGCGTGTTGATCCTGGTCGACCCGGCCGGCACCGCCGGCGAGCAGGAGCTGGTGGCTCTCGAGCACGGCACCACGGTGCTCGCCATGGAACTCGCCCGGCTGCGCAGTCTGGCCGACACCGAGCTGCGGGTGCGCCGCGAGCTGGTCGATGAGCTGCTCGCAGGCACCGACTCTCAGAGCGCACTGGCCCGCGCACAAGCACTCGGCTATGACTTGGAGCGACGTCATCGGGTCGTGATCGTCGAGGGCAGGCTGCGGGCCCGCGACGACGACGCGTTCTTCCACGCCGTACGTCGGGCTGCTCGGGACACCGGGGTCGGCTCGCTCATGGTCTCCCGGGGCGGGGCTGTCGTGCTGCTCTCGGACTGCGACCGGTCCTGGGAGATCTTCCGCCTCGCTGTCCTCAACGGGCTCGGCGGTGGCCGCTGCCGAGTCGGTGTCGGCGGCCATTGCGAGCGCACCGAGGACTTCCCGCGCTCCTTGCGGGAGGCCGAGTTTGCGTTGCGTCTGCAGGAGACCTCTGGTGGCGGAGACCAAGCAACGGCGTTCGATGCCCTCGGCGTCTACGGCATCTTCTCGGGCATGGACGACGTCTCCGGCGTGGAGCGGTTCGTCAGCTCGTGGTTGGGGTCGTTGCTGGACTACGACGCACGCAAGCACTCGGACCTCGTCCTGACCCTGACGCGCTATCTCGAGTGCGGGGGGAACTATGACGCGACCTCCGCCGCACTCGCGGTGCACCGCAGCACGCTGAAGTACCGCCTGCAGCGCATCAGGGAGATCTCGGGCTACGACCTCACCGAATCCGACGCGCGCTTCAACCTGCAGCTCGCGACGCGGGCCTGGACCTCCCTGCACGCACTCCGTGCCGAGGCCCCCAGCCGCTGACCGCGCGCTTACGTCAGCGCCCGTAGCGCGCCCAGTGCGCGGCGAACAGGTCGTCCTCGTCGATGGCTGCGCGGGGCACCACGCGGGAGACCCAGGTGAGGTTGAGGAAGTGCCGGGCGTTGACGTTCTCCGTCGTGATGTTCCCGCCCCACGACCCGCAGCTCAGGCTGAGAGTGAACGGCAATCCGTTACGCGGGCTGCCCGCACCCTCGTTGAGGTTCTGGTTGACCAGCACCCGCGCGGTCCTGGTCCCATGCGCTACGGCATCCACGTGGGCGTCGCTGCTGGTGTGGATCCCGCAGGTGTGCCCCAGGCCCTGGTAGCCGGTGATGGCATTCACGCGGTCGACGGCGCCCGCGATGCCCCCGTCGTAGCGGTAGAGCGCCAGCACGACGGACAACTTTTCGCCGGAGAACGGGTGCTCCCGGCCGACGCCGTCCTCCTCGACCACGAGGAACCGGCACTCGGGTGACACCGTGATGCCGGCAAGGGCGGCGATGGTCGCAGCCGACTTGGCGATGACGGCCAGTGACGGGATCTCGCCGCCGTCGGGCCACATTGCGGCCTGCAGGGACTGCTTCTCCGCGGCGCTGCAGAGGTGGCCCCCCTGGGCCACCAGCTTGGCAAGCAACGCGTCGTAGATCGAGGTCTCCGCGACGACCGCGTTGTCGGCCAGACAGCTGGTGGCGTAGTCGAAGGTCTTGGCCGCCACGATGGCACCGGCGGCATCATCAAGGTCGGCGGTCTCGTCGACGATGTGCACGGCGTTGCCCACCCCCACGCCGTACGCCGGTGTGCCCGAGCTGTACGCGGCACGCACCATGCCGGCGCCCCCGGTCGCGACGACCACGTCGGCCTGGCGCATCAGCTCCTGGGTGGCTGCCATCGAGGGTGCACCCACGCACTGCACGAGGTCGGCAGGTGCACCCACCTGCTCGCAGGCCTCGCGCATGAAGTCGACGACTGCTCGGGTGGCCTGTTGGGTGCGCGGATGGGGTGCCACGACGATGGCGTTGCGGCCCTTCAGAGCAAACAGGGTCTTCACCGGCGGGGTCGCGTCGGGACCTGTCGTCGGGATCAGGGCCGCCACGACGCCCACCGGCTTGGCGATCTTCACCAGTCCACGGGCGGGGTCCTCCTCGACGACCCCCACGGTGCGTAGCCCACGCATGTCCGCGAGCACACCGAGAACCCGTTTGTTGATCTTGATGACCTTGTCGGCGTAGTTGCCGAACGATCCCTCGTCCACGGCAAGCTGAGCCAGCGCCTCGGCCCGGTCCTTGCGCGCCACCGACCAGGCGACGGCTGTCACCAGCTCGTCGACCTGCTCCTGGGACCAGTCGGCGATCGCGGCCTGGGCGGCCCGGGCCCGGGTCATGGTCTCGGTCACCGACGTGGCGATAAGGGTGTCGGAGCCGTTGCCAGACGATTTCTCCTGGGTGCTGTTCACGGAACACACGATGTCCGCGCCGCCACCGAAGCGGTTGGACACGGGAGGACGAACATCGAGTCCTGCGTTGCCCGGTCGGGACCTCGCCGCCGTCCACCACCGCCACCGATGCTCAGGCGATGGACACCCAGGAGCTGCACCTGACCATGGCCGAGTGGCGCTCGGTGATCGACCGAGCCGAGGCTGGTGAGGTCGAGGGTCCGATCTACAACGTCGACCGCGCGGACCCGCGTGAGTACGACGCGATCTTCGTCGGTGGCGGCGCCGGTGGGAGGTTCGGTTCGGCCTACCTGCAGGCCCGCGGTGGTCGACAGCTGACGATCGACCGCTGGGCCTTCCTCGGCGGTTCCTGCCCGCACCAGGCCTGCGTGCCGCACCACCTGTTCTCCGAGGCGGCTCGCGAGCTGGACCTGGCCCGCTGGATGAGCGGCACTCTGTGGTTCCCCGAGTTCGACGAGAAGCGGGCCTCCATCCTGGACATGGTGGAGCTGTTCCGCGCCGGCCGGAACTCCGCGCACGCCTTCATGAACTGGCAGAGCAAGGAGCAGCTGGGGATGGAGTACATCCTCAACGCCACGGCGACTGTCATCGACAGCACCACCGTCGAGGTGGCCGGCGAGCGCTTCCACGCACGTGCTCTCGTGCTCGGCACCGGAGCTCGCACCGTCCTGCCGGAGATCCCCGGCATCGACAAGCCCGGGGTGTTCGACTTCGCCAGCCTTGTCGAGGACATGGACTACGAGCCGAACCGGTGTGTGATCATCGGCGGCTCGAAGGTCGCGATCGAGTACGGCTCGTTCTTCCAGGCCGCCGGCTGCCACACCACCATCGTGACGCGCAGCCCGCTGATGCGGACCGCGAGCCTGCACCACATCGACGAGGACATGCGAACGTACGTTGTGGACGGCATGCGCAAGCGGGGCATGACGATCCTCGAGGGTGCCCATCCGGTCGAGGTCCTCGGAAACGGCCGGGTCACCGGCGTGTCGGTACGTCTCGCCGACGGCAGCACCGAGACCATCCCGTGCGACTTCGTCTTCGTCGGCACCGGCGAGCGGGCTGTCTCACAGCCGTACGTCGATGCGCTCGGCGTCGAGGTCGACGACCGGGGGTCGATCGTCGTGGACAGCAGGATGCGCACCTCGGTGCCGGGGGTCTACGCGATCGGCGACCTCATCGGGCCACCGATGGAGATGTTCAAGGCCCGCAAGTGCGGCATGACCGCAGCACGCAACATCATGGGCGAGCCGTACGAGTTCGACTTCACGGAGTACCCGGACTTCTTGCACTCGACCTACGAGGTGACCTGGGTCGGTCTGACCGAGGACGAGGCGCGCCAACAGTACGCCGACGTGACGGTCATCCAGATGCCCCCCGCCGGCATCGGGATGGACGAGATCCCGCTGCCGTGCTCGGAAGGAAGCATGCTCTACGCGTTCACCCGACCCGAGCTCTCGGGCTTCCAGAAGTGTGTCATCGACTCGGCGAGCCGGCGGGTGCTGGGCTTTCACCATGTCGGGTTCGGGGCCAAGGACGCGTTTCAGTACCTCGACTTCCTGCTCCGGAGACCGGATGGCCTCACGATCGATGAGATGGCCGAGATGAACGAGCTCTTCCTCAACTCCGAGCACTTCATCCAGCTGTGCCGGTTGCGGGCCGGCAACACAGAGCTGCGGGATCTCTGAGGCGAGCGATCAGGCGAGGCTGTGTGCGGCCGCGATAAGCGCGGCCTCGGCAGTTGCCGTGTGCCGTTCCCGTTCCGCCCGCCACCCAGTCGCGACGGCCAACCGCTCGCGGACGTCGGCTGCGTGCTGCCGCACCCGCTCCGGGCTCGACCCGCCGATTGCCGTACGCGTGCGCAGGACCTGCTCGGGGTCCTGGGCTGCTGCGACCTGCGCCGACGAGATGGCGATCACGCACTCGGGGCCTAGCACCAGGCCCGCGGACCTGCTGACGTCGGCCGCTGTGATCGCCGGTCTCCCGTCCTCGATCGCGTCAGCGACCGCACGGCCCACGACCCGGTAGGCCGACCGGTAGTCCAGACCGGCTCGGAGCACGAGCTCTTCGGCGAGGTCAGTGGCGCCGGTGAAGTGCGCGGCCGCACCCGCCGCGAGCACGTCGGTGTGCACCTGCAGGGTCTCGACCACCGCCGAGGCCAGGTGGACCACCCGTTCGGCGAGCTCGAGTGAGGTGGCGACCTCGCCGTAGGCGTGCAGCCAGTTGTCTGTCCGCGCCGAGGGGGTGCGTTGGGTGACGAGCAGCCCGGTCGCCCGGCCGACGAGGGTGCCGGCCCCGGACCGGATCACCGCCAACGCGTAGGGGTTGCGCTTCTGCGGGAGGAGCACCGAGGCCCGGCACAGTGAGGTGTCCAGAGTGACGTAGCCGAAGGCGGGGCTCGCGAAGATCTCGAGGTCCTCCGCCAGCCGGTCGGCCGTCGTGGCGGCCTGGGTGCCGGCGAGCACCGCGTCGGCGAGACCATCGGTGGCCCACATCGTGTCCCGGGTGTTCGTGCCCACCGTCGCGAACCCCAGCAGACGGGCGAGACGTTCGCGGTCCAGCGGGACCCGGGTGCCGCCCACCCCGCCCGATCCGGCCGGCGACCGGTCGGCCCAGGTGTGCGCGCGCTCGACCCGCTCGACGGATCGCGTCGCCTCCTCGGCGAGCGCCCCGAGGTAGTGGCCGAAGGTGGAGGGCTGGGCCGGCTGGAGATACGTCGTGTCGGCCCAGACGGTGCCGGCGTGCGTGTCGGCCTGGTCGGCGAGCGCGGCGGCCAGGCGTGCGACCGCCGCGTGCAGGACGAGCAGTCGCTCGCGCAGCACCAGCCGGAACGCGATCCGACCAGCCTCCCGCCGGGTACGACCCGTGTGCAGCCAGCCGGCCGTCGGGCCGTGCAGACGCTCCAGCTCGCGTTCGCGACTGTTGTAGGCATCGCCGAGCAGCGGATCGTAGGGGAACGCGGCCGCTGGGACGTCGAGCCACCCCAGCAGGGTGGCGACGAGAGGGGCGACGACGCCGGCAGGCACGACCTCGACTCGCACCAACTCGACGATCTGCGCGAGGTCGGCAAGTCCGAGCCCTCGGTGCAGCAGCGGGGCATCGGCCGTCTCCAAGGCATAGCCTGCTGACACGAGCTCGGGTGCAGGCCCGCTGCGGATGCGTGCATCGCCACCGAGGTAGCCCGGCGGCGGGGAGACTGTCACCGTGGCGGACCGTGTGGCGGTGGGACCGAGAACAAGGTGGGCGCCCCGCCGGAGACCAAGAAGACGACGGGGCCTGGCGGAGGCTCCGCAGCGACCGCGGCGTGCAGTTCGGCCATGGCCTTGGCGGCGAAGACCGGGTCGAGAAAGATGCTCTCGGTACGAGCGACCAGCTCGGCGGCGGCGTCCCCGGCCGCTGACCGGATGCCGTAGCCGGGGTCGTCTGCACTGGTCCGCACCAGGACGGCCGACCGAGCCGCTCGGGGTGTTCCGATCAGGTCCGCCACCGCAGAGGCCAGGCCGTACACCCGGTCCACGCACTCGGTCACCGGACGGCTGACGCTGACGCCGACGACGTCATAGGGGAGACCGAGCCAGCGGGCGCCGGCGACCAGACCTGCCTGGGTTCCGCACGAGCCGGTGGCAAGCCACAGCTGCGCCGGCTCGACCTGCGACTGGAGCAGCTGCTCGGTGAGCTCGAGACTGGCTCGGGCATAGCCGACAGCGCCCAGTGCGGTGGCGCCCCCGCGCGGCAGGACGTAAGGGCGACGCCCGATCGATCGCAGCCTGCCCGCGGTCTCTCCGATCGCCGCATCGACCGAGTCGCGGTCGGGGTCATCGGTGAACTGCACGTGTGCGCCGGCTAGCACCGCGAGCTGGTGGTTCCCCGCAGCCGGCCGCTCGTGGCCGTAGAACACCAGGTGAGGTTCGAGCCCGACCCGCCGGGCGCAGAGCGCGGCGAGCATGGCCCAGTTCGACTGTGATCCGGCTCCGGTCACCAGGCTGTCGCAGCCGACGGCGAGGGCTTCTCCAAGGAGGAGCTCCAGGGCCCGCACCTTGTTGCCGCCCAGGCCCACGCCGGTGAGGTCGTCGCGCTTGAACCAGACCTCGCAGCCGACGTCCTCGGAGAGCCGGGGGGCGAGCATCAGCGGCGTGGGTCCGGCAACAAGCGGCACCCGGGGCAGGGACAGGATGCCGGTCATGGGGGCGTGGCCCGGGTCGCCGCGGCGAGCACCCGGTCGACGAAGGCACCGCTGGCACTCAGTGCGCTGTGGGCGTCGAGGACGGCCGCCAGCTCGGCGTCGGTCAGGGCTTCGGTGATCGTGGGATGACGTTGTAGTGCCGTGGCGAGAGCGACGCCTTGCTCGATGCCGGCCATCGTCGCCTCGTACACGACGTGCTGCGCGGCGTGCTTGCCGATCTTGTCGGTGAGTATGCGCAGCACCGCTTCGGAGAGCACGTAGCCCTCGCGCGCACCGATGTTGGCGAGCATCCGGTCCGCGTGCACCTCCAGGCCCTCGAGCAGGCGGGCGGCCAGGTCCAGTGCCGTCGCGCTCAACAGGCAGGCTTCGGGCAAGACCAACCACTCGGCTTTCCAGGCGCGCCCGTCTCGCTCGTGCTCGTGCACCATGCCCTCGAGGGTCACGCCGGCATCGGCCCGCACGACGCGGGCCAGCGTCCCCAGGTGTTCCGCGAGCTCGGGGTTGCGCTTGTGCGGCATGGTGATGCTGCCGACCTGGCCGGCGACGAACGGCTCGGACAACTCGCCGATCTCGGGACGTTGCAGCTGGTAGACCTCATTGCCGATCTTCCCCAGGGTGGCCGTCATCATCGCGAGGAAGGTCATGAACTCGGCCACCCGGTCGCGGGCCGTGGTCCAGGCGATGTCGGGGGCGGCGAGCCCCACCCGACGGGAGAAGGCGTCGAGCAACGGCAGGGCGCCCGTGCCCCAGAACGACATGGTGCCCAGCGCCCCGCCGAGCTGCGCGACCTCCCAGCGGGCCCGGCCCTGGGCAAGACGGTCGCGGTGTCTCCCGAGCTCGGCCGCCCACACGGCGGCCTTGAACCCGAAGGTGATCGGCAGACCGGGCTGGCCATGGGTGCGCCCGCACATCGCCGTGTCCCTGTGGTCACGGGCCAGGGTGAGAGCCGCGTCCTGGATGCGGCCCAGGTCGCGTTCGGCGATGTCTCCCATCCGTTGCATCACCAGGCTGGTCCAGGTGTCGGAGAGGTCCTGCACCGTCGCGCCGTAGTAGACCCACTCGCGGGCCGCAGGAGGCAGCATCCCCTGCAGCACCCGGATCAGACCGAGGGTCGAGTGACCGGTCGACCGGGTCTGCTCCGCCACCTCGTCGAGGTCGAGCAACCCGTCGTCGGCGACGGCTCTGATCGCGAGAGCCGCGTCCGCGGGCAACAGTCCGACCTCCGCCTGGGCCTCGGCGAGCGCGGCGAGGATCTCCAGCCACGCCCGGAACCGGCCGGAGTCGTCGAGCAGGTCGTGCACCTCGGCCGTGCTCCACAGATGGCCGTAGACCACCGAATCGGTGAGGTGCGCGGCCATCAGGGGAGGTCAGCCGATCTCGGCGCGCACCGGTGCGTCCACCCCGGTGAGGCTGCGCAGGGCGATCCGGATCTCGTCGAGGCTGGTGCCCCAGGGCACCACCGCCCGTCCCGGCTCGTGCTCGACGCCTCGTTCGAGCAGGCAGCACTTCACCAGGGCGAGATCGTCTCCGGCCGGTGCCGCTCGTTTCCGGGGACAGATGTCGACCCGGGCCGGCTCGTCGCCGTAGAAGTGCCGGTGGAACTGCAGCGACCGCTCGCACCCGATGAGCAGCCAGTCCTCGCGCACCTCGGGTCGGGTGTCGAGGAAGGCCACGTCGCCGGGCAGGTCGACCCCCGCGCCACGGCAGGGCAGGAGATAGCCGGGCGAGGGGTGGGCGTCGGCAAGCTCGCGGATGTCGACGGCGTCCAGCACGAGCTCCACCGGCGGCAGGTCCTCGTCGAAGGCCACGACCTGCTCGGCCATCGCATACAGCTTGGCCGGTTCGGGCGGCACCACCTCGGTGACTCTGATCCGGACCGGTGCCGGCGCCCAGATAAAGTTCACGTGCTGGTAGCGACCGTGCACGACGTAGGCGAGCGCCTCCGGCTGGGCGTGCGCCAGCGCTGCACGCGCGAGTGCGGTCGCGTTGCCGACGTCGGTGTCTGGCGACTCGACCCAGACGACCTGGTCCGGCCCCGCCAGAACTCTGGCCTCGACCACCGGGGAGAACAACGGCTCCAGAGACTCCTTGCGTACGGCGACCAGCGCGGTGGCCGTACCGTTACGCAGCACCAGATAGTCGGTACGCCGATAGACCTCGCGGCCGAGCAGGGACGCGATCAGGTCCAGCTCGGTCAAGGGGACCTCGGTCTCCTGGACTGACAGCCCGCGATAGGGCCGCGTGATCGTGTTGGGTTCAGGAAGGGGGATCATCCTTGGTTGCCTGTTGCGGCCGTGTCCGCGCGAAGACCCAGCCGCAGGGTCTCCAGGGCGATCACCTCACCGGTCGGCACGTTGCCGATGTTCACGTCGGTGCCGAGGTGCTCGACGAACCAGACCTGCTGTTCCTTCCGCGGTGCTTCGAAGATCACTCGGTCCAGCGGCACGCGTTCGGCGATGGCCGCCACCAGGTCTTCGCGGACGCTGCCGTCGGCGTCGTACAGGCCAACTGTGCCGCTCTCGCGGCCCTCGGCGATGACGAAGGTCGCCCCCGCCGCCAGGTCGGCCTCCATCTCGCGCAGCCAGTTCTCGGTGACGACCGGGGTGTGACCGTCCTTGGCGCCGGTCTCGGCCAGCACGAGGAAGTCTTGCGACAGCTCGCGGACGAGATCGGTCTTCGCCTCGGAGCTCAGGCGCTCGAGGCCGTTGGACACCTCGAGGGCGTGCACGCCCAGCCCGGCAGCCCAGCGGGCGAGCCCGGGCACCCGACCTTGCGCCGCCGCGATCTCGAGCAGGGTGCCGCCGAGGCACATCGTGACACCGGCGGCATCACACACGGCGACCCGCCTCTTGGCGGTGCGGTCGATGTAGGCGATGCCCCAGCCGACCTTGAGGACGTCGACGAGGTGGCCGGTCTGTTCCAGCAGACCTTCCAGGTCGTCCACCGGCAGGCCCTTGTCGAGCACGTGGGTGAGTCCGCGCTCGCGGGGCTTCTGGGTGCGCGCCGGAAGGTCGAGGAAGTCCGGACAGTCCCACATCGAGAGAGCTCCTTCGTCGCACGGTGCCTCGGACCGTAGGTGCCGGCTCCGCGCAGTGTCTGTGCTCCCGCAGGACCAACGATCGATGCTTCCTCACCCCGGCGGGCCATGGAGCCACAACCGGCCGGTCCCTAGCGTCTCCGCAGGACGAGTGCGGCGACGAACGCCCACGAGGAGGCACCGTGACGCGACGACTCGTGGTCGTCGGCGGGGGCGCAGCCGGCATGTCCGCCGCCTCCGCCGCGCGTCGGGTCGATCCCCGCCTCGAGATCGTCGTGCTGGAGAAGGGGCCGGACATCGCCTACGGCTTGTGCGGACTGCCGTACTTCGTGTCCGGCGAAGTGAACCGCGCGGACCAGCTGCTCGCGTATCCGCCGGACGTGTTCCGGGACCAGCGGCGGTTGGACGTGCAGACCGGGACCGACGTGGTGTCGGTCGATGTGGACCGGCGGATGGTGCACCACCTGCGCGACGGCCAGCACGGCCGGGTGGGCTATCACCGGCTCGTGCTCGCCACCGGAGGTGAACCGGTGGTGCCGCGGCTGCCGGGCCTCGACGACGATCTCGTGTTCACGGTCCGGAGCCTGTCTGACGCGGTGGCGCTGCGGAGTCTGCTCGATGCGGGACGCATCGGCCGAGCCCTCGTCGTCGGCGCTGGGTATGTCGGGCTCGAGATGGCTGAGGCCCTGCACGGCCGCGGCGTAGCCGTCACCGTCGTCGAGCAGCTCGGCCAGGTCCTGCCGACAGTCGACCCGCCGGTGGCGCTGCTGGTCGAGCACGAACTGGTCCGGCAGGGTGTCGACCTCCGGCTGGGCACAGGACTGCTGCGGGTGGACCGGGACGGCGGCGGGCTGCACGCCACTCTGCGGGCGGTCGTGCCGCCGGACACCGGTGACGGCGCCCTTCCCCACGACGTGGTTCTGGATGTGGACGTCGTCGTGTTGGCCGTCGGTGTGCGCGCTGCGGGAGCGCTGGCGGCAGCCGCCGGTGCTGCGACCGGCCCTGGGGGGGCGGTCACGGTCGACGACCACATGCGCACCGATGTCCCGGACGTCTACGCCTGCGGCGACAGCGTCGCGGTCCACCATCTGGTGCTGGGCCGCCCGGCCCTGGTCCCGCTGGGCCCAGCGGCGAACAAGACGGGGCGGGTGGCCGGCACGGTGGCAGCGGGCGGCGAGGCCCGGTTCGCCGGCCTGGTGGGCACGGCGGTGGTCAAGGTCTTCGACCTGGCGGTGGCCCGCACAGGTCTGACTGCCGGTGAAGCCGAAGCCGAGGGCCTGGACCCGCTGGTGACCGATGTCGAGGGCAGATCGAGAGCCAAGTACTACCCCGGCTCGCGGCCGGTCATGGTGCGACTGGTCCACGCCCCCGGGGGGCGTGTCCTGGGGGCGCAGATGGTGGGTGCCGACGTGGCCAAGCGGATCGACGTCGTCGCCACTGCGCTGCAGGCGGGCTTCGACGTGCACCAGCTGGCCGACCTCGACCTGTCCTACGCACCGCCGTACGCCCCGGTCTATGAACCGATCCTGTTGGCGGCCCAACGGGCCAGCTCGGCTGCTCTCCCTGCGCCGGTACCGGTCTGATGGTGCCTACGACGCCCTCCCGGGAGCGGACTGCGCCCCGGTCGGACGGCAAGGTCGCCGTCGTCACCGGCGGTTCGTCCGGCATCGGTGCCGCGACCGTGGCGGCCCTGGTCGACGACGGTTTCCGGGTCGTCTCTCTCGACCTGACGCCCGGCTCCGCTTCGCCGGAGCTGTCGGCGATCGTCGACGTCTCCTCCGACGTCGAGGTGAGCGCGGCAGTCGCTGACGTTGTCGACCGGTTCGGACGCATCGACGTGCTGGTCAACAACGCGGGCATCACCGGATCACGAGCGGCGACCACGTGCCACGAGACCCCAGTCGAGGAGTGGGACCGGGTGTTTGCCGTGAATGTGCGCGGCCCGTTCCTCTGCACGCAGGCGGTGCTCCCTACGATGATTGCGCAAGGCGGTGGGCAGGTCATCACCGTCGCCTCCTCCGCCGGGCTGGTCGCCTTCCCGGGTCGCTGCGCCTACACCGCGTCCAAGGGTGCCGCCCTGATGCTGGCCAAGTCGGTGGCGGTGGACTACGCGGCCAGCGGCATCAGGTCCAACGCGATCTGTCCCGGCATGGTGGCGACTCCGATGACCCAGTGGCGCCTCGACGTGCCCGAGCTGCGCGCGCGGGTCGAAGCGAACATCCCACTCGGTCGGGTCGCTGAGCCGGCCGAGATCGCCGATGCCATCTCGGTGCTCGCCTCCGGCCGGCTGGGCTACATGACCGGGCACGCCCTGCTTGTGGATGGTGGCTGGACCGCCCTGTGATCACCCCGTTCGGCTTCATCGACGAGAGGACGTCCCGCTCATGAGCGGCAGGCTCGAGGGAAAGGTGGCGCTCGTCACCGGCGGCGGGTCCGGCATCGGCCGGGCAAGTGCGCTGCTGTTCGCGGCGGAAGGAGCCGCCGTCGCGGTGCTCGACCTCCGAGGCGACTCGGCGAAGGAGACGGTGGATCAGGTCACCGCCGTGGGAGGCCACGCCCTCGCGGTCACCGCAGACGTGACCGATGCCGATGCCGTCACGGGGGCCGTGGCCGAAGCAGTCGGGACTCTGGGGCGGCTGGACATCGTCTACAACAACGCGGGCATCGGGAGCACAGGCTCGGTGGCTGACGCGGCTGAGGACGACTGGGACCGGTGCCTCGCGATCAACGCGAAGGGGACCTATCTCGTCTCCCGTGCCGCGGTGCCGCACCTGGAGGCCGACGGTGGTGGCTCGATCGTGAACCAGGGGTCGGTGGCCGCCCTCGTCGGAGTGGCCAACTTCGCTGCGTACTGCGCCGCCAAGGGCGCTGTCGTGGCACTCACCCGATCGATGGCCATCGACCTCGCGCCGCGCGGGATCAGGGTCAACGTGATCTGCCCGGGCACGGTGTTCACCCCCCTCATGGAGCCGATGCTGACGGCGCGTGGAGGTGGCGACATGGCGAAGGGTCTGGCGCTCACCGTGACGAAGTACCCCGTCGGTCGGCTCGGGACCCCGGAGGACATTGCCCGCGTGGCACTGTTCCTCGCCAGCGACGAGGCGGCCTTTGTCACCGGGTCCACCTTCGCCGCTGACGGCGGCATGACGGCGCAGTAAGGCAGCGGGATGTCCTTTCATCACAGCAACGACAAGCTGCTGTCACTGGCGTCGGCCGCTGCACTCGTGTCCGACGGAGCACTGGTCGCCCTGGGCGGTGGGCTGTCCTCGCGGCTGCCGATGGCCCTGGTGCGCGAGATGGTGCGCCAGGGGCGTCGCGGGCTGCACGTCGTCGGGTCTGCGCACGGCATCGATGTCGACCTGCTCGTCGCCGCGGGGTCGATCGCCGTCTGCGAGGAGAGCTACGTCGGTTTCGAGCAGGACCTCGGCCTCGCCCCGGCCTTCCGGCGGGCGGCGGAGACCGCGACGATCGAGGTCCGGGAGAGCTGCTGTGCGACGATCCTGGCCCAACTGCGGGCCGCCGAGTTCGGGCTGCCCTTCATGGCCGTCCGCGGCGTCCGGGGCTCCGACATCCGCGGGCTGCACCCGGAGTACGGCGAAGTGACCTGTCCGTTCACCGGCGAGACGCTCGTCGCCGTCCCGCCGCTGCGCCCTGACGTCGCCCTCATCCATGCGCCACTCGGCGATCGGCGGGGCAACCTGCACCTGGACCAGCCCTATGTGCTCGACGAGAGGTTCGCTGCCTCCTCGCGCAACGTCGTCGCGAGTGTCGACCGGTTGGTGGGCTCCGAGGAGGTCGACAGGGCGGGCATCACGATTCCCGCGCATCTGGTCGCTGCCGTGTCCGAGGTGCCGTACGGCGCCCACCCGAGCTCCTGCTACCCCGGCTACGCCTACGACCGGCCGCACCTGGCCACCTACGTCGCCGCCGCGACCGCAGGCGGCGAGGACCTGGCCGATTACCTCGCCACCTTCGTCGCCGGAGTCGATGAGGAGGGCTACCGCGCGGCCGTGGGTGCGGCCCGACTGGCGGCGCTCAGTCGCTGGTCAGAGTCAACGGCGGACTGGAAGGCGGTCTTCGCGTGAGCTTCACGATCGACGAGTGGTTCGTGGTGGCTCTGGCCCGCACGATCAGGGACCGCGAGACCGTCTTCCACGGCTTCGGCAGTCCGTGCGCGCAGGTGGCCATGCACGTGGCCCGGCGCACCCACGCCCGCGACATGCTGTTGGTGGAAGGCGCGACGTACGCCGTCAACCCGGACCCGCCGTTCATCCCCCCGACCGGCAACGATCTGGTGCTGGCGCAGGGATCGACGTACCAGATGCGGTTCGAGGAGTTCTTCGATGCGGCGGTGCGTGGCGACGTCGACCGGATGTTCCTCTCGGGTGTGCAGATCGATCCGCACGGCAGCACGAACGTCACGGCCGTGGGGCCGGTGTCAGCGCCGAAGGTCAAGCTCGGCGGCGGGGGCGGCGGGTGCAACCTGGCGGCCACTGTCGGCCACCTGACCCTGTGGACCACCCGGCACCGCTCGGGCCGGACGTTGGTGGAGACCTGTGACTTCGTCACCGACATGGGTCACCGCACCCGGGAGGGGAGCCGGGCAGAGCTGGGGTTCACCGGCGGGGGACCCGAGTGGCTGGTGACCGAGCTCGGGGTGTTCGACTTCGACCTCGACGGTCATGCCCGCCTGCGTCAACTCTTCCCCGACGTGTCGCTCGAAGTGGTGCGGGCCGCCACCGGGTTCCCGCTGCGGGTGGCCGGCGACCTGCGTCCGGTGCCGCCACCGGGGGCGGCGGAGCTGGCGGCGCTGCGGGGCATCGACCCGCTCGGGGTGCGCCGCAGCGAGTTCTCCCCGACTGACCTGCGCCGCACCTTCGAGGCACCCACCGGGGTGCCGTGCCCGTGCTGACCGACGCCCTGTCGGCGCTCTTCGCCCCACACCGGATCGCGCTGGTCGGAGCCTCGGATAAGCCGGGCTGCGCCGGGACATTGTTCTGGCACAACCTGCAGAGCTTCCCGGGGGAGGTCGTCCCGGTGACCACGTCGGCCGCGACCGTGTCTGGCGTCCGGGCCTTCTCCTCGTTGCGTGCGGTCCCTGCACCGATCGACCTGGCCGTGGTGTGTGTCCCTGCCGCAGCAGTGCCCGGGGTAATCCGCGACGCGGGCGCAGCGGGTGTCCCCGTCGCGGTTGTCGTCACCGGAGGATTCACCGAGACCGGCCCCGCCGGACGTCTCCTGCAGGACGAAGCCGTGGCGGCCGCCCGAGCCGGCGGGGTGCGGCTGGTCGGCCCCAACTCCTTGGGTGTGCAGAACTGCGATCTGCCCATGAACGCATCCATGGCGCGGCGGCTGCCGCCCGGAGGTGGCGGCATCACGCTGGTCACCCAGTCGGGCGCCTACGGCATGGCGGTGGAGTCGGTCGGTCGGGACGAGGGGACTCGCTTCGCCAAGGTGCTCTCGGTCGGCAACAAGGCCGACATCAGCGATGCCGAGCTGCTCCGTCACCTCGGTCAGGATCCGGCCAGCCGCACCCTGTGCTTCTTCTGCGAGTCCATCCCTGACGGTCGGGGCTTCATCGACGTGGCAGCCGCGGTCACTCCCGACAAGCCGATCATCGTGACGCGCACCGGCCGGTCCGCCGCCGGGGCCCGCGCTGCGGTCTCGCACACTGGTGCGTTGGCGAGTGACGACCGGCTCTGGCGGGCCGCTTTCGCTTCGGCGGGCATCCTCTCGGCCCGCTCCGGGCTGGAGATGCTGGACGCGGCCAGGGCGCTGGACGGGCAGCCCCTGCTGGCCGGGTCCCGGGTGGCCGTGGTCACCAACTCGGGCGGAACCGGGGTCGAGCTTGCCGACCTGCTGGGCGACGAAGGGCTGCAGGTCCCTGCCTTGTCGCCGGCGCTTTGCAGCCAGCTGCGCACGTTCCTGCCCGCCCACGCCGGTGTGGACAACCCGGTCGACCTCACGACGGTCTGGAGCCGCTACGCCGAGCTGTACCCGCGGGTGCTCGACCTGCTCGCCCGTTCGGGGGAGGTCGATGTCGTCGTGCCCGTGCTGCTGCAGCGCGCCGCCACCGATCCCGCGGTCGTGCAGGCCGTCGCCGACGCCGTCCGCCGGCTGCGGGTCGACTCTGTCGAGGTCGGCGTCTACGTCTGCTGGGTCACCTCACGAGCCGAGCGCGAGCACGCCGGGCCGCTTGCGGCAGCAGGCGTGCCCTGCTTCGACTGGCCCGAACGCACCGCGCGAGCGGTGGGCCACGCCGTCCGCTACGGGGCCGCCCGAGTCGCGACCCGGGCCCGACCGGAGGTGCCGCGACGACCGTCGGGGCCCCGGACCCTCACCCGGGGACTTCTCCCGGCGGGCGAGGCCGAGGCGCTGCTCCGTCGCAGCGGCATCCCCGTGGTGCAGACCGAGGTCGCCCGATCCGCTGACGAGGCGGTCGCGGCTGTCGCGGCGATGTTGGCGACGGCGACCACTGGCGGCACCGCCGTGGTCAAGGTTCTGCACCCCGACGTGGTGCACAAGACCGACGTGGACGGTGTCCGGACCGGTCTCTTCCGAGAGAAGGAGGTACGGGCCGCGGCGAGCCAGCTCCTGGCGTTGGCCCCGGGTGCCCAGATCCTCGTGCAGCCGGAGCTGGCCGGGGTGCCGGTCGCGGTCGGAGCGGTGCGCGACCCCGAGCTCGGGCCGATGGTGATGGTGGGGCTCGGCGGGGTGCACGTCGAGCTCCTCGACGACGTGGCGTTCGGCCTTGCGCCCCTGTCTGACGACGCTGCTCGGGACCTGGTGCTGGGGCTGCGCGGGGCTCCCTTGCTGACCGGGTCCCGAGGGTCGACCCCCGTCGATGTGGCTGCACTGGTCCGGGTGCTGTGTGCGGTGGGGGACCTGATCGCCTCGGTGCCCGAGATCCTCGAGCTCGATCTCAACCCCGTGCTGGTCTCCTTCACCGCCGCAGTTGCGGTCGACTGGCGGGTCAGGACCGAGACTTCGCCCGCCCAGGACGAGGAACTGTCACTGGTTTAGCCACGGCGCGACGGAGAACCGCGACGCCCGACGGTCATAGCGTCCAAGCACCCGGAGGCGGCCACAGGCGTCTGCCTCACGACGAGAGGCCGCCACATGCTCATCGGAGCTCAGGACGTCGTCCTTCCTACGACGATGGTGGGGAACTACCCGAACCCTCGGTGGTACGACGGACACGCGTTCGCCGTCTACCCCGAAGGCGAGTTCGTCTACGACTCGATCAGCCGTGAGGCCTTCGAGGACGCGGTCGGCGCGATCGTGCGCGACCAGGAGACCGCCGGGATCGACATCATCAGTGACGGTCGGGTCTACGGCGGCGACTCGCCGTACGGCCAGATCATCTACCACTACTACCAGCGTCTCGGCGGCTACAAGATGTCCGGGCCACCCATCGGGCTGCCTATCTACTCCACGCTGTTCTCTCCGACCTGCGTCGGTGAGGTGCGCCGCGAGCACCCGCTGCACCTGAGCACGCTGCGGGCGACCCGAAAGGCCACCAAGAAGCCGGTGAAGATCTCCTACACCGGCATCCAGGTGCTGGCCGCTGCCACCACCAACGAGTACTACAAGGAGACCAAGGAGCTGGCCCTCGCCATCGCCAAGGCGTTCAACGAGGACTTCAAGGAGCTCGCCGACAACGGGTGCGACATCATCCAGCTCGACGAGTTCGTCTGGCCCTACGGCATGGGCGACTGGGAGATCGAGGCGTTGAACACCGCGGTGGAAGGCGTCGACTGTCAGTTCTGGGTGCACACCTGCTGGGGCAACTACTCCGGCACCCCTGGCTACTTCCCTGACGACGAGAAGCGCGAGTACGGCGCCTGGGTGCTCGACCACCGGCCCTCCACGGCGGCGGCCCCGGAGCGGGCGCTGGCGATCTTCCCCCAGGTGAACGACGCCAACATCCACGCGCTCAACTACGAGGTGGGCCGGATCGGCGCCGACGACCTTCAGCCGCTCAAGGACAACGGTTGGTCCAAGGACTTCGTCGCGGGGATCGTCGACGTCAAGAGCACCATCACCGAGACCTCGGAGGAGGTGGCGGACCGGATCCGCACAGTGCTGCAGTACGTGCCGGTCGAGCGGCTGGGCCTGTCGACCGACTGCGGTCTGATCAACCTGCCGCGGATGATCGCGGCAGGAAAGCTGCGCGCGCTGGCCGACGGCGCCCAGATCGTGCGAGACGAGCTGGCGGCCGCGAAGTAGCCACAGAAGAGGCATCCATCACCACGCAGGTCGGGCCGGCACCCCATGGGTGTGCCGGCCCGATCCGTCCTTCGGGTGTCAGAGTGTTGCTCGCACCATGTCCCGTGCCTCGCCGAGAGCCTTGAGCTTGGCGTAGGCCGTGGTTCGGCTGAAGTAGCCGAGCCCGCAGTCCGGTGAGACCAGAAGCCGGTCGGCCGGGACGATCTCGAGCGCGTCCTTGATGCGTTCGGCGATCTGCTCGGCCGGTTCGACGTGGGTGTCCTTGGCGTCGACGACCCCGACCCCCAGCACTTTGTCCTTCGGGAAGTCGCGGAAGGCATCGAGCTCGCTGAAGCCGCGGTTGGTGAACTCCAGATGGATGGCGTCGACCGGGGCCTCGTGGAACAGCGGCATCATCACCTCGGCCTTGTCCTCGAACACGTCTCGCTGGCCGTCCACGCTGCCGTAGCAGATGTGCCAGATCTTGGTCATGGTGACGCCCTCGAACATCGTCTCCTGGACGTCGAGCTGCCACCTGTCCTGGGTGTAGGGCGGCAGGACGTCGATGAGCTGCACCGCCTCCAGGCCGATGCTCTGCAGGTAGAGCAGCTCCTTGTTCATCGCCTTGGCGATGCCCTGAGCCAGCGCCACCGGGTCGCCGTAGTGCTGGTCGTCGACGATGACGCTCTGCTGGGCCGGCCCGAGGAAGGCCACCTTGAACGGCTTGTCGGTGGCCAGCTGCATCGCGGTCACGACGCTCTCGAAGATGGGGCGCTTCCAGGTGATCTCCCCCATCACGGATGCCTTGTAGAACGGCTTGTACTTGGCGCCGTCGCCGGGCGGCCCGTAGGGCACGAAGCCACCGAGGTTCTCCGGGATGAAGTGGAAGATGGGCTCCAGCTGGAAGCCGGGCACCTCCCACTCGTAGTACTGCGCGCCGTCACAGAGGATGTCCAGCCCGGCCTTCTCCTGCTCGTGGGCGCAGAGCTTGGTGGCGTCCTCGAAGGTCACCCGCAGGTTGTGACTGCGGTACACCGGCTCGTTGAGGGTGCCGAGGACGCGTCCCTGCAGCCAGTGGGGTCGAGGAAACGCCGACACTGCGGAGAGCGGCAGCAGGACTTCCTGGTCTCGGATCTGCATCGCTGGTTCCTTTCAGAGGGAACTGCCGGCCCAGCTGGTCCGAGCCGTGGCATCGGGGGATCAAGACAGTGACGGGGCCACTGGTCGCCGTCCTCGGGCAGCCATGACGTCCTGGACAGCCGCGACCACCCGCTGCGGGGACGGGCGGGCCTCCTGCTCGAGCTCGCGCGCGACGGGCAGTGGGATGTTGCCTCCCGAGACCCGCACGAGAGGCGCGACGAGGTCGTCGAACGCCTCCTCCGCGATGATGGCCGCGATGCCCGCCCCCCAGCCGAGCTGGCCCGGGTTCTCCTCCACGATGACCGCGCGTCCGGTCCGACGGACGGATTCCAGGAGGGCACGCGCGTCGAGCGGGACGAGGGTGCGGAGGTCAAGGACCTCGACGTCGATGCCGGCGGCAGCGAGCTCGTCGGCCGCTTGCACGCACATCCCGACCGTGACCGCGAGGGCTACAAGCGTCACGTCACGCCCGACCCGGACGGTGCGGGCGGATCCCATCGGGACCAGGTGCTCGACCTCCCCGAGCTCCTCGGAGGTGCCCAGCAGGGCCTTGTGCTCGAAGACGAGGACGGGGTCGTCGTCCCGGATTGCCGCGGCGAGCAACCCGGCCATGTCCGCGGCGCAAGACGGAGCAACGATCTTCAGTCCCGGGACGCACATCGCCCAGTTCTCCAGCGACTGGCTGTGCTGGGCGCCGAAGCCGAGGCCGCCCCCGTTGGCCCCCCGGATCACCAGGGGCAGGCTGATCTGCCCACCGGTCATGTAGCGCGCCTTGGCGACCTCGTTGGCCACCAGGTCCCAGCAGGTCGCATAGAAGTCGGCGAACATGATCTCGGCGACCGGCCGGAGCCCGGCCATCGCAGCACCCATGGCCGCGCCGATGATGGCCTCCTCCGAGATCGGCGTGTCCCACACGCGGTCCGGACCGAAGGTGTCGAACAGGGTCCTGGTCGTCTTGAAGACCCCGCCGGAACGGATGTCCTCCCCGATCAGCACCACCCGTTCGTCGCGGGCCATCTCCTGTGCCAAGGCGGCTGACACTGCATCGCGATAGGTCAGTTTCGCCATGACGCACTCCCGTCGCTCCACATGTCCGACCAGGCGGTCACCGGGTCGTGGACGGGAGCGGCGAGCGCCTCGGTGGCCAGCGCCTGTACGTCGGCCTCGAGTCGCGCCCGCACGGCGTCCAGCTCACTGTCGGACACCCCGGCTGACACCAGGGCCGTTCTGGTCAGCAGCAGGGGGTCGCGGGCCTTGGCGGCCGTGACCTCCGAGGGCGACCGGTAGTCACCGGGATCGGCGCAGGAGTGCCCGCCGAAGCGGTAGGTCACGGCTTCGACCAGGCTCGGCCCTGCCCCGGCGCGAGCCCGGTCGACGGCTGTCCCGACCGCCGCGCGCACCGCGGTCACGTCGTTGCCGTCGATCGCGATCGGCTCCAGTCCGTAGGCCGGTGCGCGGTCGGCTGCCGGGCGCCGTACGGGGATGACGTCGGCGATCGGGGTGTACTCCATGTAGCCGTTGTTCTCGCAGATGAACACGACGGGCAGCGCCCACACCGCCGCCAGGTTGAGCGCCTCGTGGAAGGCGCCGATGTTGACGGCACCGTCACCGAAGAAGCACAGGGTGACGCGCTCGCTGCGCTGGATACGACTCGCCCACGCGAGGCCGCAGGCCACCGGGAGGTGCGCACCTACGATGGCGTAAGAGCCGACATATCCGTGCTCCACGCTCGTGATGTGCATCGAGCCGCCTTTGCCAGCGCAGATGCCGCCGACTCTGCCGAGCAGCTCCTTGAGCACGGCAGCCGCGGGCGCACCGCGCGACAAGGCGTGTGCGTGCCCTCGATACGTGGCGATCGACCAGTCGTCGCGCCGCAGCACCGAGGCAGCGCCTACGGCGATGGCCTCCTGGCCCTGCCCGAGGTGGGCCGGCCCGCGCGTCACGCCTTGGCGGTACAGGGTGTCCACCTTGTCGGCGAACAACCTGAGGAACTGCATCTGCTCGAACAGCTGCAGGTCCGTCGCGATGTCCGTGGCCAGCGTGTCCTGACTCTGTGACATCTCCACCTGCCGTCCGTCGGTCCGTCGGCGAGCTGACTGCCTCCGCTGAGTGAAGCGGACCGGCGCCGCGGCACCCTCGTCCTCGACGTACCAACGGCGGTCGCCCCTTTGCCCGCTCAGGGCATCGAGACGACCAGCCCATGTCCGTAACGTCCGGGCATGCGCATCGGTGTCGGGATCGGGACTGAGGCGCTGGGTCAGCCGGCGACACCGGACACCCTCGCCGATCAGGCCGTGCACGCCGAGAGCCAAGGTTTTCCCGCCGCTTGGTGCGTGCACTTCTCTCGTGGCATCGACGCACTCAGCGCCCTTGTCCCCGCGGGACTTCGCACCACGGTGCTCGACCTCGGCGTGGGGGTGGTGCCGGTGCAGCCGCGGCACCCCGTCGCGCTCGCGCAGCAGGCCGCGACCGTGCAAGCCCTGGTCGGTGGTCGGCTGACGCTGGGTGTGGGGGTGTCGCACCGCCCGGTGATCGAGGGCATGTTCGGGTTGTCGTACCAGGGACCTGCGGCCTACCTCCGTGAGTACCTCGCCGTCCTGGTCCCTCTGCTCGAGCACGGGCGGGTGAGCTTTCACGGCGAGACGTTCAGAGTGGAGGCCGAGGTCACCGTGCCCGGCACCTCCCCGGTCGACGTCATCGTCGGGGCGCTGTCCCCACAGATGGTGCGGGCGGCAGCCGAGCTGGCAGCCGGAGTGGTCACCTGGCTCGCAGGACCGCGCACCCTGGGGGAGCAGATCGTCCCCTGGGCACGGGCTGCGGCGGAGGCTGCCGGCCGACCGGCGCCGCGGGTCGTGGCAGCCCTGCCGATCTCGGTGTGCGATGACGCCGGAGCAGCACGTGAGAGGGCCGGAACCGTCTTTGCTCGGTACGCCGGCCTGACCAACTACCAGCAGGTGTTCGACCGCGAGGGTGTCTCCGCGCCCGGTGAGCTGGCCATCGTCGGGAGCGAAGACGTCGTGACCGCTGCGCTGCGCGACCTCGCCGGCACCGGTGTGACCGAGTTGTGGCCGGTGGTATTCCCCTCTGCCGCCGGCCAGGACTGCGCGCGGACCATGGGGCTGCTCGCCGATCTCGCTGCGCGCGGGCTGTGAAGGCGACGTCATGCCGCATATCGGGGGCTCGCTGGTCATCGACGTCATCGAGACCGCGTCGCTCGGCGACCACAGCTATCTGGTGAGCGACGGCGCGGTTGCGGTCGTCATCGATCCCCAGCGCGACACCGGCCGCATCACGACGCTCCTCTCGGACCGAGGTGTACGGCTGACTCACGTCCTCGAGACACATCTGCACAACGATTACGTCTCGGGCGGTCTGTCGCTGTCCCGGGCGACCGGCGCGGAGTACGTCCTCCCCGAGGAGGCGGTCGTCGCCTTCGCACGGCGGCCCGTGTCCGACGGCGATGTCATCGAGTCGGGGGACCTGCGGCTACGCGCGGTACACACACCTGGCCACACACCGCACCACGCGAGCTACGTCCTCGAGCGCAAGGGCCACGCCGTTGCCGCTTTCACCGGCGGTTCGATGCTGCACGGTTCGGCCGGACGCACCGACCTCATGGGGCCTCGTTCCACCGAAGCACTCACGCGTGCGCAGCATGCCTCCGTGCGACGGCTGGCCCGCGATCTCCCGTCCGATGTGGAGGTTCATCCGACGCATGGTTTCGGCAGCTTTTGCGCGGCAACGGCGACGGGCAACTCATCAACAATCGGGCAACAGCGGAGGCTGAACCCGGCGGTGCTGTTGCCAGAGCAGGTCTACGTGGAGACGTTCATCGCGGGTCTCACCCCGTTTCCCGACTACTACGAGCACATGCCGGCAATCAACGCGGCAGGTGCTCCGCCGTGGGTACCGAGCCCCGTCGTCGCCATCACCGGGGGCGAGCTGATCGCACGGATCGACGCGGGCGACTGGGTGGTCGACCTGCGTCCCCGCAGACAGTTCGCGCGTCTGCATGCCGTCGGCACCGTGAACGTCGAACTGTCCCCGAACCTTGCGACGTACGTCGGCTGGTTGCTGCCCTGGGGTGCGCCGATCACCATGGTGGCTGAGACCATGGGCCAGGTGGACGAGGCGTGCCTCGAGCTCGGCCGGATCGGCATCGACGGTCTGGCCGGCGCATGGGTGGGGGACCTGGCCGACCTCACCGACCTGGCCGGCCTGGCGCCGGCCGGACGCACGCGAAGCTATTCGGTGGCGGGGTTCCACGAGGTCATCCACCCGAGGACGGAGCGTCCGACAGTGGTTCTCGACGTTCGGCGCGCGGACGAACGACAGCTCGGCTCCTTGCCCGGGTCGCTGCACGTCCCGGTGCACGAGATCGGTGCTCGGGTCGCTGAGCTGCCGCCGGGTCAGGTGTGGGTGCACTGTGCCTCGGGCTATCGGGCGGCCATCGTCGCGTCATGGCTGGAGCGCGCCGGGCGGGATGTGGTGCTGGTCGACGACGACTTCGGGGATGCGGTCGGCGCGCCGGACCCCCATGCACGATCTGTCCGGGATGTCTGAGAGGTTGTCGTCGGATCCCGACCCGGGGGTCCGCCTCCGGATCGGGGTTCCATGAAGCTGCCCTCTCTCGTCACCGCTCTCGCCTTGGCCGCTGGCGGCCTCGTGGCTCTCGCCCCCGGCGGCTCGGCCGCGGTCGCTGACGCCACCGGCGCCGATGCCCGCAGCGCCACCGCGCGCACCGCTTCGACTGTGCGCTGGGGCCGGTGTTCCGACGCGTCGCTGCGCCAGTTCAAGGCCCAGTGCGCGTTCGTCTCCGTGCCGCTGAACTACAGCAAGCCCGGTGGCACCAAGATCAAGCTCGCGGTCTCCCGGGTGCGGCACACCTCGACCAAGGCGAAGTACCAAGGCGTCATGCTGGTCAACCCCGGCGGCCCCGGAGGATCCGGCCTGGGTCTCTCGGTGATCGGCCCGATCATCAGCCAGGGCTTCGGTCGCAAGGATGCCGGCGGCATCTACGACTGGATCGGCTTCGACCCGCGGGGCGTCGGATCGAGCAAGCCGGCGCTGTCCTGCGACCCCAACTACCAAGGGGCCGACCGGCCCGACTACATCCCGACCACTCCCGCGCTCTACAAGGTGTGGGTGGCGAGGTCCAAGCACTACGCCGCGGCGTGTGGCAAGGCCGGGGGTCGGCTGCTCGCCCACATGCGCACCACCGACGCGGCGCGGGACATGGACAGCATCCGTACTGCCCTCGGTGCCAGCACGATCAACTACTACGGCTACTCCTACGGCACCTATCTCGGGCAGGTCTACACCAAGCTCTTCCCGCAGCGCATGCGCCGCATGGTGCTGGACAGCAACGTCGATCCCCGGAATGTCTGGTACCAGGGAAACCTCGACCAGAACGTCGCGTTCCAGCGGGCCATCGGACTGTTCTACGCCTGGATCGCCAAGCACGACGCCAGTTACCACCTCGGCACGACGCCGGCTGCCGTCCTACAGCGGTCCCGCGAGGTGCGGGCTGCCCTCGCCGCGACGCCGTACGCCGGCACCGTCGGGCCAGACGAGTGGGAAGACGTCATCCTGCAGGCGGGCTACGCGCAGTTCCTGTGGCCTGAGCTCGCGTCGGCGTTCTCGGCCTACGCCATCGCCGGTGACGGCACCGCGCTCGTCTCGCAGTACAAGAGCACCGACTCTCCCGGTGACGACAACGGGCTCGCCGTCTACAACGCCGTGTCCTGCGTCGACGGGCCGTGGAAGAACCACAACTTCCTCGGGGACATGTGGGCGTCCTACTACCGGGCGCCGTTCCTGACCTGGGGCAACGCCTGGTTCAACGCGCCTTGCAACTTCTGGCCGGCGAAGGCATCGACGCCCACCGTCATCACCGGTGCGGGAGTGGGCCAGGCCCTGCTGGTCGACGAGACGCTGGACGCCGCTACTCCCTACGCCGGCAGCCTCTACCTGCGGTCCATCTTCCGGCAGTCGCGGCTCATCGCGACCGTCGGCGGCAGCAGCCACGCGGTCTCGCCGAGCGGGAACCCCTGCGTGGACAACAAGATCTTCGCCTACCTTGCGACCGGCAAGCTGCCGGCCCGCAAGGCCGGGGCGAAGGCCGACGTGAGCTGCGCGCCGCTGCCCCAGCCCGACCCGGTGGCGCCCACGGCGTTTCTCGCTGGCCCGGGATCAGCAGCGACCAACGGCTCGAACCTCGCCTTCGCCAAGGCGGCAGCAGCCGGTGACGCGCAAGCAGGTCGGCTGCTGATCGCGCGCTTGCTGCTGGCGGCACACCGCTACTGAGTCAGGGGGAGACGAGGGCGACGCCGGCCCGCCTCGGGTCGGCGGCGCTCTCGAGCTTCCCGTCTGCTGCACGCATGGCCGCCGCCACCCCGCCGAAGTACATCGCGTGCCGTGGGTGACGGCGCACGGCGAGGCCGTCGACGGTCTCGGCCCCGAGACGTACGTCGGCCTCGGCATCGACCCGGGCGGACCCGTCGTCGTCGAGGTGGACGTGGACCCGCGGCCGGTCGACGGCGTCCTGCAACGGCGCACCGTCGGTCGCGAGGGCCAGGAGCACCTGCAGGAGGGCAGACGTGATCCGATCCGCGCCCGGGCTCCCGACAGCGAGCACCGCGCCGTCGCGCCGCCGAGCGACCGTCGGTGCCATGTTGCTCGGCAGACGGTCTCCCGGCGCCGGGCGCGGGCCGCGGTTGAGCTCGTGCTCGCCGAGACAGTTGTTCAACCACAGCCCGGTGCCCGGCACCGTCACACCTGATCCGTAGCCGTAGGACGTGGTGATCGCGCAGGCAGTGCCGTCGGCGTCGACCACGGACACGTGTGCAGTGCTCGGCGACAGGTGACCGCCACCCGGGGGCAGACGAGCCACCTCGGCCAACAGCTGCGCGCCCGCGGCTGCCCGCGCCTCGGCGGACCCGGTCGGGTCCAGCAAGGCGCGCCTCAAGCGCAGCACGTCGTGCTGAGCCGCGACCACCGAGCCGGCCCCGGACGGCAGGTCGGCGGCCCGGGCCAGCATCGCCGCGAGCACCGGCCCACCGATCGAGGGCGGCGGGTTCGTGCGCAGGTCCCAGTCACCAAGGCGCATCCGCAGCGCCGGCCGCACCATCGCGCGATAGACCGACAGGTCGCCGGCCGTGATCACACCGCCGCGCTCACGCTGGTCGGTGGCGACCTGGGCGCCCAGCTGACCGGTGTACATCGTCCGGGCGCCGTCCCGGGCGATCAGGGACAGCGTGTCGGCGAGGTCAGGCACGACCATCACGTCGCCCGCCTCGAGCCAGGCCCCGTCGGTCCGGCGCAAGCCAGCGGCGGTGGCCGGGTCCCAGCCGAATACCGACTCGCGCACGTGCGGCAGATAGTGGCCCGACGCAGAGCCCATCGGCCAGCCGTCCCGGGCCGCATCGATCGCCGGTGCGACGAGCTCGCGCCAGGGCAGCACGCCGTACGTCGCCTGGGCCAGGTCCAGCGCAGCCAGCGCGCCGGGGACCGCCACCGAGCCGGGCCCGACCGTCATCCGGACCCCGCCGCCATAGTCGGTGTCGATCTCCCAGCAGCTCACGTCACGGGCGTCGGAGCCCTCGGCGCCGAGACCGGGCATCGCCACGCCCCCGTCGACCGTGACGGCATCGTCCGCGGCTGGCGACCACACGGTGACGAAGGCTCCCCCGGCGAGCGAGACGATGCCGGGCTCGGTCACCATCGTCACCATCGCAGCGGCGACGGCGGCGTCAACAGCGCCGCCGCCCTCGGCCGCCACGCGAAGGGCGGCCTCTGCGGCGAGGGCGTTCGGAGCAGCTACCGCCACCCGTGAGGTCACGGCGACATCCTCTCGGCAGGCGTGGCGATGCCCGCGTGGGGGTACCCCTGACACATGAGAGCCATTGCGATCACGACCTACGGCGACGCCGACGTCATGTCCCTGCAGGATCTGCCCGAGCCGCTGGTCGGCCCCGACACCGTGCTGGTGCGGGTGCAAGCCGCCGGGGTCAACCCCGTCGACACGAAGGTGCGCGCGGGCTATCTCCAAGGCGCCTTCCCCAGCCACTTCCCGCTCGTGCTCGGCTGGGACCTCGCGGGTGTCGTCGAGCAGGTCGGCCCGGCCGTGACGGAGTACGCCGTCGGTGACGAGGTCTTGGGCTATGTGCGCCGGGACGAGCTCCAGCACGGCACGTACGCCGAGCTGGTGCCCGCCCCGCTGCGCGCGCTCGCGCCCAAGCCGGCCGGGGTCAGCTGGACAGCGGCTGGCGGCCTGCCCCTAGCCGGACTGACCGCCCGCCAGGCGCTGGACGCGGCCATGGTCTCGAGCGGTGACACGGTGCTCATCCATGCTGCTGCCGGCGGGGTCGGCGGCCTCGCGGTGCAGCTCGCCGTGGGCCGCGGTGCCCGCGTCATCGGCACCGCCGGCCAAGGCAACCACGACTATCTGCGCTCGCTCGGTGCAGAACCGGTGACCTACGGCGATGGCCTTGCCGAGGCAGTCCGAGCGCTGGCCCCCGACGGTGTCGACGCGGTCCTGGACCTGATCGGCGGTGCGGCCCTGGCGGGGTCGCCGTCGTTGGTGAAGGACCCGGCGCGGATCGTGTCGATCATCGACCCGGGCACAGTCCTCGGCATGGGCGGGCGCTACGTCTTCGTGCGCCCGGACAGCGCCCAGCTCAGCGAGCTCGTCGCCATGGTGGCTGATGGATCGCTGAAGGTGGAGATCGCCCACGAGCTGCCGCTGGACGAGGCGGCCAAGGCCCACCGGCTCTCCGAGGAGGGCCACGTCCGCGGCAAGATCGTGCTCAGGGTGGACCAGCCGACGGTCTGACAGGTGTAGCCGACCGGTCCACCCCCAGGCGTGCCGCGGGTCGCTCAGGCTGTGGCCAGTGCGGCTTCGGCGGGGAGCTGCTCCTTCTTCGCATTGATGAACGTCAGTGCCACCACCAAGGCGATCGTGAGCAGGATGGCACCTGCCGCGAACGAGGTGTGGTAGCCGTGGATCAGCGCGCTCGACGGGGGCTGCTCGCCGAAGGCGGACTTCACCGGCGAGAGCTTGTTGTCGGTTTGAACGAGGTGACCGAGCCGGCGTACAGCGTGTTCAGCAGGGCGAGCCCGAGGGAGCCGCCGACCTGCTGTGAGGTGTTCAGCAAGGCGCTGGCCACGCCGGCGTCGTGCTGGCTGATGCCGAACAGCGCGGTGCTGGAGGCCGGGATGAACACCCCGGCCAGTCCCACGCTCATGATGATCAGTGACGGGAGGACATGAGTGAGGTAGGAGGTGTCCTGGTCGATACGGGTCAGCAGCGTCATGCCGACCACGGCCATGATCAGGCCGGGGACGATCAGCGGTTTCGGGCCGACCTTCGGGAGCAGCTGCGAGACGACACCAGCGCTGACGATGATGCCCAGGCTGAAGGGCAGGAAGGCGAACCCGGACTTGAGGGGGCTGTAGCCGAGGTTGAGCTGGAAGTAGTAGGTGAGGAAGAGGAACATCGCGAAGAGCCCGGCGCCCATGAAGAGGAACGTGAGGAATGATCCGCCGCGGTTGCGGTCGAGGACGATGCGCAGCGGCAGCAGCGGGTGCTGGGCACGCATCTCCCAGGCGACGAAGGCGGTGAGCAGGACCACCGCGGCCACGAGGAACGACACGGTGGATCCCGCTGTCCAACCGAGCACCTCGGTGCTCTTGCCCGGGTTCTTCAGCTTCGCGGCCTGGGTGAACCCGTAGACGAGCGAGACGAGCCCGAGCGTGGCGAGCAGGGCACCCGGGATGTCGTACTTGGTGTCTCCCATCGCCTTGCTCTCCTTCACCACGGGTATGGCGGCAAGCGCAGTGACGAGCGCGATGGGCACGTTGACCCCGAGGCACCAGCGCCACGACGCGTACTCGGTGAGCACGCCGCCGACCAGCAGCCCGATCGCCGCGCCCCCGCCGCTCACGGCGCCGAACACCCCGAACGCGCGAGCCCGCTCCTTGGGCTGGGTGAACATCACGGTGATCAGTGACAAGGCCGACGGGGCCAGCAGGGCGGCGAAGGCTCCTTGCAGGCCGCGAGCGGCGAACAGCAGCGCGGCATTCCCGGCGATGCCACCGAGGGCAGAGGCGATCGCGAAGCCGAACAGCCCGACGAGGAACATCCGTTTGCGCCCGACGAAGTCGGCGATCCTGCCGCCGAGCAGCAGCAGCCCGCCGAAGGCCAGCGTGTAGGCGGTGACCACCCACTGGCGGTCGGCGTCGCTGATGCCGAGGTCCTGCTGTGCCGAGGGCAACGCGATGTTCACGATCGAGGCGTCCAGGATGATCATCAACTGAGCCACGGCGATGATGCCGAGGGCGAGCCAGCGCTTGGGGTCCAGCCCGGGGCCACCGTGGTCGGCGGCCGCCTCGGTGATGCTGGCTCCTGCGGGGGACAGGGGCTCGGTCACGGTGACTCCTCGTGTTCGCAGGGGGTGCCAGTCGGCCGGTGTGCCGCTGACGGGTCAGGTGTCGGGCCGGTGGCGCCGACGAGAAGCGGGATCAGGACGTCGTCGACCACGTGCACGACAAAGGCATCGTCCACCGGGGCACCGACAAGCAGGACGCGCTGCACCCACAAGGCGCCGGCGACTTCGGTGGCGACCTCGGCCGAGGCACCTTCGGCCAGCTCGCCCCGGGCAACCGCCCGCGCGACGACCGCGCGCACGACCTGGTGCTTGCGCTCGAACACCTGGTCGCGCATGCAGGCCGTGAGCTCGGATGACTCGCGCATGGCGCGCATGACACCCGCCATCAGCCGCCCCTCGTCGCAGTCGTCGGTGCGGGACGCCGCGGTCAACGCGTGGACGAGGTCGTCCCGGAGCGACCCGGCGTCCACGTCGGCAGTGCAGCCGGCGGCTCGGCTGCGCAGTGCGTGCAGCACCAGCTCGCGTTTGCCCGGCCAGTGCCGGTAGATGGTCGCCTTGCTCGCCCTTGCGCGCGCGGCGACAGCGTCCATCGTCATGCAGTCATAGCCGACCTCTGCCAGCAGCGAGAGCGTGGCGGTCGAGATGGCGGTGTCCTGGGCCGGACGGACCACAGACACCTCCGGAGGTCGTGACGGGGGAACACCAGAACGAAACGGTGTCGTACTCCGAACCGTACGTGAGGGCAGATCGGGTGTCGACGAGGGGGAGGTGAACATCAGGTGTCCGGCGCAGAACGCCGAGCAACGGCGCACGCTGGGTAGGACGACTGGTACGCACGGGTGACGTGCGCCGACGCTGATGGGGCAACCCGGCGCCGGACCGGGCAGAATGGCGCCTCCGTCCCGTCGAGAGGTTCCCCTTCGCATGTCTGCCAGCACACCGTCGGTCGAGTCGGTGCAAGCCCCTGACCCCGTCCTGGACGCGCTCGAGGCCGAAGCCATCCACGTCTTCCGTGAGGCGGCCGGTGCGTTCCGCCGTCCGGTGATGCTCTACAGCATCGGCAAGGACTCCTCGGTGCTGCTCCACCTCGCCGTCAAGGCGTTCGCGCCGAGCAAGGTGCCGTTCCCGGTCTTGCACATCGACACCACCTGGAAGTTCCGCGAGATGATCGCGTTCCGGGACCGCGTGGCTGCCGAGCTGGGACTGGACCTCCGGGTGCACACCAACCCCGACGGCGTTGCCGAGGGCGTGACGCCCTTCACGCACGGCACCCACGAGTACACCCGGATCATGAAGACCGTCGCCCTGCGCCAGGCCCTCGACGCAGGTGCCTACGACGCCGCCTTCGGCGGGGCTCGTCGTGACGAGGAGCGTTCGCGGGCCAAGGAACGGGTCTTCTCCCTCCGCGAACCGGGTCATCGCTGGGAGCCGCGCAAGCAGCGCCCGGAGTTCTGGCGCACCGCCAACACCCAGCTCTCCGAGGGCCAGACGATGCGGGTGTTCCCGATGTCGAACTGGACCGAGCTCGATGTGTGGCGCTACGTCAAGCAAGAGCAGATCGAGGTCGTCCCGCTGTACTTCGCCAAGCCGCGCCCGGTCGTTGACCGGGACGGACAGCTGATCATGATCGACGACGATCGTTACCCCTTGCGCGACGGCGAGACCCCGGAGATGCGCAACGTCCGGTTCCGCACGCTGGGCTGCTACCCGTTGACCGCGGCGGTCGAGTCGACCGCCGACACCATGGACGACCTGCTGGCGGAGATGCTTGTCGATCGACGGTCCGAGCGTTCCGGTCGTCTCATCGACGGTGAGGGCGGCGGCTCGATGGAGAGCAAGAAGACCGAGGGATACTTCTGATGACCACGACCACCGACTTCTCGACCGACGACGCCGCCCTCGTGGCCCTCGCCGAGCACCCCATCGTGCGCGTCGTCGCGTGCGGATCGGTCGACGACGGCAAGTCGACCCTGATCGGTCGGCTGCTGGCCGAGACCGACAGCGTCCCGGACGACATCCTCGACTACGCCCGCAACACCCGGCGCAGCGGTTCGACGATCCCGCAGGGCGAGATCGACTACTCGATGCTCACCGATGGTCTCGAGGCCGAGCACGAGCAGGGCATCACCATCGACGTCGCCTACCGGCACCTCTACCTGCCTTCGGGCCGGCGGGCGATCATCGCCGACGCCCCAGGCCACGAGCAGTACACCCGCAACATGTCGGTCGCTGCCTCCACAGCCGACATCGCCATCCTGCTGGTCGATGCCGCTCGCGGCATCCGGGCGCAGACCCACCGCCACCTCACCGTGTGCGCGCTGATGGGTGTGCGCACGGTCATCGTCGCCATCAACAAGATGGACGCCGTCGACTTCTCCCACGTCGCGTTCGAAGGCTTCGCGGGCGACATCCGCTCGGCTGCGGCGCGCTTCGACCTGGACGATGTCGTGGTCATCCCGGTCAGTGCGCTGACCGGTGACAACGTCATCGAGCGATCCGAGCGGATGTCCTGGTTCCACGGACCCACCGTGCTCGAGGCCCTGACCGCGTGGCGTCCGTCGCAGATCGAGGACCACGCCGCGGCACCCTTCCGCCTTCCCGTGCAGTACGTCGTGCGCGCCGACGACTTCCGCGGCTACGCCGGCACCGTGGTCTCGGGCACGGTCCGGCCCGGTGACAAGGTGGTCGTCAACGCGCGCGGCGCCACCACCACCGTCGACCGGGTGCTGATCGACGGCGTCGACGTCGAGTCGGCCCGTGCCGATCAGGCGGTGGTCCTCACCCTGCAGACCGAGACCGACCTCACCCGAGGCGACCTCGTCGTCGCGCCCGGCGAGGGCCTGGCCGAGGAGCACTTCCCGCGGCCGGCCACCGCTTTCGCCGTCGACCTGGTGTGGACCGGCGAGGAAGAGCTGCGGCACGGCCGCTCCTACCTTCTGCTGGCGGGCTCGCTCGCGGTACCTGCGGTCGTGACCGCTATCCGTAACCGGCGCGACGTCGTTTCCGGTGAGGAGATGGCCGCGCGGACCTTGAAGATGAACGACATCGGCCTGGTCGAGATCGCAACCGACACGGCGGTGCCACTCGACCCCTACTCACTCAACCGTGACACCGGCGGATTCCTGCTCGTCGAGCGCGTCAGCCGCGACACCGTGGCAGCCGGCCTGGTCCGGCACGCCTTGCGCCGCGCACACAACGTCACACCGCACGCGTTCAGCGTCGACCGGACAGCTCGCGCGACGCTGAAGAACCAGAGGCCGAAGGTGCTCTGGCTCACGGGCCTCCCCGGCGCAGGCAAGTCGACCATCGCCGATGCGCTCGAGCGCACGTTGCACGGCCTCGGCATGCACACCTACGTGCTCGACGGTGACGGCGTGCGCACCGGGCTGAACAAGGACCTCGGCTTCACCCCGGAGGACCGCGCCGAGAACGTCCGCCGGGTGGCCGAGACCGCCAAGCTCATGCTGGACGCCGGGCTGATCGTTGTCGTCTCGCTCGTCTCTCCGTTCCGCGGTGACCGGCGGGCGGCCAAAGCGCTGTTCGACGAGGGCGACTTCATCGAGGCCTGGGTGGACACCCCCGCCGACGTGGTCGTCGCCCGAGACCCCAAGGGTCTCTACGCCAAGGCCAAGGCGGGCACGCTGCCGAACATGACCGGTGTCGGTCAGGGCTACGAGCCGCCGGAGAACGCCGACGTCGTGCTCGACGGTGATGGTGAGGTCGAGACATCGGTCGACCAGCTTCTCCGCGCGCTGGACGTCAGCCGCTGAGTCCAGGACGGTAGATTCGTCCCGTGCCCGAGCTGCTCTACCCCGCTGTGGTCAGCACCGCGCGTGCGCTGTTCAAGGCGCAGGGCATCCGGTTCGACCTGCGGGGCACCGGCAACGTTCCGCGCGCCGGTGGCGCGGTGATGGTCATCAACCATGTCGGCTACCTCGATTTCACCTATGCCGGCCTGGCGGCCCACCCGTCCGGGCGGCTGGTCCGGTTCATGGCCAAGCAGGAGGTCTTCACTCACCGGGTGAGCGGCCCGTTGATGCGCGGGATGCACCACATCCCGGTCGACCGCGACGCGGGTGCCGGCTCGTACCGCAGCGCGGTCCAGGCGCTGCGCGGCGGTGAGATCGTCGGGGTGTTCCCGGAAGCCACGATCAGCAGGTCCTTCGAGCTCAAGGACTTCAAGGCCGGCGCGATCAGGATGGCCATGGAAGCCGGCGTACCGGTGCTGCCCACGATCGTCTGGGGCTCCCAGCGCGTCTGGACCAAGGGCCTGCCCAAGCGGCTCGGCCGGCACCGGGTGCCGATCTCGGTGTGGGTGGGGGAGCCCGTGGCGGTGCCCGACGGCGGCGACGTGGCTGCGATCTCGGCCTCGGTGCGAGCGACCATGGAGTCGATGCTGCACGACGCGCAGGAGGCCTACCCCGACCGCCCACGCGGTGCTGACGACGGCTGGTGGCAGACCTCTCGACTCGGCGGCACGGCCCCCACCCCGGACGAGGCGCTGAAGATGGATCGTGACGAGCTGCGGGCACGGTTGGCCGAGGCCAAACGGGTGCGCGACGCCGGGCGGGTCCGGTGACCAACCTCGAGCTGCCGGCGTCGACCGAGAGCGTCAGCGTGGCCCGTCGCTTCACCCGGACCGAGCTCGAGCACAGCAGCTGCGACGTCGACACGGTCGTGCTCCTGGTGTCCGAGGTGGTGACCAACGCCGTGCTCCACGCGCGTACGCCGATGGTCATCTCGGTCTACGACCGCGGTGAGGTGGCCCGCATCGAGGTGTCCGACGCGTCGCCGATGCTGCCCCGGGTGCACGGCTTCGCCGTCGACTCCGCCACCGGTCGCGGCCTCCGACTGCTCGACCGGCTGAGCCTGCGCTGGGGCACCGACCAGCGCATGGCTGGGCCCGGCAAGGTGGTGTGGTTCGAGGTGGGCACGCCCGCGGAGAGCGCATGGAACTCGTTCACCGCGGGCCTGGCCCTCGAGGAGATGTGACGTGAGCCCGACTCCGAGTGGCCAGGTGCAGGTCCAGCTGCTGGGCTATCCGTTGGCCGTGGGCGTGCGGGCGACAGAGCACTACGAGGAGGTGCTCCGTGAGTTCAACCTGCTCGTCGTCTCAGGAGCGGTCGCGCGAGACTCAGCACCCGCGCGGGTGGCCGCCCTGGTGACCCAGCTCGACCAGCAGCACGCCCGCAACAGCGAGCTCGAGTCCCGGCGGGCCGCATGCCTTGCCGCCGGGGAGACGACCCACGACTTCATGATCGCCATCAGCCCGGAGGCCTTCGCGGTCGCCCAGGCTCTCGACACCCAGCTCGACGAGGCCGACGACTTCTGCCGCAGCGGCCAGACACTGGCGCTCCCGCCGGCCGCCGACGTCGTCGCTTTCCGGCGCTGGTACCTCCGCGAGCTCGTCGCGCAGCTGGACGGGGGCAGACCCACCCGGTGGGCAGCACCGACAGATCTCGCTGGACAGGTGCCTTGAGCGCGCTGCTGCCCCAGACCCCGGCAGCGAACCTGGATGGTCTGCCGACCCGGGTGCTGCTCATCGAGGACGACGAGGGCGACGCGTTCCTGGTGCGCGAGCTGCTGCTCGATGTCGGTTTCGACGTCGACCTGCGACGGGCGCACAGCGTGGCGGAGGCCCTCGGCCTGTTGCCCGGTGACATCGAGTGCGTGCTCCTCGACCTCGGGCTGCCTGATTCGACCGGGCTCGCCGGGCTGGCGGCGGTGCTCGACCGCTCGCCGAGCATCGCGGTACTGGTGCTCACCGGTCTTGCCGACGAGCACCGCGGCACCGCTGCCGTTGCTGCGGGCGCGCAGGACTACCTCGTCAAGGGGAGCATCGACGGTCAGCTGCTCACCCGGGCGATCCGCTATGCCCTCGAGCGCAAGCGCGCCGACGAGTCGGTACGGCGGCTGTTTGCCTCTGAGGCACGAGCAGCCGAGAATGCACGACTCGAGCGCGGCCTGCTGCCCCAGCCACTGATCCGGGAGGGCTGGTGCCGCGTCGTGCCGCGCTACCGCCCGGGACGACATCAGAGCCTGCTCGGCGGCGACTTCTACGACGTCATCGAATGTCACGACGGCGTGGTGTTCGCGCTCATCGGCGACGTGGCCGGGCATGGCCCCGACGAGGCCGCGCTGGGTGTCTGCCTCCGGATCGCGTGGCGCACGTTGGTGCTGGCGGGGGCCGACCCGGACACCCACTTCGGGGTGCTGGACGCCGTCCTGGTGAGCGAGCGGTCGACCGACGAGGTGTTCGCCACCGTCAGCATGGTGCGGCTCGACCGCAGCACCGGCATCCTCACCGTCTGGCGGGCCGGCCATCCGCTGCCCCTGCTCCTTGATGGTTCAGTCGTCTCGCCCGTCGCGTCGGGCGATGGCGGCGTGGCGCTCGGTGTGCTCGACGGCGTGTCATGGCCGTCCCGGGACCACCAGGTCGGGACCGCGACGGCTCTGCTGATGTTCACCGACGGGTTGATCGAGGGTTTCGACGACGAGTCCCACGAGCGGCGGCTGGGTGAACCCGCGCTCTACCTCATCATCGAGGACCTGCTGGCCGGGGGCGCCCGGCACGCCCACGTCGTCGACCACGCGCTTGCCCAGGTGCAGCGACGCAACGGCGGCGAGCTCAGCGACGACGTCGCGCTGGTGCTGCTCGACTGGTCACCGGCGCCGAGCAGCAGCCGTGGGTGAGGCGTCGCAGACTCTCGGCAGATGGTCGCTGTCGCGCCGGTTGGTCACCGCCTTCGTGGCCTTCGCGACGCTGCTTGCCGTCCTCAGCCTCGTGATCGGTGTCTCGCTCTACCGGCTGCAGGTCGCCACCCACGACCGGGTCGAGCGCTATGGACCGGCGCTGCTCGAGACCGAGACGCTCGCCCGGGCCTACTCCGACCAGGAGACGGGGCTTCGGGGCTTCCTGGTCGCCGGGCGGGTCGACTTCCTCCAGCCCTACACCGACGGCCGCGCGGCCGAGGCTGCCTCGTTGGCTCACCTGGAGACGTTGCTGGCCCTGCGTCCCGACCTGCTGCGCCGACTTGCCGCCGTACGTCGTGAGGCGGGGGCGTGGGACCAGCAGGTGGCCGCCCCGGCGATCGCCCGGGTCAAGAGCGGCGGTGCTGTGTCCATCTCCCTGGCCGAGGTCGAGGCCGGCAAGCAGCGCTTCGACCGGGTCCGGGCGGCGCTCGCCGGCCTGCAGACACCGGTCCGCGCCACCCGGGACCGAGCGACCAGACAGCTCACGGACAACGAGACGTTCCTGCTCACCGTGCTCGTCCTCGCCCTGGTGGGGCTGGTGATCGTGGCCTGGCTCGTGTGGATCGGCCTGCGGCGCTGGGTGACCCTGCCGCTGCAGCGGCTGGGAGCCGAGGTCGACCGCGTGGAGGGAGGCGACCTGAGTCGCCGGGTGACCGTGACCGACGCGCCCAGCGACATCGTCGCGCTGGCCGAGCAGGTCGAGCTGATGCGTGGCCGGATCCTGCATGAGTACGCCCTTGCTGAAGCAGCCGGTCGGGAGGCGACCGAGGCCCGGGCGCTGGTCGAGGAGCAGGCCCAGGACCTGCGCCGCTCCAACGCCGAGCTCGAGCAGTTCGCCTACGTCGCCTCGCACGACCTGCAGGAACCGCTGCGCAAGGTCGCGAGCTTCTGCCAGCTGATCGAGCGCCGCTACAAAGGTCAGCTCGACGAACGCGGTGAGCAGTACATCGAGTTCGCGGTGGACGGCGCCAAGCGCATGCAGCAGCTGATCAACGACCTGCTCACGTTCTCCCGGGTCGGTCGGGCCGGCGAGGACTTCCAGGAGGTTCGCCTGGAAGTGGTGCTGGCGCAGGCCGTGCGGCAGCTCGACCTGATGCTGGCGGAAGGCGGCGCGACCGTCACCCACGACCCGCTGCCGGTGGTCCGGGGCGACCAGAGCCTGCTCGTCCAGCTGCTCCAGAACCTCATCGGCAACGGAGTGAAGTTCCGTGGTGATGATCCGCCGCGGGTGCACCTCTCGGCGGCGCCGTCGAGCGAGGACCCGACGGTGTGGGAGCTCTCCTGCACCGACAACGGGATCGGCATCGACGAGCAGTACCAGGAGAAGATCTTCGTCATCTTCCAGCGGCTGCACGGGCGCGATGCCTACGACGGCACCGGCATCGGCCTGGCCATGTGCAAGAAGATCGTCGAGTACCACGGTGGCCGGCTGTGGCTCGACACCTCGCCCCGGTCCAACGGCGACACCGCAGGTGCGGTCTTCCGCTGGACCCTGCCTGTGGTGGGCGCTGCACCCAAGATCCTGACCAGTCACTCCACGGGAGACGAGCACCGATGACCCCCCCCGAGAACCAGCAGTCCCCGCAAGCATCGGCCCAGCCGGCCGCGCGACCTGTCGAGATCCTGCTCGTCGAGGACGACCCGGGGGACGTGCTGATGACCCGCGAGGCGTTCGCCGACTACAAGCTGCAGAACAGCCTGCACGTGGTCAACGACGGCGCCGACGCGATGGCCTTCCTCCGTCGGGAGGGTCGGTACGCCGGCATGCCGCGGCCCGACCTCGTGCTCCTCGACCTCAACCTGCCGCGGATGGACGGCCGGGAGGTGCTCACCGCGATCAAGTCCGACGCCGAGCTGGCGAGCATCCCGGTGGTCGTGCTCACGACCTCCGAGAACGAGGACGATGTCGTCAGCAGCTATTCGCTGCACGCCAACGCCTACGTCACCAAGCCGGTGGACTTCGAGCGGTTCATCGATGTCGTACGTCAGATCGACGACTTCTTCGTCACCGTCGTGCGGCTGCCGCGCCGTTGAGCCCGGCGGTCGTGACGCCGCGTTCGACGACGATCTGACACGATCGCCTCATGCCGAGCGCACCCAGCTCCTCCTACTCGATCACAGTCCGGCTCGAGGTCCCGTCGCGGGGCAACGCGGTCAGCCAGTTGACCGCTGCCGTCGAGCAGGCCGGCGGTGTCGTCACGGCTCTCGACGTCACGGCCTCCGGGCACGAGCGACTGCAGATCGACGTCACCTGCGCGGCCAGCGACACCGACCACGCGACCCAGCTCACCGACGCGCTGGCCAGCGTGGAGGGCGTGACCATCGGTCGGGTCTCGGACCGCACCTTCCTCCTGCACCTCGGCGGCAAGATCGAGATCCAGCCCAAGGTGCCGATCCGGACGCGTGACGACCTGTCGATGATCTACACGCCGGGGGTCGCCCGGATCTGTCTGGCGTTGGCTGCCAACCCGGCCGACGCCCGCCGGCTCACCATCAAGCGCAACATGGTGGCGGTCGTCACCGACGGGTCGGCGGTGCTGGGTCTCGGCAACCTCGGTGCGTTGCCTGCGCTACCGGTGATGGAGGGCAAGGCCGCATTGTTCAAGCGGTTCGCCGGCATCGACGCCTTCCCGATCTGCCTCGACACCCAGGACGTCGACGAGATCGTGCGCACCGTCGAGCTGATCGCGCCGGTCTTCGCCGGCATCAACCTCGAGGACATCTCGGCGCCGCGCTGCTTCGAGGTCGAGCGGCGCCTGCGGGCCAGCCTTGACATCCCGGTGTTCCACGACGACCAGCACGGCACCGCGATCGTCGTGCTGGCCGCCCTGATCAACGCGTTGCAGGTCGTGGGCAAGTCCCTCGGCGACGTGCGCATCGTGCTCTCCGGTGCAGGCGCCGCCGGCATGGCGATCCTCACGGTGCTGCTCGAGGCCGGCGCGCGGCACGTGGTCGTCGCCGACAAGGACGGCGTCATCCACCGCGGTCGCCCGGGTCTGCTGGGCGAGCTGGTGACCGTTGCCGAGCGCACCAACGTCGAGGGCCGCAGTGGGGCCCTGCGCGACATGCTGCCGGGTGCCGACGTCTTCATCGGGGTGTCCGCGCCCGACATCCTCACCGGTGACGACATCGCCACCATGGCCGAGCGGGCCATCGTCTTCGCCCTCGCCAACCCGGTGCCCGAGGTAGACCCCGTCGCCGCAGGTCGGCACGCGATGGTCGTGGCCAGTGGTCGCAGCGACCTGCCCAACCAGATCAACAACGTGCTGGCCTTCCCCGGCGTCTTCCGCGGCCTGCTCGATGCCGCCAGCCACTCGATCACCACCGACATGTTGCTCGCGGCGGCCCGGGCGCTGGCCCGGGTGGTCACGCCCGACGAGCTCAACGCGTCGTACATCGTGCCGAGCGTGTTCCACCCCGACGTGTCCTCGACGGTCGCCGCAGCCGTGAGCAAGGCGGTGCGTGACACCGGGAGCTCCGCGGTGCCGGCCATGGCGGTGGCGGCCACGACCCCGTCGAGGTGAGCTCCGAGGGCGCTGACAGGTCAGCCCCGCGCCTTGCCCGTACGGCGCTCGCGGTGGCTGTGGTCGCCAATCTCGTGCTGCTCTACTGGCCGCGCACCGCGGGGCCGGCGGGAGTTCCCGGCCTGGACAAGGTCGTGCACGTGGCGACCTTCGCCTCGGTCGCGTGGACCGGGTTGCGCGCCCGACTGGGAGCCACATGGTGGCTGCCGCTGCTGGTCGCGCACGCCGCGATGAGCGAGGTCGTGCAGGGGGTGTTCCTGCCGCACCGCAGCGGCGACGTGCTCGATGCGGTCGCCGACACGGTGGGTGTCCTGCTCGGGGCGGCGCTGCACCTACCTCGCCGCACCCTTCCCGGTGTGCCCGGCCGGAAGGCATCATGGGGCGGTGACCCCGCCCGAGCCGATCGAGACGCTGGCGGGCCGACTGCTGGTGGCGACTCCGGCGCTGGGTGACTCCACGTTCGAGCGCACCGTGGTCCTGCTGCTCGACCACGATGACGACGGCGCCCTCGGGGTCGTCATCAACCGGCCCACGCCGGTACGGGTGGGCGAGATCCTGCCGTCGTGGCAGGCCTTCACAACCGGCCCGGCGGTGCTCTTCGAGGGCGGCCCGGTCGCGTTGGACTCGGCCCTGGCTCTGGCCGAGGGTCCCGACGAGGACGGTGAGGAGCCGGTGGGCTTCCGCCGGGTGGTGGAGCGGCTCGGCCTGCTCGACCTCGACCTGCCGCCCGAGGAGGTCACCGCTGAGGTGAGCCTGCTCCGCATCTTCGCCGGCTACTCCGGCTGGGGCCCGGGGCAGCTCGAGGACGAGCTCGAGCAGGGCGCCTGGTACGTCGTGGAGGCCCGGCTGCACGGTCCGGACGCCGATGCGTTCAGCGACGCCCCTGAGCAGCTGTGGCGTGCGGTGCTCCGGCGCCAGGGCGGCGACCTCGCCATGGTGTCGACCTACGCCGACGACCCGTCGATGAACTAGAGCGATCGGTAGAGTCGATGCCATGACCTCGACACCTGACGAGCCCGGCTCCGGCATCCCCGGTCTCGACGCCCCGGCCCACGAGCGGCCCGGCACGGTGCTCGAACGCGAGGTCGCGCCGCTCCCGCGCACCTCCCACGGCGACGGCGACCACGAGCGGTTCGCGCACTACGTCAAGAAGGAGAAGATCCTCGAGTCGGCGCTCTCCGGCGACCTCGTGACCGCGCTGTGCGGCAAGAAGTGGATCCCCGGCCGCGACCCGGGTCGCTTCCCGGTCTGCCCGACCTGCAAGGAGATCTTCAACGGCATGCCCGGTGGCGGCGACGACAACGACTCGGGCTCCGACTCCTGACGGCTCAGATGTCGGTCATGCCGTACATCTCGCCGAGCGGGTCTGCCAGCAGCTCGAGCCGCGCCCCGTCGGGATCGCGGAAGTAGATCGAGACGTCGCTCTCGAGGAGGTACTCGATGCCGGCGGCGTCGAGCTTCCCGCGCAGGTGCGCCCACCGCTCCGGGGTCACCGAGATCGCGATGTGGTGCAGCCCGCCGAGCACCTCCTGGTAGGGACCCACGTCGAGGCCGGGGAAGTCGAAGAACGCGAGCCGGTTGCCCACCCCGATGTCGAAGAAGAAGTGTGTCGACCCGGCGTAGTCGCGGTTCTCGAACATCTCGGTGAGCGGGAACTCCAGCAGCCCCTGGTAGAACTCGACCGTCCGTTCGACGTCGCCGCTGACGAGCGCGAAGTGGTGCAGCCCGCGGGCGGAGGACGGCGGCCGCTGCCCGGGCGGCGCGAGGTGGGCGGCGCGGATGCGGTCGCGCTCGACGGCGTGGACGTCGACAGTCGGCTCGGTCATGGACGGAACGTACTCTTGCCCCGGTGCAACCGACCAGCATCCTCACCGGTCGCTGGCGGGGACTCACCGTCGGTGTCGTCGCCGTGGTGTCGGTCATCGCCTTCGAGGCGATGGCGGTGGCGACGGCAATGCCGGCCGCCGTACGCGACCTGCACGGATTGCGCTTCTACGCCTGGGGCTTCTCGGCCTT
Source organism: Sporichthyaceae bacterium (assembly GCA_031365725.1). Classification (GTDB taxonomy): domain Bacteria; phylum Actinomycetota; class Actinomycetes; order JACCUZ01; family JACCUZ01; genus JANLYQ01. The sequence continues at coordinate 21,798 of JANLYQ010000065.1, read as the reverse complement.
TCTCGTCGCCAGCCTGGTCGGCATGGTGCTCGCCGGCGAACTCTGCGACCGGCGCGGGCCGGTGCAGCCGTTCCTGGCCGCCCTCGTGCTGTTCGTGGTGGGTCTGGTCGCGGCCGGGCTCGCGCAGGACATGGCGGTCTTCGTCGCGGCGCGAGCGGTGCAGGGCATGGGCTCGGGCATGGACGTCGTCGCGCTGTACGTCGTGGTGGGTCGGCTCTACCCCGAGCCGATGCGACCGCGGTTGTTCGCGGCGATGTCCGGCGGCTGGGTGGTGCCGGCGCTGGTCGGCCCGACGATCGCCGGGCTGCTGACCGATCACCTGTCGTGGCGCTGGGTGTTCCTCATCGTGCCGCCGCTGGTGCTGCCTGCGGTCGCACTGATGCTGCCCCGGTTGCACGGGCTCGGTCCCGCAGTGGGGGACGAGCCGGTACGCCGTCGCCTGGGACCGGCCCTGGCGGTTGCGGTCGGCGTCGCTCTCCTGCAGTACGCCGGTCAGCGTCTCGACCTCGTGTCGGTGGCGCTGGCACCGGCCGGGCTGGCCGTCGTGGTGCTGGCAGTGCCGAGGCTGTTGCCCGCCGGCATCTTCCGGCTCCGGCGTGGCCTGCCGACGGCGGTGCTGCTGCGAGGGGTCCTGGCCGGGTCGTTCTTCGGCGCCGAGACGTTCGTGCCGCTGATGCTGGTCGAGCGCCGCGGGCTCTCGGTCGGGCTGGCGGGTCTGACCCTGACCAGTGCAGCGGTGAGCTGGGCGGTCGGGTCGTGGGTGCAGGGTCGTCCTGGTCTCCGCACCCCGCGGCACGTGCTGGTGCGCGTGGGCACCGGGCTGGTGGCGGCCGGTGTCCTCGGGATCGCCCTCGCCCTGTGGACGGTCGTGCCGGTGTGGGCCGCCTCGCTCGGCTGGGCCCTCGGTGGGCTAGGCATGGGGCTGGCCATGACCAGCACCAACGTCGTGGTGCTGGCGCTGTCCCCGGAGTCGGAGCAGGGCTTCAACTCGGCCGCGCTGCAGCTCTCCGACGCGCTCGGCTCGGTGCTGCTCATCGGGGTCGGCGGCGCGCTCTTCGCCGGACTGCACGAGCAGTCCGAGACGCGTGCGTTCGGCTCGATCTTCCTTGCGATGGCGTTCGTCGCGCTGGTGGGGGCCTCGATCGCCGGTCGGCTCGCCACCCCGGCCGGCGGCGACACGCGCTAGCACGACAGCCTCGCTCCGCGGCGTACCTCCAGTCGTCGGCATGTCGATCGTGACGGGAAGTTAGCCTCGTCGCACCGATGAGTACCTCCGCCGCCTCCCACCTCCCGCCCGCCTTCCCGCAGCGCGCACCGTGGGGCACAGCCCACGCCCTGCGCGCCTGGCAGGAGGAGGCACTCGAGGTCTATCTCGGACGCGACGGGGCCGCCGCGCGCGACTTTCTGGCGGTGGCTACCCCGGGGGCGGGCAAGACGACGTTCGCGCTGAGGGTGGCCAGTGAGCTGCTCGAGCGGCACCTGGTCGCCGCCGTCACCGTGGTGGCTCCGACCGAGCACCTCAAGCTCCAGTGGGCCGACGCGGCCGCGCGGGTCGGCATCAGCCTCGACCCCCGTTTCAGCAACGCACAGGGAGCGGTAGGGGGTGACTTCACCGGCGTGGCGGTGACCTATGCCCAGGTGGCCGCACACCCGTTGCTGCACCGCCGCCGCACCGAGACCCGCCGGACGCTGGTCGTGCTCGACGAGGTGCACCACGGTGGCGACGCGCTGTCCTGGGGCGACGCCGTGCGAGAGGCCTTCGATCCCGCCACCCGCCGGCTCGCGCTCACCGGCACGCCGTTCCGCTCCGACACCAGCGCGATCCCGTTCGTGGCCTACGCCCGCGGTCGAGATGGCGTACGCCGATCAGCGTCGGACTACTCCTACGGCTACGGTCGGGCGCTTGCCGACGGCGTGGTGCGGCCGGTCATCTTCCTGTCCTACACCGGTCAGATGCGCTGGCGCACCCGCGCGGGCGACGAGGTGTCGGCCACTCTCGGCGAGCCCCTCACCAAGGACGTCACCGCAGCCGCGTGGCGCACGGCGCTCGACCCGCAGGGCAACTGGATCCCGGCGGTGCTCGCTGCCGCAGACCGCCGGCTCACCGAGGTGCGCCGTGGCATGCCCGACGCGGCTGGTCTGGTCATCGCCACCGACCAGGTCTCGGCCCGCGCCTACGCAGCGAGGCTGCGTGACATCACCGGGACAGCACCCGTCCTGGTGCTCTCCGACGAGACCGGCTCCAGCGAGCGCATCGCCGACTTCGCGACCAGCGACGACCGGTGGATGGTCGCCGTGCGCATGGTCTCCGAAGGTGTGGATGTGCCGCGGCTGGCTGTCGGGGTCTACGCGACGTCGGCGGCCACGCCGCTCTACTTCGCTCAGGCCGTCGGCCGGTTCGTCCGGGCCCGGCGTCGGGGCGAGACCGCATCGGTCTTCCTGCCTTCGGTGCCGATGCTGCTCGGTCACGCCGCCGAGATGGAGGTCGAGCGCGACCACGCGCTGGACCGGCCGGTCAGCGACGACGGCGGCGATCTCTTCGCACCCGAGGACGCGCTGGTGGCGCGGGCCAACCAGGCGCAGGACGAGGCGGGGCTGGCGGAGACGGAGTTCGAGGCGCTGGAGGCCGAGGCGACGTTCGACCGGGTGCTCTTCGACGGCGGCGAGTTCGGCCAGCAGGCTGCGGTCGGCTCGGCGGAGGAGGCCGACTACCTCGGTCTGCCCGGCCTGCTCGAGCCCGACCAGGTGGCCGTGCTGCTGCGCGCCCGGCAGAGCGAGCACGAGGTGCGCGGCCGGTCCCGCAAGGCCGCGGCGGGGCGGGCGGCAGCGACGGCTGCTGCCGATGCCGCGGCGCACCGCGCGGTGCCGGCGCTGCGCAAGGAGCTCAACGGCCTGGTGGCCGCGTGGCACCACCGCACCGGGCTGCCGCACGGCGCGGTGCACACCGAGCTGCGGCAGGCCTGCGGGGGACCGCTCGCCGCGCAGGCGTCAGCCGAGCAGGTTCAGGCCCGCATCGACCTGATCAGGGCGTGGGCGCTGCGCCGTCGATGACCGGCGGCAGGTCCTCGAGGGAGCCGACCACGGTGAAGGCCTTGTCCAGCCCGGTCAGCGCGAGGATCTTGACCACCGGCGGCCGGGGGCCGACCAGCACCAGCGAACCGTCCGCCAGGTCGCCTCGGCGCTGCAGCGCCAGCAGGACCTTGAGGCCGGTGGAGTCCATGAAGGTCACGCCGGTGAGGTCCAGGGCCACGTGCGGGCAGACGTCCCGGACGGCGGCATCAACGCCGTCGCCCAACTGTGAGGCCGTCTCGAGATCAACCTCGCCGATGGCGGTGACGAGGGCACGGGCGTCGACAAGGCGCGTCGACAGGTCGAGATCCATGATGTGCGGTCATCCTTCGTGCGAGCAGGGGTGCGCGGCGGCCGACCGTCTGGACTGCCGGGCATCGCGGTCATCCTAGGGGCAGATACCTCAGATTCGCCCTACCAGCAGCCGGTCACCGTTGCGGCCAGCTTGTCGACGGCCCGCCGGGTGCGCAGCGTGGAGGGCACCCCGTTGAGCAGGAAGGAGAACATCTTCACGGTGCCGTCGACGTGACGGGCGAAACCGGTGAGCGCGATCGCCCCGGACAGCGACCCGGTCTTGGCCTGGACCAGGCCGGCGGCGCACTTGGCGACCCCGGTCTGGTAGCGCAGGTAGCGCGGCCCGAGCGTGCCGCTCACCCCGGCCAGCGGCAGGGCGCCCTGCTGCAGGCCGGCGAGCTCCGGGTGGGCAGCGTCGAAGGACCTGCCCAGCACCGTGAGCAGATCCGTGGGCGTGAGCCGGTCGGCCCGGGACAGCCCGCTGCCGTCGTACAGGCGACCGGCGAGGGTGATGCCGAGCTTGGCGAGCACGGCGGTCTGGGCCAGCGCGGCGCCCTCCCAGGTCGGCGGTAGGCCGGTCGCCAGCGCGACGAGCCGGTGCAGCGCCTCGGCGACGTCGTTGTCCGAGAGCTGCAGCATGCGGGTCACGATCGTGGCGAGATCGGTGCCCTGGCTCTCGGCGATGACGGTGGCGGTGGGCAGGTGCTTGGTGCGCCCGATGCCGGTCACCGTGAGTCCGTAGCGCGCGAGCCGCCGGGCGAAGACCTTGCCGGCATCGAGGGTGGTGTCGATGCTGTGGTGCTGGTCGACGACCAGCGCCCGCACCGGCGACACGTCCTCGCGGGAGTAGGACCAGCGCCACCCGACTGCCGAGGTGGGCGCGGGGAACAGCGAGTCGTCGACGAGCAGTCGTACGGCGGAGATCCCGGCGGCCAGCTGGGCAGCGGCCACGGCGCGGGCCATCGCGCCGAGCTGGCGGCTGGTCAGCGACGGGTCGCCGCCGCCGACGAGCACGATCCGGCCGGGCGCGCTGCCGGTGACCACCTGGGTACTGAAGCGCTTGGTCGGGCCGAACGTCGTCAACGCGTCGACTGCGGTGATCAGCTTGGCGTTGGACGCGGGCAGCTGCACCTCCAGCGGCGTCTGCGACCAGATGACGGCGCCGGTGGTCGGGTCGGTCACCAGCCCGGCGAGGTCGGGCCCGAGGTCGGTCATCAGCGAGCGCAGCGTCAGCTTGTCGTGCACGGCTTGATCGGTGACCGAGAGTGGCACCGCGTCGGCGTGCGCCGCGGGGGAGCCGGCGAGGCTCAGCAGGGCGACCAGGGCGGCAAGCAGCAGGGCCGGCATCGTCAGCCCGCTGCGAGAGCGAGGGGTCAGGCTCACCTGGGTGTGGTGCGTGAGGTGCATGGGTTCATCCTCCCCGGAGGTCGGCGTCGTGGTGGGGAGGTTGACGCCGATTTTGCCTGATCAGCGACCTGCTGCCGCACGGACCAGCGGCAGCACGCGGGCCCGTACCTGGGTCTGCAAGGCGATGACCGTCGAGGCGCGCACGACCCCGTCGGTGGCGAGCACCAGGTCGAGCACCCGCTGCAGGTCGGCGTTGGACCGCGCGACGACGCGCACCAGCATGTCGCCGGCGCCCGTGGTCGTGGCGGCCTCGAGCACCTCGGGCACCTCGGCCAGCCGGTCGGCGACGGCGTCGTGCGCCGCCCGGCTCGGGTGCTGCTGCCTGATCTCGAGGGTGACGAAGGCGGTGACGGTGTAGCCCATGGCCGCCGCGTCCAGCTCGGGCCCCCAGCCCCGGATCACCCCGTCCCGGGTCATCCGGTCCAGCCGGGCCTGCACCGTGCCCCGGGCCACACCGAGCCGCCGCGCGCACTCGAGCACCCCCACCCGGGGGATGGTGCTGAAGACCTCCAGGATCGCGGCGTCCACCGGGTCGAGCGGGCTGTCGGTCATGGGACCCCTTCGTCCTGCGCAGGTGCGGCAGAGAGACTGGACAGATTGTTCAGTGATCCTGGCAGATGTTGCGCAATCTGTCGTTCGTACGCTTGCATCAAGGTCATGAGCACCGACCAGAGCACGACGTACCAGAGCACAGGCACCGGCGATGCAGCCGCGGCGACCTCGGCCATCCCCGCGTTGACTGACGCCGAGCGGGCTGCAGCGTTGTCCCCGGAGCAGCTGCGCCAGCTGGTCGGGCTCGTCGAGTACGACGCGGCCGGTGACCCGTTCCCGGTGACCGGCTGGGACGCGGTGGTGTTCGTGGTCGGCAACGCGACCCAGACCGCGCACTGGTTCATCTCCGCTTTCGGCATGGAGCTGGTCGCCTACTCCGGTCCCGAGACCGGCAACCGTGACCACAAGGCGTTCGTGCTGCGCAGCGGCTCGTGCCGGTTCGTCGTCCAGGGCGGGGTGTCGCCGGAAAGCCCGCTGCTGGACCACCACCGGACCCACGGCGACGGTGTGGTCGACATCGCCCTCGAGGTCCCCGACGTCGACCGCTGCATCGACCACGCCCGCGCCTCCGGTGCCCGCGTGGTGGCCGAGCCCACCGACATCACCGACGAGCACGGCACCATCCGGGTCGCCTCGCTCGCGGCGTACGGCGACACGGTTCACACGCTGGTCGACCGTTCGCGTTACACCGGTGCCTACCTGCCCGGGTACGTCGCCCGCAGCTCGGGCTTCGTCCGCCGCGACGGCGCGCCGAAGCGGCTGTTCCAGGCGCTGGACCACGTGGTCGGCAACGTCGAGCTCGGCCACATGGACGAGTGGGTCTCGTTCTACAACCGGGTCATGGGCTTCACGAACATGGCGGAGTTCATCGGCGACGACATCGCGACGGACTACTCGGCGCTGATGTCGAAGGTCGTGGCCAGCGGCAACCACCGGGTGAAGTTCCCGCTCAACGAGCCGGCCATCGCCAAGAAGAAGTCCCAGATCGATGAGTTCCTCGAGTTCTACCGCGGGCCCGGCGTGCAGCACCTGGCGTTGGCCACCGGCGACATCCTCGCGACGGTCGACGCGATGCGCGCCGAGGGCGTGGAGTTCCTGTCCACCCCCGACTCCTACTACCAGGACCCCGAGCTGCGCGCCCGCATCGGCAACGTGCGGGTGCCGATCGAGGAGCTGCAGTCCCGCGGCATCCTCGTCGACCGCGATGAGGACGGCTACCTGCTGCAGATCTTCACCCGGCCCACCGGCGACCGGCCCACGGTCTTCTTCGAGCTGATCGAGCGGCACGGGTCGCTCGGGTTCGGCAAGGGCAACTTCAAGGCGCTGTTCGAGGCCATCGAGCGCGAGCAGGAGCGTCGCGGCAACCTCTAGGGACGGGCGGGCAGGATCCGGCCGGTGACCTCGCCGAAGCCGATCCGGGTGCCGTCCGCACCGGGCGCCCAGGCGGTGATCGACACCTCGTCGCCGTCGAGCAGGAAGGTGCGGGTGCCGCCGTCGGAGAGGACAACCGGCTCGGTGCCGTTCCAGGACAGCTCGAGGAACGAGCCGCGCTGCTCGCGTTCCGGCCCGGAGACCGTGCCCGACGCGTAGAGGTCGCCGGTGCGCAGGGCGGCGCCGTTGACCGTCAGGTGCGCGAGCTGTTGGTCCGGCGTCCAGTACATGCCGGCGTACGGCGGCCGCGACACGACAGTGCCGTTCCACGACACCTCGAGGTCCAACGCGAGTCCCCAGTCCGAGCTGCGTTCCAGATAGGGCAGCACCGCGGGGGACTGGTCGGGACCGGCAACCCGGGCCTCGAGCAGCGCGTCCATCGGCACCACCCACGGCGAGATCGAGGTCGCGAACGACTTGCCGAGAAACGGCCCAAGCGGCACGTACTCCCACGCCTGCAGGTCCCGCGCGCTCCAGTCGTTGACCAGCACCGCACCGAACACGTGCTGGCGAAAGTCCTTGACACCGACCCGGCTGCCCAGCGGAGACGGCACCCCGACCACGAAGCCGACCTCGGCCTCGATGTCGAGACGTTCCGAGGGGCCGTACGTCGGCAGCTCGGCGCCCGCGGGTCGGCGCTGACCACTGGGTCGCACCACCTCTGTGCCGGACACCACGACGGTGCCGGCGCGCCCGTGATAGCCGATCGGCAGGTGCTTCCAGTTCGGGGTCAGCGGTTCCGAGTCGGGACGGAAGATGCGCCCCACGTTCTCCGCGTGGTGCAGCGACGAGTAGAAGTCGACGTAGTCGGCCACCTCGAACGGCAGGTGCAGGGTCGCCTCGGACTGCGGCACGAGGTGGTCAACGACCAGCGACCGGTAGGTCTCGTGCTCGAGCAGCTCGACCAGCCACGACCGCACCGCGGACCAAGCCGGACGGCCCATCGCGAGAAACGGGTTCAGGGTCGCGGACTGGAAGATGTGGGCGCCCTCGAGACCCTCGACCGCGGCCAGCGGAGCGAGGTCGATGATGTCCTCGCCCAGCGCAACGCCGAGGCGGGGCGCCTCGTCGTCGGTCGAGAACACGCCGTACGGCAGGTTCGTGGCCGGGAAGGGCGAACCCTCCGGTGTCCTGGTCCAGGTGGTCATCACAGCTCCCCGTCGTCGAACAATCCCAGCGTCCGTAAGTCGTCCAGCGGCTCGGTGACCCCGCAGCAGCCGACCGAGCGCAGTGACCGGCGTACGTCGGCGCCTGCTGTGCTGTCCCAGCTGCGCACCGCCTCGACGAGGACATCGGCATCGCGCTCGGCCAGGGTGGCGGCGACCTCAGCGGTGCCGCCCGCTGCCTGCGCGGTGCGGGTCGCCACGAGCACGTTGAGCACCCCGGGTGCCTCGAAGCCCTTGGCGGTGGTGTGCCGCACGGCATGGTGCAGCCCGGCGGTCAGCTTGAACGGCACGCCGCGCGAGGTGGCGGCGACCAGGAACGCGGCCAGCTCGGCCTCGGTGGGGAAGGCGTCGGCGGTCATGCCGCCGGTGCGGTACTTCGCGACCTGCCAGCCCGGCGTACCGAGCAGGTCGAGCGCCTGGTCGAAGCCGCCGCGAGGCACCTCCAGCACACCGGTGCACCCCGGGAGCGCGCGGGCGATGTTGGCGCCGACCGCTGCCGCGTCGTCGCTCAGGTGCTCGTACGCGACCTCCACGGCCACCAGGTTGACGGCGGTCGCGGTGGCCGCTGCCCGCAGGGCCTGGTGCGCGCCGTCGCCGCCGACATCGAGCACCATGGCCAGGGCCAGTGGAACCTGTGCTGTGGCGCCGACTGCTCCTGCCCTCTGCGGGAGGACCGCCAGCAGCTCGTCGATGCGGCTGGCCGGGCAGAGGAACGGCCCCACCGCGTCCGCCCAGGTCGAGACGCGGTACTCCGCATGCGCGGCCAGTCCCTCGGCCATCGGCGCGCTGCCGGGCGGGAAGAGTGCCGCGTCGTCGAGCAGTCCGACGAGCAGTGGGTCAGAGGCGCGCACCATCTCATCGATCGTAGCCGCGGGTTCTGGGAGCGCGGGTGCAGTCAGGTGCGGTCGAGTGGCACAGTGGGCTGATGCCCTACTACCGCCAGGTCGGTGAGGTGCCGCGCAAGCGGCACACCCAGTTCCGGCAGCCCGACGGCAGTCTCTATGCCGAGGAGCTGATGGGCGTCGAGGGGTTCTCCTCTGACGCCGCGCTGCTCTATCACCAGCGGCTGCCCACGGCGATCGTGTCGAGTGAGGTCTTCGATGTCGGCAGCCCACGCCGGGTTGCGAACCACCCGCTTAAACCTAGGCACCTGAAGACCCACAAGCTCGACGGTGCCCTGTCGGCCCGGGACGCCGTCCTGGGTCGTCAGCACCTGCTGGCCAACGCCGACGTGCGCATCTCCTACGCCGTCGCCGACCAGCCGTCGCCGTTGTACCGCAACGCGATCGGCGACGAGTGCGTCTACGTCGAGAGCGGCGAGGCGACCGTCGAGACGGTTTTCGGCGCCCTGGACGTCGGGCCGGGTGACTACGTGGTGCTGCCGACCTCGACGACGCACCGCTGGGTGCCCAAGGGCGAGCTGCGGATCCTGGTCACCGAGGCGACGGGACACATCGGGCCGCCGCGGCGCTATCTGTCGGGCAAGGGGCAGTTCCTCGAGCATTCGCCGTACTGCGAGCGCGACCTGCGTGGCCCGGCCGAGCCGCTGGTCGTCGACGGCGGTGACACCGAGGTCCTGGTGCAGCACCGCGGTCCCGGCGGTGCGGCGAACGGGGGTTCGACGCTGTGGACGCGCTACGTCTACGACCACCATCCCTTCGACGTGGTCGGCTGGGACGGCTGCCTCTATCCCTACGTGTTCTCGGTCCATGACTTCGAGCCGATCACCGGCCGGTTGCACCAGCCGCCGCCGGTGCACCAGACCTTCGAGGGCCCGAACTTCGTCATCTGCTCGTTCGTGCCGCGGCTGTTCGACTACCACCCCGACGGCATCCCGGCGCCCTACAACCACGCCAACGTCGACTCCGACGAGGTGATCTTCTACACCGGCGGTGACTTCATGTCCCGCAAGGGCGCCGGCATCGAGCAGGGCTCGATCTCGCTGCACCCCTCGGGCTTTACCCACGGTCCGCAACCCGGCTCGGTCGAGGCCAGCATCGGCAAGGCCGCGACCGACGAGCTGGCGGTGATGGTCGACACGTTCCGGCCGCTGGACCTCATGGAGGCCGCGCTGGCGTGCGAGGACACGTCGTACGCCTGGACGTGGAGCGGGCGGGGAGGTGCCCGGACGGGCGGGCCAGGCGGGGAGGACTCGACCACCGGCTGAGGTGCTCGGTGGGTGCCGTGACGGGTCGAACGTCATCCCGCACTCACCTACTGGTCGCAATCCGGACTTTCCGGACACGACTTGCTCGGTCTAACGTGCCCGCATGACCTCCACACCCACGCACCCGACGGCTCCCTCGCGGGCCACCCGCCGTCGCCGCGCCATGGGCGCCGGCCTGGCTGCCGTCGTTGCCGCCGCTCTCGGCCTGTCCGGCACCGCCGCCCAGGCGTCAGCCCACCTGCGCGTCTCCCACCAGCAGGAGGGGGGCGACCACCCCACCGCCGCCGACAAGACGTTCGAGCTGACCGTGCTGGGCACCTCCGACCTGCACGGCAACGTCCTCAACTGGGACTACTACCGCGACTCGGTCTTCAACGACGGCTCGGCGACCCGACCGACCAACGGCGTGGGTCTGGCCAAGGTCGCGAGCATGGTGCGTGACATCCGGGCCGCCAAGGGCAAGAACCACACCCTGCTGCTCGACTCCGGTGACACGATCCAGGGCACACCGCTGGCGACGTACTTCGCCAAGCAGGAGCCGATCACCACCACCGGGCACGAGCACCCGATGGCCACTGCCATGAACCTGCTCGACTACGACGCCACGACCCTGGGCAACCACGAGTTCAACTACGGCATCCCCTTCCTGCGCACTTGGATCCATCAGCTCGACTTCCCGGCACTCGCCGCCAACGCGGTCGACGTGCGCACCGGTCGCCCGGCGTTCCAGCCCTACGTCATCAAGACGATGGGCACCGGCCTGCGGCACCGACCGGTCCGCGTCGGCATCCTCGGTCTCACCAACCCCGGTGTCGCGATCTGGGACCACGACAACGTCACCGGCACGCTCCGCTTCGACGACATGGTCAGCACCGCGCAGACATGGGTGCCGCGGATGAAGGCCGCCGGCGCCGACGTCATCATCATCTCCGCACACGGAGGCGACAGCGGCACGTCGAGCTATGGCCCTGATCTACCGGTCGAGAACGCCGCGGCTCTGGTCGCCGAGCAGACCCCCGACGTCGACGCAGTGCTGTTCGGGCACGCGCACAACGACGTACCGCAGCGGTTCGTCACCAACGCGACGACCGGCAAGCAGGTGCTGCTGTCCGAGCCGTCGAAGTGGGGCGAGCGACTCACCGAGATGACGCTGTCGCTGGTCAACCACGGCCGGCACTGGAGCGTCGCCACCGACAGCGCGACCACGCACAACACGGTGGCGGCACCCGAGGCCCCCGACGTCGTGGCCGGGGTCGCCGCCGACCACGCCAAGACGGTGGCCTACGTCAACACCGTCGTTGCTCGGTCGACCCAGGAGCTGTCGGCGGTCACCTCGCGCTACCAGGACACCCCGATCCTGGACTTCATCAACAAGGTGCAGACCGAGACGGTCACCAGGGCCATGACGGGGACGCCGTACGCCGGCCTGCCGGTGCTCTCGATCGCGGCGCCGTTCAGCCGCACGGCCGTGTTCCCCCAGGGCGACGTGCGTATCCGCGACGTGGCCGGGCTCTACATCTACGACAACACCCTCGAGGCCGTCACCATGACCGGCGCGGAGGTGAAGGCCTACCTGGAGTACTCCGTGAAGTACTTCCAGACGTTGCCGGTCGGCGCGACCCCGGACCCGGCCACGATCGCCGACCCGGCAGTCCCGGACTACAACGACGACGCGCTCTCCGGCGTCGACTACGGGATCGACATCAGCAAGCCGGTCGGCCAGCGCATCACCACGCTCGAGATCGCCGGTGTGCCGGTGGCTGCGGACCAGCAGTTCGTGGTCGCGGTCAACAACTACCGCCGCTCCGGTGGCGGCGGCTTCCCCGGCATCACCAAGACCCAGATCTACAACCAGCAGCAGGAGATCCGCCAGCTGCTGATCGACTGGGCCAAGGACAAGGGCGTCATCGACCCGGCCGACTTCTTCGTGCCGAACTGGCGTCTCGTCCGCGAGGGTCAGCCGGTCTTCCCCGGCTGATCGTTCAGGCGCTTGCCCCGGTGTAGGAACGCAGTGCTCGGCGCCACCAGGCCGAGGCCAGTGCGACTGAGATCACCGCCACCACCGGGGCGAGCAGGCCGGCCTTGCCGACGCCGCGACCCAGCAGGGCCTCGGCGGGGACGGTGGTGAGAAATGCCACGGGCAGCACGACAGTGAGTGCGGTCTGCACCACGCCGCGGTAGAGCGCCACGGGCAGTCGTGAGGTCTCGACCAGCCCTTGGACCAGGTCGTCCATCCCTTCCGAGCTGACCCAGCCGATGCCGGCGCTCATCAGGGCCAGGGACACGGCGTACAGGATCGCGATCGAGCACGCGAGGAAGAAGAGCCCGGTCGCGGCGCCACCAACGGTCAACCGACGATGGGCCGAGGTCATGCCGGCAGCGACCAGCCCAAGGCCCAGCACCGGGTCAAGCAGGCTGTAGATCCGCACGTTCCGGAAGCTGACCATGAACTGCGCGTCCACCGGCTTGGTGAGCAGGAAGTCCAGGGTCCCGAGCCGGACGTACTCGCTGATCCGCGCGAGGTTGGGGGTGATGACGGCCTGCCGGAGGCCGTTGATGGCGAAGAACAATCCGACCACGACCAGCATCTCCGGATAGGTCCAGCCGCGCACCGCGTGGGTGAAGCGGAAGTAGACCCCGATGCCGGCGGCGGCCCACACCAGCCAGAACAGGCTCAGGAAGGCGTTGGACCAGAAGTTGACCCGGTACTCCAGCTCGGTGGCGACAGCGTTGGCCCAGAAGATCCGCAACAAGCGCAGGTAGCGCCCCAGACCGCTCATCCGCCCACCGCCTGGTAGCGCACGATGCCCCGGTGCCACAGCGCCTGCTGTACGACGATGAGACCGACGAGCCAGGCCAACCCGACCGCGAAGCCGGTCGCGATCTGACCTGCGTCGAGGCGCCCGAGCAGCAGCTCGAGCGGGAAGCCGAGGACGCTGCGGAACGGCAAGACGTGCGCGGCGCGCTGCAGCGGTTCGGGCAGCACCGATACCGGTGCGACCCAGCCGGACAGGAACGCTCCGGCTCCCCACCACAGGTAGTAGAGGTTGGCCGTCTGGGTGCTCCAGAAGGTGCCCATAGCGAAGGTCAGGGCCATCGCGAAGGACACCGCGAAGCCCAGCACGACAGCCACGAGGAACAGCACGAAAGTCCCGGGCCCGATGGGATAGCGCAGCGAGTCGAGGACGACGGTGGCGACGAGGGCGACCGGCACGAGCAGGGCTGCGGTCACCGAGACGAGGCCGATGTCCATCGCGAGGTGGTGGTGCACCGGAGACACCGGCTTGAGCAGCCGGAAGGACAGGTCGCCGCTGCGCATGTCCCGGTCCCAGTTCCAGGCGAGATCCCCGGTGGTGAGGTGGAAGAGCACCGCGGCAGCGACGTAGTAGGAGATGAAGTCGCTGCGGTCCCAGCCGGCCGCCGGACCGCTCTGGTCCACGACGGAGAGCCAGACAGTCATCATGATGAGCGGGAACAGCGAGCTCAGCAGCCAGATCACCAGCTGGGCCCGGTAGGTCAGCGCCTGGACCACCGCAACCCGCAGGAGTCCGCGGTAGGCACTCGTGAGTGCGGCCACCTCACCCATCGCTCACCTCACCCGTCGCCCACCTCAACCGTGGCTCATCCACCGGCGAACACCGCGGAGATGATGTCCTCGATCGGCGCCTCCTCGATCGCAAGGTCCGCGACCGGCAGTGTTGCCAACGCCTCGGCGGCCACCCGCGTGACGTCGGCGCGTGGGACGCGCAGCACCACCGACTGGCCGTCGACCGGGCAGTCCAGGTCGCCTAGGTGGCTCAGCGCCGACAGCGGAACGTCCTCGGACAGGGTGAGCCGCAGCAGTCGGTAGGGCGCGGTGGCTTCGACAAGCGCCTGCAGCTCACCGTCGTGCCGCAGCCGCCCGCGGTCGATGACCAGGACCCGATGGGCCAGCGCCGTCACGTCCGCCATGTAGTGCGAGGTCAGCAGCACGGTGGCGCCAGTACGTCGGCTGTAGTCGCCGATGAACGACCGCACCGCGACCTGCCCGTTCACGTCCAGGCCCAGCGTCGGCTCGTCGAGGAACAGCACAGCGGGCCGGTGCAGCAGGGCGGCCGCGAGCTCACAGCGCATCCGTTCGCCCAGGCTCAGGGTGCGGACCTGTTTGGTGAGCAGATCAGTGAGCGCCAGCAGGTCGACAAGGTCCTCGAGAGTGCGGCGGAACTCGTCCTCGGGGATGCGGTAGATCGCCTGGTTGACGAGGAAGGTCTCCATCGCGGGCAGGTCCCAGAACATCTGGTTGCGTTGCCCCATCACCAGCGTGATGCGTTCGAGGAAGGCTCGCTCCCGTCGTGCCGGATCGTGGCCGAACACCCGGACCGATCCACTCGTGGGATGGAGGAGGCCGGCTAGGCACTTGAGGGTGGTGGTCTTGCCGGCTCCGTTGGGACCGAGGAACCCCACCACCTCGCCGGCCTCGATGGTGAAGGACACGTCCTCGACGGCGCGCACGGTGTCGTAGTCGCGTCGAGCCAAGCCGCGGAGCGAGGCCCGGACACCGGGTTGGCGTCGATGCACCCGGAAGATCTTCTCCAGGGAGGCGACCTCGATGATCATGCATCAACCTCGCTGGTGGTCCCGCTGTCCTTGCCCGGCCGAGTATGCGCGCGCTGGAAACGCCCGCGCCATCGACTTTCGACGTGAGGTGGTCACGGCTGCAAGCAAGCAGCGGGCAGCTCGAACCAGCGCAGGTGTTCGAAGTCGTCGGAGACCCGACCGGTGGCTGCGTCCCGACCGTCGGTGTGCTGGTCGTGCGTCGCGCGGTCGAAGATGGAGCGGGCTTCGTCGAGGTAGCCGGCGAGAGCCGTCTCGGGGACGGGCTCGTCGTGGTGCGGATAGGACATCGTGCCGTCAGCGTCGTAGCCGACCTGGGCCAGCCGCAGCGGCGGCTCGACCGCGCCGTCCCGGTGCTTCCACAGCCCGGTGGCGACCTCGAAGCGATAGTCGGTGAGCAGCAGCCACCCGTGCTCGGCGACCAGGTCCACCGCGGCGATTACGTAGTCGAGGACCGCCTCGGAGATGAAGTAGTTGACGTTGATCCGGACCCAGCCGGGCTTGATGCCCTCGCAGCCGTGCGCGATCTCGCGTTCGAACTCGTGGCTGCGCTCGATGTCGATGCCGAGCAGCCGGTGGCCGTAGGGTCCCGCGCACGAGCAGCCGCCTCGGGACTGGATGCCGAACAGGTCGTTGAGCAGAGCGACGACGTAGTTGTGGTGCAGGTAGGTGCCGGGCCGACCGTCCTGCGCCGGTCGACGTACGACGAAAGACACGATCGACAGGCGCTCGGCGTCGAGGTTGCCGAGGATCTCCAAGCACGGGTTGCGCCGCCATGCGTCGACGAGCCGCGCGAGCAGCGCGTCCTCTCGGGCCCGGATCGTCTCGACGCCGACAGCGGCCTTGAGCTGGAAGACCAGACCGGCGCGGATCGACTCGACGATGGCCGGGGTGCCACCCTCCTCGCGGTGGGCCGGGTCGTCGACGTACAGGTGCTCGAGGGGGTTGACGTAGGCGACGGTGCCTCCGCCGGGCACCACGGGCACCCGGTTGGTGAGCAGGGCGCGGCGCACGACGAGCACACCGGGGGTGCCAGGACCACCGATGAACTTGTGCGGCGACAGGAAGATGGCGTCCTTGTCGCACCGCGGGTGCTCGTCGCACACGCGGTTCATCTCGATATCGACGTACGGCGCCGCGGCAGCGAAGTCCCAGAACGACAGGGCGCTGTGCGCGTGCAGCAGGTCGGCGATCCGGTGGGTGTCGCTGACGATGCCGGTGACATTGGATGCAGCGGAGAACGAGCCGATCAGCAACGGACGGTCGGCGTGCTCGACCAGTGCCGCCTCCAGGACGGCGACGTCGATGTGGCCGTCGCGGTCCTCCGGGATCGTGACCACGTCACAGATGGTCTCGCGCCACGGCAGCTCGTTGGAGTGGTGCTCGACGGGCCCGATGAAGACAACCGGCCGTTCGTCTGCCGGGATGTGCGACGACAGGTGGTAGCGGTCGTCGAGGTCGGCCGGGATGCGCAGGTTGAGGATGCCGATCAGCTTGTCGATCGCCGAGGTGGAGCCGGAGCCGCAGAAGATGACGACGAGCTCGTCGGCATCGCTCGCCTCGTCCGGCCCGCCCACCGCCTCGCGGATGATGCGCCGCGCGTCCTCACGGAGCCGGGTCGTCTGCAGGCCGGTGCCACTGGACTCGGTGTGGGTGTTGGCGTAGCGCGGCAGCACCTCGGCCCGGATGAAGTCCTCGACGAAGGTCAGCGCCCGGCCGCTGGCGGTGTAGTCGGCGTAGGTGACCCGGCGCGGGCCGTAGGGGCCGTGCATCACCTGGTCGTCGCCGATGACGGACTCGCGGATGCGACGGAGCAGCGGTGTGTCCAGCGTGTCCAGGTCGGTCGGCTCGTGCGGGGGCATGGCACCACGGTAGGTCAGATCGCGCGGACCTTGTTGTTGCGTGCGTCGTGGGTGAGCTCGGCGAGGCCGAGGGCCTCCAGGAGCGGCGGCAGGTACATGCCGAACCGGCCGCGATAGCCGTTGCGCAGGCCGTACCAGCCACCAACCGGGTTGTCGGGGGAACGGCCCCAGGCCTCGACGGTTCCCTCGGCCGCAGGCTTCTTCTCGTCGGCCGCGCCGAGGTCGACCCAGTCGCCCTGCTCGCGCAGCCAGGCGTGCAGGTCGTCCACCGCGGAGAGGTGGTAGCGCAGGGTGGTGCTGCCGACCTGGCAGACAAGCACGGGCGGGGCGGTGCTCTCGTCGCGGTACATCGTGTAGGTCGAGCTGCCGGGGGCCGTGGCCAGCTGCCAGGGGTCGACCTTCGTGCCGCTGCCGCTGCCGTCGGTCATGAGGCGTCCTCTCGTCGTTGCTGCTGGTCCTGCGCCTGTCGCTCGAGGTCGAGCAGCAGGCGCTTGCGGTCCAGCCCACCGCCGTAACCCGTCAGTGAGCCGTTGGCCCCGATCACGCGGTGGCACGGCACGACGATCGAGATCGGGTTGCGGCCGTTGGCCAGCCCCACCGCGCGCGAGGCCTTGACATTGCCGACCTGCAGGGCGAGCTGGCCGTAGCTGATCGTCTCGGCGTAGGGAATGTTGCGCAGCGCGAGCCAGGTGCGCAGCTGGAACTCGGTGCCGGTCGGTGCGAGTGGGACGTCGAAGGTGGTGCGGGTGCCGGCGAAGTACTCGGTGAGCTGCGCCGTGGCTGTCGCGAGCACCGGGCACGGGTCGGTCGACCAGGTCGGGTCGACGGTTGTGGCGTCGAAGAGCAGCCGGGTCAGCGCGGTCCCGTCGCTGGTGAGCAGCAGCGGGCCGACCGGGCTGTCGATGGTGGCAGTGAAGGTGGTCACGTCAGTCCTCGTGGTGGGTCGGGGTGTTGTGGGTTGTCGGTTTGATGGGAGTCGTCGGCTTGGGCTGGATGGCGACGTCCCAGAGGTGCATGAGCCCGTAGGACCGCCACGGCCGCCAGGCCTCGGCGTGCGCCGCGGCGGCGCGCGGGTCGCCGGCGACGCCGAGCCGCTCGAGCCCGCGCCGGACGCCGAGGTCGCTGGGCAGAAAGCTGTCGGGGTCGCCGAGGGCCCGCATCCGCAGGTAGTCCGCGGTCCACGGTCCGATCCCGGGCAGGGCGAGCAGGTCGGTCTCGACCTGGTCGCGATCAGCACCCGGGTGCAGGTCCAGGTCGCCGTTGGCGAGGCTCGCAGCTAGCCGCACGACGGTGCGGGCGCGGGCTCGCGGCATCGGCAGCGTCCCGGGGTCGAGAGCGGCCAGCGCGTCGGCGGTGGGGAAGTGGTGGGTGACCGCGCCGTGGGGACGCATCAGTGGCTTGCCGTACGCCGACACCAGACGACCGGCGACGGTCCGGGCTCCGGCCACCGACACCTGTTGCCCGATCACGGCTTTGGTGGCCATCTCGACGCCGTCGACAGAGCCGGGCACCCGGATGCCCGGTCGTGCCGCGACGAGCTCGGCGAGCAACGGGTCGGCGGCAAGCGTCAGGTCGATGGCGGCCGAGTCGGCGTCGAGGTCGAGCAGTCGGCGGCAGCGGGAGACGGCGGGCACGACGTCGCGCGGGTCCTGCAACCGCAAGGTCGCGAGGACGTGGTCGGGGCCGGGCGTCAGCTCGACGGTGCCCTCGCCGTGCGGCAGCTGCAGGGAGCGCTGCAGCGACGTGCCGTCGTAGTGCTCGACGCCGGGCACGGCCTTGGAGCCGAGCAGGGCCAGCAGCCATGGACCGTCGAAGGGCTGCCGGGTGGCGAGGCGCAGCACCATGGTGCCGGGCACAGTGCCGGCGCCACGACGTACCGCCTTCTCGCGAAGGTCCCCCGGGGTCGTGGCGAAGACGGCTCGCACGGTGTCGTTGAACTGGCGGATGCTTGCGAACCCGGCGGCGAACGCGACTTCTGACATCGGGAGGTCGGTGGTCTCGACGAGAGTACGGGCGGTGTGCGCGCGCTGGGCGCGGGCGAGCGCTTGCGCGCCGGCGCCGACCTCGGCGACGAGCAACCGGTGCAGCTGGCGCTCGCTGTAGCCCAGGCGGGCGGCCAGGCCGGTGACGCCCTCGCGGTCGACTGCGCCGTCGGTGATGAGGCGCATCGCCCGGGCGACGGTGTCAGAGCGGACGTTCCACTCCGGTGAGCCGGGGGAGGCGTCCGGCCGGCAGCGACGGCACGCTCGATAGCCTGCGAGCTGGGCGGCGGCGGCCGTCGGGTGGAAGGTGATGTTGACCCGCTTGGGGGTCATGGCCGGGCAGCTGGGGCGGCAGTAGATGCCGGTGGTGCGCACCGCGGTCACGAACCAGCCGTCGAAGCGCGGGTCGCGCGAGCTGACGGCGCGGTAACAGGTCTCGTGGTCGAGCATGGGTCCACCCTGCCCTGTCCCAGCGACCGGCGCTAGCGGGCATCGGACATGGCTGTGGAGGGGGTCGGGTCAGCTGCGGCCGGTCCATTAGCGTCACCTGCGTGCGCATCGTCTCCCTGCTGCCGTCAGCCACCGAGATCCTGTTCGCGCTCGGGGCGGGTGACGACGTGGTGGGGGTGACATTCGAGTGCGACCACCCGGTGGCTGCGCGGTCCAAGCGCATCGTCTCGACCAGCTCGCTCGCCGAGGGTCTGACGTCGGTCGAGATCGACGCGGCGGTCAGTGCAGCGTTGGCGGCAGGGGAGGACCTCTACCGCCTGGACGAGGGTGCGCTGGCCGACCTCGACGCCGACCTGGTGGTGACCCAGGACCTGTGCGCGGTCTGCGCGGTGGACGTGTCAGTGGTCGACGACGCGCTGGCCCATCTGGGCTGTCGGGCCGAGGTGCTGACGCTGGACCCGAAGGACCTTGATGCCGTGCTGGTGTCGGTGCAGACGTTGGGCGAAGCGGTCGGTCGTCGGGACGTGGCCGACGAGCTGGTGGCATCGCTGCAGGCCCGGCTGGAAGTCGTTCGGGCGGCGGTCGCCGGCCGTGCGGCCGTGCCCGTGATGGTGCTCGAGTGGACCGACCCGCCGTTCACCCCGGGCCACTGGGTGCCCGACATGGTGAGCCTCGCTGGTGGTCGCCCGGTGCTCGGCATCCCTGGTGGCCGGTCCGTGCGCACCACGTGGGCTGACGTAGCTCGTGCTGCGCCGTCCGTCATCGTCGCGGCCCCGTGCGGGTTCGGGCTGGAGGAGTCCGCACGACTCGCCCGCGCCGCGTGGGAGCCCGGCTCGCTGCCCGACGTACCCCTGTGGGCGGTTGACGCCAATGCGTCGTTCGCCCGGCCGGGGCCGCGCCTCGTCGACGGTGTCGAGGCGCTCGCCGCGATCCTGCACCCGGACGCCGGCGTGCCCCTCGACCCGGCTCTGGCCCGCCGGCTGCGTTAGAGGCGCCCGCCGAGCTCGTCCAGGGCTGCCATCTCGCCGGTGGTCAGCTCGAAGCGGTCGACGTCGGCGTTGTCGATGATCCGTTGCTGGTGCTCGGACTTGGGGATGACGACCACGCCGTGTTGGAGGTGCCAGCGGATGATGACCTGCGCGGGTGTGCGGCCGAGCGCGTCGGCGATGCCGACGATCGTGGGGTGCTCGAGGGTCCCGCCGCGCAGTGCGCTGTAGCCCTCGAGGACGACACCGCGTTCGCGGTGACCTTCCAGGATCGCCTGGTCGAAGAGCAGTGGGCTCCACTCGACCTGGTTGACCGCGGGCGTCACTCCGGTGGCCGCCGTGAGCTCGTCGATCTGGTCGAGGGAGTAGTTGCTGACACCGATGGCGTTCGCGAGTCCTTGCTCGCGGGCCTCGCCGAAAGCTCGCCACATGTCGACGTCGGCGCCGTCGCCGCCGGGCCAGTGGATGAGCCACAGGTCGACGCGGTCGGTGCCGAGCAGGTCCAGGCTGATGCGCAGGGTGGCGATCTCGTTGCCGGCGTTGTCGGGTGGGCACTTCGTCGTGACGAAGACCTCGCTGCGTGCGACCCCGCTGCTCGCGAGACCGGAGCCGACCTCCTTCTCGTTGCCGTAGACCGTGGCGGTGTCGAGGTGCCGGTAGCCGGCCCCGAGCGCCCAGCGCACCGAGTCGGTTGCCGCCTTGCCGGTGATCTGCCAGGTGCCGAACCCGAGCAGGGGCATCCGCCCGCCCTGGCCGAGCTCTGCTGCGTCCTGCGGGACGTTGGTTGCGTCGGTCATGGGCCCATCCTGCCCAGAGTGCTCGCGCTCACGTGCGGCGGCCCTTTCCCTTCTGCACCTCGCGCCCGTTGTCCACAGGGGACGACTCCGCGGAAGCGCCAAAATCTCAGCATCTGAGACGGTGACGGCGTGCACGTCCGCGACCTGGGAGTCGGGTCGCGTGGTGCCGATACGGGGTTTCGGCGGCCTCCGTACCGGCGAACACACAGAAGCGCCGCGCCGCCGGGCTCTCGGTGCTCGTGCGAGCGTGAGTCGATGTGGCGATGCTGGCTTCTGTGTGTTGGTCGGTACGCGTGAGCGCGACAGCGCCGCTCTTGCGGGGCACTTGCCAGCGGAGACGTGTCGCCGTGAGCAGCCGAGACCGCGTGCTGTACGAGGCGCTCGACCATGGGGAGCGCGGCTATTCCGGGGCGTCGATCTGGGTCCAGGTGGCTGAGCTCGGGTCGCGGAACCACAGCGATCCGTTTTCTCCCGCGGCCCATGCCTGTCCTCGGTGGCCACCGATGCTGCGGACGGGGCCCATCCGCGTGCGGTCTTTGGCGGCGATACCGTGCAGCTGGCCGGCGGGGTCGAGCAGCAGGACATCGGTCGCGCTGATGGGAACCGTTGATGTGATGAGCTGACCGGATGCTGCTGCGGTCAGTGACTTCGTCGTCCAGGTCAGACCGGCGTCGGTCGACACCTGAATCTGCGTGATGGGATAGCCGTAGGCATCGTCGAAGGGGCCACGGCCGAAGCGCACGAAGCGCTGCGGAGCGAGTGGCCCCTGGGGCACCACCGGTCCGCGGATGCCAGCGCGCGGCAGTGCTGGCACGGCCAACCAGGTGTCGCCAAGATCGAGGCTGACGGCATCAGTTCCCTCTCGCGCCTTCGCCGTGAGGACGCCGTCCACCGCAGCGGTGTAGATGAAGTCCCCACTCACCAGTCCGGCGACAGAGGCGACCTGGAGCGGACGACGAGCCCCGTCTGCGACGACGTCGAAACCGCCGCTCCGCGTTGCGGGGACCGCCCGGTCCGGTTGGTGGACCGACGTTCGCGACAG
>JANLYQ010000032.1:0-24735 GCA_031365725.1 Sporichthyaceae bacterium | reverse complement strand
CGGTTCCCGACGCCTGACTCTCCCGTACCGGTCACTCGCGCGGTTCCCGACGCCTGACTGTCCCGCACCGGTCACTCGCTCGGCAGCTGCTCCGGAGAGAGGTCGGCATGCGGGAGGTGCCGATTCCTCTCCGGAGAGCAGCGGCGCGTCAGGCGCGGGTGTCGGCGGCTTCGTCGGCGTCGATGTCCGCCGCGAAAATCGCCCCGTCGGTGGCCGCGGAACTGACGATCTCTGCGGCTGCGGCTGCGGATGCGGATGCGGATGCGGATGCGGCTGCGGATGCGGCTGCGGCTGCGGCTGCGGTCAGGGCGTCGGCGGCCGCGTTGTCCGCTTCGAGCTCGGTGGCCCGCTCCCAGTCACCGTTGCCGGGCCGGATGAGGCCGGAGAGGAAGGTCGGGATGCGTTCGGCGGCCATCGGCACGGCCAGGTGATAGCCCTGGCCGACGCTGTAACCCATCGAGAGCAGCGAGCTCCACTGCTCGGGGCGCTCGATCCCCTCGGCAACGACCGCTGACAGACCGAGGGTCGAGGCGAGGTCGCGGATGGTGCGCACGAGACCTGTCTCGTTGGCGCTGCCCGGCAGGTTGCCGACGAACTCCTGCGCGAGCTTGAGCCCGTGCACCGGCAGCATCTGCAGATAGGACAGCGACGAGTAGCCGGTGCCGAAGTCGTCGATGTAGAGGTGGACGCCGAGGGCAGCGAGGGCGTGGAGTCGCTCGACGATGACCCCGTCTCCGGGCAGCAGGATCGACTCGGTGATCTCGAGCACGACGGTCGCTGGGTCGATGCCGGTCGCGGCGATGATGCTCGCCACGTCGGCGACGAACGTCGGTTCCTGCAGCTGTCGACCGCTGACGTTGACGGCGATGTGCAGCGCCGAGTGCTCGGCATGTGCGCGCTGCCAGGCCACCGTGTCGGACAGTGCCTGCTGCAGGACCTGGCGGCCCAGCGGCACGATGAGCCCGGTCTCCTCGGCGAGGGTGATGAAGTGGCCCGGCTGCAGGAGCCCCAGCTCCGGGTGCACCCATCGGACGAGCGCTTCGAGGCCGATGATGCGTGAGGACGCGAGGTCGACCAGCGGCTGGTAGTGCACGACCAGCTCGTCGCGGTCCAGGGCGTGGCGCAGGTCCGAGGTCAGCGACAGCCTCGCCAGCGCGGCCTCGTGCATGGTGGGTGCATAGACGGCGTAGCGGTTCTTGCCGGCGTTCTTGGCGTCGTACAGCGCGAGGTCGGCGTTGCGCATGATGTCTTCAGGCGTGGCCGGACCAGCCCGACCGACGGCGATGCCGATGCTGGCACCGATGGTGATCTCGGCGCCGGCAATGGTCGCCGGCTCGGAAAGGGCCTCGATGATGCAGGCGGCCATGTCGCTGCAGTGCTCGTCGCCATCGACGTCCTCGACGAGGATCGCGAACTCGTCACCGCCGAGCCGAGCTGCCGTGTCGCTGGGGCGCAGGCAGGTGCGCAGTCGGGTGGTCATCTCCTTGAGCAGCTCGTCGCCGGCAGCGTGACCGAGGCTGTCATTGACGGTCTTGAAGTCGTCGAGGTCCACGAACAGCACGCCGTAGTCGCCGGCCCGGCGACCGCGGGCCATCGCGTGCCCGAGCCGGTCACGGAACAGCGCGCGGTTGGCCAGACCGGTCAAAGCGTCGTGGAACGCTTGGTGGGTCAGCTGCTCCTCGAGCTCGTGTCGCGACGTGATGTCGTGGCAGGTGATGACGAAGCCCATCAGGTCTTCCTCGACCACCTCGGAGACGACAGCCTCGACGCGGCGGACGTGGCCGTCCTCGCTGTTGAGCCGGATCTCGCCGCGGGCCGGGCGACCACCCTGCGCGAGGCTTACCAGGTCCCGGGCAGCGGATCGGTCGTCGTCCGCAACGACGTCCAGCCAGTTCAGCCCGAGCAGCTCGGGTGCGGGCAGCCCGACGATGGGTTCCACCGCAGCGGTGACGTGGACGATGGTGAGGTCGTGGTCGAGGATGCAGATCACGTCGGAGGCGTGCTGCAGCATGAGGCGCAGACGGCGCTCGCTGCGTCGTTCGAGCATGATCTCGCCGACGTCGAGGCGTTCGAGTGCAAGGTGCATCGTCGAGGCCAGCGACTGCAGGGCAGCCGCGGTACGTGACGAAGGCGGGTTGGTCACGGCGATGACCGCGCCCTCACGGCCGGGGCCGCGCACCGGCAGCCCGATGAGCACGAGGGTGCTCGCCGTCGGCACTCCGAGGGTGGCGTGCAGCATCGACGGACCGGCCAGCAGCCGGATGCCTTCCTCGTGGGCCGGGAACAGGGCGAGCTCGGACGCGTCGACGAACGTGGCGAGGTCTGAGCTCTCGGTGGCCTGGGCCACGGTGCCGCCGGGGTCGCCGTCGACGCGCCAGGACCTGCTGTGCGGTTGGTCCAGCAGCTCGATGGCGGCTCCGAGAGCGGCATCCCGCACGCCGGGCCGGTCGGCGGCACCGACGAGGGCCCCGAGGGCACTGCGCAGCACGTTCTCCCGCCGCAGGGTCCGGCGCAGACGGGAGAGCAGGCTGACGATCCGTAGCAGGGCCAATCCGAACAGCAGGACCGCGCTGCCCAGCATGACGACTGCCTGGCTGCTGCCAGGAGCAGCGGGGTGGGTCACGACGAGCAGCGGTGACACCAGGCAGGCCAGCCCGAGCAGCACCAGGAAGTGCCAGGGGCTGGCCAGGCGGCGGGTCTCGGCGACCGCACGCGGCACGGCCATCTCGGGTCGGTGCACGGCCAGGACGACGAGGGCGAGACCGACGAACCACGCGCTGGCGAAGGCTCCATGACCGGTGAGGTCAGCCGCGACCTCACCGGTGAGGCCGACACCGAGACCGGCGAGCAGCAGCCGGGCCGCACCGTCATGTGTGCCGGCGAGGGCGAAGCCGAGGCGGGTGATGACGGCCAACAGCAACAGCTCGCCGAGCATGCCACCGCCGGCGATGCCGAGGGTCCCCAGACTGTGGTCGGCGTCGTGCACCATCGGCTCGAACAGCACCAGCCAGCCGGCCTGCGCGGTGGCCACGGTGACGACCAGCGCGTCGAGCAGGCTGTCGCGGTCGTGCCGGATGCGCTCCCGTTGGAAGGCGGTGACGGCTCCTGACAGGACCGGGAAGGCCAACAGCAACGGCAAGGCGGCGTACGCCGGGGAGTGGGCCTCCTGCCCGGGCAGCAGTGACCTCATCGACATCAGCGACATGGCGTGCCCGATGAACAACAGCAGTCCGCCGGCGGCGAGCAGCCATGCGGGCAACGGGTCGCTGGGCCGGTCGCGACGAGTCTGCTGGAGCATGAGGAAGCCCGCAACGAGGCCCGTGGCCACCCAGAGCCACGCCTGCCAGGAACGGCTCCCGAGCAGGGAGGCGAGCGTCAACAGGGCGCCGCAACCGGCGGCGACGGCGGCGGACCGCCCACCTGCGGGCATGCGCCACCCCCTCGTGTCGAGTGCTCCCACGGTCCGTCCGCAGGGTTCGTGTCCCTCGGTCATCGGCGGCCGAGAGCGTGACTTGACGCCTCTGCCGATCCCTTGACCTGCACATGACGCGTCCTAGACGACAGGATGGTCGGGTGGACGACGCATGACGCGGCTGGATCGCGGCCCCGATGATCTCGGTTGGCAGTCGGTGGCCGTCGGCGCGGTCGACGAGGGCATCGTGCTGTTCGACCACGAGGGTCAAGTGCGCCAGGCCAACGACGCGGCCCGTCGGATGCTCGGCGTGGCCATGACCGGGGGCGACCTGGCCTCCCCGCCGATGCGGGTGCTGGACGAGCAGGGCGACCCGATCGCTCCGCACGACTTCATCAGCACGACCACGTTGCGCACCGGCCAGCCGCAGCAACGCATCGTCCAGCTGTACGCCGGGCCCGGCCACATGGTGTGGCTGATGGCCCGCAGCTGGCCCACCGAGTTCGAGGGCGCAGCCGCCGTGGTGACGACGTTCACCGACGTCACGGTGCGCAAGCAGGCCGAGGATGCGCTGCGGGCCAGCGAGGGCCGCCTGCAGTCGATCCTCGACGCGGTGCCGGCGTCGGTCTTCGTCAAGGACACCGACGGTCGCTACACGTTCGTCAACCGGGCCTTCGAGGCCGAAGCCGGCCGGCCGGCCGAGCAGATCCTCGGCCGCACCGCCGGCGAGCTCGCGCCCGAGGTGTCGGCCGGCGCCCGCGAGCAGGACGAGCGGCTGTTCCGCACCGGCGAGACGGTGTCGGACGTTCTGCGGAACGGCGACCGCGTCTACCTCACCACCAAGGTCCCGCTGCGCACCCATGAGGGCGAGGCCTATGCACTCGCGGGCGTCTCTACCGACATCACGGCGCAGGTGCGGTCGGCCGAGACCCAGGCGGTGGCAGCCGCAGTCGTCGAGTCGACGACCGATGCGATCGTGACCTTCGACAAGTCGCTGGTCGTGACGGGGATGAACTCGGCTGCATCGGCTGCCGAGCCGGTCGGGTCGGTCGGCGCCGTGGGGCGCAAGCTGCTCGACGGTCTGCCGTCGTACCCCGATCTCGTTGATCTCCAGGCGCGGCTGGACCTGGTAATCGGCGGCAGCTACATCGAGTGGGAGGTGACCTACGCCCGCGGCGTGCTCGACGGCCGCACGGTGTCGGTGCGCGCCTTCCCCATCAGGTCCGACGAGGGCCAGGTGATCGGTGGCGCGGTGATGGCGCGTGACGTGAGTGCGTCGCGGGCGGCCGCCGAGCGCGAGCGCGACCTCCAGCGCCAGGTCGACCACCTGCAGCGCCTGGAGAGTCTCGGCCAGCTGGCCGGCGGGGTGGCGCACGACTTCAACAACCTGCTCGCCGCGATCAACCTGACTGCCGAGATGCTCGCCCGCTTGTTGCCTCCCGACGGTCAGGAGCGCCGCTACGCCGACCAGATCCTGGCCATCACGTCGCGCGGTGTCGCGCTGACCCGGCAGATGCTGGTGTTTGCCCGGCGGGAGCCCCGGTCCTACTCGGTTGTCGACCTCAACGACGTGGTTCGTCGGGCTGACTTGCTGCTGGAACGCACCTTGGGCGCACAGGTGAGTCGCGGCCTGACGCTCTCGGCGGGCACCCAGCCGGTCGAGGCGGACCCGGCCCAGCTCGAGCAGGTGGTCATCAACCTCGCGCTCAACGCACGCGACGCCATGCCGACCGGCGGGTCGCTCGCGATCAGCACGGGACGGGTGACGCTGGCTGTAGGTGACCTCCAGCGCTTCGGTGGGGTGACCGCTCCCGGGGAGTTCGCCGTCCTCGCCGTGTCCGACGACGGTCCCGGTATGGACGCGGACATGTTGGCGCGCGCGATGGAGCCGTTCTTCACCACCAAGCCGCCCGGGCAAGGCACCGGTCTGGGGCTGTCGCTGGTCTACGGCGTGGCCAGCCAGGTCGGTGGCGGCGTCGTGATCTATTCCGAGCCGGGCGCCGGGACGACGGTGCGGGTCTATCTGCCTGTGTCGAGCGCGGAGCCGCCGGTCGCAGACACCCGACGCCCCGCCCCCGCGGTCGGGGCCGGCGAGCTGGTGCTGCTCGTCGAGGACTCAACGGATCTCCGGGTGCTGCTGCAGGAGCTGCTCGTCGACTCCGGCTACCGGGTGCTGGCGTGTGCGAGTGCGGAGGAGGCGATCGACGTGGCCGGGTCGGTGTCGCCCGCCATGCTGCTGACCGACGTCGTGATGCCCGGCTTGACCGGGCCGCAGCTCGCCGCGCGGCTGCGCGCCGAGACTCCGCAGCTGCCGGTGCTGCTGATGTCGGGCTACAGCGGTGACCACCCGCTGCACGACGCCGAGCACGCGGCAGATCTCTTGTTGGAGAAGCCCTTCACGGCCGACGACATCCTTCATGCCATACGCCGGGTCCTTGATGCGAGCAGTGCCAGGTGACGCAGACCGAACCAGCGCGACTCCCACTCGCTCTGGAGGCGATGGCTCGCGAGACGATGTCGACGGCTCTGGGTCGAGAGCACAGGCACGACGCCGGCGCGCCGGTCACCGGTGGCCCGGCTGGCAACGCGCGACTGACGGCGTGGACTGGTCTCGTGCTGCTGGTCGTGTTCCTCGCCGAGCTGGTGACGTTGCTCGACGTGCGCGGGCTCGTGAGCTGGCACCTGGCGATCGGTGCGCTGCTCGTGCCGCCGGCTGCCCTGAAGATCGCGACCACCGGGTGGCGCATCCTGCGCTACTACGCCCGCTCCGGGCCGTACGTGGCTTCCGGTCCGCCGCCGATGCTGCTGCGGCTGCTCGGTCCGCTGGTCATCATCGGCACGGTCGCCGTTCTGGGCACCGGTGTGCTGCTGGTGTTCCTCGGCCCGGGCAGCAGTCGGTCGTCGCTGCTGACGGTGCTGGGCCAGCGGATCGACCTCCTCACGCTGCACCAGGCGTCGTTTGTGGCGTGGGCTGTCGCGACCGGCTTGCACGCGATCGCCCGACTGGTGCCGGCGTTGCAGCTCACGTCGATGGTGCGCGGCTCGGCCGCCTCAGCGGTGAGTGTGCGCCGGGTCGTGCAGGGTCGTCGACTGCGCGTGGCTGCGTTGCTGCTGACCGTGCTGGCGTCGGTGCTCGGCGCGGTCCTGGTGCTGCAGGTGGCCGACGGCCAGGGCTGGTCGCAGGACCGCGGAGCACAAGACGGTGGCCCCGAGCGTTAGCAGTTGGTCCGACGGTCATCCCGGTTGGCAATTGTCAGCCGGCGTCGACGAGCAGGATGGCCCCGACCTATCTGATGACGTGTTAGATTTTTCGAAAATACTTAACATATTGCCCGAATGAGTCGAAAGAGCTGACACGTGTCCTGGAGCGCGGAGGTCCCCTTCAACGACCTCCCACCGGCGCCACCCGCGGGCCTCGACCTCGAGCCCAAGCCTGTCCTCAAGTCCACCGTCGAAGCACGAACCGCGCTCGCGACACTCGCCCAAGCCGGTCAGGTGCTGCCGAACCCCAACATCCTGATCCATGCCGTCCCGCTGCTCGAGGCCCAGGCCAGCTCAGAGATCGAGAACATCGTGACCACGGCCGATGAGTTGTTCCGGTACGTCGAGTCAGGGGGAGGAAGCCCGGCCACCAGGGAGGCCCTGCGCTACAGGAGCGCGTTGTTCGCCGGCGTCGAATCGATCAAGAGCCGGCCGCTCACTGCGGCGACCGCTGCTCGGATCTGCTCCGAGATCCAGGGCCGGGACATGGCTGTTCGCGCGATCCCTGGCACCCGGATCGCCAACCCCGCCACGCGAAAGATCGTGTACGCGCCACCCGAGGGGGACAGTCTCATCCGCGAGAAGCTCTCGGCTTGGGAGCTCTTCCTGCACGCCGAGGACGATCTTGATCCGCTGGTGCGCATGGCGGTCGCCCACTACCAGTTCGAGGCGATCCACCCTTTCGACGATGGAAACGGCCGCACCGGCCGCGTCGTCAACATCCTGATGCTCATCGAGGCTGGTCTGCTGCGCGACCCGATCCTCTATCTGTCACGCGCAATCATCGCCCGCAAGAATGACTACTACACACTCCTTCGGGCTGTGACGGCCGATGGCGCTTGGATCGAATGGATCCTCTTCATGCTCGACGTCGTCC
Organism: Sporichthyaceae bacterium; assembly: GCA_031365725.1. Lineage (GTDB taxonomy): Bacteria > Actinomycetota > Actinomycetes > JACCUZ01 > JACCUZ01 > JANLYQ01. The sequence goes on along the minus strand of JANLYQ010000032.1, from coordinate 17,185 downwards.
GCGAGTCGGCATCGTCGACAACGCGGAAGATCGGAGCCATTCGCACCTGTCAGGAAGACATCGCTGAGCGAGCTCGCGCCGCCACGCCAGGAGGGCGAGACGCCCAGTTCCTGTCGGTTCTCTTCGAGCAGCCGTACTGCCGCATCGGCACAGTCTCCGGGCGATGTGACGTCTCGCGTCAGACAGCGTCGTCCTGGCTGCACGCTCTGGTTGCGGCGGGGCTTCTCAGCGACGTCAGGGTCGGCAGAGAGGTTCTCTTCGTCAACCACGAGCTCTTGGACGTGTTGACTCGCCCTGAGTGAGCCACGTGTGGAGCAGATCGTTCGCGGTAAAGCACTCTCGTGTATCACTGGAGGCACCTGGATACACGTGCCACTCATCGGGAGTCATGGGAATGGCCAATCGCCTGGCCTCGGCAACGAGCCCCTATCTGCTTCAGCACAAGGACAACCCGGTCGACTGGCAGGAATGGGGGGAGGAGGCGTTCGCCGAGGCACGCGATCGTGACGTGCCGGTCCTCGTCTCGGTGGGTTACGCCGCGTGTCACTGGTGCCACGTGATGGCCCACGAGTCGTTCGAGGACGCGGACGCGGCGGCGTTCCTCAACGAGCATTTCGTCGCGGTGAAGGTCGACCGCGAGGAGCGGCCCGACGTCGACGCGGCCTACCTCGCCGCGACGACGGCGCTGACCGGCCACGCGGGCTGGCCGATGACGGTCTTCACCACCCCGGCCGGGCAGCCGTTCTCCTGCGGCACCTACTACCCGCCGCAGCCGCGGCACGGACTGCCGGGTTTCCGGCAGCTGCTCGGCGCGGTGGCGACGGCGTGGGCCGACCGACGCGACGAGGTGGTGGCGGCGGGCCAGCACATCGTGTCGGCGTTGGCCGACCAGGGCGCGGCCGGTGCGGTAGCGGCGGGAGGAGACCGGCCGCCGACCCCGCAGCAGCTCGCCGACGCTCTCGCGTCCCTGCTGTCGTCGTACGACGACCAGTGGGGCGGGTTCGGCACGGCCCCCAAGTTCCCGCCGTCGATGACTCTCGAGCACCTGCTGCGCCACCACGCGCGGACCGGTGACGCCGCCGCGCTGCGCATGGTCCACGGCAGCTGCACGGCGATGGCCCGAGGCGGCATCTACGACCAGCTCGCGGGAGGCTTCGCGCGCTACTCGGTGGACGCCGAGTGGGTGGTGCCGCACTTCGAGAAGATGTTGTACGACAACGCACTGCTGACCCGGGTCTATCTGCACTGGTGGCGCGCGACCGGCTCGCCACTGGCTCGCCGGATCGCGCTGGAGACCTGCGACTGGATGGTGCGCGAGCTCGGCACCGAGCAGGGCGGCCTGGCGTCGTCGCTGGACGCCGACACCGACGGCGTCGAAGGGCTGACCTACGCGTGGACCCGAGCGCAGCTGTTGGGAGTGCTGGGCGAGGACGACGGCACCTGGGCCGCGCAGCTCCTGGTGGTGACACCGAGCGGCACGTTCGAGCACGGAGCCTCGACGTTGCAGCTGCCCCGTGAGCCCGAAGGATCCGACGCAGTGCGCTGGACCGACGTACGTCGTCGGCTGTGGGCGGCGCGTGACCTCCGACCCCAGCCGGGTCGCGACGACAAGGTGGTCGCGGCGTGGAACGGTCTGGCCATTGCGGCGCTCGCCGAGACCGGCGCCCTGCTCGATCGGCCGGACCTGGTGACCGCCGCCGTCCGCAACGCCGAGCTGCTGACCGGGCTGCACCTCGTCGACGGCCGGCTGCGGCGGGTGTCGCGCGACGGCGTCGTCGGCGCCCCGGCCGGGGTGCTCGAGGACTACGCCGACGTGGCCGAGGGGCTGCTCGCCCTGCTGTCGGTCACCGGCGATGCTCGCTGGCTGCAGGCGGCCGGCGCGTTGCTCGACACCGTGCTCGAGCAGTTCGCTGACGCCGCTACGGGCGGGTTCTTCGACACCTCCGGTGACCGTGACGACCCGGTGCTCACAGCGATGGCCCGACCGCAGGACCCGACGGACAACGCGACGCCGTCCGGCTGGTCGGCGGCAGCGGGAGCGTTGCTGACCTACGCCGCGGTCACCGGGTCGGAGCGGCATCGGACGGCGGCCGAGTCGGCGCTCTCCGTCTACTCAAGCCTCGTCACCCACGCGCGGTTCGCCGGCTGGGGGTTGGCAGTGGCGGAGGCATTGGCCGACGGTCCGCGCGAGGTCGCCGTGGTCGGTCCCGCCGGCGATGCGGCGACCTCCCGTCTGCACCGGATCGCGCTGATGGCGACCGCTCCCGGCGCGGCTGTCGTCGTGGGGGAGCCCGGCTCGACCCAGGTGCCGCTGCTAGCTGATCGGCCGCTTCAGGACGCGCGCCCCACGGCGTACGTCTGCCGGCACTTCACCTGCGAGGCGCCCGTCACGGACCCGGCCGCGCTCGCAGTGTCCCTCGGCGCCCGGACGGACAGGTGAGCGGGCTGGAGAGGAGCAGCATCCGCGTCTGCGACCTCACAACCGAGGACCTGCGCGCCATTTCCGGCTGGACCTACGACGACGCGTGGTCGGTCTATGACGCCGACGGCGTGCTCGACCCGACCGTGGGCTACTGGGCGGTGGTCCGCACCGACCCGCCCGACAACGATGAGCTGATCGGATTTCTCTGCCTCGGTGTCGAGGCCCGCGCCCGCGGCATGGTCAAGGACCAGGACCTGCTCGACCTCGGCGTCGGGATGCGCCCGGACCTGGTCGGGCACGGCTTGGGGGCGACCTTCGGTGCAGCGGCGGTGGAGTTCGCCGTGGCCCGCGCCGGTGCGGCCGACAGCCTGCGCGCCGTGGTGCAGGACTGGAACACCCGCAGCCTGCGCGTCGCCGAGCGCCTCGGTTTCCGGCGGACCGGCACTCATGTCGTCGGCGCGGTCACCTTCGTCGTCCTCGAGCGCCCTCCATTAGGTGGTGCTCGAGGCGGCGAGTAACCGGTCGAGCACCGCGCGGGTGTGCGGGTCGTCCAGTCCTTCGGAGATCCAGGCATCGGCCGCCGAGGGACCGAGCCACGGAACGTCGGGTCGCAGCCACGCCCATCCAGCCAGCTCCATGATGTGACCGAGCTCGGTAATGAGCATCGAGAAGTCGCTGCGGCGGGTCACCCGCCCGGGGCCGCCGGCCTGCTGGTAGGCGGTTGACAGCTCGCGGGCCCGACCGGCGTTGCGCCGGGCGAACTCGAACAGCACGCAGGCCAACTCGTGGCTGCGGTCCGCCGGGCCGCTCTCGTCCCAGTCCAGGACGCAGATCCCCCCGCCCGCGGTGGGGCGCAGGTTGTCCGACCACAGGTCGCGATGACACCCGTGCAGCTCACCCGGCGGCTCGACCCAGGCGTCGAGCGCCACCAGTTCGTCCCTCAGCGCCACCAGCCGCCCAGCGAACGGCGCGCCATCCGCTCGTGCCGCGACGCACAGCTCGTCCCAGCCCGTGGCCCCGACCGGCTCGTGGTGCCACCCATCCAGGACGGCGGGAACGTCGACGTCGAGGCCATGCATCGCCGCCACCGTGGCTCCGACCAGGCCGGGATCCAGCTGGTCGTCTGGCGGCAGCACGTCGACCCAGCCGTGCACGCGGACTGTCGCGTCCGGCTCACCACCAGCCAGCACCGCGAGCACGTCGCCCTCCACGGTGCGGCGCACCAGAGGTGTCGGCACGCCGCGGGCGTACGCCGCCTCGGCTAGCAGCGTCCCCAGGGCCACACCTGCTTCGGTCACCGTACGAAACGGCACCTTGACCGCCCACCGGCCGTCGCTGGTGTCCAGGCGCCACACCTCGCCCTGCATGCCGCGGGCTACGGGGCCGTCTGACAGCCGCGCCGATCCGCCGAGGGCAAATCGCTGCGCGATCTCCTCGGCCCGCATCGAACCACTGGACCACAACCGGGCGATCCGCTCACGGCGAACGCCCTGGCCAGTTGGTTGTAACGGTGTAATCATCAACGCATGAGCAGAGATGAGTACGCAGACCCGACCACCAGTACGACCAACGAGACCCTCGCGGCGATCCGCGGGTGGTTCACCGGCCGCCTTCCCCAGGAGTGGTACGACGGCGCCCCCGAGGTCCTCGTCGACCGCGAGGAGATCACGGTCCTCGGCACCCTCCCGGCACCCCAGACCGCGCCCGACGCCGGACCGGCCGAGAAGGCCGCCGCCGCTGAGGGCCGCGCCCGAAGCCACCGGGAGTCGACCCGGGACGCCCGCATCGCCATCGCCCGAGAGGCCGAGCACAAGTTCGGCCGGAAGGTGGCGTGGGGCGTCGAGGTCGACGGGAGCCGGATCCTCTTCACCCACCTCGCGGTGCCGGTGATGACCCGGCTCCGGCAGCCGGAGCGCCAGGTGCTCGACACCCTGGTGGCCGCCGGCGTCGCCCGGTCTCGGTCAGACGCGCTGGCCTGGTCGGTGCGCCTGGTCGGTCGCAACGTCGAGCCCTGGCTTGCCGACCTGCGCACCGCGATGGACGGCGTCGAGCAGGTGCGAGTCCAAGGTCCGGAGGCGCAGGGCTGACCGGCGACCCGTGAGTTGATGGGGCCACGGGGTCAAGAGTCGCCCTCTATGTGGTCATATCTCGTGCGCTGGGATCGGCCAACCGGGGGAGTGCGCCAAGCGCGACCGTCAAGGGCCGGTGGGAGCAGGCCGAAGACGTGCCGGTAGCACTCCCGGCCAGGTCGACTCCCCCGGACGACCGAGGCCGTGCGAGTGACCCCGCCACTCCCGCCCTCGGAGGCCCGCATGTTCTCCACCCGTCGCCGGTCGATCCTCGCCGTCACCGGCTGCGCTGCGGCCCTCGGCTCGCTGCTCGCCCCCGCCTCGGCGCACGCGGCGACTGACCCGGTCAACAACGACTACGGCCAGTCGCCCGCGCAGGTCACCAGTGAGGTCGCCGCGCAGGTCGCCGCACTGCCCGCCGTCGTGACAGCGAAGGCCAGAGTCGTCGCGGCCGATGCCGCCCGCCTGCGAGCCGCAAAGCTCGAGGCGGCGGCGAAGAAGAGCCACAAGGGACTCCCCGCCGCGCACCTGAAGGCGACGAAGGCCAAGACGGCCGAGACCAAGGCGAAGGTGGCCCTCGCCAAGGCGACCGCGGTCGCCACCATGACAGTCCGCTCCGCGCACTACACGCCGGTGGACGGCACCTACCTCGGCCCCGTCTCGCAGTACTTCATCCCCAGCCTCGGCCTCGAGCCGATCCAGGTCAGCATCACGGTGTACGGCGGTCACGTCAGCGACCTCAGCGTCCCGGTGTACGTCTCCACCGGCACCTCGGGTGAGTACAACGCGATGGCCCTGCCCCAGCTCACGACGCGGGCGATGGCGGCTCACGACACGGCGACCGTTGCGTCCGTCTCGGGCGCCTCGCTGACGTCAGAAGCCTTCGTCAAGTCCCTGACGGCGGCCCTTGCGGCTGCTGGCTTCAAGGAGTGACCGGTCAGGTCACGGGGACCGGCCACACATTCCGACGCAGGGCAGGCGCGAGCGATGCCAGGCGGGTGATCTCGACCCTCGCCGGGTTGAGTGCGGTGCTGAGCAGCGCCGGAGCAACGTCGCTGGTGTTGTCGCCGGTGGCGATCGCCCAGACGGAGCCCAGCGACAACGTCGACAACGACTGGGGTCAGTCGGCCGCGCAGGCTGCCGCAGACGTCGCCGCGCAGGTCGAGGCCGACCCGCGGGTGGTCGCGGCCCGGATGCGCTATCGCCGTGCCGTCGCCCACGCGGCCGCCGCTCGGCGGGCCGCGCGGGTCGCCAAAGAGGCGCTGGGAGCCGTGACGCTCGGGTCGGGCCCCGGCCTGGCCGTCCCTGCGGATGTGGCCAAGGCCACCAGGGTCGAGCGCCGGGCGGTTGCCGCCGTGCTCGTCGCCCGGCGCCACCTGGCGACCGTCCGGGCCGAGGTGGCGAGAGCGGTGCAGACGCACCACTTCGTGCGGGCGCCGTACGTCGCCCTGCCTGCTCGACCCACGGGTCTGACCGCCGCTCCCGCTGACACCCAGGTCTCCGTCACCTGGCCAGCGGTGCCCGGCGCGACCAGCTATCGGATCTTCCGCGACGGAGCCCAGGTCGGCAGCGGACCCGCGTCGTCGTTCGCGGACACCGGGCTGGCCAACGGCACGCCGTACTCCTACACGATCCGCGCCATCAACGCCGCTGGCTGGTCGCCGCTGTCCGACATCGTGGACGCGACCCCCGCACCGGCGCTGCCGGGAGTGCCTGTGCTCACGGCGACCCCCGGCGACGGCCAGGTCACGTTGTCCTGGACTTCCTCGGCCCTTGCCACCAGCTATCGCATCGCCCGCGACGGGGTCGCGGTCGCCACGACCACGGGCACCTCCTGGACGGCGACCGGTTTGCTCGACGGGACGACGTACGCCTGGACCGTGCAGGCCCTCGTCGGCAGTCTCGCGTCCCCGCCCTCCGCCCCGATCGTGTGCATCCCGGTCGCCACGGCGCCCGCTGCGCCGACCGCCCTGGTGGCCGCCGCGGGCGACCGGCTGGTGACCTTGACCTGGGCTGCGTCGCCCGGCGCCACGTCCTACGGCGTCTACCGCAACGGCACCAAGGTCGCCAGCCCCACCACGACGGCTTACGTCGATGCCGCGTTGACCAACGGCGCCAGCTACAGCTACGCCGTGGTGGCCTTCCGCGACAACTCGCCCGCGTCTGCGCTGTCCACCCCTGTGAGCGCGCAGCCCGCTGCGCCACCGCTAGCAATCCCGACCGGCCTCACGACAACGCCCGGGGACGCCAGGGTCACGCTGTCGTGGTCCGCAGTCCCCGGTGCCACGTCCTACCGGGTCTTCCGCGACGGGTCGCAGGCGACCAACCGGGTCAGCACCTCCTGGACCGACACCGGCCTCGTCAACGGGATCGCCCACACCTACTACGTGGTCGCCGTGGGCCCGAGCTCGACTTCGCCTTCCTCCGCCACCGTCACCGCGACGCCCGCCGCGGCGGTCGTCGGTGCACCCACCGGTCTCAGCGGGACCCCGGGCAACACGACGGTCGCCCTCAGCTGGAGCGCGGTGAGCGGAGCCACGTCGTACGTCGTCTACCGCGACGGCACCTCCGTCGGAACCGTGGCGACGACGACCTTCACCGACACCGGCCTCACCAACGCCACCACGTACGCCTACCGAGTCACCGCGCTCACCGCTGGTGTCGAGTCGGCGGCCTCGGCCACCGTGCAGGTCACCCCCGACGTACCGGCTCCGACAGTCCCCACCGGGGTCACGGCCACTCCCGGTGACGCCCGGGTCGTGCTGTCGTGGACCGCGTCGGCGAACGCCACGTCCTACCGGGTCTACCGCAGTGGCGGCCTCCTCGGTTCACCGACCACGACCAGCTACACCGACCTCGGTCTCACCAACGGCTCGGCGTACTCCTACACGGTGGTCGCGGTGAACGCGACCAGTCCCTCGGCCGCCTCGGCCTCGGTGATCGGCTACCCGGTCGCGCCGGCCCCCGCGGCACCGACCGGTGTGACCGCCACCGCGGGCGACACCCAGGTGACGCTGTCGTGGTCCGCGGTCGCCAACGCGACGGCGTACCGCGTCTATCGCAACGGGGTCCAGATCGCGTCGCCCACCGGAACCGGGTGGACCGACACGGCCCTGACCAACGGCGCGACGTACACCTACTTCGTGACCGCGGTCAATGCGACCACCCAGGGCGCCGCGTCGGGCACAGTGACGGCCACCCCCGCCGCCGCGCAGGTCAACGGCACGTTCACGGGCGCCACGGCCGCGATCGCCCAGGGCCACGGCACCTTGCATGTCGTCATCGTCATCACCAACAGCCGCATCACCAGCGCCACCGGGACGCTGCTCACCAACGACGGCAGCGAAACCAGGTCGATCAACGCGGGCGCCCTCCCTCGCTACGACACCGAAGCGATCGCCGCCAGCTCTGCCGCCATCGCCAAGGTCTCCGGAGCATCCCTGACCTGGCCGGCGTACAAGACCTCGTTGCAGTCGGCCCTGACCCAGGCGGGGCTGTGAACACGCCGAGCCCGGCAGGTCCGCCGGACGTGGCCGACCGGACCGTCGACGAGGCCATGCACCTACGTGTCCCGCTGTCCTCGACGCGGACGGCGACGAGGCCGGCAACCGGCCCACCCGCTCGCCGACCGGCCGAGGTGGAGCCGGCGTTCATCGCCGACGCCCGCGCGCTGCCAGGACGGCGACGCGCGCCTGCACGGCCCGCTGTCAGGCACGGACTCCGCGCGCACGGCCGCAGTTCCTGGCGGGGCGACCTCGCGGTCGCGCTGGCCGGACTCGGCCTCGGGGCCAGCACCGGCATCGGGGTGGCTGCGGTCGCCGCCGGTCTCAGGTTGCCCGGCGGGCTCGCTCTGGCAGCCGGCACCGTCAGCGCGTTGGCCGGCACGTACCTCTGTCTTGCCCTTCTGGTGCTGACCACACGCGTGCCGTGGATCGAGCGGGAGGTCGGCCACGACCGCCTGCTGTCGCTGCACCGCCGGGTCGCGCCGTACTCGCTCGTGCTCATCGCCGCACACGTGGGGCTGACCACCTTGGGCTACGCGCAGGCGACGAGCACGTCCTTCCTCGGCAAGCTGTGGACCATCGTCACCACCTCGGCCTGGGCGCTGCCGGCGGCCACGGCGTTCGTGCTGATGATCGCGATGGGCGTCATGTCGGCCAGGTTCCTTCGCAGCCGGATGCGCTACGAGACCTGGTGGGTGGCACACCTCTACTTCTACCTCGCGGTCGCGCTGTCGTTCGGCCACCAGCTGGCCTTGGGCCCGATGTTCGTCGCGCACCCGCTGCAACGCTGGTTCTGGACCGGGCTCTACGTCGGGGTCGCCGTCCTGATCCTGTACAGCCGTTTCGGTCGGCCGATCGCGATGTCGCTGCGGCACCACCTCCGGGTCGAGAACGTCGTGGAGGAGTCACCCGGCGTCGTCTCGATCTATCTCTCCGGGCACCACCTCGACCTGCTCCGTGCCCGGGGCGGCCAGTTCTTCTGCTGGCGGTTCCTGACCTCCGAATGGTGGTGGCAGGCGCATCCCTACTCGCTGTCAGCGGCTCCCAACCCGTCGTGGCTGCGGATCACCGTCAAGGATCTCGGCGACCAGTCCAGTCGGCTGGCCCGGCTGCGGCCAGGCACCCGGGTCTGGGCCGAAGGGCCCTACGGCGCCTTCACCGCAGCGGCTCGGCACGGTGAGCGGGTGACCGCCTTCGCCGCCGGGATCGGCATCACACCGGTACGCGCGCTGCTCGAGGACCTCCCGTCCACCACCGAGGTCACCGTCGTCTACCGGGTCCCCGACGCGACCGTCGCTCCGCTGCGCGCGGAGATCGACGAGCTGGTGCACCGCAACGGCTGGACCGTGCACTACCTCGAGAACCTGCCGGAGCGACCCGTCCTGACCGCCGAGCTACTCACCTCGCTCGTCCCGGACCTGGCGGACCACGACGTCTATGTCTGCGGTCCCGCCGGCTTCATGTCCGACCTCGTCGTCGCCGCTCGCGCGGCGGGGGTCGCCGAACGCCGGATCCACCATGAGTCCTTCGAGTTCTGAGCCCGTGTCGACCCACCGATCGAGGAGTCACCTGTGAAGCGCGCCCTGCTCGTCACGGCCGGAACCGCGGTCGGTCTCGTGTCGGTGCTGTCCTACTCGGGCCAGGCCGCACCGGCCCTCGCGGGTGCCCCGGGTGGTATCGACGGTCTTGCCGCTCCGGCCCCGGCCGGCGCGACGGCAGGCGCCGGGTCGACCGGACAAGCGACCACGCAGAGCGCCGCACACACCCCCAAGGCGGCCAGCCGGACGCCGACCGAGAAGCCCACGACGAAGCCGAAGCCGACCACCAAACGGCCGACCCCCACGCCGACGTCCAGCAAGCCGACGACCGCCAAGCCGACGTCCAGCAAGCCGACGACCAAGCCGACGACCAAGCCGACGACCGCAAGACCGACGCCCAAGCCGTCACCCACCACGCCGAAGCCCAAGCCGGCTCCGACCAAGCCGGCTGGCCCGGTTGACTTTCTCGGACCGGTCGCCCAGTCGAAGTACGGCCCGCTGCAGGTGAGCATCCGGGTCGTCAACGGCACGCTGGTCGACGTGTGGGCAGCCACCTACCCCACCGGGTCGTCCCAGCCGTACTCCGAGATGGCCATCCCGATCCTGAAGGCACAGACGCTGGCCGCGAAGTCAGCCAACATCGCGGGCGCGACCGGGGCGTCGTTCACCAGCGCCGCCTGGAAGACCTCCCTCGCCGGCGCCCTGGCCAAAGCACGCCTGTGACGGCTGGCCGCGCGCCGGAGGCTGCGGCGACGGCCTCGGCACGGCAGGATCGCGGGGTGCCCGACTCCGTCGTCCCTCAGATCACCCTGGCCGGTCCAGGGCCGTGGGAGCGGCGCGTGCACGTCGAGCACGTGTGGGGGACTGCGGTCACGTTCGACCTGCGCGCGCCGGAGCTGCCGGAGGACTTCGAGGCGATCGTCAGCGAGGCCGTCGCCTACCTGCACCAGGTCGACGCGTGGTTCTCCACCTACCGCGTGGACACGCCGATCACGATGTACCGCAACGGGTTGATCACGCTGGACCGGACCCCGCTCGTGGTGCAGGAGGTGCTCGCCGCCTGCCAGCAGGCAAGGGTCCGCACCGGCGGTGCTTTCGACCCCTGGTCAGTGCCGGGTGGGGTCGACCCCTCGGGCTACGTGAAGGGCTGGGCGGCCGGGCAGGTGGCGCTGCAGGTGCGAGCCGCGGGCATCCCCAACGTGTGCGTCAACGCGGCCGGCGACATCGCCTGCCTGGGTGAGCAGTCGCCCGGTGAGCCGTGGGCGATCGGCATCCTCAACCCCTACGACACCCAGCAGGTCGTGCAGGTGGTGCACGTCGGTGACGGCGCGGTCGCCACCAGCGGGCTCTACGAGCGGGGTCGACACATCACCAACCCGCGCACCCGCAGCGACACCGTGCACTACGACTCGGCCACCATCGTCGGCCCGGACGCTGGGCTCGCTGATGCCCTGGCCACCGCCGCCCTGGTCGAAGGCCCGGGTGCTGCCGCCTGGTTCGCGGACCTCCCCGACTGGTCGGTGTACCTGATCAAGGACGGGCAGGCGTCGTTCTTCGGGCCGGCGTTCGCGACGGGCCCGCCTGCTCAGCTGCCGTAGGTGGCCAGCGAGATCGCGACGTAGTGCACGACGTAGGCGCCCAGCGTCAACGCGTGGAAAACCTCGTGGAAGCCGAACCAACGGGGCGAGGGGTTGGGCTTCTTGGTGGCATAGACGACGCCGCCGATGCTGTAGAGGCCGCCACCGACAGCGAGCAGCGTGACGACAGCGGGACCGCCGGTATCGAGGATGGCACCGATGTAGAAGATCGCGACCCAGCCCAGTGCCAGGTAGACCGGGGTGTAGAGCCACCGCGGCGCGCCGACCCACAGCACCCGGAACGCGATGCCGGCCACCGCCGCAGACCACACGATCCAGAGCAGTGCGGTGCCACCCCGGTTGTGCAGCAGGATGACGCTGAACGGGGTGTAGGTGCCGGCGATGATCAAGAAGATGTTGGAGTGGTCGAACCTCTTGAGGTGCCGCTCCACCCGCGGCGTCCAGGTGCCCCGGTGGTAGAGCCCGGAGATGCCGAACAGCAGCGCCGCGCTGATCGCGTAGACCGCCGTGGCCACGGTCTCGCGGGTCCCGTCGGCCAGCGTGACAAGCACGATGCCGAGCACCACCGAGACCGGGAAGGCACCGGCGTGCATCCAGCCACGCAGCCGCGGCTTGACCGCGCGCACGACCTCGCGGGCGGCCGTCGCCGGCCCGGTGGGCATCGGTAGGGACGGGGTGGCGGGCATGGCAACGAGGATAACCTACGCGACCGTAAGTTACCAAACAGTAGGTTACGGGTATAGCCCTCGGCGCTAGAGTCATGAGCGTGCGGGACCTGCTGTACGGCTTCTACGCCAAGCGCATTGCAGCCTCGCTCGACCGCGACCAGATCCCGCGTCACGTCGGAGTCATCCTCGACGGCAACCGCCGCTGGGCCAAGGCCTCCGGCGCGCCCAAGTCCCGCGGCTGGCGGGCCGGCGCGGACAAGGTCGAGGAGGTCCTCGGCTGGTGCGACGAGGCCGGTGTCGAGGTGGTCACGCTGTGGCTGCTCTCGACCGACAACCTCACCCGCCCGAGCTCCGAGCTGACACCGCTGCTGGCGATCATCGAGGGCCTGGTCGAGGACATCGCTGACGCCGGACGGTGGCGGGTGCACCCGGTCGGCGCGCTGGACCTGCTGCCCGCCGACACCGCCCGCGCACTCAAGGACGCCGCCGGGCGCACCGCCGATGTGACCGGTCTGCACGTCAACGTCGCCGTGGGCTACGGCGGTCGCCGCGAGATCGCCGACGCGGTGCGCTCGCTGCTGCACGAGCATGCGTCCAAGGGCACCACGATCGAGGACCTCGCCAACCTGCTCGACGTCGAGCACATCGCCGAGCACCTCTACACCAAGGGCCAACCCGACCCCGACCTCGTCATCCGTACCTCGGGGGAGCAGCGGCTGTCGGGCTTCCTGCTCTGGCAGAGCGCCAACTCGGAGTTCTACTTCTGCGAGGCGTACTGGCCGGACTTCCGCAAGGTGGACTTCCTGCGGGCCCTGCGCGCCTACGCCGCGCGGCACCGTCGCTTCGGCAGCTGAGGAGTAGCCGACCACCTGGCGCCTCGCGTGTCGCGGCCCGGACGATCATCGGCCCGGCGTAGCGTCGGTCGCGAGCGGACGGCAGCCGCGCCGGCCGCAGGTGTGAGGGGAACACCCACGTGACTGCAGCCGTCCAGCAGCGGACCTTCGTCCTCGACACGAGCGTCCTGCTCGCCGACCCGCACGCGTTGCTCCGCTTCGACGAGCACGAGGTCGTGCTCCCCGTCGTAGTGATCATCGAGCTGGAAGGCAAGCGCGACCACCCCGAGCTGGGCTACTTCGCCCGGCAGGCCTTGCGCCTGCTCGACGACCTGCGGGTGGCGCACGGTCGCCTCGACGAACCCCTGCCGCTCGGCGAGACCGGGGGCAGCCTGCGGGTCGAGCTCAACCACACCGACCCCTCGGTGCTCCCCGCCGGCTTCCGCGGGCACGGTCGGACAGCCGACCACGACACGACCATCCTGGCCGTCGCCCGCAACCTCGCCACCGAAGGTCGCGACGTCACGCTGGTCAGCAAGGACCTGCCGATGCGGGTCAAGGCCAGCGCCGTGGGCCTCACCGCCGAGGAGTACCGCGGCACCGGCGCCGTGGACGCCGGGTTCACCGGCATGGCTGAGGTCGTGGTGCCCGGCGAGCTGGTCGACGCGCTCTACGAGTCCGACCACGTCGACCTCGCGGAGGCCCGCGACCTGCCCTGCCACACCGGGCTGGTGCTCGTCTCCGAGCGAGGCAGCGCACTCGGTCGGGTCACCCCCGAGAAGCGGGTACGGCTCGTGCGTGGCGACCGCGACGCCTTCGGTCTGCACGGTCGCAGCGCAGAGCAGCGCATCGCCCTCGACATCCTGCTCGACCCCGACGTCGGCATCGTCTCCCTCGGTGGGCGGGCCGGCACCGGAAAGTCCGCGCTCGCGCTCTGCGCCGGGCTCGAGGCCGTGATGGAGCGCCGCCACCACCGTCGCGTCGTGGTCTTCCGACCGCTCTACGCCGTGGGCGGGCAGGACCTCGGCTACCTCCCGGGCAACGAGGCCGAGAAGATGAACCCCTGGGGCCAGGCGGTCTTCGACACCCTCGGCGCACTCGTCACGACCGACGTGGTCGAGGAGATCATGGACCGCGGGATGCTCGAGGTCCTGCCCCTCACCCACATCCGGGGCCGCTCGCTGCACGACGCGTTCGTCATCGTCGACGAGGCCCAGTCACTCGAGCGCAACGTCCTGCTCACCGTGCTGTCCCGCATCGGGCAGGGCTCCCGGGTCGTGCTCACCCACGACGTCGCCCAGCGCGACAACCTGCGGGTGGGTCGGCACGACGGCGTGGCCTCGGTGATCGAGGCGCTCAAGGGGCACCCGCTCTTCGCCCACGTCACCCTGTCCCGCTCCGAGCGCTCGCCGATCGCCGCGCTGGTCACCGAGATGCTGGAGGACCTGCCCGGCTGAGGGTTGTGAGCAAGCACACGGGCCGCCGATTGGCTGTTTCCGCGCTCGTGAGGCACCGTCGTGGGTCTGCCCTCTCTCCGGAAGGACCCCTGTCTCGTGTCCCTGCTCGTCCCGCGTGGCCGTCACCGACGCCCTCGGCGTCGCCGGCCCGTCCGGACCGCAGCGGTGGCCGTGACGGCGCTGACCGGTGTCGCCCTCGGCGTCAGCGCCACCGCGTCGTCGATGACCGGCGCGCCGCTGATGACGTTCTCGGCTGCAACCGGCGACCCGGCGGCCGAGGTCACGCCGACCGTGGTCGGGCCCTTCCCGGCCGGGGCCTCGGTGACCCGCTCAGGCGTGCCGGTCGGCTACGCCCTGGCCCAGGTGCAGGGTCGTGAGCAGGCCGTGGCGAGAAAGCGCGCCAGCCGGTCGGCCGCCCGGGCAGCGCTCGCCGCCGCCGACCCGCACCAGATCGCCCGCACCATGATGTCCTCGCGCTACGGCTGGGGCGCGAGCGAGTACTCCTGCCTCTCGCTGCTCTGGCAGCACGAGTCCGGCTGGCAGGTCAGCGCGAACAACCCGAGCTCGGACGCCTACGGCATCCCGCAGGCGCTGCCCGGCTCCAAGATGAGCACCTACGGCGGTGACTGGCGCACCAACCCGGTCACCCAGATCGCCTGGGGCCTGGCCTACATCACGTCGTCCTACGGCACACCCTGCGCGGCCTGGGGCCGCTGGCAGGGCCAGGGCTGGTACTGACCACCTGCCTGGCTTCACCCACCTGCAGGTCCTGACTCACGTGCTTCGCCGCATCATCAGGGGTGGGTCATGCGCAGCACGTCTAGCGCCTCGTCCAGCTGGGACTCGGTGAGCTCGCCGCGGTCGACGTAGCCCTGCTCGAGCACGACCTCGCGGATCGACTTCCGCTCCGCGACGGCCGCCTTGGCGACCGTAGCGGCGGCCTCGTAGCCGATGAACCGGTTGAGGGGGGTGACGACCGAGGGTGAGGACTCGGCCAGCTCACGGCAGCGGTCGACGTCGGCGGTGATGCCGTCGATGCAGCGGTCGGCCAGCAGCCGGGCCACGTTCGCGAGCAGGCGCACCGACTCGAGCACGTTGCGTGCGAGCACCGGCATCATCACGTTGAGCTCGAAGCTGCCGGACGCGCCGGCGAAGGTGATGGCCGCGTCGTTGCCGATCACCTGCGCGCACACCATCAGCGTGGCCTCGGGGATGACCGGGTTGACCTTGCCGGGCATGATCGACGAGCCCGGTTGCAGGTCGGGCAGATGGATCTCGCCGAGCCCGGTGCGCGGACCGGACCCCATCCAGCGGATGTCGTTGCAGATCTTCGTCAGCGACACCGCGACGGTGCGCAGCTGCCCCGAAAGCTCGACCAGCGCATCACGTGCCCCCTGCGCCTCGAAGTGGTCCCGGGCCTCGGTCAGCGGCAGACCGAGGTCCTCGGCCAACCGGCGTACGACGGCAGCGGCGAAGCCCACCGGGGTGTTGATGCCGGTGCCCACGGCCGTCCCGCCCAGGGGGAGCTCGGCCACCCGAGGGAGCGCGGACTCGACCCGCTCGATGCCGCGAGCAACCTGCGCGGCATAGCCCCCGAACTCCTGCCCGAGGGTCACCGGCGTCGCGTCCATCAGGTGGGTGCGACCGCTCTTCACGACGTCGGCGAGCTGATCGGCCTTGCGCTGCAACGAGTTCTCGAGGTGCGTGAGCGCTGGCACGAGGTCGCGCACGACGCTGCCGGTGGCGGCGATGTGGATGGCCGAGGGGAAGACGTCGTTGGACGACTGCGAGGCGTTGACGTGGTCGTTGGGGTGCACGTCGTGTCCGAGTCGCCGGGTCGCGAGCGTCGCGATCACCTCGTTGGCGTTCATGTTGCTCGACGTGCCCGACCCGGTCTGGAAGACGTCGATCGGGAAGTGGCTGTCGTGGTCCCCACGCGCGACCTCGGCCGCCGCCGCGTGGATCGCAGCGGCCACGTCCGTGTCGAGCACCCCGAGATCGGCGTTGACCGTCGCGGCCGCGCCCTTGATCGAGGCCAGCGCGCTGATCAGCGCGGCGTCGATCGGTGCGCCGGAGATGGGGAAGTTCTCGACCGCCCGCTGGGTCTGGGCCCGCCAGAGGGCCTCGGCCGGCACCTGCACCTCACCCATCGAGTCGTGCTCGGTGCGAAAGCGGTGATCGATCGGGGCCGGGGAGGCGGTGGTGCGCCTGCTGCTGTGTGCGGGGTCCTCGGTGGTGAGCTCGTTCATGCCCCTGTCCTATCAAGGGCGGCAATCGCGCCGGTGAGGAGGTCCGGTCTGCTCGGTCAGGGCGACGGCAGCAGCTGGTCCAGCTCGGCGGGTGCTGTGAGCCGGAGACCGAGAACGCGTCCGGAGCGATCCCAGGGTCGCTGCACCGCGGTGCCGTCGGCCAGCACGAACCGAACGAACTCCAGGGAGCCGCTGCCGTCGACCTGTTCCGTGCGCACCGGTGCAGCCAGCACCGCGTCCACGACCGCGCGGACCTGGGCCGAGGTGGCGATCCGCCCGACTACATGGGTGCCGGTGTCGCCGTCGACCAGCTCGATCGCCGTGGTGGTCGCGATGTCGAGCAGGTCGGCTCCGGTCCGAGCGCCTGGCACGTCGGAGGCCTCGTAGACCGCCCAGCCGTCCTGGTCCTTCACCGCGAGCCGCAAGGCCGGGTTCGCGTCACCGAACCGGTGCACCGTGGCGCCCACGGGAAGGAAGGACGCATCGCCGTCCTGGGTGCGGTAGCCCGGATCGGTCACGATGTGGGCGATGTGGCAGCGGACCCGGGCCACCTCCGCGCCGACCAGCGTCGCGTCGAGCGCACGGCCCTCACCGGACCTGATGAACATCCGGCCGCCCACCATGACGAACGGCACCCAGTCGATGATGGCTTGCGGCTGGCCGTCCGCAGCGTCGCGGGGCACGGGGCACGGGTGGTCGGCCGCTGGTGTCGCCGTGGTGCTGTCCGGGGTGGTGGGGGAAGGCGCGCCGGACGCCGACAGTGAGGTCCCGCCCGACCCGTCACCGGGCCAGCCGGTCGTGGTGACCTGACCTGAGCAGCCGGCCAGCACGCCTGTCAGCGCGGCGAG
>JANLYQ010000045.1:0-59725 GCA_031365725.1 Sporichthyaceae bacterium | reverse complement strand
CTGGTGACCCTCGACTCGTGGGGCTATCCCGTGGTCCCCACGCGCCCCCTGGACGTCAGCGAGACCAAGCAGGCCGGCAAGGCCGTGGCCGGCTGTCCTCGCCGGGCGCTCATGCTCGACAACCGCTGACGTCTGTCGGGAGAAACGTGGCGGCTGGGGTACCCGACTCCCGCTTACGGCCACGTCAGAGCCAGTCCCTCTTCCTGAAGGCGACGTACAGACCCCCCGACAGCAGCACGATGAGAGCCGATGAGGCGATGAAGCCGAACTCACTGCTGAAACCCGGGTACGGCACATTCTGGCCATAGAACCCGGTGATTGCTGTAGGCACGGCGATGATGGCTGCCCAGCTCGTGACCTTCTTGGTGATCACGTTGAGGCGGTTTCCCTGGATCGTCAGATTCGTCTCCACGATGGTGGTGACGAGGTCGCGAAGGCTCTCCGTCCACTCCGTGGCACGCAGGACATGGTCGTAGACGTCCTGGTAGTACGCCGTCAACTCCTCGGGGACCAACCCGACGTCTCGCCGCATGAGCGCGTTGACCACTTCGCGCATCGGCAGCACGATCCGACGGAGGTGCACAAGGCTCTTGCGCAGCTCGAAGCTGCGGCGTTGGACGTCCTTGTCGTGCGGTCGGTCGTCGAAGAGCAGGTCCTCAAGCAGCTCGATCTCATCGTCGAGAGACTGGACGGCGTCAAAGTGCCCGTCGACGATGAAGTCAAGCAGGCCGTGCACCAAGCCGCCGACGCCGTACGTCATGAGGTGAGCGTTGTCGTCCCATCGGGCGACGAGACCGTCGATGGGGAACTCGTCGTCTATCCGCACCGTCACCAGTGCGGTGGAGGTGATGAAGGCAGCGATCTCACCAGTCACCAGCTCGCCGGTCGCCACGTCCAGGTGCACCGCGTAGGCAGTGAGAAAGTCATGGCTCGCGTATCGGTTGAACTTCGGTCGCTGACGACCCGTGGTGGCGTCCTGGACTGCGAGCTCGTGCAGCCCGAGCTCGTCCGCCACGAGCTGGAGCTCGTGGAGGTCAGGAGAGCGCAGATCGACCCACACGACAGCAGATTCTTGATCTAGATGCTCGGACACGTCCGCCAGCGAAAATCCCTCGCTGGTCAGGACCCCATCGCGATAGCAGCGCGTCCGGGCCATGCCTGCAGCCTCCCACGGCGTCATCGGATCTCACCGGAAGCACCCCACGACGGGTCCGTGCTGGCTGGGATCTACTAGAGCAGGGCGGTGGCGGGGTCCTCGAGCACGCGGGCGATGTCGGCGAGGAACATCGACCCGAGCTGACCGTCGACGACCCGGTGGTCGAAGGACAGCGCCAGCTGGGTCACCTTGCGCACGGCGAGTGCACCGTCGACGACCCATGGCATGTCGCGGACCTGCCCGAAGCACAGGATCGCGGCCTCCCCCGGGTTGATGATCGGGGTGCCACCGTCGACACCGAAGACCCCGACGTTGGTGATCGTCATCGTCCCGCCGGCCATGTCCGCCGGCTGGGTGCGACCCTCGCGCGCGGTCGCGATCAGCGCAGTCAGTGCAGCCGCCAGCTCGCGCAGCGACATGCGGTCGGCGTCCTTGATGTTGGGCACCACCAGCCCCCGCGGGGTCGCCGCGGCGATGCCGAGGTTGACGTAGTGCTTGGTGACGATCTCGTTCGAGCCGTCCGCCGCCTCGTGCCACACCGCGTTCATGCCCGGGTTGCGTTGTACGGCGACCAGCAGGGCCTTCATGACCACCAGCAGCGGCGACACCCGCACGTCGGCCAGCGCCGGGTCGGCCTTCCACCGCGCAACGAGCTCCATCGTGCGCGTGACGTCGATCGTCACCCACTCGGTGACGTGCGGCGCGGTGAAGGCGCTGGCGACCATCGCCTGCGCGGTCATCTTGCGCACGCCCTTGACGGGTGTGCGGGTCTCCCGGACGCCAGGGGGCACTGCGACCGAAGCAGCCGGGAAACCGTTGGTCAGCAACGGGTTCCCGACCGCCGCCTCCACGTCGGCCCGGGTGACCACGCCACCCTCGCCGGTCGGCGACACCGTCGTCAGGTCGACCCCGAGGTCGCGGGCCAGCTTGCGCACCGGCGGCTTGGCCAGCACCTTGACCGACCCGGCCGCACCAGTGGGAGACAACGCCGATCCCGACATCTCCGAGTCCGGCGTCGAGACCGAGGCAGCCTCGGGCACGTCGTCGACCGAGGGTTCCTCCACCGGCACGGGTGCGGTCATCATCGAGGTCTGCACCGCCTGCTGCGCGGTGGCAGCCGAGGCACCTGAGGGCGTGCTGCCCTTGCGCGGTCGGCGTACGGCGGCGGTCGTGCGCGGGCCGTAGCCGACGAGCACCGACGTGCGGCCACCGGGCGCGGGGCCACCGATCAGTCCCGGCTCGACCGCCTGGTCGTCCGCGGGAGTGCCGATCGCGTCGGCGTCGGAGTCGGCCGGCAGCGGTGGCGCCATGTCGTCTCGCGGCGGCGCAACCCCAACGGGGGCAGCAGATCCGTCGTCAACCGTGATGATCGGCGTGCCGACGTCGACAGTCGTGCCCTCGGCCACCAGCAGCTCGGTGACCACGCCGGCGAACGGCGAGGGCAGCTCCACCAGCGACTTGGCGGTCTCGATCTCGACGATGATCTCGTTGACCTTGACGGTGTCGCCGGGCTTGACCTTCCACGACACGATCTCGGCCTCGGTCAGACCTTCTCCCACGTCCGGGAGCCGGAACTGTTTCATGCGCAGGCCTGCTTCACGGGAAACGGCTCCTAGTAGGCGAGGGAACGGTCGACGGCGTCGAGCACCCGGTCGAGGTCGGGGAGGTAGTCCTCCTCGACCCGGCTCGGCGGATAGGGCGTGGCGAAGCCACCCACCCGCAGCACCGGCGCCTCGAGGGAGTGGAAACAGCGTTCGGTCACGCGTGCGGCAACCTCGGCGCCCATGCCGAGGAAGTCCGGCGCCTCGTGCACCACCACGAGCCGACCGGTGCGCCGCACCGACTCGATCAGGGTCGGCATGTCCAGCGGGGAGAGCGAGCGCAGGTCGATGACCTCCAGCGAGCGGCCCTCCTCGGCGGCGGCGATGGCCGCGTCGAGGCAGGTCTTCACCATCGGCCCGTACGCCGCCACGGTCACGTCTGTGCCGGCGCGCGCGATGCGAGCCGCGGTCATCGGCATCGCGCCCGACAGCGGCAGCGTCTCGTCGAGCTCAGCCTTCTCCCAGTAACGCCGCTTGGGTTCGTAGAGGATGACCGGGTCGTCACTGAGGACGGCCTGCTGCACCATCATGAACGCGTCCAACGGGTTGGAGCAGGCGATGACTTTCAACCCGGCGGTGTGCGCGAAGTAGGCCTCGTTGCTCACGCTGTGGTGCTCGACCGCGCCGATGCCGCCACCGACCGGGATGCGGATGACGACCGGCAGCGACACGGTGCCCAGGGCCCGGGCCCGCATCTTGGCCAGCTGGCTGACGATCTGGTCGAAGGCGGGATAGACGAACCCGTCGAACTGGATCTCACAGACCGGCCGATAGCCGCGCAGCGCAAGGCCGATCGCGGTGCCGATGATGCCGGACTCGGCCAGCGGGGTGTCGATGACCCGGTCCTCGCCGAAGTCCTTCTGCAGCCCGTCGGTGACCCGGAAGACGCCGCCGAGCTTGCCGACGTCCTCGCCCATGATGAGGACCTTCGGGTCGGCCTCCATCGCCTTGCGCAAGCCCAGGGTGATGGCCTTGGCCAACGTGGTCGCAGCCATCAGTGTGCCTCGCTCTCGAAGGTCGCGAGGTAGGCGGCGTACTGCTCGCGCTCCTCCTCGACCAGCGGGTGCGGGTCGGCGTAGACGTGGTCGAAGATGGACAGCGGCTCGGGGTCGGGCAGATCGAGGCAGCCCTTGCGCACGTACACCGCGAGCTCGTCGGCCTCGACCTCGATGCCGTCGAAGTAGGTCTGGTCGGCGACACCGCTGCGCACGAGGTAGGCCTTGAGGCGTTCGATGGGGTCCTTGAGCTTCCACGACTCGAGCTCCGCGGTGAGGCGATAGCGGGTCGGGTCGTCGGAGGTGGTGTGCGCACCCATCCGGTAGGTGTAGGCCTCGACCAGGGTGGGACCGCTGCCCTCGCGCGCGTTCTGCAACGCGGCCTTGGTCACTGCCAGCACCGCGAGCACGTCGTTGCCGTCGACCCGGATGCCGGGGAAGCCGAAGCCCATCGCGCGCTGGTAGAGCGGGATCCGGCTCTGCTTCTCGATCGGCTCGGAGATGGCCCACTGGTTGTTCTGGCAGAAGAACACGACCGGTGCGTTGAAGACGCTGGCGAAGATGAAGGCCTCGTTGACGTCGCCCTGGCTGGTGGCGCCGTCACCGAAGTAGGCGATCACTGCGCCGTCGGAGCCGTCCTTCTGCATGCCCATCGCGTAGCCCGTGGCGTGCAGCGTCTGGGCGCCGATGACGATCGTGTACAGGTGGAAGTTCTTCTCGTTGGGGTCCCAGCCGCCGTGGTTGACGCCGCGGAAGAGGCCCAGCAGGTTCAGCGGGTCGACCCCGCGGCACCACGCGACGCCGTGCTCCCGGTAGGTCGGGAAGGCATAGTCGTCGGCCCGCATCGCGCGACCGGAGCCGACCTGCGCGGCCTCCTGCCCGAGCAGGCTGGCCCAGATGCCGAGCTCGCCCTGGCGTTGCAGCGCTGTGGCCTCGGCATCGACCCGGCGGACCAGCACGAGGTCGCGATAGAGCCCGCGAAGCTCGTCGTCGCTCAGGTCGACGTCGTAGTCGGGGTGGCTGACCCGCTCGCCCTCCGGCGTGAGTAGCTGTACCAGCTGCGGCTCGCTCGGGCTCGGCCGGTAGGGGTTGGCCGGACGCTCGTGGTCCTGCTCGCCGACGTGCTCGACACTCTGGGTCACGGCACTCCTCGTCGCTCGGGCACTCCCTCGGGATCGCCGCGGGTCGGTGCCGGGGGACAACGTACCGGCCGGGGCCGGGTGTCGCAGCAGGAGCCGGGCGGCTCAGCCGTCGGAGCTGGCGGCGGAGCCCGCTGAGTCCGTGGAGCTCGTGCCGGCGTCGGTGCTGCCGCTGGCCGCGTCGTCGCCGTGCGCCGGGCCCGGTCCGTGGTTGCCGTGACCACCCTTGTCGTCGTGGCCGCCGCCGCTGCCGCCGCCGTTGCCGCCGCCGTTGCCGCGCCCATCGCCGTCGCCGCGGGCGTCGTTGCCGCCGGAGCCGCCCGCACCGCCGTACGGCGATGCGCTGGGGGTCGGGCTCGGCGCGGCAGCCGGGGTCAGCGCGGCCACGGGCGGCAGCGGCGTGGCGTGGCTGCCCTCGCTCGAATCGTCGTCACCCTCGTGGTCGGCCGGGATCACCGTAGGCGGCCG
The DNA here is from genome assembly GCA_031365725.1 of Sporichthyaceae bacterium. Classification (GTDB taxonomy): domain Bacteria; phylum Actinomycetota; class Actinomycetes; order JACCUZ01; family JACCUZ01; genus JANLYQ01. The sequence goes on along the minus strand of JANLYQ010000045.1, from coordinate 54,366 downwards.
GGTGGGGGTCGGCCGGCGTGGGCCGGGATGCTTGGTGCGCCAGTTGCTGGACAGCTCGTGCCCGTCGTCACCCGGGTCGCGCTCCCTGGTCGTCGACGGCGAAGGGGCCGGGGCGGTCGGCCGCGGGGTGCCGTGGCCGGGCTTGGCAGTCGGCCGGGTGGACGGTGTCACCGGAGGGGTCGGCGTGCTCACAGGCGGCGCGATGACCGGCTCGATGACCGGCTGGACGACGGGCGGCAGCACCGGCACCGGGGCAGCCGGCGGCGCCGGCGCAGGCGGGACCACCGGCGGCTGGCTCGGCGTGCCGGCGTCGGTGGGAGCCGGCGTGGTCTGGAGCGGGAGCACGACCGGCGACTGCGCGGACGCGCGGGGGGACCTGCGCGGCTTGCTCGACGCCTGCCCACCGAGGGGAGAGCCGCTCGAGCCCGCCTTGGGGGGCGAGACGTGGACGGAGCGCGGCGCCTGGAGCACGGACGGCACGCCCGGGAGGTGCCCCTGCGCGGCCTGCTGGACGCTGCTGCCCAGCACGAGACCGAGGGAGACGAGGCCGCCGGCGCTGAGCAGGGCCAGGGCGGCGGTAGCGATGCCGGTGCTGCTGCCGACGTCACCGCCGCTCGGCCGCCATGGCTGCCTGGTCATCTGGGTCTCCATCGTTGCTCGCGACGTGCTGCCTGCAGATCCTGCCACTGCCCGGGCACTGCTGCCGGTCGTTCCCCATGGTCCGTTCTGTGGAGTAGACACTCATACTATCGGTGACCGTCCGATAACTATAAGTGGCAATAGGGGCACGATTTCTTCCCGGAATCGGACAGAACCGACTCTTGGTGCGATCTTGACCCGGGGACCGGCCGACCTAGGGTGACGGGTGTGACCGCGGCAGGTAGGAGTGGCTCCCCCGCCGCCAGGGTCACGATCGGCTCCCCCGCCGCAGTGACGGCCGGGCTGGCGGTGATCTACCTCGTGTGGGGCAGCACGTACGTCGCGATCCGGCTGGTGGTGGCGCACGTGCCGCCGTTGTTGGGCATGGGTGCGCGGTTCGTGACCGCCGGGCTCCTGCTGGCCACGCTGATCGTCGTACGCCGGGGGAGAAGGGGTGTCGCCCGGCGCCTCGGCACCGGTCGCGAAGCGCTCGCGGCCGCCGGGGTCGGGGTCCTGCTGCTCAGCACCGGCAACGGCCTGGTCGCGCTGGCCGAGACGGTGGTGCCGTCCGGGCTCGCGGCACTGCTGGTGGCCGCCACCCCGCTGTGGCTGGTGCTGCTGCGCACCGCGGGCGGCGACCGGGTCGCGCGCAACACCATGCTGGGCACCCTGATCGGCTTCGCCGGCATCGGCTTGCTGGTGCTGCCCGGCTCCGCGCGGGCCGGCGGGGGAGGGCACGTGCCGCCCTGGGGCTACATCACCGTTGTGCTCGCCGCGGCCAGCTGGGCGCTCGGGTCCTACGTCAGCGGTCGCACCCCGCTGCCGCAGGACGTCTTCATCGCCACGACCTACGAGATGTTGGCGGCCGGGGTGGTGCTCTGCCTGGCCGGGCTGGCGCGCGGGGAGGCCGCCGACCTGCACCTCGGGGACCTGCCTGCCTCGGCCTGGTGGGCGATGGTCTACCTCGTCCTGATCGGGTCGCTGGTGGCGTTCTCCACCTATGTCTGGCTGCTGCAGCACGCCCGGCTCTCCCTCATCGCGACCTACGCCTACGTCAACCCGGTCGTGGCCGTGCTGCTCGGCGCGCTGCTGCTCAGCGAGCGGGTGACCGGCTGGGAGGTGGTCGGCGGCGCGGTGGTGGTGCTGGGCGTGGTGCTGGTGGTGAGCACCGAGCGGGTCCGCCGCCCGGTTGCGCAGGGGCCAGCGGTGGTAGACCACCTGACATGACCGACCTGGTGCTCGGGCCCCTGTTGCGCCACGTGGGCACGTCCGACGCCACGGTGTGGGTCGAGACCTCCGGCCCGTGCACCGTCGAGATCCTCGGCGCCCGCGAGCGTACCTGGACCGTGGCGGGTCATCACTACGCGCTGGTAGTCGTCGAGGGTCTGCCGGCGGGGGTCCCCACGACGTACGACGTGCGGCTGGACGGTCACCAGGTCTGGCCGCCGGCGGGCTCGACCCGGCCGGCGTCGCGGATCCGCACCCTGGACCCGGCGACGCCGTTCCGGGTGGTGTTCGGGTCGTGCCGCTATGCCACCCCGGAGGCGGTCAGCGGCAACAAGAACTTCGACGCCGACGCCCTCGACACCTACGCCAAGCGGATGGCCGGGCTGCCCGACGACCGGTGGCCGGACTCGTTGCTGCTGCTGGGTGACCAGGTCTATGCCGACGAGACCTCGGACGCGACCAAGGCGCGCATCCGGGCTCGGCGCGATGTCACGGTGGCGCCGTACGAGCAGGTGCAGGACTTCGAGGAGTACACCTGGCTCTACGCCGAGGGCTGGTCGGACCCCGACGTGCGCTGGCTGCTGTCGACCGTGCCGTGCTCGATGATCTTCGATGACCACGACGTGCGCGACGACTGGAACACCTCGGCGGCCTGGCGGGCGGAGATGAAGCAGACCTCCTGGTGGGAGGAACGCATCATCGGCGGCCTGTCGTCGTACTGGGTCTATCAGCACCTGGGCAACCTCAGCCCGCAGGCGCTGGCCGACAACGAGCTCTACCAACAGGTGCGCAGTCACGACGGTGACTGTGAGCCGATGCTGCGGGAGTTCGCAGCTGCCGCCGACAGTGAGGCCGACGGGCACAAGGGCACGCAGTGGTCCTATCGCCGCGACCTCGGTGACATCCGGCTCCTGGTCATCGACTCCCGCTGCGGTCGGGTGCTCGAGACGGGGGACCGTTCGATGGTGTCCGAGCCGGAGTTTCGCTGGATCGAGGAGCAGGTCGCCGGCGACTACGACCACCTGCTGGTCGGCACCTCGTTGCCGTGGCTCCTGGCGCGGGCGCTGCACGACATCGAAGCGTGGAACGAGGTGCTCGCCGACGGCAGCCGCGGGCCGCGGATGGCCCGCTGGGCCGAGAAGTTCCGCCGGGCCGCCGACCTCGAGCACTGGGCGGCGTTCCGACAGTCCTTCGACCGCCTCGGCGAGCTGTTCCGTTGCGTCGGGCGCGGGGACCACGCCGGGTCCGGCAGGCGCCCGCCTGCCTCGATCTGCGTGCTCTCCGGCGACGTCCATCATGCGTACGCCGCCCAGGCCCACTTCCCCGAGCCGGTGGAGACCCCGGTCTACCAGCTCACGTGCTCTCCCGTGCACAACTCCGTGCCGCTGGCGATGAAGGTGGCGTTCCGGATCTCGTGGAGCCGGGCCGCGGAGAAGGCCACCCGCTTCCTGCTCGACCGGGTGGCGAAGGTCCCCCGGCAGCAGCTGTCGTGGTCGCGGCTGGCAGGGCCGTTCTACGGCAACGAGATCGCCACCCTGCTGCTGGACGGTCGGTCGGCCCGACTGGTGATCGAGAAGGCGGGGCGGGACCGGGGTGGCCGGGCCCAGCTCACGCCCGTGGTGGACCTCCCTCTCAGCACCTGACCTCCGTCGGCAGCGTGCAATGGAGAGGCGAGGTGCCCGTACCGCCCTCTAGCGTGGACGGGTGGTGACGGTGACGAACTCGCGGGAGCAGACGACCGACCACCCAGACCGCACCAGCGAAGAAGCGCCGCCGTCGCGACGGCTGAGCTGGCGGCGGCTGCGTGGGCCTCGGGCCGGCTGGGCCCTTGGCTTTTCGACCCTCGCTGCCATCGGGCAGTCCGCCGGCACCGTGGTCGCCGGCCGCATCGCCGACACCCCGACGGCCGCCTTGGTCGGCGCTCTGGCCCTGTGCGTGGTCGGCGCCGCGCTGCTCGACACCATGGGCCGGACCATCTGGTCGGTGACGGTCGACCGCGCCGAAGGCGTCCTGCGCTCGGACCTGCTCGACGCAGTGATGCACCAGCCGCTGTCGGAGCTCTCCGAGCAGGCAGTGGGTGAGGTCCTCGACCGGGTCGACGACGACACCCACGAGATCGGCACGCTGCTGCGGCAGAACGCCTGGATGGTCATCCGGCTGCTGCTCGCCGCCGGGCCGCTGCTCATCGTCGCCGGCATCACCTGGTGGCCCGCGTGGGTCCTGTTCCCGGTGGCCACCGGCGGTGTCTACCTCGTGAGCCGGCCGCTTCTCGGTCAGCTGGCCGAGCGCAAGGTCGTGGAGGAGATGGCCTGGACCGACCACGCGGCTGCCATGGAGGAGGGCGTGGCCGCCCGGGACGACCTGCGGACCAGCCTCGGCCAGGCGCACCTCGTGCGCCGCTGCGCCGAGCTGGCCGCCGCTGTGCACGCCCGCTTTCACGAGGTCGTCACCCTGGAGAGCCGGATCAGCCGCCGCACGGGTCTGCTGCTGCACGCCCTGCTCGCGGCGGTCGCGGTGTCGGGGGTGGTGCTGGTCGTCGGCGGCCGGGCCTCGGTGGCCACGCTGGTCACCCTGTTCCTCGTCACCACGACCTTCGTCGGGCAGATCGACCAGGTCGCCCGCCACGTGCCGGACCTGCAGGCCGGCGTCGGAGCACTCGTGCGGCTGCGTGGGCTGCTGGCCAGCGACCCCGAGCCGGTAGGCGGCGACGCCCTGCCGGGCGGCGCGCTGTCCCTCGAGCTGCGCGACCTGCACTTTGCCTATCCCGAGGGGAGCTTCGCGCTGCGCGAGGTGTCGCTGGATGTACTCGCCGGCACCACCTGCGCGCTGGTGGGACGCAGCGGGTCGGGCAAGTCCACCCTCGCGTCCCTCGTCTCCCGGGCCGTCGAGCCCGAGCCCGGAACCGTGCTGCTCGGTGGCGTCGACGTGCGCAGCCTCGACCTGGACCGGTTGCGGGCGGCGGTCGGTGTGGTCACGCAACGCACCGAGATCCTCGCGGGCACGCTCGCGCAGAACATCACCCTGTTCGCCGACCTCCCCCGCGCGCAGGTGCAGGACGCTGTCGACGAGCTCGGCCTCACCGACTGGGTTCTCGGCCTGCCGCAGGGTCTGGACACCATGCTCGGGCCCAGCGGCACCACGCTGTCCGCGGGCGAGGAGCAGCTGGTCGCCTTCGTCCGGCTGCTCGTGCGACACGTGCGCGTCGTCATCCTGGACGAGGCGACGGCCCGGATGGATCCTGTTACCGAGGCGCGGGTGGTCGCCGCGTCCCAGCGGCTGCTGGCCGGGCGCACCGGGCTCCTCGTGGCCCATCGGTTGACAACGACAGCCCGGGCCGACCACGTCGCCGTGCTGGAAGGCGGCCGGATGGTGCAGCACGGCCCGCGCGCCACCCTGGCCGGCACGCCCGGCCCGTTCCAGCGGCTGCTGGAGGCATCGGACGAGGCACCCGTCGAGGTGATCGCCGAGGCCGCCGCAGCCGAGGCCGAAGACCCGGCCACGGCCGGGGTCGGGACGGCCCGCCGCACCGGGAGTCCGCCGCCAGCCATCGCGGTCGGAACCGGCCCCTCCCTGGCACGGGGCACCTGGAACGCGCTCGCGATCCACCCGGAGTGGGGCTGGGCCAGCGTGCTGCTCTTCGGTGGCGCGGTGCTCCTGGGCGCCTACGGCGCGATGACGGGGTGGATCTGGGGGCACCTGGTGGTCCAGGTGCAGCAGGGCGAGCGGCCGGTGCTGCTGGTGGCGCTGCTCGTGCTGTCGCTGCTCACCGCTCCGCTGCTGCTCGCCAGCGCCATCGCTCGCTACCCACGCTGGTGGGTCGCGGTGATGCTTCGGACCCGCACCGCGGTGCTGCTCGGACAGACCCGCCAGCACCGGCTGCCGCCTACCCCGCCCGGCGAGGTGGTGGCCCGGGCCATGGACGCCGACCGCTTCGCCCGCTACGGCGACAGGTGGGTCGACTTCATGATCGGGCTGACCATCGTGGTGGTCACGGCGCTCGCCGGCCAGAGCGTGCTGGCCGGTCTGCTGCTGCTTGCGGTGATGGTCGCCACGGCCTCGATCTCCGCCCTCGGCTCCCCGGCGGCCGGCCGCTCCGCCGCGGCGGCCTCGGCCGCCCGCGCCCGTTTCGGCCGCTCGCTGGTGTCAGCTCTCGACTCCGTGCGCACCGTCAAGCTGGCAGCCGCCACCGACGACGTGCACGGCCACCTGCGTGACGTGGACGACGGCCGGGTCGACGCCGCGGTCCGCGAGCACCAGGTGCAGGCACTGCTGGACGGCGTGCCGATCGTGCTCGTGCAGGTCGCCGTCGTCGGTGCCTGGGGGATGCTCGTCACCGGCAGCTGGGACCTGGCCACCGCCCTGCTCGTCACCGGTGCGGTGAACGGCTTCGACTGGTTCGGCCGGGTCGCCGGCTCGGTCATCACCGAGGCGCCCGGCACCAGGGCCTGGCAGCAAGCCACCAGCCAGTTCGCCGGCGGTTTCGATCTGATGGATCTGCCGGAGGGCCTCGACCTCGTCACCGGCGCCGCGCCGCCGGCGCAGCCGGGCGCTGTCGACCGGCTCGAGCAGATCGAGCTGCGCGGTCTCACTGCGGTGCACGACGACGGCACCATCGGCGCCAGCGACGTCGACCTCGTCGTGCGACGTGGCGAGCTGGTGCTGCTGCTGGGCCAGATCGGGTCCGGCAAGTCCAGCCTGCTCGCGGCCTTGGTGGGTCTGGTGCCCTATCGCGGTTCGCTGCGCTGGAACGGCGACGAGGTCTCGGACGCCGAGACCTTTCTGCGCCCCGGTCGCGTGGCCTACGTAGCGCAGGTGCCGCGGGTGCTGTCCGGCACGTTCGCCGACAACATCGCGCTGGACCACGACCGCGAGATCGAACGCTCGATCATCGACGCCCGGCTGGGTCGCGACGTGGCGGAGGCGGGCGGTCCACAGGCGGTCGTCGGGCACCGCGGGGTGCGGCTGTCCGGCGGGCAGGTGCAGCGGCTGGCGCTGGCCCGGGCGCTGGCAGCCCACGCCGAGCTGCTGGTGGCCGACGACGTGAGCTCGGCGCTGGACGCCGCGACCGAGGTCGAGCTCTGGCGCTCTCTACGCTCCCGGGGCAGCACGGTGGTGGGCGCCACCACCAAGCGCGCTGCGCTTGCCCGCGCCGACTCGGTGGTCGTACTGGTGCAGGGCAGGGTCGCCGCGCAGGGACCGTGGAAGGAGCTGGCCGCGGCGTGGGGGCACCTGGCCGGCTGACCCTATTGACACAGTTCTTTCGAAAGTTTACTTTCGAGCTATGGCCGAGCCCCTCGACACTCCGACCGGCTTTGCTCCCCGGGACCTGGACGCCGACCCGTTGGCGATGCGGGCGCTGGCCCACCCGACCCGGCTCAAGCTGATCGAGGAGCTCACGCTGCGAGGGGCGATGACCGCCACGGAGCTCGCCCCTTACGTCGACCAGTCGCCCTCGTCGTGCTCGTTCCACCTGCGGATGCTGGCGAAGTACGGCTTTGTCGAGGAGGCCGAGGGCGGGGTCGGCCGGCAGCGGCCCTGGCGGGTGGTGCACATCGGCACCCGGTGGCGGAACGGCCCGGGCACCTCTGCTGCCGAACGCACCGCAGGGGAGGCGCTGGCAACCCAGGTGTGGCGGCACGACGGCGAGCTGCTCGACGAGCACCTGGCCAGGTCGAGTGAGCTGCCGGAGTCGTGGCACGAGGCGGTGATCCACAGCAACTTCAGCGGCTGGCTCACGGTCGAGGAGCTGACAACGATCGGCGACCAGATGCTGGCGATGTGGGCGCCTTACCTCGCCCGGCTGACCGACGTACCGGGACGGCCGGACGGGTCGCGGCTGGTGCACATGTTCATGCACGGGTTCCCGCGAGCGGACCACGAGCCGCACCGGGCAGCGGACTCCGACGCGGGAGGCGTGCGGGGTGGCGAGCCCCGTGCGTGAGCTGCTGCGGCACCGGGACTTCCGGCTGCTGCTGGCCGGGCAGACGCTGTCGATGTTCGGCGACACCGCGATGCTGCTGACTCTGGGCATGTGGGCCAAAGACCTGACCGGGTCCAATGCGATCGCCGGCAGTGTCTTTGCCGTGCTCGGGCTGCCGTCCCTGGCGGCGCCGTTCGGTGGGCTGCTGATCGACCGGTTCCGGCGGCGACCGCTGATGATCACGGTCGACCTCACCACCGCCGGTGCCCTGCTGGTGCTGCTCCGGGTGCACGACCGAGGCGACCTGTGGCTGATCTATCTCGTTGCGCTGCTGTACGGCGCCTCGCTGATCGTGTTCGGGTCGGCCCGGTCGGCGTTCCTGCACACGATGCTGGAGGAAAGCAATCTCGGTCCGGCCAACGGCGCCCTGTCGACCGTGCGCGAAGCCTTGCGTCTCGTCGGCCCGGCGGCGGGGGCGGGGCTCTATGCCTGGCTGGGTGGCGGCGCGACCGCGCTGCTGGACGCCGCGACGTTCGTCGTCTCGGCCGCGGTGCTGGCCGCGATCAGGACGCCCGAGTCCCGTCCGGTGCGGGTGCTCGGTGAGCGGCTGCGTGACCAGCTCTCGGTCGGCGCCCGGCACCTGCGGTCGACGCCGCTGCTACGGGCCACCGTGCTCGTCGTGGTCATCTGCATGCTCGCTCTGGGGTTGGCCGAGTCGGTGTTCTTCGCGGTCGTCGACCATGGGCTGCACAAGTCGGTGACGTTCCTCGGGGTGATGCAGACCGCGGCGGGGGTCGGGGCGATCGCCGGCGGGATCGGCATCACCGCGTTGATCCCGCGGACCGGTGACCTGCGGCCGGTGCCGGTCGGTCTGGGTCTCGTAGCAGCAGGGTCGGCACTGCAGATGGTGCCGACGGTGTGGGCGGCCCTGCTCGGCATGGCCCTGCTCGGAGCCGGGTTGCCGATCACCGTGGTCTGTCTGACCACGCTGCTGCAACGGCGCACCCCGTCGGCGATCCAGGGCCGGGTCTTCACGACGTACGAGATGTGCTTCGGGGTGCCGCAGGTGCTCTCGATCGCGGCCGGGTCGGCGCTGGTCGCGGTCCTGGACTTCCGGGTGCTGCTCGCGGTGATGGCCACCGGCGTCGCGGTGTCCGCGGTCTATGCGGCGCTGCGCCTGCGCGAGCCAGTCGATGCGGACGGTCGGGAGTCAGTCGATGCGGACGACGCCGTGTTCGGTGCTGAAGTGCACAGCGCCGATGCCGGGCTCGCCGGTGTCGACCCAGTCGATTTCGAAGTCGGCTCTGGCGACCGGCTCACCGAGCCAGTCGAAGACCTTGGTCTGGTCGCCGCAGATCTCGAACTTGGTGATGCCAGGGGCCGTGCCGTGCTCTGAGGTCGCCGGGTGCAGCGCAGCGTCCCCGGTCCACTGGATGAAGAACGGCAGGGCCGGGTCGTCGAGCAGGTCGAGCACCCCGATCTGGCGCCAGGTGAGGTCGACCCCGTCGGGACGGCGCCGGTGACCGTCGACGCCTGGGCGACCGAGCCGGGTCTCCACGGGGGACAGGTCGTCAACCGCGACGACCCAGGCCAGCCAGCCGCCGCCGGCCTCGGAACGCGCCTTCACTGCCTGGCCGAACGGGGCCTTGTCCGCGGCCGGGTGGTCGAGTGCAGCGACCACCTCGAGGTAGACCCCGTTGGCCAGCGGCAGGACGAAGTTGCGGGTGCCGAAGCGCGGGTGCAGCCCACCGTCCCGGAAGCCGGCGCCGAGGGCTTGACCCAGGCGCTGCGCGCAGGCACCCACGCCCTCAGGGCCAGCGGCGTAGGAGAGGTGGTCGAGTCGCACGGCTTGACCCTCTCACCCCCGCTGCGCGGCGCGGAAATCGGGTGCCCTCACAGGCTCTCAGGCCCGCGCGAAGCCCTTGGCCACCCTGAGGAACAGGTCGTTCGCCTCGACCTCTCCGATGGTGACCCGGGCGCCTTCGCCGTCGAAGGGGCGCACGACGACACCCGCGGCCTGGCAGTCGGCAGCGAACTCCGAGGTGCGCTCACCGAGGCGCAGCCACACGAAGTTGGCCTGCGAGTCGGGCAGTTCCGGCCAGCCCTGGGCGCGCAGCCCGTCCTGCACCCGAGTGCGTTCGGCCACCAAGGCGTCCACTCGCTCGAGCAGCTCTGCTTCGGCCGCCAGCGACGCCGTCGCCGCCACCTGCGCGATGCTGCTGACCCCGAAGGGCACCGCCGTCTTGCGCAGCGCTGCGGCCACCGGCTCGTGTGCGATGGCGAAGCCGACCCGCAACCCAGCCAGCCCGTAGGCCTTGGAGAAGGTCCGCAGCACGGCGACGTTGGGCCGGTCCCGGTAGACCTCGATCGCGTCGGGCACGTCGGTGTCGCGGACGAACTCGCGGTAGGCCTCGTCGACCACGACCAGCACCCCGGCCGGGATGCGGTCGAGGAACCGCTCGAGCTGCTGCCGGAGTACGGCGGTGCCGGTGGGGTTGTTGGGTGTGCACACCAGGACCAGCCGGGTCCGGTCGGTGACGGCGTCGGCCATGGCGTCGAGGTCGTGGTGCTCGTCGGCGGTCAGTGGCACCGGCACCGCGCGGGCGCCGGAGATCTGCACGACGATCGGGTAGGCCTCGAAGGACCGCCAGGCGTGGACGACCTCGTCGCCCTCGCCGGCCGTCGCCTGGACGAGCTGCTGCAGCACACCGACCGACCCGGTGCCGGTGGCGACGTGCGCGGGGGGCACCGCGAAGCGGTCGGCGATCGCCTGGGTCAGCCCGGCAGCGGTCATATCGGGATAGCGGTTGAACGACTCGGACTCGGCGCGCACCGCGGCCAGCACCGAGGGCAGCGGCGGGAACGGGTTCTCGTTCGACGACAGCTTGTACGCCGGTGCCCCGTCGCGGGCCTGGGCCGGGCGGCCGGGCTTGTAGGTGGGGATGCCGTCGAGGGCAGGGCGCAGCCGGGGCTGGGCGGAGTCGTTGCTCACCGGATCAGACTAGAAGGCCGACGTGGGAGGCGTCGGTGCTGGCGCGGGTCTGCCGTCGTCAGCTGCTCTGGTGGTCAGCTGCTCTGGTGGTCAGCGCCGCTGTGCGCGGCGTACCAGCGGAAGTGCGGTGAAGCACAGCGTCGGGTCCTCGTGGTAGCGCGCGATCAGCTCAGCGGTCGCCCGGTCGAGACGACGGTGCAGCGCCTCGCGGTAGGACGACAGCACGCTTTCGGCGGAGGCGAGCCGGCTGAACAGGATCGCGCGGTCCTCGCTGTTGCCGGCGTCGACGCCGCTGGCCCACAGGTCGGGCAGGTGCGGCAGGATCGGCATGCCGCCCTCGGGGTGCAGGGTGAGGATCACCTGACGGCCGGCCGGGCCGCGGGCCTCGGTGAGGGTCTCGGTCAGCGCGACCCGGTCGCCGGGAGCGCCGTCGGCCCGGAGCAGGTCGCGGCGGGCCTGGATCAGCCGGCGCCAGTAGGACGCGCGGAGCTCTTCCTCGAGCAACGTGCGCCGATAGGTGCGCAGCCGGGTCAGGTCCATGTGCGCCAGCTCGGGGCTGCGCGCAGGTGCCGCCGGGGCAGCCGTGGACGGCCACGGCGCAGGGCTGGTCCTTGTCGCTGCGGCTCCGGCCACCTGTCCCATCAGTGTCACGACAGGTGCATCGTCGTGTTCGGCGACGGCCTTGATGGGTCTCACTCTCGCGGAGTAGGGGAGAAGTGTGCAGGCCAAGTTGATTGGGTGCAGTGGCTGGTCAGGAGTGGGCGCGTCACTTTCGGGAACTGCTGGTGCATGGACATCACTGAACTCATCCTCGAGGACCACCACCGGCAGCGGCAGGCCTTCGCCCGGTTGGACGACATCGACCGGTCGGACACCAAGTCGCTGCGCCTGGTGTGGGAGCAGCTGGCCGACTTCCTCGAGGTGCACGCCGCCGCCGAGGAAGAGGTCTTCTACCCCGCGCTGCTCGCCCACGGCGACCCCGACCGCGAGGAGACCAAGGACGCAGTCAAGGACCACAACGAGATCCGCGACGCGATCGCCGAGGCGGCCCGGCAGCCGGTCGGCAGCGACGCCTGGTGGAAAGCCGTCGGCGAGTCGCGAACCGCCAACACCGACCACATGGGCGAGGAGGAGGACGACGGTCTGCGCGACTTCCGTCGGCACGCCAGCCTCGACCTGCGCGACGAGCTGGGCAAGAAGTTCGACGCGGCCAAGAACCCGAGGGTCGCCGATGAGCTCGACCAGTCCGACAAGAACCCGGACGCCTACGTCGAGGCCAACACCTGAGCACGTGCAGCCCTCAGGTCTAGGACTGGGCCATGTCCACGAAGCGTGAGTAGTGACCCTGGAAGGCCACGGTGATGGTGGCCGTCGGGCCGTTCCGGTGCTTGGCGACGATGAAGTCCGCCTCGCCTGCCCGTGGTGACTCCCGCTCGTAGAGCTCCTCGCGGTGCAGCAGCACGACCATGTCCGCGTCTTGTTCGATACTGCCCGATTCACGCAGATCGGACATCTGCGGCTTCTTGTCGGTCCGCTGCTCGGAGCCGCGGTTGAGCTGGCTGATCGCGACCACCGGCACCTCGAGCTCCTTGGCCAGCAGCTTGATGGCGCGGGAGAACTCCGACACTTCCTGCTGCCGGCTCTCGACCCGCTTGCCGCTGGTCATCAGCTGCAGGTAGTCGATGACCACGAGCTTGAGGTCGTGCCGCTGCTTGAGCCGGCGGCACTTGGCGCGGATCTCCATCATCGACATGTTGGGGGAGTCGTCGATGAACAGCGGCGCGTTGTTGACCTCGCCCATCCGCCGGGCAAGCCGGGTCCAGTCGTCGTCGGTGAGCTTGCCGTTGCGCATGCTGTGCAGCGGCACCCGCGCCTCCGCCGACAACAGTCGCATCGTGATCTCGTTGCGGCTCATCTCCAGGGAGAAGATGCAGGTAGCCAGCTGGTGCTTGATGGCCGCCGACCGCGCGATGTCGAGACCCAGCGTCGAGTTGTGCGTGGGCACCATCGACCGCCCGGCGAGGTAGAGGTGCGCGCTGTTGTCGACCTCGACGCAGCGCACCGGCACCGACGTCACCCGGCGGATGTCGACGACGACCCGGCAGGCGTCCTGATCGTCGATGCCGTCGATGCCGTCCATGCCGTGGATGCCGTCGTGCGCGCCCCGGCGCGCGACGTGCGCCACCTTGAGGGCGAGCCGCTTGGACTCGACCCGGAAGACGTCGTGATCGGCGCACAGCACCAGCGAGTGCGTGCCGTCGGCGGCGACCGTCACCGCGCTCTGCAGACCGAGGCCGACGACGAGGTCGCTGACGTCGTCGGCAAGAGGTGGAGGCAGGTCGGTGAGCCGTACGCAGCCGCGCGGGGTGACGACCCCTCGGCTGTCGAGCAGACCGGCCAGCAGGTCGCGGCGCTGGTCCTGCGAGCCGCGCAGCCAGGTCGGCTCGAGGCGGTCGAGCGGCGCCGGCGAGCCGAGGCTGTCGTCGGTCGCAGCCTGCCGCACCTCGTCGGCATACATCTCGATCTGGTCGAGGGTCTCCGCGTCGGGGCCCTCGCCCGGCAACCCCGCCGCGATCGCGAGGCCCAGCAGGTAGGCCGGGGCCGGGAGCTCGACCGCGGGCAGGTCCAGCGGCGCTGTCGTGCGGATGCGGTGCCGGGGCGCGAGACCGTGCGGGCCCTGCACCCAGAGCGACCCGGCGATCTGCTGGCTCGTGCGGACGGCAACCGGCGTCGCCGCACCGGGCGACACGTCCTCGGTCAGCCAGCCGTGCTCGGCGTCGGCGACGAGGACCGTGCCGTCGGCGAACTCGACCTCGAAGCACGGCCGCCCCGTCATCACGCTGGTGACGGCGACGACCAGCGTCGGTCGGCCGTCGGCGTCGAGCAGGTGATTGCCGACCACGACCTCGGCCATCGTCGTCCAGCCGGTGGGTGTCGCCAGCGGGGTGTCGAGCGCCAGCGCCTTGCCGACCGCGGGCCGCGCGGCGAGCACGATCATCTGCCCCGGGTGCAGGCCGTTGGTCAGCTCGTCGAAGTCGGCGAAGCCGGTCGGCACTCCCACCATCTCGCCGTCGCGGGACCCGATCGCCTCGATCTCATCCAGGGTGCCCTCCATGATCGCGGAGAGTGGGAGATAGTCCTCGGAGGTACGCCGGTCGGTGACGTTGTAGACCTCGACCTGGGCCGCGTCCACGATGTCGTCGGCGTCGCCGTCACCGGCGTAGCCCAGCTGGACGATCTTGGTGCCGGCCTCGATCAGCCGCCGCAGCACCGCGGTCTCGCGCACGATGCGGGCGTAGTAGCCGGCGTTGGCCGCCGTGGGCACGGACTGGATCAGCGTGTGCAGGTAGGGAGCGCCCCCGACCCGGGCCATCTCACCGCGCTTGACCAGCTCGGCGCCCACCGTGATGGCGTCGGCCGGCTCGCCGCGACCGTAGAGGTCGATGACGGCTTCGAAGGTCAGCTCGTGCGCGGGGCGGTAGAAGTCGTGGCCGCGGACCACCTCGACCACGTCGGCGATCGCGTCCTTGGACAGCATCATGCCGCCGAGCACCGACTGCTCGGCCGCGAGGTCCTGCGGCGGCGTACGGATCAGCTCGCCGGTCGCCGTCGGTCCGCTCGGCAGCTCGATGATGCTCACTGCGGCGGCCTCCCAGGTCGTCCCGACACGTCCGGGGCTGCGTAGGTGCACCCCCACGAGACGTTCTACCGGGAACCCGGGACATAACTGAACCTCGCCGACCAAAGCTCGGGCCAGCCTGTGGACAACCTGTGGGCGACGCGCCCGGGACGTGGGGAACACGCGGTCGTGAGCGTCCCCAGCCTGGGGACAGGATGTGGACGGCCGATGGACTCCGCGGCCCGCCGAGGCTGTGGGCTGGGAGATCAGTGTCCACCGCCTGTGGATCTGAGAAACATCGCGTGGCGACCAGCATGCGGACGGTGACTGCCCGCCATCCGGTTGCTGACCGGCCGTGACGGGCTAGCGACGCCGGTGCCGGCGCGACGACAACAGTGTCCCTCCGGAGAGAGATCGGCATCGAATGGCGACCGGATCCTCTCCGGAGGGAACCCGGCCAGCGGGCAGGCGTCGGCCGGTGGCATGAGTCACGACCCGGCGGGTACGTCGGTGACCAACGCCCCAGCTTGCAGCAGAGGAGACGGACATGACGACGTACACCGCCACGACGACGGTGCCGCAGGACATCACCGACACCTTCGGCTTCATCAAGGATCCGACCAACCTGCCGCACTATTTCCCGCGGGTCACGAAGGCCGAGCTCGTCGAACCGGAGGTGGTGCGCACGACCGCGGTGGTCGACGCCAACCAGGACGGCACCGAAGAGCCAGTGGTCTCCGACGCGTGGTTCCGCGCCGACGACGCCGCGCACACGATCAGCTGGGGGTCGCCGGAGAGCGACTACCAGGGGTCGCTGGCGCTGCACGAGAAGGACGGCGGCACCGACGTCGAGCTCAGCGTCAGCACCGTCCACGACATCCCTGATGTGCAGGCCGGCCTCGAGGAGTCCCTGGCTGCGATTGCCGCTCGCCTTGACGCCTTGTCCGACCGCGGCTGACATCGGCTGACCGACGACCGGAAGGTCGACCATCACCGCTGCTGGATCGACCAGCCGTTGCCGTCGGGGTCGGTGAAGAAGGCGAACCGTGAGCCAGGAGCGCCGTTGGGACCCAGCTGCACGATGTCGCCGAGCTCGAGGCCGCGGGCCGTCAGCTCGGCGTGCACGCCGTCGAGGTCGTCGACCACCAGTTGCGGACCCTTGGTGCTGCCGGGCTCACCGAGCGGCATCCCGGAGCCGATCACGATCGACGTCGGCGACCCGGGTGGCGTGAGCTGCACGACGCGCATCCCCGGCGCCGGGGAGACGTCATGGTCGAGCACGAAACCCACCTGCTCCACGTAGAAGGCCTTGGCGCGGTCGACGTCCGAGACCGGAATGCCGATCACCTCGAGCTTGAGATCCATGGGACTACCACTTTCGTCGACGAGACAGCGGAGGGGGAAAGCATGCGCAGGTGCGGACTACCCGAGACCTCTCGCCGTAGTCACTCGCCGGTCGCGCCGTCGACCGCCTGGCGGAGCAGATCGGCGTGCCCGTTGTGCCGGGCGTACTCCTCGATCATGTGCAGCAGCAGCGCCCGCATGTCCGCCGGTTCCGGCGCCCCATGGCCGTGCCCGGTGTCGAACGTGTCGTCGAGGTCGTGCGCGGCCTGGATGCGCCGGGCCGCCTCGACCTCTTCCGCGTAGGTCGCGAAGTCTGCCTCTGCGCCGGCCGGGTCGAGGTCGTCGAAGTCCCCGTCCGGGCTGGCGTCGGTCCAGAACCGCGGGGCAATGTCTTCGCTGGCCACCCGGACCCGGAACCAGATGCGCTCCACGTCTGACATGTGCCGCACGAGACCGAGCAACGACATCGTCGATGGCGGCACCGAGCGGGCCGCGAGCTGCTCCCCGGTCAGGTCGGCGCACTTCACCAGCAGCGTCGCCCGGTGCTGCTCGAGCAGGCCGTCGAGGGCCTCGCGCTCCGGGGCCAGGTTCGGCGCGGGCCGGCGGTCGACCTCGGGTGCAATCCACGTCTGTGACGTCATGGACAGCACCGTAGCCACGTCGTCCGACACATGTCGTCACGATGCCCACCCAGCGCCGCGGCGTGCGAGAGCCCCTGCGCCCGAGGGCAGCAGGGGCTCTCGACGTCAGACATGACGTCCCGACGCGGTCGTCGTACGACGACAGACGACGGTGGGTCAGGCGGGGACGACCTCGACGGACAGCGTCGCGGTGACCTCGGGGTGGACCCGCACGGTCACCTTGTGCGCCCCGACGGTCTTGATCGGCTGGCCGATCTCGATGCGGCGCTTGTCGACCGCGGGACCGCCGGCCTTGCTGACAGCCGCCACGATGTCGGAGACGGTGACGGCACCGAAGAGCCGGCCACCGTCGCCGGCCCGCACGGGCAGCTTGATGGCGAGGCCCTCGAGCTTGCCCTTGACCTCGCCGGCCTGGCCGAGGTCACGCACGTCGCGGACCTCGCGGCCACGACGGATCGAGTCGATCTGCTTCTCGCCGCCACGGGTCCAACGGATCGCAGCGCCCCGCGGGACGAGGTAGTTACGGCCGTAGCCGTCCTTGACCTCGACCACGTCGCCGGGGCCGCCGAGACCGGCGACCTCCTGGGTGAGGATGAGCTTCATGGTGTCCGCTCCCCTCAGCGCGCGGTGCTGGTGTAGGGCAGCAGCGCCATCTCACGGCTGTTCTTGACAGCCATGGCGACGTCGCGCTGGTGCTGGGTGCAGTTGCCCGTGACCCGGCGGGCCCGGATCTTGCCGCGGTCGGAGATGAACTTCCGCAGCAGGCCGGTGTCCTTGTAGTCCACGGAGGTCGCCTTCTCCTTGCAGAACTGGCAGACCTTCTTCTTGATCTTGCGGGGTGGTGGCTTGGCCATCGTGGTGCTCCAGTCGCTGGATGCCCGACGCGGTGGTCGGGATGGTCAATCGGTCAAGGGGTGCGACCGCCGCGGGGCGACCGCTTGTCGTGCTGGTACGAACGTCGAGCAGGTGGTGCTGGTCAGAACGGCGGTTCGTCGTTGGCACCGGGGGTGTTCCATCCCCCACCGCCCGAGCCGCCCGAGCCGCCAGCGGAGCCGCCGGCCCCGGAACCGGCGCCGGTAGACGCCGGTGCGGCTGAGGCCCACGGGTCGCTGTCGCCACCGCCGCCGAAGCCGCCGCCGCCGCCCCGCTGGGTCTTGGCGACCTTCGCGGTGGCGTTCTTGAGGCTGGGGCCGACCTCGTCGACCTCGACCTCGTAGACGGTGCGCTTCTCGCCTTCCTTGGTCTCGTACGACCGCTGCTTGAGGCGGCCCTGCACGATGACCCGCATGCCGCGCTGGAGGGACTCGGCGACGTTCTCGGCCGCCTGCCGCCAGACGTTGCAGGACAGGAAGAGGCTCTCGCCGTCCTTCCACTCGTTGGTCGCCTTGTCAAGGAACCGCGGGGTGGAAGCGATCCGGAACTTCGCCACGGCAGCACCACTGGGGGTGAAGCGCAGCTCGGGGTCGTCGACCAGGTTGCCGACGATGGTGATGACGGTGTCGCCTGCAGCCACGGAGGGCTCCCTTGCGTCTCGGTGCGATCACGTAGGAAGGAACAGAAAGAACGAACGGAACAGCGGGTGCGGTACTGGCGGTGCCAGCGGCGCGTCAGCGCAGCTCGGGCCGCATGACCTTGGTGCGCAGGACGGCCTCGTTGAGGTTGAGCTGACGGTCCAGCTCCTTGACCGTCGCGGGCTCGGCCTGCATGTCGATGACGGCGTAGATGCCCTCGGACTTCTTGGCGATCTCGAAGGACATCCGGCGACGTCCCCAGATGTCGACCTTCTCGACCGTGCCGCCGTCGTTCTTCACGACGGTCAGGAACTGGTCGAGTGCGGGAGCGACGGTGCGCTCCTCGATGTCGGGGTCGAGGATGACCATGACCTCGTAATGACGCATGCGACAACCCACCTCCTTTGGACTCAGGCGGCCACGGTCTCTCCGTGGCAGGAGGGCTAACTGCGTCAAGCAGTGGACCAGAGCCTATCCGGACCCGGGGACAGCCGGGAAATCGTCGTCCACAGGCACCGGATGGCTACCTGGGGACGGGCCAACGCCGTGGTCCGGGCCCGGTCGTAGGGTCGGACTCATGACCCCGTCCACCTCGCTGCGCCTCGGCGCCCACGTCGACCAGGAGGACCCCGTCGCCGAGGCTGTCGCCCGCGGCGCCGACCTGGTGCAGACCTTTCTCGGTGACCCGCAGGGCTGGGAGAAGCCGACCGTGGCGTACGCCGGTGGGCCCAGCGCCCTGCGCGACGCCTTGGCGCAGGCAGGTGTCGACCTCTACATCCACGCGCCGTACGTGCTGAACGTTGCGACCGGCAACAACCGGATCCGGATCCCCAGCCGCAAGCTGCTGGCCCAGCACGCAGACCTGGCCGCCGAGTGCGGCGCCAAGGGCCTGATCGTGCATGGCGGTCACGTCCTCGCCGGCGACGACCCGGAGGCCGGCTTCGACAACTGGGCCAAGACCTTCGAGCGCTGGGCGCCGCCGCTGCCGGTCCTCATCGAGAACACCGCCGGCGGTGACCACGCGATGGCCCGCCGGCTCGAGCGCATCGCGCGGCTCTGGGAGGTGCTCGACGACCGCTGCGAGGACGCGACGATGGCCGACGTCGGCTTCTGCCTCGACACCTGCCATGCCTTCGCCGGTGGAGAGGCGCTGCCCGGCGTCGTCGACCGGGTGAAGGCCGTCACCGGCCGGATCGACCTGGTGCACGCCAACGACTCGCGTGACGAGTTCGACTCCGGCGCAGACCGGCACGCCAATTTCGGCGCCGGGCGCATCGACGGCGACGAGCTGGCGGGGGTGGTCGCGGCCGCCGGCGCTCCGGTGGTCTGCGAGACCCCGGGCGGCGCCGCGGGCCAGGGCGCGGACATCGCCTGGCTGCGCGAGCGACTGCCGGCCTGACGACACCGAGCCCCGCGACGAGTGAGGTCGCGGGGCCCGGCGTCGTACGAACCTCAGCAGTGATCGGCTCCTACGGCAGTCGCGCTGCCGCCCCCTCGAGCCGACCGCCGCCGTCGCGCTGACCACCCACCTGGCTGAGATCGCCGTGGGTCGACTCGCCGTCCAGTCCTTGCTGGTCGCTGCCGACCCCCTTCTCCACCACGTTGACCCGGCACGGGTCGGACGGGATGCCGTTGGCGACGACCTCGATCACCGAGAGCCCGAGGGCTAGGTCAGCCGGCACGTCGACCAGCGTGGACACCGTCGCCGCACCGGTGGCGACACCCATGCTCGAGTGCCCGGAGGTCCGGCAGTAGCGCACCGCACCGGTGCGCAGGTGGCGCACCCGGACCAACGGATAGTTCGTCGAGGCGGCGTAGTCGTCGCCGTACCCCTGGGCCTGGGACAGGCCGTTGAACTGTCGCCCGCTGAGCCGGATGGAGGCGCCCGGCACCAGCACCCGCGGGCACGTGTCGATCACCGGCCGCCAGGCGTCCTGCGGCGCCTCGGTATTGGTGTAGGCGTACATCTCGTCCTTGTCCTCCCGCGCCCACAGCACCTGACCGTTGGGCAGCGGCAGCAGCCGGCCCTGGTAGGTCGGACAGTCCGCGTTCGGCGGGTCGGTGACCCGGGCCAGCGAGGTGCCGTCGAACTCGAAGAACCGGGACGGGGCAAGGAAGTTGCCCGCCGTGCCGTCGATCGGACCGGCGGTG
Organism: Sporichthyaceae bacterium; assembly: GCA_031365725.1. GTDB lineage: Bacteria > Actinomycetota > Actinomycetes > JACCUZ01 > JACCUZ01 > JANLYQ01. The sequence goes on along the minus strand of JANLYQ010000045.1, from coordinate 34,322 downwards.
AAGAGCACCTTGCCGCCGGGCAGCAGCGCCCCGGGACCGTCCTTGCTGCCGAGCGGGAACGTGTCGCCCTGCTGCATCGGGATGGTCGGCCCGGCCGCCCACGAACCCGTCGCCGTCGGGGTGGCTCCCGCGGTGTAGAGCGCTGTACGGCCCGCGTTGGCGCCGACGAAGAACGCCCGACCGTCGGGCAGCAGGATGCCCGGGCCAAGCTCGGCCGAGGCCGTCTCGATGATGTTCGCCGGCAGCGTGCCCGCCGAGACCCATGTGTTGGTGGCCACGTCGTACTTCTCGGCCAGTCCGCTGCCGTCGGTGCGCACGGTGACGACCGTGGAGTCGGGCATCAGCACCCAGGTCTCCTCCGACGCGCGAGTGCCCTTGTTGGGCACCGTCGTCCAGGTGTCCGGGCCGGGGGTGAAGACGAACACGTTGGTGTTGTCGTTCTCCCCGAGGAGCACGCGTCCGTCCGGCAGCACCGCGAGCGGCGAGTCGCCGATCGAGGTGGCCCCGGGGGGTGAGGGCAGCACGGTCCAGGTGTCGGCGATCGGGTCATAGATCTCGGCCGTGATGGCCTCGTCCTGCGCATTGCTGCCGCTGCTGTCGGTGTACTCCCCGCCGCAGACGAACAGCCGCCCGTCGGCCAGGACCGCGGAGGCGAAGTACTTGCGTCCCACCGTGCTGTCGGCGACCCGGATCCAGGTGCTGGCATAGCCACCGCCGCTGTCGGGCGCGAGCTTCCACCACCGCCGGGTCCCGAAGCCGCCGGAGTTCTCGTTCAGCAGCACCGAACCGTCGGTCAGCAGGAAGACCGGGCCCGCGTTGCCGGAGCACAGCAAGGTCGTGACCCACTGCCAGGCGAGGCAGACCCACTTCGCCACCCAGTACGACGCCACGCAGACCCACTTCGCCACCCAGTACCAGGCTTGGCACACCCAGTTGGCGACCCAGTACCAGGCTTGGCAGACCCACTGCGACACCCAGTACCAGCCCTGGCACACCCAGTTGGCGACCCAGTAGAAGGCGTCGCAGAACCACGAGCACGGCCACCAGGTGCAGCACTGGTTGTGGCCCTTGTCGGCCCACGACGAGCACTCGTTGCGGCCCTTGTCGGCCCACGACGAGCAGGCAGCATTGCCCTTGTCGGCCCACGACGAGCAGGCAGCACTGCCTTGGTCGGCCCAGGTGGTGCAGACCGAGATGCCGCGGTCGGCCCAGTCGCGGCAGACCTTGTAGGCGACCTCTCGCTTGGACGAGCAGATGGAGGTGATGGACGACCAGGTCCCTGGCACCTGACTCACGCTCCCGTCTGGGTGAGCAGGTCGGAGAGCTCGCGTCGGAAAGCCCGCCGTGACCGGGCCAGCCCGTAGGCCTTGCCGGCGCCGGCGCCGAGCAGGGTCGCGAGCACGGCCAGCGGGCTCAGCGCGAGCAGCTTCAGCGACGGACCGCCGGCGACCACCAGCAGGCCTGCCACCGCCAGACCGCCGGACGCGAGCATGGCGCGCGCGCCGGTGTCGCAGCCGCATTCGTCGAGCAGGTCGGTGAGCCGGGTGCTTGCCTCAGCGGCCCGCGCCGGAGCCAGGCCGGGCAGGACGACCGTGACCGGGCGGTGCCGGAGACCGGTGTGCCGGTCCCGGGCGGCTTCGAGGTCCTGGGTGGTGCGGAGCACGAGCCGTTCGGCGGTGCCCCCGCGTAGCGCCTCGACGGTCGGTGTCAGTGCCCGGGCGAGCGTCGGTGTGAGTGTTGGAGCAGACATGCGTTCCCTCCCCTGTGGGTGCCGTGGGGCCCGTGGAGCCGGGCCCGCTGGCGTCAGGGGACAAGAGCGGTGGTGACGCTGGGTGATACATGACGCGGAGTACTACCTGACGCTGGGTGCTACCTGACGTCGGCCACGTCGTCGGCCGGTACGGCGCCCGCGACCGAGCACGGCGCAGCGTGGTCGCGCACGGTGCGCAGGGCCTGCACGAATGCGTCCAGGCCGGCCCCGCGCAGCGGCTCGATCAGCCACCGCTCGATCAGCTCGGTGTGCCCCGGCAGGAGACTCTGCAGCAGGTCGCTGCCCTGCGCGGTCAGGACGGCGTACGTCGTGCGGCGGTCCCGCACGCAGTCGAGGCGACTCACGAGGTCCCGCTCGACGAGCCGGTCGACCACCCGGGTCACGCCGCTCGCACTCATCGTGGTCTGCGCCGCCAGGTCGGACATCCGCAGCCGGCCCTCGGGTGACCGGGCCAGGCGGATGCAGACCTCGAACTCCGCAGGCGCCAGACCGAAGGACGCCAGGTGTCGGCCGAGGCGGCCGCTGACCGAGGCCCAGGTCTCCACGAGCAGGCCCATGACGGTGAGGCGGTCGTCCTGGGCGAGGGGTGGCATCGGCATGGCACCAGCGTACAACTACTTGACAAGAGGAATGTTGAAGGTGCAATAATTGCTGAAGAAACCGCGGGGGACCCCCCGCCAACGGTCCAGACCACCAGCGAGAGGCCCCACGATGACCGAGACCCCCGACACCCAGACCCTCGAGGCGACCGCCACCGAGCAGGCCGTGACCGCCGTGCGCGTCGTCGACGGCGTGACCATGCCGGCTCCCGGCACCTACCTGCTCGACCCCACCCACACCCGGATCGGCTTCGTTGCCCGGCACCTCATGGTGACCAAGGTGCGCGGGTCCTTCCGCGAGTTCACCGGTTCCATCACGGTCGGTGCAGACGGCTCGTCGTCAACCGCCGAGGCGACCCTGCAGACCGCGTCGATCGACACCGGCACGGCCGACCGCGACACCCACCTCGTGTCGGGTGACTTCCTCGACACCGAGAAGTTCCCGACCATCACCTTCGCAGGCGCCAAGGTCACCGGTCAGAAGGGCGCCGAGCTCACCGTGGTCGGCGACCTCACCATCAAGGGCGTCACCCGCCAGGTCACCCTCGACGTCGAGATCGACGGTGTCGCCAAGGACCCGTGGGGCAACGAGAAGCTCGCCGTGACCGCCCGCACCGAGATCGACCGCGAAGACTTCGGCATCACCTGGAACGTCGCGCTCGAGGCCGGCGGCGTGCTCGTCTCCAAGAAGGTCGTCATCGAGATCGAGGCGCAGGCCGCTCGTCAGGCCTGACCCGACCGCCCATCCCCCGCTCGGGGACCCGAAGTGGACCGGCCATTGAGGCGTGGCAACGCCCGGTAGCCGGTCCACTTCGGTGCGTGCGGCCTCTGCGGTGGTGCGGGTGAGGCGAGGAGCCGCCGGGTCCTCGGTAGCCTGCACGCTCGTGACCACCACCGTCCGCGAGATCAGCGCCGCCGAGCACCTCGGCTTCGTGACCGCTCGCGGGTCGGCGTCCTTCCTGCAGTGCCCGTCCTGGGCGGCGGTGAAGCCGGAGTGGGGAGCGATCAACCTCGGCTGGTACGACGATCCCACCGGCGACCTGGTGGGGGCCGGGCTGGTGCTGCTGCGCAAGGTGCCGCGGGTCAAGCGGTTCCTGGCCTACCTGCCGGAGGGACCGGTCCTCGACTGGGCCGGCGCCGACCTCGAGGCCTGGCTGAGCCCGATGGTCACGTTCCTGCGTGGCCGCGGCGCCTTCAGCATCAAGATGGGCCCACCGGTGGTGGTGCGTCGCTGGTCCGCGGCGACCGTCAAGGCGGCGCTGGCCGACCCGACCGTCAGCCGGCTCGGCGACGTACCCGCCGATGTCACCGACCCGGTCGGCGAGTCGGTGACCGTGACCCTGCGCCGGCTCGGCTGGCGCGCCCCGGGCAGCTCGTCGAACGAGGCCGGTTTCGCCGCCGGGCAGCCGCGGTTCGTCTTCCAGGTCCCGCTGGCGGGTCGCGATGAGGCGGGGCTGCTGGCAGGGTTCAACCAGCTGTGGCGACGCAACATCAAGAAGGCCGACAAGCTCGGCGTGACCGTGCGCCAGGGCGGGGGCGAGGACCTCGCTGCCTTTCACGCGCTCTACCTCGAGACCGCGACGCGCGACCACTTCACGCCCCGGCCGCTGCCCTACTTCCAGACCATGTGGGACGCCATGCGCGCCGAGGACCCGGACCGCATCCGGCTCTACCTCGCCGAGCACGAGGGCGACCTGGTTGCCGCCACCACCATGGTCCGCGTCGGCACCCACGCCTGGTACTCCTACGGCGCGTCCTCCACCGCCAAGCGCGACGTGCGCGGCTCCAACGCCGTGCAGTGGGCGATGCTGCGCGACGCGCGCGAGGCCGGCGCGACGATCTATGACCTGCGCGGCATCACCGACACCCTGTCCGACGACGACCCGCACGTCGGGCTCATCCAGTTCAAGCTCGGCACCGGCGGGGAGGCGGTCGAGTATGTCGGAGAGTGGGACCTGGCGCTGAACCCGTTGCTGCACCACGCGTTCGTGGCCTCGCTGGGCCTCCGGGCTCGCCTCGTGCGCCGATGAGGGACTGCCGATGACCTTCACGCTGTACGTCGACGAGCCACGGTGGCGCGCGCACCTGCAACGGACGGTCGACGCGACACCCGGGCTCGTGCCGGTCATCAAGGGCAACGGCTACGGCCTCGGCAACGCGAGACTGGCCGTCGAGTCCGCCGCGCTCGGCGTCGGCACCGTGGCGGTGGGCACCACCTGGGAGGTCGACGCCGTGCAGGCGGCGTTCGCCGGTGACGTCCTGGTGATGACGCCGAGCGACGGTGCGCCCGACCCCAGGGTCCTGCAGACCGTCTCGCACGTGTCGACGCTGAAGGCCCTGACCCAAGCCCCGAGCGACGCCCCGGGATCAACACGATCAGCTGCTGCCCGTCCGCGGCTGGTGCTCGAGCTCCGCACCTCGATGCAGCGCCACGGCCTCGCGGCGACCGATCTGGCAGCAGCCGTGGCGGCGCTCGGGGCTGCGGCGAACGACGTGGCACTCGAGGGGCTCGCCTTCCACCTGCCTATCGACCGGCACGGCGGCTACGACCCCGCGGCCGAGGTGGCCGACGGGCTGCTGCGCGCGCAGGCCGCCGGGCTCCCGATCGGCACCGCGTGGGTGAGTCACCTGTCGTCCACCGAGCTGGCCGGGCTGCGGGCGGCGTACCCCGGCGCGACGTTCCGACCGCGGGTCGGCACCGGACTGTGGCTGGGTGACCCCGGTGCGCTCGAGGCGCGCGGCACGGTGCTGGACGTGCACCGGCTGTCCCGCGGCGAGCACTACGGCTATCGGCGGCGGCGGGCTCCGCGGGACTGCCACCTGGTCGTCGTCAGCGGCGGCACCGCGCACGGCGTCGCCCTCGAGGCACCGCGTTCGGTGCGCGGACCGGTGCGCCGCGGCAAGGAGCTGGCGGTCGGCACCCTGGCCGCGGCGAACCTCGCGATGTCACCGTTCCGCTGGGCCGGCAAGCGCCGATGGTTCGCCGAGCCCCCGCACATGCAGGTGTCGATGCTGCTCCTGCCGGGTTCGGTCGCCCCGCCCGCGATCGGGGCCGAGCTCACCTGCGATGTCCGGCACACGACCCTGCACCCCGACCGCGTCGCTGCGGGCTAGCCAGCCGGTGCTCGCGGCACCAGGTGGAACGCGTCCGGCGCACCGTCGAGCACCCCGCCGGCCGGGTCGTCCGACTCACCACTGCGTACGACGTCGTGCTCGGGGCGCAGGATGTCGCGCACGACCACCCCGCACAGCCACAGGGTGGCGGCGATGTGCGCGAGCACCGTCACCCCGTAGCCGGTGTTGTCCAGTGCACGTGCCGCGTTCCCCGGCGGGTAGCCGAGGATGAGGTACCAGATGCCGAGGAAGTGCACGACCTCGCCGACCTGCCAGATCAGAAAGTCCCGCCAGCGCGGCCGGGCGAGCACCGCCAGCGGCACCAACCACAGGACGTACTGCGGTGAGTAGACCTTGTTGGTCAACAGGAAAGCCGCCACGACGAGCAGCACCAGCTGCGGCAGCCGAGGCCGTCGCGACGCGGCCAGCGCGAGCACCGCGATCCCGAGGCAGCACACCGCGAACAGCCCGCCGGCCAGGATGTTGAGCTGCCTCTCCGGCACGGCGTGCCCCTGCTGGGAGAGCAGGAACCAGATCGAGCTGAAGCCCGCACCGCGGGACTGGGAGAGCCGGTAGAACTTCGACCAGCCGTCGAAGTCGGCCACCATGATCGGCAGGTTCACCGCCAGCCACGCGACCACCGCGGCAGTCGTCGCGACGAGGAAGGCTCGCAGCCGACCAGCCCGCAGGCACAACACCAGCAGCGGTCCCAGGACGAAGAGCGGGTAGAACTTCGCGGCGGCCGCGAGGCCGATCATCGCCCCGGCCGACGCCGGTCTCTCCCGCGCCCAAGCGAGCAGGCCGAAGGCCAGCAGCGCCACGGCGTACATGTCCCAGTTGATCGTGCCGGTCAGTGCGAGCACCGGCGCGACCGCGAACATCGCGGTGTCCCACACCCGGCGGCCGGCCAGTCGGGCGGTGGCACCGACCGCCGCCGCCGCCGCGAGGGCGATGAAGATCGCGTTAATGTCGAAGTACCAGCGGGCTCGCTGGTTGGAGTCGCCGGTGTCCGGGACCAGCGCCGCCGTGGCCCACATGACGGCACCGGTGAGCACGGGGTACTCCACCTGCCGGTCGCCGACCTGGTGGATGTAGGGGACCTCGCCGTCGGCGAGGCCGCGGCCGTAGTAGAGCGCCGGGATGTCGCTGTAGCAGGCGTGGGAGTAGACCCCCGGCGTGGCCCAGGCGTGGGTGCGGCACCAGTCCTTCTGGACCACGCCGACCCCCGAGGTCAGGAAGGTCAGCGCCAGCAGCACCCGCAACGGGGTCCACCAGCGCCGCATCATCCCCGCGTGCCGGCCCCACGGCCCGCCGATGACCTCGCTGGCGCGCGCCACCATCGGGTCCTCGATGGTCGGCGGCACCACGCCGTACGTCGTCACCCGCGTCAGCTGGCCGAGGGAGCCGGGGCCGCGGTGGCTGAGGGCGGCGGCGTGCTGGCGGGCGGCGGCTGGCTCGGCGGGGGCACCGGGGCGGTCGGGGGCAGCGTCGATGGCGGCAGGGTGGTGGTCGGGGAGACCGTCGAGGAGTCCGTCGGCGACGGCGACTTGCTGGGGGCCGGGTTCAGCGTCTGACCGACGTACGCCGCCGGCGGGAAGTCCAGCACCGGTCGGTTCTTCAAGGCAGCGGTCATGAACGCGGTCCAGATCTTGGTGGGGTACTCCCCACCGAAGAAGGTCGACAGGCCACCGACACCGTCCAGGTCCGCCCGCCCGGTGCCCTTGTAGAAGTCGACCGCCGCCGCGAGCTGCGGGGTGTAGCCGACGAACCACGCCGAGGTGGTGGTGCCCGGTCGCAGCGCGGCGGTCCCGGTCTTGCCGGCGGCCGGCCGCCCGAGGGCCAGCGCGTTGGTGCCGGTACCGGACTTCACCACCTGCTGCAGCGCGTAGTCGACGTCGGCGACGACCTTGCCGTCGAAGGCCTGGGTGGTCCGCGGGGCCGCGCGATAGCGGACCCCACCGTTGGCGCCCTTGACCACCGCGACGGTGTGCCAGCCGGCGGCCTTGCCGCCGGCGGCGAAGGTCGCATAGGCCGAAGCCATGTCGATGTTGCGTACCGACGCGGTGCCCAGAGTGGTGACGGCGTTGGCCTGCAGGCCGGGGGTGTCCTGCGGCACGCCGGCGTCCACCGCCGCCTGCACGATCTTCTTCGGCCCCATCTGCAGGCTGAGGTCGACGTACGCCGTGTTGATCGAGTCCTCGGTGGCCTTCACCAGATCGACCGAGGAGCCATAGCTGGTGTTGAACTCGTTGCCGACCTCGGTGGTGGAGTTGGGCAGCCGCAGCGGCGAGTTGCCCTGGAACCGGCTCTTGAGACCGATGCCGTCCTGCAGCGCCGCCGCGAGGGCGAAGGGCTTGAACGACGACCCCGGCTGCACCCGGGCCTGGGTCACCTCGTTGAGGCCACCCGCTTTCGCTCCGCCGTACATCGCGACGACGGCCCCGGTGCCAGGTCGCACCGCGGACAGGCCGACGTGCACGTTCTTGGCATTGATCGTCGGGAAGCCCTTCTCCACGGCCGACACCGCGGCCCGCTGGGCCCGGCGGTTGAACGTCGTGGTGACCCGCAGGCCGCCGAGGTCGATGTCCTGGTCGGAGAAGCCGTTGGCCTTGAGCTCGCGGCGCACGGTGTCCATCAGGTAGTAGGTCGTGCCGCCCTGGGGCTTCTTCGCGGCGGCGAGCGGCGGGACCTGCAGACCCGCGCGCTTGGCCTGGGTCAGCCAGCCCTTGGTGACCATGCCGTCGAGGACGTACTCGAACCGGGCCTTGAGCCGGTCGGGGTACTTCTGGGGGTCGTAGTTGGCCGGGCTGCGGATCACCGAGGCGAGCACGGCGCCCTGCTCGAGGGTGAGCTGCTTGGCCGGGACACCGAAGTAGGTCTGGGCCGCGGTCTCGATGCCGTAGGCGCCGCGGCCGAAGTAGATGGTGTTGAGGTAGTCGGCGAGGATCTTGTCCTTGTTGTCGCGCCGGGCCAGCTTCACCGCGATGAAGAACTCTTTGAACTTCCGGGTGTAGGTGCGGTCCTGGGTGAGGAACGCGTTCTTCGCGTACTGCTGGGTGATCGTCGAGCCGCCCTGGGTCGCACCGCCGCGCAGGTTGCTCCAGAGCGCGCGGGCGATGCCGGTAGGGGAGATGCCGCGGTTCTCGTAGAACGTCCGGTCCTCGGCGGCGAGCACCGCGTGCCGGACCGGGAGGGGCACGTCGCTGAGCGGGATGATGATGCGGTTCTGCTCGCCGAAGCGGCCGATCTCGGTCGTGCCGTCGTCGTAGTAGAGGATCGTCGTCTGCGCCGACACCAGCGACTTCGGCGCCGGGATCGTGGTCGCCGAGTAGGCCACCCCGACCGCCGCCACGAGGGCGAGGAACCCCACGGTGGCCAGGGCCAGCAGTTGGCGGAACGAGGGCAGGAAGCGGCGGAGGCCCCGATAGCGGGAACGCGGGTAGTCGACTCTCATGGCGGCTCTCAGCGTAACCAGACCGCCCCGAGTTGCCGACGCACCGACGCCGGGGTATCGTCACGATGTATCAGTTCGATATATCAAACGCTCGGCTGTACGACGATGAGCAGCGCACCTGCGGCAAGGAGGCACCGGCGTGGCCAAGCGTTCCGATGTCCTCGAGCTGGCCGTCCTCGGCTTGCTGCACGAGGCGCCGATGCACGGCTACGAGCTGCGGAAGCGGCTCAACCTGACGCTCGGTGCACTGCGCGCCTTCTCCTACGGCTCGCTCTATCCCTGTCTCAAGGAGATGCTCGCCGAGGGTCTGGTCGCTCAGCAGCCGGAGGTCGCGGTGCCGGTCGCCAAGCGGTCCCGCATCGTCTACGAGCTCACCGCGGAGGGCAAGGAGCACTTCGCGACCCTGCTCGGTGAGGGCGGCCCGTCCACCTGGGACGACGACGGCTTCGGCGTGCACTTCGCCTTCTTCGGCCGCACCGACGCCGCCACCCGGCTGCGCATCCTCGAGGGCCGGCGGTCCCGGCTCGAGGAGCGCGTCGACGGCTTCCGGTCCGCGCTGACCCGCAGTCGCGAGCGGGTCGACGGCTACACCCTCGCCCTGCACCAGCACGGCCTCGAGTCGGTCGAGCGCGAGGTGCGGTGGCTCTCCGAGCTCATCGACGACGAGCGCCGCACGGCACCGACGACGCCCGTCACCCCCCTCACCCCCTCTGTCCGTCCCACTGCTAGAGCACCACGTCTCGACAACAAGGAGCACTCATGAGTTCGGTTCGCGTGGCCATCGTCGGCGTCGGCAACTGTGCGGCGTCGCTGGTCCAAGGCGTCGAGTACTACAAGGACGCCGACCCGGCGGGCCGGGTGCCCGGTCTGATGCACGTCCAGTTCGGCAAGTACCACGTCCGTGACGTGGAGTTCGTGGCGGCGTTCGACGTCGACGCGAAGAAGGTCGGCACCGACCTCTCCGAGGCGATCGGCGCCAGTGAGAACAACACCATCAAGATCGCCGACGTCCCGCCGACCGGCATCACCGTCCAGCGCGGCACCACTCTCGACGGTCTCGGCAAGTACTACCGCGAGACCATCACCGAGTCCGACGCCGAGCCCGTCGACGTCGTCGCCGCCCTTCGCGAGGCCAAGGTCGACGTCGTCGTCTGCTACCTCCCCGTCGGTTCCGAGGCGGCCGCCAAGTTCTACGCGCAGTGCGCCATCGACGCCGGCTGTGGCTTCGTCAACGCGCTGCCGGTCTTCATCGCCGGCACCCCGGAGTGGGCCCAGAAGTTCACCGACGCCGGGCTGCCCATCGTCGGTGACGACATCAAGTCCCAGGTCGGCGCCACCATCACCCACCGGGTGCTGGCCAAGCTGTTCGAGGACCGCGGCGTGATCCTGGACCGCACCTACCAGCTGAACGTCGGCGGCAACATGGACTTCAAGAACATGCTGGAGCGCGACCGCCTCGAGTCCAAGAAGATCTCCAAGACCCAGGCCGTCACCTCCAACATGGAGAACAAGCTCTCGCCGCGCAACGTGCACATCGGTCCGTCGGACTACGTGCAGTGGCTCGACGACCGCAAGTGGGCCTACGTCCGCCTCGAGGGCCGCAACTTCGGTGACGTCCCGTTGAACCTCGAGTACAAGCTCGAGGTCTGGGACTCGCCCAACTCGGCCGGCGTCATCATCGACGCCCTGCGCTGCGCCAAGATCGCCATGGACCGTGGCATCGGTGGCCCGATCCTGTCCGCCTCGTCGTACTTCATGAAGTCCCCGCCCGAGCAGTACGACGACGACACCGCGCGCGACAAGGTCGAGCAGTTCATCCGTGGGGAGATCGAGCGCTAGACCCGCCACCCCCATCGACTGCGACACCGGACACACCGCCTCGCCGGCGTGTCCGGTGTCGGGGCGCACAGTCGATGTGGTTGGGGCGGCCGGCACCGGCGGCGGCCGACGTACCCTCAGGCGGATGACCTACGCCGGTGAGCTGCGCGCCGTGCTGCGGCACCGCGACTTCCGGAGGCTGTTCGCGACCAGGCTGAGCTCGCAGGCCTCCGACGGCGTCTTCCAGGCGGCACTGGCGAGCCTGTTCTTCTTCTCCCCCGAGCGCCAGACCTCGGCCGGGAGCGTGGCGGCGGCGTTCGCGACGCTGCTCCTGCCGTACTCGGTGGTCGGGCCGTTCGCCGGCGTCCTGCTCGACCGGTGGCGGCGCCGGCAGATCCTCGTGGTCGCGAACCTGCTGCGGTCGCTGATGGTGCTGGGCGTGGCCGCCCTGACCCTCGGGCGGGTCGACGGCATCCCGCTGTACGCCGCCGTGCTGGCCTGCCTGTCGGTGAACAGGTTCTTCCTCGCCGGGCTCTCGGCCGCCCTGCCGCACGTGGTCACGCGCGCCGAGCTGGTCATGGCCAACTCGGTGTCGACCACGACAGGCACCCTGGTGGCGATCTCCGGCGGCGGGGTCGGCTTCCTGCTCAAGCGGCTGCTCGGCGCCGGCAGTAGCACCGACGCCATGGTGATCGTGCTGGCGGCTGCGGGCTATGCCGGCTCCGCCGCGCTGGCCGCCCGGATGGCGCCGGACCTGCTCGGTCCCGACCATGTCGATCCCCGGACCACCTCCGCACCGACCGGCGTACGACATGTTGCGGTCGGTCTGGTCGACGGCGCGCGGCACGTGTGGCACCACCGGCCGGCCGGCCACGCGCTGGCCGCGATCGGCGCGCACCGGTTCTTCTACGGGGTGTCGACCATCTCGGTGATCCTGCTGTTCCGGTCCTACTTCCACGACCCGGCGAACGTCGACGCGGGGCTCGCCGGACTCGCCACGGTCTTTGCCGCGTCGGGCGCCGGCTTCCTCGTCGCCGCGATCGCCACACCGGGGATCACCGCGCGCGTCGGCACCCGGACCTGGATCATCGTGTGCTTCGTGCTGGCTGCCTCGGTCGAGGCGGTCTTCGTCGTCGCCCTGCGCGAGTGGCTTCTGCTGGCCGGCGCCTTCCTGCTCGGGATCGCGGCGCAGGGCTCGAAGATCTGCGTGGACACGATCGTGCAGACCTCGGTGGACGACGACTTCCGCGGGCGGGTCTTCTCGTTCTACGACGTCATCTTCAACATCGCCTTCGTCGCCGCGGCAGCCTTCGGCGCGGCCACTCTGCCGGCCGACGGCAACTCGCCGGCCGTCTACGCCGTCATCGCGGTCGGCTACGCCCTCACCGCAGCCGTTTACGCCCACGCGAGCACCCGGGCCAGCGCTCGCGTCGTTGGGGGCGGCCCCCGTCGTCCGGCCGATCCCGCACCGGTCTGACCGCCACACCACGTGGTCAACGTCGGGCCGCCCACCAGCGGAGCAGCTCGGCCTCCGCGTCCTGCGGGCTCAGCGGGCCCTGCTCGAGGCGGACCTCCTTGAGGTGCTTCCAGGCCTGACCGACGACCGGGCCGGGCGGCACGCCGAGGATCGCCATGATCGCGGTGCCGTCGAGGTCGGGCCTGATCGAGTCGAGCTCCTCCTGCTCGCGCAGGGTCGCGATGCGCGCCTCGAGATCGTCGTACGTCGCCGAGAGCGCGGCCGCCTTGCGCCGGTTGCGGGTGGTGGAGTCCGACCGGGTCAGGGCGTGCAGCCGGTCGAGCAGCGGACCGGCGTCGGTGACATAGCGCCGGACGGCTGAGTCGGTCCACGCACCGGTGCCGTAGCCGTGGAAGCGCAGGTGCAGCTCGACCAGCCGCGACACGTTCTCGACCACGTCCTTGGGGAACTTCAGGTCCCGCAACCGGGACCGGGTGATCTTGGCGCCGACGACCTCATGGTGGTGGAAGGACACGCCGCCGCCGGGCTCGAACCGTCGGGTCTTGGGCTTGCCCACGTCGTGCATCAACGCCGCCAGCCGCAGCACCAGGTCCGGCGGCCCGAGGCCATAGACCGCCTCCAGCGCCATCGCCTGCTCCAGCACGGTCAGCGTGTGCTCGTAGACGTCCTTGTGCCGGTGGTGCTCGTCGATCTCCAGCGCCAGCCGCGGCAGCTCGGGCAGCACCCGATCGGCGAGCCCGGTCGACACCAGCAGCGCCAGCCCGGCCCGCGGGTCCGGCGCCAGGACCAGCTTGGTCAGCTCGTCGCGGACCCGCTCGGCCGACACGATGTCGATGCGCTCGGCCATCGCGGTCATCGCCGCCACCACCGCCGAGTCGACGGTGAACCCCAGCTGCGCAGCAAACCGGGCCGCGCGCATCATGCGTAGCGGGTCGTCACCGAAGGAGTCCTCGGGCCGCCCGGGGGTGCGCAACCGGCCGGCGACCAGGTCCTCGAGGCCGCCGTGCGGGTCGACGAAGGTCGCCTCGGGCAGCACGAGCGCCATCGCGTTGACGGTGAAGTCGCGCCGCGCCAGGTCGCCCACGAGGGTGTCGCCGTAGGTGACCGCCGGCTTGCGGGACTCCGAGCGATAGACCTCGTCCCGGTACGTCGTCACCTCGACGATCGTGTCCCCCTTGCGCGCCCCCACGGTGCCGAAGGTGATGCCGACCTCCCACCACGCGTCGCCCCACGCCTTGAGCAGCGCGCGGGTCTGCTCAGGTCGCGCGTCGGTCGTCAGGTCGAGGTCGGCGGCCGGCCGGCCCAGCGCCAGGTCGCGCACCGGACCACCGACCAGGGCCAGGCTGTGCCCCGCCGTGGCGAACCGCTCGGCCAGCGTGCCGAGACCGCCGACGACACCCGCGACACCCGCGGCGAGTCGTCGCCGGGCCGCGCGCTGGGCAGGCTCGAGGTCAGGCACGGGAGGCAAGGGTACGGCCGTGGGCTGCCCGGCGCGCCCCGTCCGGCTGGCTACGATCTGGAGGATGGAGCCACCTGCCTCGAGCCGCCGCTCGCGGCAGGGACAGAAGGGGCTACGCAAGGTCGAGGAGACCTCCGCCGGGGGCCTCGTCGTGGACCGCAGCGACCCCGTCCTCCGGGTCGCGCTCATCGGACGCATCGACCGTCGCGGCCGACTGCTCTGGTCGCTGCCGAAGGGGCATCTGGAGGCCGGCGAGACCGCCGAGGACGCGGCCGTGCGCGAGGTCGAGGAGGAGACCGGCATCCGCGGCCGGGTGCTGGCGGAGCTGGGCACCATCGACTACTGGTTCGTCGCCGAGGACCGCCGCATCCACAAGACCGTCCACCACTATCTGCTCGAAGCCTTCGGCGGCCAGCTCAGCGACAGCGACGTCGAGGTCGACGAGGTGGCCTGGGTGCCGCTCCGCGAGCTGCGCGAACGGTTGGCCTACGCCGGTGAGCGTCGCCTCGCCGAGACGGCCGCCGGCCTGCTCGCGGACTCGGCGTGAGGCGTCTCTCGGACATCCTGTTGCTGCTGGTGCTGGTCGCCGCCGCCGGACTGGCCGGTCTCGGCGGCCTGGCGCCGGCCCCTGCGGTCGCGGCGGCCGGCGGCGTACGCCTGCAGGTCACCGACCTGTCGCCCGCAGCGGTGCACGGGACCGACACCCTGCAGGTGACCGGCAGCATCACCAACACCGGCACCAAGCCGGTGCGCCTGGTCGCAGTACGGCTTCGGCTGTCCGCCAGTCGGCTCAACTCGCGCTCCGAGCTTGCTGCGGTGCTTGCCGAGAAGGTCCCGGCCGAGACCGGGGACGTGCTCGTCGAGTCGTCGCTGCCCGACCTCGCTGCGGGCGCGACCAGCCCGTTCAGCCTGTCGCGCTCGCTCACCACGCTCACTCCGCGCACCGGCTTCGGGGTCTATGCGCTGACCATCGAGGTCACCGGCACTCGGTCGGCCACCGGCAGCACCGCCAACCAGCTCGCCCAGCAGCCCACCGCAGTGCCCTGGCTGCCCGCCGCTCCCGACTACAGCCCGACCGGCTTCAGCTGGCTCTGGCCGCTGGCGGGGGCACCCAGCCGGCTCGCCAACGACACGTTCGCCGATGACACCCTCGCCGTCGAGCTGGCCCCGGGCGGGCGGCTCGCGCGGCTGCTCGACGCGGGAGCCCGACTCCAACCGGGTACGGCGCTCACCTGGGCCCTCGACCCCGAGCTGGTGGAGTCGGTGGCCCGGATGGCTGCCCCCGGCGGCTACCGGGTGGTCCGCGCGGGGGGTGGCACCTCGGCGGGCACCGGTGGGCCGCTTGCTGCGGCGTGGCTCTCCACGCTGCAGGGCGTCACCGCCGGTGCCGACGTCGTCGTCCTGCCCTACGCCGACCCCGACGTCACCGCCCTCGTGCACCAGAACCGCCGAGCAGACGTCACTGCGGCGCGCACCGCCGGCGCGGCGGTGATGACCAAGCTGCTGCCCGGCGCCCGCCTGGTCACCGACCTGGGCTGGCCGACCGACGGCTACAGCGACCGCAGCACCCTGTCGAGCCTGGCCGACAGTGGGGTGACCGCGGCGGTGCTCGACGGTCGTGCCTTGCCGCCCACCATCGACCTCAGCTACACCCCCTCCGGGCACGCCAGGGTGGCCGGGGTCGCGCGGGTGGGTGCGCTGCTCGCCGACCCGGGGCTCGCCGACCTGCTCGCTGCGGCCGCCTCGGGTCAGGGCAGCGCCCCGGTGCTGGGTGCCCAACGCGTCGTGGCCGAGACCGCCATGATCACCTCGGAGCTGCCCGGCACCGGCACGGCCCGCACGATCGTGACGATGCCACCCCGGCGGTGGGCGCCGGCCCAGGCCTTCCTCGACCATCTGGTGGCCGCGCTGCCCACCGCGCCGTGGGCAGCGCCGATCAGCCTGACCCAGCTCGCTGCCACCCCGGTGCCGGCGGTCGCGCGCACCCGGCTGCGCTACCCGGGCACCCGGCGCTCGGCCGAGCTGCCGGCCGACTACCTGCGCGCGATGGAGGGTTACGCCGAGAGCACCAACACGTTCGCCTCGATCCTCACCGACCGCACCAAGCTGGTGCCCGGCCTGGTCAGTTCCCGGCTGCGGCTCGAGTCGTCGTGGTGGCGGGGCCGTGACGGTCGGGCCATCCGGCTGGACCGCGAGCAGACCTACCTGCGCGACCTGCGGGCGGCGGTGCGGGTGCAGCCCGGCAGCTTCACCTTCGGCAGCAGCTCGGGCACGATCCCGATCACGCTGGTCAACGACCTCCCGCAGGAGGTGCACGTCACGCTGCGCCTGCAGGCCCTCACTCCCCAGCTGCGGCTCGAGCCGGTGACGATGCCGCCGCTAGGCCCCCGGCAGAAGGTCCAGGTCGAGGTGCAGGCCTCGGCCGTGGCAGGGGGCCGGGTCGTCGTCGAGGCCGCCCTCGAGACCCCCACCGGTGCGGCGTACGGCCAGCCGGTGCAGCTGCCGGTCGACGTGACCCAGATCGGTGCCGTGGCGCTGATCATCACGGTCGGCGCGGCGGTGGTCCTGTTCCTCACCGCGGGTTACCGGGTGATCCGCCGGGTCCGGGCCGCTGCCGCCGCGGTCGCGACCGCCGTCGGGGAGCCGGCCGCACCGTGAGCGACTCCACCTCGCTGCGCGGGGTCTCGACAGTCATGGCCGCCGGCACGGTGGCCTCGCGCGCGCTCGGCTTCGTCCGGAGCGCAGTGCTGGTCGCGGCGCTCGGGCAGGCGCTGACCTTGTCGACGTACACGCTGGCCAACACGGTCCCCAACATCGTCTACATCCTGATCGCGGGCGGGGTCCTCAACTCGGTCTTCGTCCCGGCCCTGGTGCGTTCGATGAGAGAGGGCGAGGAGCGCTCGCGGGCCTACAGCGACCGGCTGATCAGTGTGGCGTTGCTGGTGCTCGCCGCTGTGACGGTGCTCGCCACCGCCGCCGCCCCGCTGGTGGTGCACTTCTACACACTCGTCGCGCACGTCAGCGCAGCCGACGCGTCGGTCGCGACGATGCTGGCCTACTGGTGCCTGCCGCAGATCTTCTTCTACGGGCTCTACACCCTGCTGGGTCAGGTGCTCAACGCTCGCGGCAGCTTCGGCCCGATGATGTGGGCGCCGGTGGTCAACAACCTGGTGACCATTGCGGCCGGACTCGCCTTCCTCGCGTGGTTCACCGTCGATGCGAAGAACCCGTCGTCGCTCGGCACCGGCAGCATCGCCTTTCTCGGCGGCACCACCACCCTCGGCGTCGTCGCTCAGGCGCTGGTCCTGGTGCCGGTGCTGCGCCGGACCGGCTTCCGGTTCCGGCTGCGGCTGGACGTGCGAGGAGCCGGGCTCGCCCGGACCGGCGCGCTGGCCAGCTGGACGCTGCTGTTCGTGCTGGTCAACCAGCTGACCTACGCCGTGATCGTCAACCTGGGTCTGGCCGCCGACGCCGAGGCCAAGCGCCGGCTCGCCTACGGCGTCGGGTATGCCGCCTACGAGACGGCGTACCTGATCTTCATCCTGCCGCACTCGATCGTGACGGTCTCGGTCGTCACCGGGCTGCTGCCGGTCCTGAGCCGGCGCGCGGTCGACCGTGACCTGCCGGGGGTGCGAGCCGGGCTGTCGGAGGCCTGGCGGCTGACAGCGGTGCCGATCATGCTGGCCGCCGCCGGCCTCGTCTCGCTCGCGCCGGCGCTGACCGGCCTGATCTACGGCCACCAGAGCGCCCAGGGCGGTCGGTTCATCGGGTTGGTGGCGGCAGCCCTCGGGCTCGGCCTGCCGTTCTTCTCCGCGCAGTACGTCGCGCTCCGCGGGTTCTATGCCTTCGAGGACACCCGCACGCCGTTCCTGCTGCAGGTGGTGCTGGCCGCCACCAACATCACCCTCGCCCTGATCGCGTACGCCGCCCTCCCGCTGCAGTGGCGCATGGTCGGGGTGGCGGCGGCCTACTCGGTGACCTACGCCGGGGGGCTGGCCCTGTCGACCTCGGTGCTGCGCCGACGCACGGGCGGGCTGGACGGCCATGCGGTCCGCCGGCTCTACGTCCGGCTCGCCGCAGCCGCGGTGCCGGCGGGCCTGGCGGCCTGGCTGGTGGCGACCGCCCTGCGGTCCCGGCTGGGCATCGGTGCCGGCGCCTCGGCCGCCCAGCTGCTGGTCGGCGGGATCGTCCTGTTGGCGACGTACGTCCTCCTGGCTAGGGCTCTGCACGTGACCGAGCTGGCCTCGCTGCTCAAGGCGAGGCGTCGTACGTCCGACAACTGAGCCATGCCACGCCTTTCGCCGCGCCGACCGACCCCTCGCGGGGACGACGGTGGTGTCGTCATCGGCTGGCTCACCCGGGTGGTCATCACCTTCGCGGTGATCGGCGTGCTGCTCTTCGACGCGATCTCGGTAGGGACCACGTCGACCTCGGTGGCCGACCAGGGCTCGACGGCTGCCCAGGAGGCCTCCACCACCTGGAACACCAGTCACGACATCCAGAAGGCCTACGACGCGGCCGTCGCCTCCGCGATCGCTGCGGACCCGCTCAACGAGGTCACCACCAAGGGGTTCAGCGTCGATCCCGACGGCACGGTGCACCTGGTGATCTGGCGCACCGCACCCACGTTGGTGATCAGCAAGTGGTCGCGCACGGCCGGCTGGGCCCGAGTGCACTCCAAGGCCGAGGCCCGCAGCGTCGACTGACCGGGCCCGTTCTCGGGTAGGTGATCCCTACCATGGAACCCGTGTCGAGCCATGTCGTCGTGCCGGGCACCCGGCTCGTCGACCGCTACCGGCTGGACGAGCACCTCGGCGACGCCGACGGCGCCTCGACCTGGCGGGCGCGCGACGAGCTGCTGGACCGCCTGGTCGGCATCACCGTGGTGCCGGTCGCGCTCACCCGCGCCGTCGCCGTGCTGCAGGCTGCCCGCGGGGCTGCTGCGCTGTCCGACGCCCGGTTCCTGCGCGTGCTCGACGCCGACGCGACCCCCGAGGTCGTCTACGTCGTGCGTGAGTGGGTGGAGGCCACCAACCTGGTCGACCTGCTCGCCGACGGACCCCTGCATCCGGTGGAGGCCCGTGAGCTCGCGGCGGACGTGGCCGGCGGGCTGGCCGCCGCGCACGCGGCGGGGCTCGCGCACCTGTGCCTGGGCCCCGAGAGCATCCTGCGCACGCCGCACGGCCAGATCAAGGTGACGGGCCTGGCGGTCGAGGCCGCGGTGCGGGGCGTCTCGACCGCGGACGCCACCGACGCCGAGGCACGCGACACCCGAGGAGCGGCTGGGGTGGCCTACGCCGCCCTCACCGCCCGCTGGCCGGGGGAGGAACCCACCGGCCTGCCACCCGCACCGCACGACGGCGCCGAGCTGTGCACTCCCCGGCAGGTGCGGGCCGGCGTCCCGCACGACCTCGACGTCGCCGTCAGCCGTGGCCTGGGACTCGCGGTGGGCTCGGCGTCGACCATCGACCACCCGGGCGAGCTGGCCCGGCTGTTGCTGGCCGCGCATGTCACCGGCCGACCTGAGGACCACCAGGCGCACAGAACCGGCGCGGACGATGACCGGGGCCACCCAGACGGACCGGCGTACGGCCAGGACCGGGGGGCCCGCCGCAGCCGCGCCGCGGTGCTCGCGTGGGCTGCCGTCGTGCTGGTGCTGGTCATCGGCATCGTGCTGGCGGCGACCACGGCAGTGCTGACCCTGCGCAACCGCACGAGCGGGTCGGACTCACCGACCAGCTCGTCGTCACCGTCGAGCACTGCCAGCCCCAGCCCGACGGGGAACAAGATCCCGGTGGCGGCAGTCACGTCCTTCGACCCGCCGCCGCAGGGCAACGGCGAGGAGAACGGCTATGCCGCCGGGAGGGCGATCGACGGCAACCCCGCCACGACATGGATCACCAAGAGCTACAAGAACCCGTTCGGCCGGCTGGGGATCAAGGACGGCGTGGGCCTGGTGCTCGACCTGGGTGCGGTGCACCGCATCGGTTCGGTGACGGTGCGGACTGCCGGCGGGGCCACCGACCTCGAGGTGCTCACCTCGAGCGCTCCCGGCGCCACGCTGGCCGACTTCGCCCCGCTGGGCGACGGACCGGTCCGCAACGTCGACGGCCCCGCGACCGTCGTGCCGCGCAGCGACCTCTCCGCCCGCTATCTCCTCGTGTGGCTGACTGCCCTGCCCCGGGACGGCGTGGACTACCGCGGCCAGGTGGCCGAGGTCACGGTGCGCGACTGAGCCACTGCGCGCTGAGGCCCGCTTAGGTCACTGTGCCCTGCTGCCGACCTACCCTGAGCGAGCGCTCGTGCCCTGCCGCGAGCGCCGCGGTCAGTGAGGAGGCGACGTGACTGACGACGCGCGGTCCGACGCCGACCTCCTGCACGCCCACGCCGCCGGTGACAGCGAGGCCTTCGGTGAGCTGGTAGCCCGGCACCGCGACCGGCTCTGGGCCGTGGCGCTGCGTACCCTCCGGGATCGCGAGGAGGCCGCCGACGCCCTGCAGGACGCTCTGGTGTCCGCCTTCCGGGCGACCCGCGGCGGCGCCGGCTGGCGGGGCGACTCGGCCGTGACCACCTGGTTGCACCGGATCGTGGTCAATGCCTGCCTCGACCGGGTACGCCGCCGCACGGCGCGCCCCACCGACCCCCTCCCGGAGCGCGACGTCGCCGAGCGACGCGACCACCTCGACAGCCACCTCGTCGGCCTCGACGTCGACGCCGCGCTGGCCACCCTCCCGGTCGACCAGCGGGCCGCCCTCGTCCTCGTCGACATGTACGGCTGGCCGGTCGAGGAGGCCGCCGACGTGCTCGGCTGCGCGGTCGGCACGGTCAAGAGCCGCTGCTCGCGCGGCCGCGCCCGGCTCCTGCCGCTGCTGCGCGACGGGAACCCCCGACCGCCCGGCGACGTCCCATCCCCACGACCAGCGTCGGGCGCGGCGACGGGTCCGTCTCCCGAGCCGCAGGTGTCGACCCGACCGAGCCCAGCCAGTACGGACCAGACCCCCGCAGGAGGTGAGCAGCAGTGAGCGACCAGACCGGCCCGATCGATCACCCCGGTCACCCCAGCGCCGACCAGCTCGCCGGCCTGGTCGCCGGCCTGCTCGCTGACGGCGACTCGGCCGCCCTGACCGCGCACACCGAGAGTTGCGAGACCTGCCGGCACGACCTCGAGGTCCTGAGCGGGCTCCCGAGCCGGTTGGCCGACCACGCCCGAGCCACCGACACCGCGATGCCCGCCACGGTCGCAGCAGGCATCGAGGCGGTGCTGGCACGGGAGGCGCAGACGGCGCGGGTGCCGGCGCCTGGCGCGCCGGCCACCGTGCTGCCGATGCGCCCACGGTCCACCGGTGGGCGACCCGCAGGCGTGCGCGGCATGCGGATCCTGCAGGCCGCGGCTGTCGTAGTGCTGGTGCTGGCCACCGGGGCGTTGGGCTTCTCGTTCCTGCACCGCGGTGGCGAGGCGGGAAGCGCGTCGACTGCCGCCGGGAAGGCCTCGGGCTCCTCCTCGGCGGCAGCCGGCGCCGGTGGCCTCCTTCTGGCCAGTGGGCGCGACTGGTCGCCGAGCACCATCCGATCCGCCGCGGGGCTGCTCACCGGGGGCGAGCTCCCGGCCGTCGCCGATGGCAACCTCTTCTCCGCCGACGGCGGCAGCGCCGGGCCCTCCGTCGAGTCCCGGCCCGGTCCCGACCCTGCCCTGGCCCCCGGCGCATCCGCCTCACCCGGCACGCCCACCCCAGCCGCGTCAGTGTCGATCCAGCGCCTGGCCGACCCGGTCGTGCTCGCCGGCTGCCTGGCCGCGCTGGGGACCACCCACCCGGCGATCGCGGTCGACCTGGCGCGCTGGAACGGGGCGCCGGCGGCCGTGATCGTGCTGCCGAGCATCCAGGGACCGACCAAGGTCGACATCTGGGTCGTCAGCCCCTCCTGCGGCGAGAGCGGCCAGGACCATCTGCTCGACTACCAGGTGGTCCCGCGGCCCTGACGGCGCCCGGCGGGGAATGCCGGCACCCGTAGGATCGGTTCCACCAGCACGACCGAACAGCCTGCCGCCCCGTGCCCGACCGGCGCGATGATCCGCGACGCAGGCGACGCTCAGCGAAGGGTGCAGCACCGACGTGGACACCGCTCTGGACGACGTACGCGACGTGATCGTGATCGGTTCCGGGCCGGCGGGCTACACCGCCGCCATCTATGCCGCCCGGGCCAACCTCGCTCCCCTCGTCTTCGAGGGCTCGGTGACCGCGGGCGGTGCCCTGATGAACACCACCGACGTCGAGAACTACCCGGGCTTCCCCGAGGGCGTCATGGGTCCGGACCTGATGGACCACCTCCGGCGTCAGGCCGAGCGCTTCGGCGCCGTGCTCGTGGCCGACGACATCACCGAGGTCGACCTCACCGGTGAGATCAAGGTGGTCACCGACGGCAGCGGTGGACTGCACCGAGCCCGCGCGGTCATCGTCGCCACCGGCTCCGGCTATCGCGAGCTGGGTCTGCACCACGAGAAACGCTTGTCCGGCAAGGGCGTCTCCTGGTGCGCGACGTGTGACGGGTTCTTCTTCCGCGACCAGGACATCGCCGTCGTGGGTGGTGGCGACACGGCCCTCGAGGAGGCGACCTTCCTCACCCGGTTCGCTCGCTCCGTCACCGTGGTGCACCGCCGTGACAGCCTCCGTGCGTCCAAGATCATGCAGGAGCGGGCCTTCGCCAACGACAAGATCCGGTTCCTCTGGGACACCGAGGTCGTCGACGTCCACGGCGAGACGAAGGTCGAGGCGCTGCAGGTGCGCAACGTCCGCACCGACGAACAGTCCCGCCTCGAGGTGACCGGCCTGTTCGTCGCGATCGGGCACGATCCGCGCAGCGAGCTGTTCGCCGGTCAGGTCCACCGCGACGAGGAGGGCTACCTGTTGGTGGAGAGCCCCTCGACCCGCACCAACGTCCCCGGGGTGTTCGCCTGTGGCGACGTGGTCGACCACAGCTATCGCCAGGCCATCACCGCGGCCGGCACCGGCTGCTCGGCCGCACTCGATGCCGAGCGCTATCTCACCTCGCTGGACGACGCCCGGCTCACCCACGACCCCGTCCAGGCGGTCCAGGCGGCGTCCGTCTGACCCGGGTGCTCGGCTGACCCGCACGCAGCGCCGCCCGACCGCCCCGAACGTTCCGCCCGCTGATTGCCCGACCTCCCGGCCGGGCACCATCCCGTCCAGCCCAGTGTCCGGCGTACCGGACCGAAAGGAGTCCCCATGGGGGCCAAGACCGTGACCGACGAGAGCTTCTTCGCCGACGTGCTCCAGAGTGAGAAGCCGGTGCTCGTGGACTTCTGGGCCGAGTGGTGCGGGCCGTGCCGCCAGGTGTCGCCCATCCTCGAGGAGATCGCCGGCGAGCACGCGGACAAGATCGAGGTCGTCAAGCTCAACGTCGACGAGAACCCGCGTACGGCGGCCGACTACGGCATCACGTCCATCCCGACGATGAACGTCTACCAGGGCGGCCAGGTGGTCAAGACCATTGTCGGCGCCAAGCCGAAGGCCATGCTGCTGCGCGACCTCGAAGCATTCATCTGAGTCCGGCCCGACCGGACGCCCTCATGTCGACCAGCACCGGTGCGCCGACGCTGCACCCGGAGCCGCCGCGTCCCTGCCGACGGGGCGACACCGGTGCGGTGGTCGCGGAGGTCCGGTCGAAGCTCGCCACCCTGGGCTTGCTGGACGAGCCTGAGGGCAGCGAGCTGCTCGATCCCGCTGGTGCCCTCTTCGACGAGGCGACCGACCGAGCGGTGCGCGCCTTCCAGCAGCAGCGCGGCATCTCGGTCGACGGCCAGGTAGGCCGGCAGACCTACCAGGCGTTGGACGAGGCCCGCCGCCGGTTGGGCGACCGCATCCTCGTCTGGGTGCCGGCTCGGCTGATGGCGGGCGACGATGTCGCCGCACTGCAGCGACGACTGCTCGACATGGGCTTCGACTGCGGCCGGGTGGACGGACTGTTCGGCACCGAGACCGAGCAGGCACTGCGCGAGTTCCAGCGCAACATCGGCATCGTTTCGGACGGCACCTGCGGGCCGGCCACACTGAAGGCGCTCGACCAGCTGACGCGCACCGTCGTCGGGGGCAGCCCGCACGCCATGCGCGAGTCCGAGGCGATCAACCGGGCCGGTCCGGCACTGGCGGGCAAGCTGGTGATCCTCGACCCGGGGCCACCCGGGGACGGCGCCGTCGGGCCGCCGGGGGATCACGACGTGGTCTACGACCTCGCGTCGCGGATCGAGGGTCGGTTGACGGCGGCCGGGGCGTCTGCCTACCTCACCCGCGGCCCGGACGGCGACACCCTCGGGCCCAGCGAAGCGGACCGCGCCAGCTTTGCCAACGCGGCGGGTGCGGACCTGGTCGTGTCCCTGCACGTGGCCCACCACGACAGCCGCGAGGCCGCCGGCGTGGCGACCTACTACTACGGCAGCACGGAGTTCGACCACTTCTCGCCGGTCGGTGCCCAGCTGGCTGACCTCGTGCAGCGCGAGATCTGTGCCCGCACCGACCTCGTCGACTGCCGCACGCACGCCATGAACTGGGATCTGCTCCGACGCACCAGGATGCCCGCGGTGCGCGTCGAGGTGGGCTACCTTTCCAACACGGGCGATGCGCAGCGGCTGTCCGATCCCGCCTTCCGGGATGCGCTGGCCGAGGCCGTGTCCGCCGCCGTGCAGCGGCTCTACCTGCCGGCCGAGCTGGACGCGGAGACCGGCGTGCTCATCATCCCCGACTGGCTGCGGGCCTGACTGGCTGCTCAGACCGGCCGAAACGCCGGTTCGGGAGTCATGGAGCCGAGCAATCGTTCGAGGGCGACCTCGACGTCCTCGCGCCAGGTCAGGGTGGTCCGCAGGTCGAGGCGCAGCCGGGGGAAACGGTGGTGCGGCCGCACCGTCTTGAAGCCGACGGCGAGCAGGAAGTCGGCCGGCAGCACGCATCCGCCGGCCGGCTGGTCGGTGCCCAGGCGTCCGAAGGCCTCGATCGCGCGGACCCCTCGTCGGGTGAGGTCCTTGGCGGCGGTCTGCAGCAACATCCGGCCCATTCCTGCACCGGCGAACTCAGGCCGCATCCGAGCCGTCATGAGCAAGACGGCGTCCGCGGACACCGGCGAGGTGGGAAAGGCGAGGCTGCGCGGGACGTGGACCGGCGGAGCGTAGGTGATGTAACCCGCCGCCAGAGAGTCGACATAGGCGATGCGGCCGCAGGAGCCCCACTCGAGCAACGTCGCGGACAACCACGACTCCTTCTCCAGCTCCAGCCCGCCGGCGGCCTGCGCAGCATCAGCAGCCGCCGGGTCCAGCTCCCAGAACACACACCGTCGGCAGTCGTGCGGAAGGTCGCTGAGGTTGTCCAGGGTCAGGCTCACGCACCGTCGCGACACCGTACCTCCTTCAGCGTGTCACCGTCAACGCAGCGTAGCGCGATCGTCACCCTGACGGAAGATGTCGGTGAACTCCTGCGTCGACTTGTCGACGTTACCGCTCTGTCGACAAGTCGAGAGATCGCTAATAGTCCCGTCCGGCGTCCGTGGGGGCCATCAGCGCCACGATGCGCTCCAGGTCGTCGATCGAGGCGAACTCGACGATGATGCGGCCCTTGCTCCGCCCCAGGTCCACCTTGACCCGGGTCTCGAACCTCTCGCTCAGCCGGTCGGCCAGCACGGCGAGCTTCGGCGCGACCGGGGCCTTGCCTCGCGCGGGCCGAGTGGCTGACGGTGCCTCGTCGCCGCCGAGCGCGACGATCTCCTCCACCGTCCGGACCGAGAGCCCCTCGGCCACGATCCGCTGGGCCAGCCGCTCCTGACCCTCCGGAGCGTCGAGCCCGAGCAGCGCCCGGGCATGACCTGCCGACAGCACTCCCGCGGCCACCCGTCGTTGGACGAGGGCGGGCAACTTGAGAAGTCGGAGGGTGTTGGAGATCTGCGGGCGGGACCGTCCGATGCGCCCAGCCAGCTCCTCGTGGGTGCAGCCGAAGTCGTGGAGGAGCTGGTCGTAGGCAGCCGCTTCTTCCAGGGGATTGAGCTGCGAGCGGTGCAAGTTCTCCAACAGGGCGTCCCGCAGCATGACGTCATCACCGGTGGCCCGGACGATCGCCGGGATGTCGGTGAAGCCGGCTTCGCGGGCGGCCCGCCACCGCCGCTCTCCCATGATCAACTCGTAACGTCCGGCGTCCAACGGCCGCACGACGACCGGCTGGAGCAGACCCACCTCGCGCAGTGAGTGCACCAGCTCGGCCAGCGCCTCCTCCTCGAAGACGACGCGCGGCTGACGGGGGTTCGGGGTGATCGCGTCCAGCGGGATCTCGGCGAAGTAGGCCCCCTCCGGAGGAGTCTGGTCCGCCGTCCCCGCCGTCCCCGCCGATGTTCCGGGTGCCGCGGTGTGCTTCGCCCCCGAGGTCGAGGAGCCTGTCGATGCCCGGCCGGGGATGAGCACGTCGACGGGTGACGGTCCGGGGGGAGGGGCCGGCGTCGCGCCCGGAGCGCTGGGGATCAGAGCACCGAGTCCCCGACCGAGACCTCGCTTGCGGTCACTCACGCGCTCTCCTCCGGGGTGGTGGGCACAGCTGCTGGGATGGCGCGCAGGGCCAGCTCGCGGGCCGCCTCGAGGTAGGACAGCGCCCCGGTCGATCCCGGGTCGTAGGTCATGACGGTCTGCCCGTAGCTGGGGGCTTCGGAGATGCGCACCGAGCGGGGGATGGTGGTCCGCAGGACGGTCGCGCTGAAGTGGGTCCGGACCTCGTCCGCCACCTGGGCAGCCAACCGGGTGCGGGCGTCGTACATCGTGAGCAGCACCGTCGAGACGTGCAGGTCGGGGTTGAGGTGTCCCTTGACCAGCTCGATGTTCTTCACCAGCTGGCTCACGCCCTCCAGCGCGTAGTACTCGCACTGGATCGGGATGAGCACTTCGGGAGCCGCGACCAGAGCGTTGACCGTGAGCAACCCCAGGCTGGGCGGGCAGTCGATCAGGACGTAGTCCACGGTCCGACCCTGGCTTCCGAGCCAGTGTCGGTAGCCGACAACTGCCTTCTCCAGACGGGACTCGCGGGCAACCAACGAGACCAGCTCGATCTCGGCGCCGGCCAGGTCAATGGTCGCCGGAGCACACGTCAGGCCGTCGATGCCGACCACGGGGACGACCACTTCGTGCAAGGGCCGGCTTTCGATGAGCACGTCGTAGATCGACGGTACGTCGGCATGGTGGTCGATGCCGAGAGCGGTGGAGGCATTGCCCTGCGGGTCCAGATCGATGACCAGGACCTCGAGCCCCTGCAGGGCCAGCGCCGCCGCCACGTTGACGGTCGTCGTCGTCTTGCCGACGCCCCCCTTCTGGTTGGCGACCGTCATCACTCGGGTGGAGGCCGGCCGAGGCAGTGGGTCGCCGACCCGACCAGCCAGCACCCGCAGCGCCGTCTCCGCCGCACGGGCAATCGGAGTGTCGTCGGGCTCGTCTGTGTCCACCGGGAGTGGCACCTCGTCTCCAGCAAGTTCGTGTGCGGTCTGGACACCATGTCCCGCCCAGGGGGCGGCCGGAGATGGGGAGCTCGGCGTCTGCGCAGCTGTTTCACGTGAAACATCGCGGCTCGACCTGGCGATCCCATCGGCAGATGCGGGCTCCGTCGACGGCCAACCGGCGCGGGGGCGCTCGTCGGTGTCGCCCGCGCTGTCAGTTGTTTCACGTGAAACAGCAGGTGCGCCCTCCCGGCAGCCGTCAGTGGGCTGCCTGGTCGGCCAGTCCGATGCCTGGTGAGACGTCAACTGTGCGGGAGAGCTGGACATGTCTTCACCCCCGGCCCGCGCCGACTCCACGGTGTCTGCACCAGCGGTTGCTGCAGCGACGGCCGGTGCGGTGTGTGCAGCGGCACCGGCGTCTACGCCAGCGGCCTGGGTCGCGGCGTCCTCTCGGCCGGACGTCTCGACCTGCAGATCCGTGACAACCAGATGTCTTGAGGTGTCGGGTGCCCTCAGCTCCGGCGAGGCCGTGCCACGGGTCAGTGCGGCATCGGGACCGGGCGCCGCTGCGTCGCGACCATCGCCCACCCGCTGCTGGCCCGGAGCAACACCACCTGCCACCTCGGCGAGCTCAGCCGTGGAGCGTGCGACAGCAGAGCCACCGCTGCCCGCCGCAGTGCCGGCTGGGGCCTGCGCCGCGTCCATCGCGCTCGCCGAGCCCGACCGTTCGTCCATCGTGGCTGTTCCACGAGGACCATCGTCCGCGGGGACATCCAAGGTCGGGTGGGTGTGAGGTGCGGACATCGACGCGTCTGCGGCGGCTGTGGCTGCGGATGCAGCATCTGTGGCGGCTGTGCCATCTACGGGAGCGGCGGCATCGCCAGCCTCAGCGGCTGGCGCGGAGGGGGCAGCCAGGCCGTAGGGCGGTCCCGGTGCGTCAGGGGGTGCTGGATGCACCGGCCAGCCCTTGCGCACGGTCGACACGATGGGCGCCTCCCACCAGGCACCGGCGTCGACGCCGCCGGCCGCGCTGGCCTCTGGTCGGTCCGCGGACGGCTCCTCGGGCGACACAGCCGGCTCCTCGGGCGAGACAACCATCTCGGTGGCAAGCACCTCGGCGAGGCTGGCCGCGGGCGTGTCGGTGAGCATGGGCGGAGCGGCGGGCCCAGCGGACTCAGCCGGGGCGTCGGACCGCTCCGCACCGTCGGGCCGCTCCGCACCGTCTGGCTCGCCGACCGAAGGTCCGGCTTCCGCCGGCGACGGGAGCGAGGTTCGAGGTAGGTCGGCACCAGCGGCCCCCGACTCCAACTCCGCCGGCCGCAGCTCCCGCAGCGGACCACGTGGAGGCGCAGAAGATCGCGGGTCGAGGTCATCGTCCGGCGGCCAGCCAAGCCCCGCGACGGGGTTCGCCGGCGCGGGGTTCGCTGGCGCGGAGTTCGCTGGGGGATAGTCCGCCGCCGAGGCTGCCGGGGGACGGGTCGGGTCCACGACGTCGGTCGCCCCAGAGGGCCAACCGAGGCCCGTGGCTGACATCAACATGCTCCTTGTGGCCGGCCGTCACCAGCGCTCGATGGACCGGCGTCAGGCCTGTAACCGGTGTCGTGCTCGGCCACGCTGCCGGCATCGGCGACGTGCTCCGTGTGCGTGCTCCTGCGTGCTCCGCGTTCACGACCCCCGGGTGCCGGCCGAGCGCGATGCGTAGTCAACGACTTTACGGCAGGGATCCGGCTGCGCACCATCACGAGCCCCTGCCCGTGGACACGAGAGGGCTCGCCGTCCGTGGGTTGTGGCTGCGCAGGACAGCCGATCTCAGCGTGGCTGCCGCCACGGGACATCGGACCGGGTGATGCGTACGACCCGCACCGGGTCCTCCAGACCGGGAACATGCTGCTCGAGCACCGACCAGGACGAGGCTCCCATTGCCGCCAGCGCCGGCTCGGCGGCCGACAGCTCAGTAGACGCCTGCCGGCCCTTGATTGCGAGCAACACTCCGCCTGGGTTGACGAGAGGGAGGCACCAGCCGGCCAGTCGTTCCAGGGGTGCCACCGCGCGTGCCGTGACTGTCGGTGCCGTCCAGCGACCGTGCTGCTCCTCCGCCCGACCACGAACGACATCGACGTTGGACAACCCGAGGCGGGCGACGGCGATGGTGAGGAAATCGGTTCGCCGGGCCAGCGGCTCGACGAGCCTGACCCGCTGCTCCGGACGCAGCAGGGCAATGACGATCCCGGGCAGACCGGCGCCGCTGCCGATGTCGACGATGTCCCCGGCAGTGGCGAACAGTGTGACCACGGCGGCCGAGTTGACGAGGTGCCGGCTCCACAGCCGATCTGTCTCCCGTGGCCCGATCACGCCTCGCACGACGCCATCGGTGGCAAGGAGCTGGGCGAATGATTCGGCCCCGCCGAGCGCAGCACCAAAGACGCGCTCGGCTGTTTCACGTGAAACATCCATCGGCGGCCCGCCGGAAACCATCAGGCGGGGAGCACGACCACGCGGCGTCGGGGCTCCTCGCCCTCCGACTCGCTGACCAGGCCGGCTGCCGCCACGGCGTCGTGCACGATCTTGCGCTCGAACGGTGACATGGGCTCGAGACGCAGCTTCTCGCCGGTGGACCGCACGGTTTCGGCGGTCACCCGGCCTAGCTCGGACAGCACCTCGCGGCGACCGGCCCGGAACCCGCCGATGTCGAGCATCAGCCGACTGCGGTTCCCGGTCTGGGTCAGGACGGCCAACCGGGTCAGCTCCTGCAGTGCCTCTAGCACGACGCCGTCCCGGCCGACCAGGTCGTCAAGCTCGCCACCGACGACCGACACCATGGCGCGATCGTTCTCGACGTCCATGTCGATATCACCATCCAGGTCCGCGATGTCGAGCAGCTCCTCGAGATAGTCAGCGGCGATCTCGCTCTCCTTCTCGAGGTCCACAGACTTGCGTGGCCGAGCAGGCGCAGCCGTGTCGCTGGCCTCAGCGGCGGAATCAGCACCGACAGTGCTGCTCTCGCGCTCTCCCGATGTCGTCGTCCCGGCCAGGTCCTCGTCGGCGACTGACTCTGCGGGGCTGGTGCTGGGCTCGGTCATGACGCGACCTCCGATGGGACGTCGGTGCCCACGAGGACACCGGCCGGGATGGACAAGGGATCTGGGGTGCTGATCATCGGGCAGCTGCGGTCGCGTCGGGATCGTCGGGCTCGTCCCGGTCCTCGTCAGTTGGCTCCGCACCGGGCTGACCAGACTGACCCTTGCGCCGGTCGCCCTTGCGTGGCTGCTTGCGCTGCCCGGGACGCTCGACCGCCGGTGGAGCCTCGTCAACGGGGGGGCTGGTCGGCGTACCGCCAGCGCCCTTCGCCTTGGCGGCCCGGCGGCGCTCGAGATCTTCGGCGGCGGGCGATCCGGGGGAGGGGTTGCGCCGGATCACGTAGAACTGCTGACCCATCGACCAGACGTTGGTGGTGAGCCAGTAGAGCAGGACGCCGATCGGGAAGTTGACACCCGAGACGGCGAAGACCAGCGGGAAGACGTAGAGCAGGATCTTCTGCTGCTGGGCATACGGATTGTTCATCGCATCGGCCGGCATGTTCTTGCTCATCAGCTGCTTCTGCGTGGTGAACGTCGTCGCCGACATCAGCACGATGAGGATGGCGGTCAGCACCTGGGTCGTGGCATTCGGCGCCCCGATGAACTTGTCCGAGATGTTCGCGCCGAAGATCTGGGCGTGCGCTGCCTGTGAGAGCAGCGTGCCCTTGAGGAACCCGTGTGACTGGGGCGGGTTCGACCCGATCCCGTTGAGCACCCGGAAGAGCGCGAAGAAGATGGGCGCCTGCAGCACGATCGGCAGGCAGCTGGCCAACGGGTTGGTCCCGTTGTCCTTGTACAGCTTCATCATCTCTTGCTGCTGCTTCTGCCGACTCTCCGGGTCGGTCTTGCCCTTGTACTTCGCCTGGAGCTTCTTGATCTCCGGTTGCAACAGCTGAAGGCCTCGCTGGGCGTTGATCTGCTTGACGAACAACGGGATCAACAGGATCCGGATCACGATGACCAGACCCACGATCGAGAGCGTCCACGCCGCCCCGCCCGCCGGGTTGAGGCCCACGTTCTTGAACAACGTGTGGAACGCCACCATGATGAAGGTCACCGCGTCGTACAGCGGCTCCAGCAGGTGTGAGGTGATCAGTGGAGTGATCATCGAGCGGTCACGGCTGAGTGCTCCAGGGGATGGGCGTGTGCGGCAGGGTCAGGGGTGTCAGTGCCGACCGCCGTGCCGACCCGGTCCCGCGCAGGGACCAGGTCGACACCGCCGGCATTCCACGGATGGCACCGGGCCAAGCGCCACAGCGCGAGCAACGCTCCACGTAGGGGTCCGTGCGTCCGTAGCGCTTCGACGGCGTACGCCGAGCAGCTGGGGTAGAACCGGCAACGCGGGCCGAGCAGCGGGGATACGACCAGCTGGTAGGCACGCACCGGAGCCACTACGACCACGACGACGACTCGACTGAGCAGGGAACGCCCCGCGTCTACGGAGGGCCTGCCAGCAGGACTCACGGGGGAGCTGGGCAGGCGCCCCGGGACCTCGTTCACCGGGGTCCACCAGCGGCCAGCCGCGGCAGGACGCGCTCGAGAGCACGGTCCAAGGCGTCAGCCAGGCGCGGCGAGCTCAGACCGGCGGCACCGGGCAGCACGCGAACCACGAGACAGCTGCCGGCGGGCAGGACACCGAGCCGGTCGCGGAGCAGGTGCCGAAGCCGGCGGCGCACGATGTTGCGGACGACGGCCGGGCCCACGGCGCGCGGCACCACGAACCCGACCCGGGGGGTCACGCCCGTCCCGGTCGATGGACCGTCGCCCCCGGTCATGGGCGCGACGCGTGCGTGCAGGACCAGCACACCGCCGGCACGCGCCGTGCTAGAGGCCCGAAGCGTGGCGGTGAACTCGGCCGAGCGGCGCATCCGAGCGCCGGCCGGGAGCACCGTGTCAGGCCGAGAGCTTGTCGCGACCCTTGCCCCGACGCGCAGCAAGGATCGCGCGCCCGGCGCGGGTACGCATGCGCAGCCGGAAGCCGTGTGTCTTGGCCCGACGACGGTTGTTGGGCTGGAACGTGCGCTTGCTCACTCGTGGGCTCCCGGGCTGGTGACGATCGTGCTGGTGCCGTGACTGCACCTGGACTGCGACGGCTCGCGCGGCGGGCCGAGGACGATGGTGAGTGCAGCACGGGCGCACCGGTGGCGGCTCTAGGAGGAGCCTGGCTCGGGGCGCGCCGCATGACGGCACTCGACACCCCCAACGGTACGGGCGGTGATCGGCCTCGGTCAAACGCACCCGATGCGTGGCCGACCGGCCATCGTCGCTGGTCAGGATCAGGAGGCAGTGGTGCGACACGCCGACGACGCGCCAAGAACCGGAGAAATAGTGCATCTGCTTGTGGACAACGGCTTGCTGCACGGCCGCCGCCGTCGTTAGTGTCGCGCAGTCGTCGCCACAGTTCGGTCCAGGCTCTCGGTGCCCCGAGAGTGCAGGTCCGGCCCGGTGATCAGGGTCGACGAGGGTGACGGGCCACCACGGTCCGCCGCCCCGGACAACCACCATGAAGTGACGGGTGAAGGTCGGGGTGCCGCTGTGGACACCCGAGCGGCCACCGTGTCCCGAGGAATCCGACCACCTGTGTACACAGGCTGTGGATGAGTGTGTGGACGGTGATCGACTTGAGCGTGTCTGGCCACCGTTTCCGCACCAGCCGCGGCCTGTGCTGGCCCCCGACGTAGCACCCCGTGATGCTCACCTCCTCAACCGGCGGCGCCCGACCGTCCCCGTTTCACCCGTTCCGGTTCGCAGTCGCGGACCGCGTCAGGAGACCCGCACGTGACCTATGAGACCGAGCTCGGCCAGGACAACCTCGTGGTCACCGCCCCCATCGAGAGCGGGCCGAGTGTCACCGACGGACTCGGTCGCGACGCCGGGCAGGACCCCGAGCACTGGGCCGCGACCTGGGCACACACCCGTGAGCTGCTCGAGGGCTCGATCAGCATGCAGGAACGCACGCTGCTCCGGCTCAGCCGGCTCGACAGCGTCGTCGGCGAGGTCGCTCTGCTGTCTGCTCCCTACCCCTACGCGAAAGAGGTCATCGAGGCGCGGCTGCAGGACGCGATCATCAGCGTCCTCGCCGAGGACCACCCGAGAGTCGGTCGCATTGCGGTGAGCATCGACCCGAGTCTCGACGTGGACGTGACCGCTGCGGCCGCCCCCAGCGCCTTGAGTGCCTCGCCGGCTCACGCGCCGGGTGTGCGGCCGGGCACGGCGATGACCAGCGAGGAGGCGCCGGAGCCACCGGACACGCCCGGCACCGGGCGTGAACCTGGCGCCCGGCAGACCGAGCCCACCCGGCTGAACCCGCGCTACGTGTTCGAGACCTTCGTCATCGGCTCCAGCAACCGGTTCGCCCACGCTGCTGCCGTGGCTGTGGCCGAAGCACCGGCCAAGGCCTACAACCCGCTCTTCATCTACGGCGACTCCGGCCTGGGCAAAACCCATCTGCTGCACGCCATCGGGCACTACGGCATGAGCCTGTACGCGGGCGTGAAGGTGCGCTACGTGAGCTCCGAGGAGTTCACCAACGACTTCATCAACTCGATCCGCGACGGCAGGGCCGATGGCTTCCGCCGGCGCTACCGCGACGTGGACATCCTGCTGGTCGACGACATCCAGTTCCTCGAGAACAAGGAGCAGACCCAGGAGGAGTTCTTCCACACGTTCAACACCCTGCACAACGCCAACAAGC
Source organism: Sporichthyaceae bacterium (assembly GCA_031365725.1). GTDB lineage: Bacteria > Actinomycetota > Actinomycetes > JACCUZ01 > JACCUZ01 > JANLYQ01. The sequence continues at coordinate 389 of JANLYQ010000045.1, read as the reverse complement.
AGATCGTCATCTCCAGCGACCGGCCGCCTCAGCAGCTGGTGACCCTGGAGGACCGGTTGCGCAACCGGTTCCACTGGGGCCTGATCACCGACGTCCAGCCGCCCGAGCTCGAGACGCGCATCGCGATCCTGCGCAAGAAGGCGGCCCAGGACAAGCTGGCGGCTCCCCCGGAGGTGCTCGAATTCATCGCGAGCAAAATCTCGACCAACATTCGTGAGCTGGAAGGTGCCCTCATCCGGGTCACGGCTTTCGCCAGCCTCAACCGGCAGGGAGTGGACCTCGCCCTCGCCGAGATCGTGCTCAAGGACCTGATCCCCGACAGCAGCCAGCCCGAGATCACGGCCGCCACGATCATGGCGCAGACCTCCGCCTACTTCGGACAGTCCATG
>JANLYQ010000001.1:0-26650 GCA_031365725.1 Sporichthyaceae bacterium | reverse complement strand
TGGCGATGGCGGTCCTCGCCGTGCCGGGGATCGCATCTATGCTGTTGCTCGTCGCGCTGCGCACGGGACTGGACATCGAGGAGCCCGAGCCGCCCGACCCGATGACACCCGCTGCACGCACGGGGCTGCGAGGCGCGCTCGGCGCCGGACTGCCGCGAGCCTTCTTCCTCTTCGCCGTCTCGTCCGGTGCGACGACAGCCGGGCTGGTGACCTTCGGGGTCATCTCCTTCCACCTCAGCACCGAGCACGTGCTGTCTCTCGCTGCGGTGCCGGTGGCCTACGCCGCAGCGATGGCTGCCGCCGCCGTGGCGGCGATCGTCACCGGGGTGACCTACGACCGCTGGGGCGCCCGGGTGCTCTACGTCCTGCCGCTGCTCGTGGTCGCCGTCCCGGTGCTGGCCTTCTCGAACCGGGTTGCCGTCGCTGTCGCCGGCGTCCTGGTGTGGGGCGCGGCCGTGGGGCTGCAGGACTCGACGGTGAAGGCACTTGTCGCCGACCTGGTGGCCGGACCGCAGCGCGCCACGGCGTACGGCGTCTTCGCCGCGATCCAAGGAGCGGCGGCAGTCCTTGGGGGTGGTGTGGCCGGCGCCCTGTACGCCGTGTCCGTGCCGTTGCTCGTCGTCGTGGTGGCGGCCACTCAGGTGATGGCGGTGGTGTTCCTGGCCCGAGCCCTGCGTCGCCCCTCCGTCGCGCGGATACGGTGACTGCCATGTCGATCGAGGTGCTGCCCCCCGCGGAGTGGCTCGCCGCGTGGGAGACCTCGCCCGCGCTCATCACGGTCACTCACGGCCCGCACCACGTCCTGGTCTTCCAGAACGCGGCCAGCCGGACCGTCTTCGGGCCGCGGCCACTCGGCGTACCGCTGGTGCAGGCCTTCCCGGACACGGTGATCGGGCCGGACTCGCCTATCGAGCGGGTGCTGCGCACGGGTGAGGCCGTGTCGATGCAGGGCCGGCTGATCAGCACCCGGGACGTCGAGGGTGACGAGGTGGTCCTCACCTACGCGTTGGCCCCGATCGGCGACCCGCCGAGCGGCGTCGTCGTGACAGCGGTCGACGTGACAGGAGCGGTGCGCGCCAAGGAGACGGCCGACCGCAGCGCCCTGCTGGCCGAGATCACCAACGCCGTCACGGCCGCGCCCGACGCGGAGTCCGGGCTCCAGGCGCTCACCGACGCGCTGGTGCCGGGGGTGGCGGACCTGGCGGCCGTCTACGTCGTGCCGCAGGGGGCGACCGACGACCTGCTCGACGGGCCGCCGTTGCCGCCGCAGGTGTTGACGATGTCGGAGGAGCTGGCAGCGTTCGGGCCGCTGCCCGACCCTGAAGAGCGGCAGGGACCGTCGCCGTGGGACCCGATCCTGCGGGCCGGGCGGACCGTGGTGATCCCGATCGACGAACAGACCCTGCCGCTGGTGGCGCGCGAGGAGGCGTCGCGCACCTGGATGACGATGACGAAGACCTCGAGCATCGCCGTGGTGCCGTTGGTCGCTGCCGGCAGAATGACCGGTGCTCTGGTGCTCGTAGCGGCTGGCAACCGGTCGCCGTTCCACGACGGGCATGCGCCTTTCCTCGAGGACGTCGCGGCCCGCGCCGGTTCGGCGATCGCCACCGTGCGGACGCACAACCGTCAGCGCGCGTTGGCCGCGGAGCTGCAGGATGCGCTGCTGCCGGCCGCTCCGCGCCGACTGCCGGGACTCTCGACGGCAACCCGCTATGTCGCCGGCGCCGTCGACGTCGAGGTCGGCGGCGACTGGTGGGACGTCTGCGACCTCGGTGGTGGGCGGGTGGCCCTGGGCATCGGTGACGTGTCCGGCCGGGGCGTGGCCGCTGCTGCCGTGATGGGACAGTTGCGGGCCGTCATGCGGGCGGCGGGGCTGGCCGGCCTGCCCCCGGTGGAGGCGTTGAGCCTGCTCGACGCGCAGCTGGTCGACCTGCTGGAGGCCGCCGACGGTGGCCGGGCACCGGTGCGCTTCGCGACTGCGTCCTATGCCGTGGTCGAGCCGGCGCCGTTGCGACTGCGCCTCGCCAACGCCGGCCATCTGCCGGTGCTGGTCCGCGCCGCCGCAGGCGCCGTACGCCGGGTGGACGCGCCGCCGGGTGCCCCGCTCGGGCTCGGGGTGGGCGGCTTCGTCGAGGTCACCGAGGCGCTCGAGCCGGATGACACGTTGGTGCTGTTCACTGACGGCCTGGTCGAGTCGAGGGTGCTCGACATCGACGTGGGCCTCGGCATGCTCGCTGATGCGCTCGCGGCGTGTGGTGGTCACGACGACCTCGAGGTGGTGGCCGACGCGCTGCTGCAGGCGATGGAGCGGCGGCAGGGCCATGGCCCCGACGATGTCGCGCTGGTCGTCGTACGACTGGATGCCTGAGCACGTCGTGGCCGAGCGGAAGCGCAGCGCCGGACTGCTGGTCTTTCGCCGACGCGACGGAGTTCTCGAGGTGCTGATCGGTCACATGGGCGGGCCGCTGTGGGCGCACCGCGAGGGACAGGCCTGGTCGCTGCCGAAGGGGCTCTACGAACCCGAGGAGGACGCCGCGGCTGCGGCCCGCCGGGAGTTCGAGGAGGAGACCGGTCTGCAGGTGCCGACCGGAGACTGGCTGGCCCTGGGCTCGGTGCGTCAGCGCAGCGGCAAGGAGGTCACGGTGTGGGCGGTGGAGGGCGACCTCGACGCGTCGGCGGCGGTGAGCAACATGTTCACGATGGAGTGGCCGCGGGGCTCGGGTCAGCGGCAGGACTACCCCGAGCTCGACCGGTGCATCTGGACCGACCTCGACCGGGCGCGGGTGCTGCTGGTCGCGGGTCAGGTGCCGTTCCTGGACCGGTTGGTGGAGCAGCTAGCCGGCTAAGGATCGATGGGCGTCGCGACGGCCACCCGCGGCAGTCGTCGTACGGCGGGGACTGCGCCGATGCCCAGCGCGGCGGCGACACCCAGCGCGGTCATGACGAACAGCGACGGACGCACGCCGGCGGATGCGCTGATGGCGCCGATGACGATGTTGCCCAGCGGGATCATGCCGGCGCTGGTCAGGTAGTCATAGCTCGAGACGCGGGACAGGGCGCGGTCGGGCACGTGCTCCTGCAGGGAGGTCTCCCACAACGTGAACGTGCCGGTGACGCAGACCCCGGCGAGCACCTCGAGGCCGGCGATCGTCCAGGTGCCGAGGCCGCTGCCGATGAATGCCGCCTGGCAGGAGGCGCCTACCAGCATCAACGACGCGACCCGCAGAGCGAACTGCGGTCGCCACCGGAGCAGGAGCAGGTCACCGAGCACGCTGCCGAGACCGAAGCCGGCGCTGATGATGCCCCAGGACCGGGCGCCATCGAGGTCCGTCGCGGCGAGCACCGGACCGAGCACGAAGATCGCCGGCAGCACGATGGCGTGGTAGGACGCCATGCCGCCGAGGAACGCCACCACCCACGGTCGGCGGCGCACCTCGATCCAGCCCTCGCGGAGGCTGGTGAGGAAGTGGTCGGTCGTCGCGGCCGGGTCCTCCTCGCCCACCACGTCGCACACCACCCGCGGACGCAGCGGGACCAGGCAGACGACCGACACGGCGAAGGACGCGGCATCGAAGAGCATCGCGCCGCCAGCGCCACCGGCGAAGGCGACGAGCAGTCCGCCGAGCACCGGGCCGAGGATCGATCCGGTGGAGTAGGTCAGTCCGCGCAAGGCGTTGGCCGGTTGCAGGTTGATCGGTGACACCGTGCCGGGCAGCAAGCCGGTGAAGGCCGGGGCGAAGAACGCGTCTGCGGCGCCGTAGATCGCGGCCAGCACAGCAAGGTGCAGGACCTCGGCGGATCCGGTGACGAGCAGCACGCCGGCCGTCAGCTGGCAGCCGAAGCGCACGACGTCGGAGGCGATCAGGATCCGTTTGCGGTCATAGCGATCGGCCCACACCCCGGCCGGCAGCGCGAGCACGGCGAAGGGCAGGAACTGTGCGGCGGACACGATCGCCACGTCACCGACATGACCGCCGACGGCCAGCACCGCGAACGGCAGCACCACCATCGTGACGCGGTCACCAATGATCGAGAGCACCTGCCCGATGAACAGCAGGCGGTACTGCGGCTCGTCGCGCAGCACGGTGGGCAGGCGCGGCATCGGGATGGTCATGGCGTCCCTGATCGTGACAGCCCCGACGCGACGGGTGCTACCGACTTCGCGAGCCGGTGCAAGGTCGGGCGCGCACGTCCGTCATCGGCGAGTAAGAAACCAGGCCGACATCGTCGCCTACAACGGACGGGACCGCTCGTTTCCCGGGTCCGGCACACGATCACTCGTGGATCCGGATCTCTCCGACCAGGAGGATGCTCATGTCATATCTCACTCGCCGCGCGGTGCGCGCAGGACTGGTGGCCACGGCCTCGGTCTCGTTGGTGGCAGCCGGAGTCGCCACTGCGGCCATCGGCGCCCAAACCACCAAGGCCGGCAAGACGTCGGTGTCCACCATCGGCCCGAGACACGGGCTCCTCCCCCGGAGCAAGTTCGTCCTCGCCAGCACCATCAAGATTGATCTGGACAAGCAGCTGCTCCGGCTCCCGCTGCACCGGGGCGAGTTTCACGGCACCACAGTCTGGTACGTGCTGACGGATGCATCCGACCAAGGCGCTGCCGACGAGCTGGGCCTAAACTTCGCGCCCAAGCTGGGCAACGCGGCTATCGGCTGTCAGACCTGCGTCCAAGCCGTCACGCTGACCGGGGCGCCCGACAACGTGTTCGGCGAAGGAACCGTCCACTTCGCCGGCATCCCGGACTTCAGTCCCGCGCGGGTCCTCACCGCCGGGCCGACGGGTTTCCCACCCGCGCAGGCCGTCCCGGGTGCGGTGGGGGACGCCCTCTACAGTCCCTTCATCCGGATCGAGGGATCGACCACCGTGTACAACGCGCCGATCGTGGCTGTCGGTGACGGTCCCTTCGATGTCGACCACCACAGCAACACGGCTGATCGAGTTCTCGCCGTGCATCCGGCCGCCGAGAACACGGGGCCGGCCCAGTTCCACGGTGCCTCGGTCGACCTGTTGTTCATCCGCGGGTTCGACTCCGGCCGGCCGATCGTCTACCTCTCGACCGACTCGGACACAGCAGCCGCAGCGGTGCTCGAGCGGGCGACCTACGTCCCTGCTCTCAGCCACACCTCCTTCGCAGGGGGCGACGACTTCCTTGGGAGCGTGCGCGAGCGGATCTTCCCGTTTGTCAACGGTCAGACCGGCGCGGGAAACAAGCAAGCCCAGGGACTGTCCCACCTCATCCTGGATGGTCATGCGAGCGAGGACGCCTCACTGTCCAACACGGCTCTCATCCGGGCCCTGCGCAACGGGGGAGACGCCCTCAACGTGCAGGGCGACTTCCCGACCCTGACCGCAAACAACCGTCGGGCGTCCTACAGCCCGCTGTGGGAGGCCCAGTTCGGCGAGTGGACAGCCAAGGCGGTGCGGTTGGGCCTCAACACCCGACAGACCGATGAGTTCCAGATCCTCAATCTCGCCAAGACTCGTCCGGATCTGCTCACCGGACCTGGCGGTGCCCCGTACGGCAGCGTCAAGGCACTCATCAACTGCCCGGTGATCGCTTTCCTGGACGCCGAGCCCACCGAAGACCTCGTCCAGCCGTTGCCGGGATCGGCCGCGGACTTCCCCGGCTCCTACGAGAGCAACTAGACCGCGTGGCGGCCCGGCTTGCCGTCCGCACCGGGGCGGCGAGCCGGGCGAGCGGCACGCAGGGTAGGTGCTGCGTGGCCGACCCGACCGTCGTGGCGGCGGCGATCGTGACAGCCTCGGCGTGGACAGTGCTACCGAGATGGGCGAGGACCGACGATGAGCCAGCAGCCGGCGCAGGGCGAGCGTTACGTCGACATCGACTGGTACGGCGAGGATCTGGGCGCCCGGGTCTTCATGGGCTGCCACTTCATCGATGCCGACTTGACCGAGGTGAGGAGCCGCGGCGCACGGTTCGAGGACTGCACCTTCGTGGGCGGTGGCGTCAACGCTTCGACCCACGTCGACACCTCGTTCACCGGCTGCACCTTCAACCGGACCTCGTTCTTCGCGGCGACCCTCACCGGCTGCAAGCTGGTGGGCTCGACGTTCACCTCGGCCAACCTGCGCACTATGACCGTTCAAGGCGGCAACTGGTCCTACGTCTCGCTGGTGCGCGCCGATCTGTCCGGGCTCGACCTGACCGGCGTACGTCTCGTGGAGGCCGACCTGGCCGAGGCCGACCTGCGGCGCACGGTGCTGCGAGACACGGACCTGAGCCGGGCGACGCTGCGTGGCGCGCGGCTGGGCGCCACCGACCTCGTCGGTGCCGACCTCAGTGGCGTCGACCTCGAAGGTCTGGCGTGGAACGGTTCCATCGGCGACGCCACCTTGGCCCTGCTGGTCGCCGAGGCGGCGGGGTTGGTCGTGAGCTGAGGCCAGAGCCGCCTTGCGGAGGCCACCGTGGATCGGTCCGTACAGCAGTCGTGTGCTGACCACGTCCATCCTTCGCGACGACCATGAGAGCAGCGGGGTGTCAGTGTCCCGGCAGTGGCCGGCGGCCGGCGAAGCCGAGGTCGAGGCGGTGGTACCAGCCGAGCTCCCGGTCGCCCTCGAGCCAGCAGAGCAGCACCTCGGCACCGTCGAGCTCGCTCGGGAAGTCGATGAGCAGCGGGGCGAGTCCCTTGAGGTGGACGCCGGTCGCCTGCACCTCGGTCAGAAGCTCGTCCAACCGGGCCTGCGCCGCCTTGTACTCCGGCAGACCACCGAGGCCGGTCGGCGCACCGTTGTGCATGGCCGCTGCCGCCAGCTCGGCGACGTCGGCCCGAAGCGCGACGATCACGTCCAGCGTCGGCAGCATGCGGTCGAGCTCGGCGACGGCTTCTTCGTGGCTGTACAACGGCATGCCCCAGGGTCGCACCCGCCAGCCCGGGTGGGACGTGGGCACCGTCAGCAGATCACCCGCGCCGTGACTGCGGTCGTGATCCCACCAGTCACGGATGCCGTGGCGATGCCCGGGCTGCAACCGGGGAGAGTCGACACCACGGTGTAGGTGCCGACGGGAAGCCCGCCGGTGGTGAAGGTGCCGAACGGACCCGACGATCCTCCACCGCTGACCGGGCCAAACCAGGCCACATCCGCCGTGTCGGCTCCGGTGTCCACCGCGATGCCACCTTGGCCGATGCCCGGCGAGGTGATGAGGGCGGGGACGTCGGTGCTGCCGGTGCCGGCGGATCCCACTGCCCAGGCTCGTCCGGCGCCGTCGGTCGTCACAGCCGAAAGGTGACCGGTGGCCAGCGTCGGGGTCACTTCCTGGGCTGAGCTCGTGCCGCGCAGTCGCCAGACGCTGCGCCCGGCCGTGGCAAGCACGTCTGACCCGTTCGCCGTCACCGCCGTGAACCCGTTGTCTGCAGCCGATCCGACTGTGACCCAGGACGACCCGTTCCATGCGGCCGCAAAGGGTCGGGGGAAGTAGCCCTCGCCGGATGGGAGCAGCTCGGTCCCGACAGCCCAGAGCACGCCAGAGGTGCGCGCAAGCCCCGACAGGATGATGTTGCCTGAGGTGGACGGCGCGGGCAGCCGGATCCAGCGGCTACCGTCGAAACGCGCGATACGGCTGCTGCTGGCGACGTACAGGGCGGCGCTGTCGACCGCGACGGAGGTCAGGGGACCGAGGTCAGGGGTCGGGAGGACTGTCCACGCGCTCCCGTTCCAGCGCTCGACCAGCGACCGTTGGGGGTAGTCCTGGGCACCCACGGCGAAGATGGCGCCGGCGCTGCGTGCGGCGACTGCGGTCAGTCGGCTGCCTGTGCCTGCGCTGCCAGGATTGGGCGTGGCAACTCGCGCCCAGGTCGTGCCGGTCCAATGGTAGGCAAGCGACTGGGACCGCAGCGACGAGGCGTCCTCGACGGTTCCCACCGCCCAGACGTCTCCTGAGGCCACGGCGGCCGTCCCTGTTAGGCGCGCGAGCTGCGAGCCAACCGGATAGACATTGCCGAGAGGCACGGGGGTCGCCGACCAGGCGGTCCCGTCCCAGTGCTGGGCATAGGGCGTGGTCAGTGCGCTCGTCGGCGCGGTGCCGGGGTTGGAGCCGCCCACCGCCCAGGCCTGACCGGGCACGGCGCTGACCCCGAAGGTCTCGCCTCGGGCACCTGAGGGCGCCGTAGGGCTGTTCCCCCAGGCCGGCACGGTCGCTGCACTGACCGGGGCAGCCCCTCCGGCGGCCAGAGCAGCGACGGCGACGGTGACGGTGACTGCCCTGCGCACCTGCCTTGCCGGCCGGGTCACACCTGCTTGCGAACGGATGGTCGAGTCGAGGATGGCCATGGTCACTCCTACGTCAAGGGGCCGCCTTGCGACCGTCTAGCCGGATGCTCCGACTCTGCGCGGGGGCGACTAACCACCGCCTTACGAAAGGGTGACGAGGCTCTTACGGCAGAAGCACCCTGCACATCGGTCTGCTGACCGACGTACAGGGTGCTTCGAGGACCTGCGGTGTTCGTCGTACGACGACCGCCCGAAGGCGGCCTGAGTCAGGCGAGGTCGTAGCGACCGAGGTTCATGACCTTGGTCCACGCCGTCACGAAGTCGGTGACGAACTTCTGCTGGGCGCCGTCGCTGGCGTAGACCTCGGCGATGGCACGTAGCACGGAGTGCGAACCGAAGACGAGGTCGGCCCGGCTGCCGTTCCACTTCAGGTCACCGGTGACGCGGTCGCGGCCCTCGTAGGTGTCCGCGGCCTCGGAGGTGGCCTGCCACGTGGTGCCCATGTCGAGCAGGCTGACGAAGAAGTCGTTGGTCAATGTCTCGGGTCGCTTGGTCAGGACACCGACCTGGGACTTCTTGGCGTTCGCGTTGAGCACCCGCAGTCCGCCGACGAGCACGGTCATCTCGGGGGCTGTCAGAGTCAGCAGCCGAGCCTTCTCGACGAGCTGGAACTCGGCCGGGCGTCCCACACCTTTGCCGCCGTAGTTACGGAAGCCGTCCGCAGTCGGCTCGAGCACCGCGAAGGAGTCGACGTCGGTCTGCTCCTGCGAGGCGTCGGTGCGACCCGGGGTGAAGGGCACCTCGACGTCGGCGCCGGCCGCTTTGGCTGCCTGCTCGACCGCGACGTTGCCGCCGAGCACGATGAGGTCGGCGAGCGAGACCTGCGGGCCGCCGGTGTGCCCGGCGTTGAAATCGCGTCCGATGCCCTCGAGGGCGCCGATCACTGCGGCCAGCTCGGCCGGGTCGTTGACGTCCCAGCCGTTCTGCGGGGCCAGCCGCACCCGGGCGCCGTTGGCACCGCCGCGCTTGTCGGTGCCGCGGAACGTCGACGCCGACGCCCACGCAGTCGAGACCAGCTGGGAGATGCTGAGTCCTGACGCCAGGATCGACGCCTTCAGACCGGCCACGTCGTCGGCTCCGACCAGCGGCGCCGAGACAGCAGGCACCGGGTCCTGCCAGATCAGCTGCTCGGCCGGGACCTCCGGGCCGAGGTAGCGAGCGATCGGACCCATGTCGCGGTGCGTGAGCTTGAACCACGCCCGGGCGAACGCGTCGGCGAACTCCGCCGGGTTGGTGTGGAAACGCCGCGAGATCTGCTCGTACGCCGGGTCGACGCGCAGCGACAGGTCGGTCGTGAGCATCACCGGCGGGTGGGTCATCGACGGGTCGTGGGCATCGACCACCGTGGTGGCGGCGGTCGGGTCTGTCGGGATCCACTGTGACGCACCGGCCGGGCTCTTGGAGAGAGTCCACTCGTAGCCGAACAGGGTGTCGAAATAGCTGTTGTCCCAGGTCGTCGGCGTCGGGGTCCACGTGCCTTCGAGGCCGCTGGTGATCGCAGCCCCACCGCTGCCGGTGCCGAAGCCGTTCTTCCACCCCAGGCCCTGCTCCGCCAGCGACGCAGCCTCCGGCTCGCGACCGACGTACTCGGCCGGGTCTGCCGCGCCGTGGGTCTTGCCGAACGTGTGACCGCCGGCGATCAGCGCCACGGTCTCCTCGTCGTTCATCGCCATGCGCGCGAAGGTCTCGCGGATGTCGTGGGCCGCGGCGAGCGGATCCGGGTTGCCGTTGGGGCCTTCCGGGTTGACGTAGATCAGGCCCATCTGCACGGCACCGAGCGGGTTCTCCAGCTGACGGTCCCCGGTGTAGCGGGCGTCGCCGAGCCACTCCGCCTCGGCTCCCCAGTTGACCGACTCGGGCTCCCACACGTCGGCGCGACCGCCACCGAAACCGAAGGTGGGAAGACCCATCGACTCGATCGCGCAGTTGCCGGCCAGAACCATGAGGTCGGCCCAGGACAGGCTGTTGCCGTATTTCTTCTTCACCGGCCACAGCAGACGCCGCGCCTTGTCGAGGTTGCCGTTGTCGGGCCAGCTGTTGAGGGGCGCGAAGCGTTGCTGCCCGGCGCCGGCACCGCCGCGTCCGTCCTCGATGCGGTAGGTGCCGGCGCTGTGCCACGCCATGCGGATGAACAGCGGACCGTAGTGGCCGAAGTCGGCAGGCCACCACTCCTGCGACGTCGTCATGACCTCGCCGATGTCACCCTTCACCGCGGCCAGGTCGAGGGCGTTGAAGGCTTCGGCGTAGTCGAAGTCCGCGCCCAGCGGGTCGCCCTTGGGGTTGTTGGCGTGCAGGACGCTGACGTCGAGCTGGTCGGGCCACCAGTCGCGGTTCGTCGTACCGCCGGGAGAGTGCACGACGGGACAGCCGCCGGTCTCCTCGTTCATGTCTCCTACGACTGCATCATGGGTGTCAGACACGGTGATCCTTCCGAGCCGAGCGGTTCGATGGGTGGGGGGTGATGATGGTGGTCTTGGTGGTGGTGGGCTTGTCGGTTGTCGCGCAGGACGGGCAGATGCCCCAGTAGGTGACCTCTGCCTCGTCGATCGTGAATCCCTGGGCGTCGGCCGCGGTCAGGCACGGCGTGGCGCCGACAGCGCAGTCGACGTCGGCGACGTCACCGCAGGACCGGCACACGACGTGGTGGTGGTTGTCCGCGACCCGCGACTCGTACAGGGCCACCGACCCGGCGGGCTCGATCCGGCGCACCAGCCCGGCCGTCGTGAGTGCGCGCAGAACGTCGTACACGGCCTGGTGGGAAACGGCGCCTAGATCGGCGCGCGCAGCCCTCGTGATCGTGTCTGTGTCGGCATGCGGGTGGGCGTGCACCGCAGTGAGTACGGCGACCCGCGGGCGGGTGACGCGGAGGTCGGCGTCCCGTAGCAGGTGCTCGACGTCGGTCCGCGGGGTCACGTCTTGGAGTCTTGGCGCTTTTCTGGAATGAGTCAAGACCAGACGCCGGACGGTTCGTAACTTTGGTGACTGCTCAGGGCTGTGTGAGGTAGACCTACCGTTGCGTCCTGCTCCACCCCGCCCAGGGTGAGCGCCGGTCAGGTGCCCGGAGGCGGCCCAGTGGACGACTACACGAGCTTCTATCGTGCGGAGTTCACCCATGTCGCACGCACCGTCTTTCTCATCGTGGGCGACCGGCAGCGGGCCGAGGACATCACTCAGGACGCGTTCCTCACCCTGCTGCAGCACTGGCCCAAGGTGCACCGTTACGAGCGGCCCGGCGCATGGGTGCGTCGGGTCGCCATCCGACGGGCCGGCAAGCACGTGCGCCGCGAACGGCTCCGCGCGCGCATCGAACGCCAGAGCGAGCCGTCTCCGATCACGAATGATCGACAGGCCGACGTCGATCTGCTGCACGCCATCCGCGTGTTGCCGGGCCAGCAGCGTGCTGCCGTCGTCCTGTACTACTTCGAGGACCGATCCATCGCCGAGATCGTCGACCTGCTGGACTGCACCGAGTCTGCCGCCAAGGTCTGGCTGCACCGTGCCCGACATCGGCTCGCTGAGCTGCTCAAGGAGGAGGTGTCCGAAGATGCCTCCTGACCGGAGCCTGCGCGACAACCTCACCCGGGTCGCTGCCACCGTCGCGCCGGACGTGGAGTGGCATTTGGCTGCGACCAGGCGCCGGTTCCGTCGCCGCCAGCGCATCAGCCGCAGCGCCCTGGCGGCCGTCGTGCTGGTGGCCATCGGTGTGGCCGTGCCATTCGCGCTGAGGGGTCGCCACGACACCAGCGGGCGGGTCGTCGCCAGCCCACTGACCAACGCGCAGGCGCGGGTGCTGCTGCAGGACACCTGGGTGACCGAAACTGTGACGATGGCACAGGTGAAGCGCACCCTGACCGAGGCCGGACTGGCAGCCCATGCCGACGTGGTCACGGTGGAGCAGGGCTACCCCACGGGCTGGACGTTGCGGATCACTCGAGGCCGGTACGAGGTGCGGTCGTCCCGCGGCGTCCAGACCGACAACGGCGCCTGGACGGTTGACGGTGACGTGTTGACCTTGAAGCCGACGCCGTGCACGTGCACCCTGACATTTCGCTGGACGATCCGCCACGGCCGGCTCCGCCTCGCCCTCGTGGATGACGCCAGCCCCGACATCGGCGGTGTGCCGGACGAGGCATTCGCTCGGGCCCTCTTTACCGCAGCTGCGTTTGCCCGCGCTCCTGCCCAGACGCCTGGTCCCACTGCCGGCTGACGCGAAGAAACCCGTCGCGCGGTGTAACCCGCGCTGTGGCTGGTGACTGTGTTGGGGTGAGTGGCCACTCGCTGCCACCGAGGAGGACCTGATGCCCACGCCCGCCCACATCCGTCCCCGCGTCGCACGGGCCGGACGCGGCTCGACCCGCGCTGTCGCGGCAGCAATCGTCGCGCTTGCAGTCATCACGATGGCAGCGGCACCGGCGGGATCTGTCGAGACCGTCCGCAACGGCGACATCACTTTTGCCCGTGTCACCCCCGGCATCCAGGACTTCACCCTGTGGACGGCGCACTCCGATGGCAGTCACCAGCGCCCGCTCACCCAGACTCAAGCCAACTTCAACGACTGGGCGCCCGGTGGGCGCAGCATCGCCTATGACTTCTTCGATGCCGAGGGCGAGCAGATCGCCACAGTGCGTCCGGACGGCACGCACCTGCGCCAGCTCACCCACGGGCCAGGCATCTCAGAAGTTCCGCGCTTCTCCCCGGACGGGCAGCACCTCGCGTTCGACGCGTCAGCCGCGGTCCCTGATGATCCGTCGTTCCACACCAGTATCTGGGTCATGCGCACCGATGGCAGTGACGCGCACGCACTGACTCGCGACACGTTTGATGTCGAGCCGGTCTACTCCCCGGACGGCAGGCACATCGCGTTCGGCCGCATCACGGGCGTCGGCGCGGACGGCGTGCAGAACGAGGCGCTGTACGTGATGCGCATTGACGGCACCGGCGCGCACCAGGTGCTTGCTCCCACCGGCGGCCTGGAGCACCCCGACTGGTCGCCGGATGGCAGCTGGCTGGTGTTCAACATCGACCGCAACACCCCGCAGTCACCTGGCTCCGGTTCGGTCATCGCGGTCCACCCCGATGGCACGGGCCAGCACGTCGTCCGTGCGGGGACTCCGCGGTGGGCGATGTTCAAGCCGATCTGGTCACCGGATGGCAAGCGGCTGCTGGTGGGCTGCTACGACGTGGCCGCTGGCGTAGACAACCTGTGCACGATGAAGCCGGACGGCAGGCACCTCCGGGTCATTGTCACCGGCACCCGTACGCAGCCGGTGAACTACCCAAACTGGGGTCCACGGCCTAGTTGACCCAAGCCCTGCGCCGAACCAGGAGCCCTGCGCTGACCGCCTCTGGTGGTCAGCGCAGGAGGGTGGCCAAGAACTGTGTGACGGTCGCGCGCACCTGGGCCTGGCGCGGGCTGTCGAGCAGGTCGACGCCGTGCACGCTGCCCGGGCATCAGGATCGTCTCGGGTCCGGGATGTAGAGCTCGGAGTTCTCGGGCGTGCTTGGCCGTGAAGAAGCTGTCCTGGTTGCTGCCGATCTGCACTAAAGGGCCGCGCCACCAGCGGATGCCGGGGCGGCCGTCGAGGCCGGGCAGCGTCAGCTCGCCACCGAAGGACAGGACACCCACTTGGGCGGGCCGAACGCGGTAGGCCTGGGACATCGCGATCGCCCCGCCGTAGGACGCGCCGCCCAGCACGACCTTGCGGGCACCCGCACGCCGGAGGGCGGTCACCGAGAGCTGGGCGAGCTCCTCCCGTGGTTCTTTCCAGTCGAACAGCGCCACGCGGTACGTCGTGGCGAGCTCCTTGGCGTAGGGCAGCCACTGGCAGATGTCGCCATCGTCCTGCGGCCCGAGCACCACGCCACCGGTGCCCGTGCCGATGATCAGGATGCCGACGCCGTTGCCTTCGCTGGTGGTCGCCCGGACGAAGGTGCCGCCCACGTCGGCCGCGCAGTCCGGACGCTCGGGGAGCGCGGCAGCGGCCAGCCCGACGCCGAGCGGCTCGACAGCCCCCAACCCCAGTCCGTCAACCCGTCAGCTGGATGCCCGCGGCTTCCCGCGCTGGTCGTGCTGCCCGTGTCGCCCGAGCATGGGCTCGCGCTGCTACGACTGCTGCTGCAACCAGTGAGCTTGGCCAGCCCCACCAATGCGGCGATCACAGCAATGCGCTCGCCATCCGCCTTGACCGCCGCGACCGCCATCACCGCCATGACCGCCGTGACTGCCCCGCCGCCCGCGCCGTCGTCCGCGATCGCCCAGCAGCTCGCGCCAACCCCCGAGCTGTGCCCTCGCTGTTGATCTTCCGAGGGGGCGGCGGAGCGCAGGGCTGGAGCGGGTGACGAGAATCGAACTCGCACTGTCAGCTTGGGAAGCTGATGTTCTGCCATTGAACTACACCCGCGAGGTGCAACCGGCACATGCTAACGCGTTCGCCGTGATGGGTCGGGATGCGTTCCCGGCCGCCGCTAGGGTCATCCCGTGCTGTTATCGGACAGGGACATCAGGGCCGCCATCGAGTCCGGCAGGGTCGGCCTCGACCCCTTCGACCCGTCCATGGTGCAGCCGTCAAGTGTCGACGTCCGCATTGATCGCTACTTCCGGGTGTTCGAGAACCATCGCTACCCGCACATCGACCCGGCGGTCGAGCAGCCGGACCTGACACGGAGGGTCGAGCCCGAAGGCGACGAGCCGTTCATCCTGCACCCGGGGGAGTTCGTGCTCGGGTCGACCTATGAGGTCGTGTCGCTGGGCGACGACGTGTCCGCAAGGCTCGAAGGCAAGTCGAGCCTCGGCCGGTTGGGGCTGCTCACGCACTCGACGGCCGGCTTCATCGACGCCGGGTTCTCGGGGCACGTGACCCTCGAGCTGTCGAACGTCGCCACCCTGCCGATCAAGCTGTGGCCGGGCATGAAGATCGGCCAGCTCTGCTTCTTCCAGCTCACGAGCCCGGCCGAGGCGCCGTACGGGTCAGGCGCCTCCGGGTCGCGCTACCAAGGGCAGCGTGGGCCGACGCCGTCCCGCTCGTTCCAGAACTTCCACCGCACCCAGACCTGAGCCGCAAGGCCCGGCCCCTTGGTCGCCGGCGTGGCGTCGAGTGGCGGAAGGTGGCTGACCTAGGGCTCGGCGGACGACCAGGTACCGCCACTCGACGTCGCGGACGACCAGGTTCCGCCACTCGACGTCGCGGACGACCAGGTTCCGCCACTCGACGTCGGGCGACCGGATGCCGCCACCCCGCTGGCGGGCTCACGCGACCCGGGTGCCGGTGGTGGCGGTGCGGTCGGCGTACGCCGCCTGGAGGGCAGCGGTCACCGGCCCGCACTCGCCCGCTCCGATGAGGCGACCATCAACCGTGCGCACCCACGTCAGGCCGCCCATCGTGCCGGTGACGAACACCTCGTCGGCGTTGTAGACGTCGGTGAGCGACCAGTCGCCGATGCGTACGTCGACAGCGGCGACGGCACCAGTGGCGCACAGGTCGAGCACCGCGGCGCGGGTGATGCCCTCTGGACAGGCCCGCGTGGTGGGTGTGAGCACGGCACCACCGACGACGAGAAACACGTTGGTGGCATTGGTTTCTGCGACGAAGCCGGCTTGGTCGAGCAGCAGGGCATCATCGGCGCCGGCGACATTGGCCTCGACCTTCGCGAGGATCGAGGTCAGCAGGTTGTTGTGGTGGATCTTCGGGTCCAGCACGTCCGGCGGCGGCCGGCGGAAGGACGACGTGACCAAGGTGATGCCGTCGTCGCCGTAGACCGGCGCCTTCCACTCGGCCAGCACGATCAGCGTCGGGCCGGACTGGTTGAGTCGCGGGTCCATGCCGCTGGTGACTTTCACCCCGCGGGTCAGGGTCAGCCGGACGTGCACCTCGTCACGCATGCTGTTGGCGGCAAGCGTCGCACGGATCGCGTCGGTGATCTCGTCGTCGGACGGTATGTCGGTGAAGGCGAGGGCGTGCGCCGAGCGGCGCAGTCGGGCCAGGTGCTCGGTGAGGCCGAAGATGCGCCCGTCGTGCAGCCGCAAGCCTTCCCAGACCGCGTCGCCACCCTGCACGACCGAGTCGAACGGGCTGACCGCCGCGTCGTCGCGGTGCGTGAGCCGCCCCGCCACGTAGACGACCAGGTCGCGGTTGCGCGGGTCGAAGGTCTGCAGCACGACGGTCTCCTCAGGTGACGAGCAGCCGGTGGGCGGCCAGCGCGTCGTAGTAGGGAATGCACCGCGCCAGCAACGGTTCCAGTCGCTCGGGCAACTCGTCGGTCGGCGCCGGACCGCGCGACCGCTGCGCGAAACCGATGGACGCCCGCACCCCGGCGTACCAGTGCTCGGCCCACACTCCGTCCGCCGGGTGCGGTCCGGCCGGCCACGACAGCATCGCCGGGGTGAAGGCGATGCCGACGGCATCGCAGAGCGCCGTGAGGGCCGCTGTCGGGTCGGCGAGGACATCGGCCGAGGCGAGGACCGGACCACCGAACCGTTCGAACAGCTCAACCTGTTGCGGCAGGCCGAGGTCCTCGAGGGTGGGGGCAGTGCGCACCTGCGCATACGACCGCAGGAGGTCGCGCGGGTCCCGCACCAGGAAGGCGTGCGTCAACGGCGCGAAGGCGGTCCGATCCACCTCCGGCAGCATGTGATGGGTCATGTGCTTCTGATAGGACAACGTGCGACCGGGCGGTAACGGGTCGGTGGTCAGAGCACGCACCACGGTCGCCCAGTCCTGCGACTGGCTGGCCATGACCGCCGCGCGCGCCGGGTGCTGGATGCCGCTCGCCGCGAGGTAGAACGCGTAGAGGGGCTCGTCGACCACCACACAGTCCGGCCGCGAGGAGAACGCCCGCATCATCGCCGTCGACAAGGTCCGCGGACCGGACCACATCGCGAGCCGCACCGGCGGGCTCAGCTGGTCGGCTCGGCAGCACGCACCGACCGCAGCAGCATCTGGCTCACGTCCAGCACTTCGACGTCCTCGCGGGCCGAGCCGTCCTGCTGCTTGCCGGTCACGGCGTCGCCCAGCATGACCAGGCAGAACGGGCACGCCGTCGACACGACATCAGGGTCCAGAGCGAGCGCCTCGTCGACGCGTTCGACGTTGACCCGCTTGCCGATCTTCTCCTCCATCCACATCCGCGCACCGCCAGCACCGCAGCAGAAACCGCGCTCCTTGCAGCGGTGCATCTCCTGCGTGCGCAGCCCCGGCACACTCGCGAGCACCTCCCGCGGCGGGGTGTAGACCGTGTTGTGCCGCCCCAGATAGCAGGGGTCGTGGTAGGTCACCAGCTGGTCGATCGGCGTGACCGGCGTGAGCCTGCCCTCTTGCACGAGCCGGTCCAACAGCTGGGTGTGGTGCACGACGTCATAGGTCCCGCCGACCTGCGGATACTCCCGCGCCAGGGAGTTGAAGCAGTGCGGACAGGTCGCCACGATCGTCGGCCCTTGACTGGCGGGTACGCCGCCCGCCTCAGCCTCAGCAGGTCGTGCGGCGCCTGCCTCGTTGAGGGTCGCGACATTCTGCGCGGCCAGCATCTGGAAGACGAACTCGTTGCCCAGCCGCCGGGCCGGGTCACCCGAGCACGCCTCGGCCTCACCGAGCACAGCGAACCGCACACCAGCGATGTGCAGCAGCTCGGCAAAGGCGCGGGTGGTCTTCTTTGCGCGGTCCTCCAGAGCGCCGGCGCACCCCACCCAGAACAGGTAGTCGACCTCGGCGAGGGACTCGACATCGCGGCCGAGCACCGGCACCTCGAAGGGCAGGTCCTTGGTCCAGTCGAGCCGTGACTTGGCGGACATGCCCCACGGGTTGCCCTTGTTCTCCAGGTTCTTCAGCATCGTGCCGGCTTCGGACGGGAACGACGACTCGACCAGCACCTGGAACCGGCGCAGGTCGAGGATGTGGTCGATGTGCTCGATGTCGACCGGGCACTGCTCGACGCACGCACCACAGGTGGTGCAGGACCACAGCACGTCAGGGTCGATGACGCCGTTCTCCTCGGCCGTACCGACCAGCGGCCGGCTGTGCTCAGGACCATCCGGGCCTTCGGCCCCCTTGGCGAACAGGTGGTCGCGCAGGTCCATGATCACCATCTTGGGCGAGAGCGGCTTGCCGGTGTTCCACGCCGGGCACTGGTCCTGGCACCGGCCGCACTCGGTGCAGGTGGAGAAGTCGAGCATCCCCTTCCAGGTGAAGTCCTCGATCGCGCCACGGCCGAACACGGCGTCTTCGTCGAGGGAGTCGAGGTCCTCGAAGTCGACCGGCTTGCCGGCGATGGTGATGGGCAGCAGCGGGCCCAGCGCGTTGGGCTCGCGCTTGGTCAGCACGTTGAGCGGTGCCAGGAAGATGTGCAGGTGCTTGGAGTAGACGACCAGCACCAGGAAGCCGAGCACCACCGCGATCTGCAGCAGGATGCCCACGGTCTCGAGGACGTCGTTGGTGCCCCGACCCAGCGGGTGCAGGAGAGAGCCGATCGCGTGCGAGGCGAATGCCGCGCGGCCGAAGGGAAAGACGCCGGTGTTGACCTGGGCGCCGCGGTACAGGAACAACGTCCAGATGACGTTGAAGATCATGAACAGGACCAGCCATGCGGCCCGGGTGTGCGAGCCGAAGAACCGCGAGGCCCGTTGCTTGCGAGCCGGCGACTGCCTGATGCGGATCACGGTGAAGACCGCGAGCGAGGCCAGCACCGCCACCGCGAAGAAGTCCTCGAGGAACCCGAGCAGGGCCCAGTGCCCGATCAGCGGGATGGCGAACCGACGGTCGAACAACGCGCCGTACGCCTCGAGGATCGTCGCGGCGAGCACCACGAATGCCCAGAACGTGAAGAAGTGCGCCAGCCCAGGCACCGACCAGGTGAGCAGCTTGCGCTGACCGAAGACCTCCCGCAGCTGGCTGCGCGCCCGGGTGCCGATGCCGTCGAGGCGCCCGGGTGCGGGCTGACCGGAGCTGATCAGGCGATAGAGGTAGAGCGCTCGCCGGCCGGCTACGGCCAGAGCCACGACGGTGAGGATCAACCCGAGGGCAAGTCGCACAGGTCCTCCGATGCCGCTGGTGACGGGAGTCCGTCCGGCGCCGGTGCGCCCGCCAGGAACCTAACCGACGAGGACGCGCGCCCGATCATGGCCGGTGCCTCCTGAGCCGCGGCCGGTGCCGCGTCAGAGCAGGCTCGTCACCCAGCGCAGCAACGGGAGGAGCACCGGCGCGGCCAGCAGCACCATGCCGAGCATGACCATGGCGGCGAGCAGCCGCAGTGGCGCGGCGGGCTTGCCGCGGTGGTCGCGCAGGGCGGGGAGCACATCACGAGAGTACGGCGGCGGGTGCGTCGACTTCTGCCCCCTTAGGTCACCGCGGATCGGCGGGTGCCATGTCGCGGGCAGCCACTACGTGACGTCTTGCATCCCCGGCGGCAGGTGGCCGGTGGACTTGCGGTAGTAGCCGGCTGCCCGACGGGTCGCGAGCATCCGGGCCAGGCCCATGGCCGCTCCGCTGAGGATCGCGAACGGGATCGCCTCGCGCCACTCGGTGCCGGGCGCAGCCGGGTTGGCCGGCGGATGGTTGCCGGTGGCGGCGTGCCAGCCCTTGGCCAGCGCCTTACGGGTGACGATGCCGGCCAGCACCGCGGAGAGGCCGCCGAGCAGTCGCCAGCCCATGGTCGGCTTCTGCTTCTGCTGACCCGCTGCCGTCGAGCTGGTCACGGAGCCCGTTGTCTTAGCCACGACAACCTCCTGCCCGCGGCCGGCCCCGGGCAACCGCGCCGCTCGGTACTCTGGCCGTGACGGTCCGTGGCGGATCGCCAGTCAGCCGGGTCCCATGGGCTCGCCGTTCACCCGGGGGATCCGCGTGCCGCACCGCTTCACCACCAGCAGGCTCAGCACCGTCCACGTCGCGCTGACCGGCATCGCGACCGCCTCGCTCGTCCTCGCCGCCACCGCCGGCCTGCCGGGCACCGCTGTGGCGCGCACGGCGAGCGCAACGCGCCCCGCGCGCAGCGTCGACGCCGCGAGTCCCGTTGTCCGCGTGACGCCCAGCGCCCCCGGGCTGCGCACCGCGCACCTGCTGGCCGGCGACGGCCGCCGGGTCAGCGCCGTCGGCCTCGACGCGGTCGGTGTCGCGCGCCGGCAGATCGACCGGGTCGGCGCGGCCTTCGGGGTGCGCGCTGCCGACCTCGCGACGGTGAGCCACGTCCGCGTCGGCGGCAGCGACATCGTGCGCTTCCAGCAGCGCCGCGGCGGCATCCCGGTCGTCGGCGGCCAGCTGGTCGTGGCACTCGACGGCAGCGGCGGGCTGCGCTCGGTGACCGGCGAGACCGCGGGCCGGCCCAGCACCACGACGTACGCCGTGGCGCGCTCGACGGCGGCCCGGACGGCGGCCCGCGCGATCGCTCGCGTGACGCACCTGTCCTCCTCCGCCCTGCGCGCCGGCCGCCCCACCCGCTGGCTGCTCGACGCCACCCTCCTCGGCCGGGCCGCTCCCGGCACCAACCCCGGGGTGCGGCCGGTCTGGCAGGTCGTCGTCACGGCTCCTGGCCGCCCGGACCTTCGTCGCCTCGTGCTTGTCGATGCGACCACCGGACGCGTCGCGATGAGCATCGAGCAGGCGCCGAGCCTCGACCGGGTGGTCTGCAACGACATCCGCACCGAGGCCTATCAGTGCCGACCCGGGCTCTACAAGCGGATCGAGGGCTCGGGGCCGACCGGCGTACCCGACATCGACCAGGCCTACGACCTGACCGGCGCCACGGCGACCTGGTGGGCCACCACCCTCGGCGTCGACCTGACCGCGCTGATCGGCAACGACCTGGGGGACGGTCGCAAGCTGCGCTCGACGACGAACTACTGCCCGTCCGGCTCGTGCCCGCTGGACAACGCGTTCTGGAGTGGGGACCAGATGGTCTACGGCGCGGGCTTCACCTCTGCCGATGACGTCGTGGCCCACGAGCTCGCTCACGGCGTCACCCAGCACACCTCGGGCCTCATCTACTGGTACCAGTCCGGCGCGCTCAACGAGTCGATGTCGGACGTGTTCGGGGAGCTCGTCGACCAGGGGGACGGCGTCGGCAACGACGCGCCCGACGTGCGCTGGAAGCTCGGCGAGGACCTGCCCGCAGCGGCCGGTGGCATCGCCCGCGACATGGCCAACCCGCCGGCGTTCGGCCAGCCGGACACCACCGGCAGCCCGCTCTACGACCCGGCGACCGGCTACGACGACAGCGGTGCGGTGCACACCAACAGCGGGGTGCCCAACAAGGCGGCGTACCTCATCGTCGACGGCACCGTCGGTGAGGCGGGCGGTGCCTTCCGCGGCCAGACCTTCGCGGGCATCGGTGCTGCCCGGGCCGCCGCGCTCTACTGGACCACCGAGCAGATGCTCACACCCGGCTCGGACTTTGCCGATCTCGCCGCCACGCTGAACCAGGCCTGCGTCAACCTGGCCTTCACCCCCGCCGAGTGCGCGACCGTCGCGGCGGCCACTACCGTCACCGAGCTCGCCCGGGGTGCTGCCCCGAGCGCCCCGCGGTCGGTCGTGGTCAAGGGCGGGCCCGGCGAGGTCAGCCTGCGCTGGGCGCCGTCGGCGAACGAAGGCAGCCGACCGCTGAACTCCTACGTCGTGCAGACCACCCCCGCCATCGGCGGCGAGGACTCCACGACCTTGGAGCCCACCGCCACCTCGGCGACCGTGCCCGGCATGCTGCCCGGCGTCGACTACACGGTGCGGCTGCTGGCGGTCAACCCCGATGGCGCCTCGCCTGCTGTGACCACTGTGCTGTCGGGATCGTCGCTGGCCGTCACGGCTCCGCTGCTCGCGACGTACGGCGCTCGGGTGCGCATCACCGGCACGCTGCACAACGCGGGTGGTGTCGGGCTGCGCGGTCGCCGGGTCTCGCTGCTGCGCCGAGACGTGGGCGCGAAGACGTTCCGCGTGGCCGGCACGACGGTCACCACGCCCACCGGCACCTTCGCCTTCTCGTGGCCGGCCCGGCGCGCGTCGACGTGGTTCGTCGGCTATCCCGGCGCTGCCCGCGAGATCGGTCACGTCGGCAAGCGGCATACGACGTCGGTCGCCCAGCAGGTCACGGCGAGGGCCGCCAGCCTCACCGTGCGGGCCGGCCGCCTGGTGACGCTGACCGGTCGCGTCGCGCCGCGCCGCACCGGCGTGGTGGTCCTTCAGCGGCAGACCCCCTCCGGTGGCTGGGTGACCGTCAGCAGGGCGACCCTGGGTGCCCGCGGCTACCGGCTCTCCTGGCGGGTCCCGAAGGCGCAGCCGACGGCCCTGCGGGTGCGGGTCGACTCCCGGCCCTCGCTCGGGCTGGTAGCCGGGCTCAGCCGGGTGCTGATCCTCAATCCCGCCGCCTCTGGCCCCGCCGTCCGCTGACGTCGTCGCCGCCGCCCGGAGTGGCGTATCCGGCACATCCGACACATCCGGCAGATCTGGTATTTCCGAGCGCCGCCAGGCCCCGCCCGATCCAACCGGCCGCAAGTTGCGTCACATTGACTCAACTTCTTTGACATCGCGCCGATCAGACTGCAGAATGTGAGTCACGTCGACTCAACTCGGCGACATCGGTACACCAGTCACCTCGTCAACCAGTGAGGATCCATCACCATGGCACGTGCGGTCGGCATTGACCTCGGGACGACCAACTCCGTCGTCTCGGTCCTGGAGGGCGGCGAGCCCACCGTCATCGCTAACGCCGAGGGCGCCCGGACCACCCCGTCCGTCGTGGCCTTCGCGAAGAACGGCGAGGTGCTCGTCGGCGAGGTCGCCAAGCGCCAGGCCGTCACCAACGTCGACCGAACGATCCGGTCGGTCAAGCGCCACATGGGCACCGACTGGACCGTCGACGTCGACGGCAAGAAGTACACCGCCCAGGAGATCTCGGCCCGCGTGCTGATGAAGCTCAAGCGCGACGCGGAGGCCTACCTCGGCGAGACGATCACCGACGCCGTCATCACGGTCCCGGCCTACTTCGAGGATGCCCAGCGTCAGGCCACCAAGGAGGCCGGCGAGATCGCCGGGCTCAACGTGCTGCGCATCGTCAACGAGCCGACCGCCGCCGCGCTGGCCTACGGGCTGGACAAGTGCGAGACCGACCAGACGATCCTGGTCTTCGACCTCGGTGGTGGCACCTTCGACGTGTCCTTGCTCGAGATCGGCGACGGTGTCGTCGAGGTCAAGGCGACCAGTGGCGACAACCACCTCGGCGGCGACGACTGGGACCAGCGCGTCGTCGACCACCTGGTCAAGTCCTTCAAGGACGGCCACGGCGTCGACCTGTCCAAGGACAAGATGGCGCTGCAGCGGCTGCGCGAAGCGGCCGAGAAGGCCAAGATCGAGCTGTCGGCGTCGCAGGAGACGACCATCAACCTGCCCTACATCACCGCCTCCGACGCCGGCCCGCTGCACCTGGACGAGAAGCTCACCCGCAGCCAGTTCCAGCAGCTGACCGCGGACCTGATCGACCGCGCCAAGTCACCCTTCCAGTCGGTGCTGCGCGACGCCGGCATCGCCATCTCCGCGATCGACCACGTCGTGCTCGTCGGTGGCTCGACCCGCATGCCTGCGGTCGTCGACCTGGTCAAGGAACTCACCGGTGGCCGCGAGCCGAACAAGGGCGTCAACCCCGACGAGGTCGTCGCGATCGGCGCCAGCCTGCAGGCCGGCGTGCTCAAGGGCGAGGTCAAGGACGTCCTGCTGCTCGACGTCACCCCGCTGTCCCTCGGCATCGAGACCAAGGGCGGCATCATGACCAAGCTGATCGAGCGCAACACCACGATCCCGACCAAGCGCTCCGAGATCTTCACGACCGCGGACGACAACCAGCCCTCGGTGCAGATCCAGGTCTACCAGGGCGAGCGCGAGATGGCGGCCTACAACAAGAAGCTCGGCATGTTCGAGCTGACCGGGCTGCCGCCGGCTCCTCGCGGCGTGCCACAGATCGAGGTCGGCTTCGACATCGACGCCAACGGCATCGTGCACGTCTCGGCCAAGGACCTGGGCACTGGCAAGGAGCAGTCGATGACCATCACCGGCGGCTCGGCCCTGCCCAAGGACGACATCGAGCGGATGATGAAGGACGCCGAGGCCCACGCCGACGAGGACAAGCGTCGTCGCGAGGAGGCCGAGGTCCGCAACACCGGTGACCAGCTCGTCTACCAGACCGAGAAGTTCATCGCGGACAACGCCGACAAGTTCACCGAGGGCGACGCCGCAGCGACCCGCACCGAGGTCGAGGAGGCGCTGGTCGAGCTCAAGACCGCGCTCGCCGCGGCCCCGAGCGGGGCCGAGGCGGCCGAGCCAGCGCAGATCGCGGCGATCAAGGACGCCACCGAGAAGGTCGCGACCGTGAGCCAGAAGCTCGGGGCAGCGATGTACGCCGCTCAGAGCGAGGCAGCCGGGGCGCCGGGTGCTGAGGGTGCAGGCTCCCAGGACGGGAGCCACACCGACGGCGCCGATGGTGACGTCGTCGACGCCGAGATCGTGGACGAGGAAGAAGCCAAGTGACCGAGCGACCCGAAGGCTTCCCTGCGGAGGGTCGCGAGTCTGATGAGTCCGAACAGTCGCGCGAGGCTGACGAGTCGCAGCACGAGGGCGTCGACGGGGACGTCACCACCGACGGCGCGGTTGCCGACGACGGGCCCCACGACGACCGCACCGTGCTGCTCGAGCAGGAGCTCGGCGAACGGCTGGCCGACCTGCAGAGGGTGCAGGCCGAGTACGCCAACTACCGCCGGCGGGTCGACCGCGACCGCGACGTCGTGCGCGACACGGCGACCGCGACGGTCCTGACCCGGCTGCTGCCGGTGCTCGACGACATCGGTCGGGCCCGCGAGCACGGCGAGCTCGAGGGCGCCTTCAAGTCCGTCGGTGAGGCCCTCGAGCAGGCGGTGGCCTCGCTCGGCCTGATCACCTTCGGTGTCTCGGGCGAGCCGTTCGACCCGATGGTGCACGAAGCCTTGACGCACTCGGTCTCCGACGCGGTGACCGAGGCGACCTGTGTCGAGGTGTTCCAACCCGGCTATCGCATCGGTGACCGGGTGGTCCGCCCGGCGCGGGTGGCCGTCGCCGAGCCGGCGTAGTCCGAGCCGGCGTCCAGCAGTCAGAGGAGCAGGGTGAGCCAGCGCGACTTCGTCGAGAAAGACTTCTATGCCGCTCTCGGTGTGGCCAAGGACGCCTCGGCGGCCGACATCAAGAAGGCCTACCGCAAGCTCGCGCGCACCCATCACCCCGACGCCAATGCCGAGGGGCCCGGCCGGGTCGCGGCGGAGACGAAGTTCAAGGAGATCTCCGAGGCCTACGACGTCCTGTCCGACGCCAAGCGCCGCAAGGAGTACGACGAGGCGCGCTCGCTGTTCGGCGCCGGCGGCTTCCGGGTGCCGGGGACCGGCGGCCGGGCCGGGGGCGCCGGTGGGGCGGGCGGCGCGGGAGTGCCGTTCGACCTGTCCGACCTCTTCGGTGGGGCAGCCGGGGGCGGCGGTCTCGGCGACGTGCTCGGCGGCATCTTCGGTCAGCGCGGCGGGGCGGCCGGTGGGCGTCCTGCTGCGGCTCGGCGCGGCGCCGACATCGAGTCCTCGGTCACGCTGCCGTTCGAGGAGGCAGTCGAGGGCGTCACCGTCCCGCTGCGGATGACCAGCGAGCAGCCCTGCCCCGCCTGCCACGGCACCGGTGGCCGGGCGGGCTCGTTGCCGCATGCCTGCCCGACCTGTCAGGGCACCGGTCAGACCAGTCGCAACCAGGGCGGGTTCGCCTTCGCCGAGCCGTGCCGCGAGTGTCGCGGCCGCGGCCTGGTCGTCGACGACCCCTGCCCGGACTGCTCCGGCAGCGGCCGGGCGATGGGCACCCGCAGCATCACGGTGCGGATCCCCGCCGGGGTCAAGGACGGCCAGCGCATCCGGCTCAAGGGCAAGGGTGCGCGGGGCGAGCGCGGCGGTCCGGCCGGCGACCTGTTCGTCGTGGTGACTGTCGCCCGGCACAAGCTGTTCACCCGTAGCGGCGACAACCTCACCCTCGAGGTGCCGGTGACCTTCGCCGAGGCCGCGCTCGGCGCCGAGGTGCGCGTGCCGTCCCTGGGTGGCGCCCCGGTGACCTTGCGGCTGCCCGCGGGCACGGCGGCCGGTCGCACCTTCCGGGTCAAGGGCAAGGGCGTCACGCGCAAGGACGGCAGTCGTGGTGACCTGCTCGTCACCGTGGCTGTTGTCGTACCCCCTGCTCTTTCGGATGAGGCCCGCGCCGCCGTCGAGGCGCTGGCTGCGGCTACTGCTGGCGACGACCCGCGGGCGGGGCTGCTCGCGGCGGCGAAGGAGGCTTGACATGCCGTTCACTGCGGGTCGTGGCGGCGCCTTCGAGAGCGACGACACCACGCC